>NZ_JACSNZ010000030.1 GCF_016902575.1 Pseudoflavonifractor capillosus | reverse complement strand
CAACCTTCGGTGAGCAGCCCTATGAGGACACCAAGACCGAGAGCGTCGGCGAGGCCCTGGGCCACACCTACGGGGAGCCCACCTTTACCTGGACAAAGAGCGAGGACGGTTACACCGCCACGGCCACCTTCAGCTGTGAGCGAGAGGGCTGCAACCACACCGAGACTGTGGACGCAGAGGTGAGTAAGGTGGAGACAGCTGCCACCTGCGAAGCGGCGGGCAGCGTGACCTACACCGCTACCGTAACCTTTGGTGAGCAGCCCTATGAGGACACCAAGACCGAGAGCGTTGGCGAGGCCCTGGGCCACAAGACCGAGCTGCAAAACGCCAAGGACGCCACCTGTACCAAGGACGGCTACACTGGCGACCTGGTATGTACCGTGTGCGGCACCGTGGTAGAGGAAGGCGAGACCATCAAGGCCACCGGACACACCCAGGAGACCATCCCCGGAAAGGAAGCCACCTGTACTCAGGACGGCCTCACCGATGGCGTGAAGTGCTCCGTGTGCGGTGAGATCCTTGTGGAGCAAGAGGTTATCAAGGCCACCGGCCACCACTATGTGGATGGCGTGTGCACCAACTGCGGAGCCAAGGATCCCAACTACGTGCCTCCCACCGAGAATCCTGATCCTGACCCCTCCACTCCCGTAGACCCCGAGCCCTCCGCTCCCGTCACCGGTGGCGATGTCACTGTGGACAACAACACGGACAATCAGATCACCGTGGGCAATGCCGACCAGGTGTTTGAGGCAAACACTGTGATCACTGTGGAGAGCGTCACCCAGGGCGTGATTTTCGATACTGTGAAGGAAGCCCTGAAGGACGTGGTGGCTGACATGAAGCACACCGCCATTCTGGACATCACCGCCACCCTGGACGGCAAGGCTGTTCAGCCCGACGGCAAGGTGCAGATGACCTTCGCCATCCCCGAGCACCTGTCTGCGGACAACCTGAAGCTGTTCTATGTCTCCGATGACGGCAAGACCACCGAGGAAATCGCCATCACTGTGAACAAGGATGCCCGCACCGTCACCGCCAACCTGGAGCATTTCAGCACCTATGTGCTGGCCAACGTGGTGGCCAGCGAGGGCGGCAAGGTGCCTCCCACCGGGGACAACAGCCAGCTGATGCTGTATGTGACTGTTCTGGCCGCTGCCGTGGTGCTGATGGGCGCCACTGTGGTGGTGTCCCGTAAGCGCAGAGGCTAAATCCAACCATATCTGAGCTCTATCGCAACACCCCTCAGGCCGGATTTCCGCCCTGGGGGGTGTACTTTTTTTAGGTGGATGGGTACAACATAAAAAAATCAAGTGCATAGTGCACAATAAACAAGGGGCATATATGAGTAACATTACAAAATTGCATAGTTTCACACAAACAGGTGCCAAGCCCCCGGTGTCTATGGTAAAATATCCACAATAGTGCCTCTCACAAACCTGTGGAGAAGAATGGAGGAATGTACATGAAAGGAAAGCGACCTGCAAAGCGTGGTCTGGCTCTGGCCCTGGCGGGCACTCTGCTGGCATCCACCGTGGTGGGAGCAGGTTTCCCGGCGGCTCAGGCTGCGGACACCGACCCCACTTATGTGAACAACGGCACATTGGCGGACAATAGTACCGCAGCTCCCGCCAAGGATGATGTGCTGCCCAACGCCAACCAGTATTGGTATCAGAAGGCTGAGCTGTCCGCCTTCTGCCACTTTGGCCCCAACACCTTCAACGAGATCGAGTGGGGCGAGCACTACGGGGACAAGACCCCCGATGAGATCTTCAAGCTGGAGACCGACTTCGACGCTGACACCATGGTCAAGACTCTGAAGGACGCCGGCTTTAAGATGCTCATCGTCACCGCCAAGCACCACGACGGCTTCTGTATCTGGAACAGTGCCTACACCGAGTACGATGTGGCCAACACCAGCTACAAGAACGGCCAGGGCGACATTCTGGCTGAGCTGTCCGAGGCCTGCACCAAGTACGACATGGACATGGGCCTGTATCTGTCTCCCTGGGATATCCATGACCCCAGCTACGGGTATTATAAGGACGAGAACAAGCAGCAGCCTACCACCAACAAGGAGGAGGACCTGCTGGACTACAACGAGTACTACAACAACCAGCTGAAGGAGATCCTCAGTAACCCCATCTACGGCAACAACGGCCACTTCCGTGAGGTGTGGATGGATGGCGCCAAGGGCTCCGGCGCCAACGCCCAGGAGTACGACTTTACCACCTGGTTCGAGACCATCCAAGAGTATGAGGGCGAAGATAACGGGGCATATGGCGCCGACTGTATGCTCTTCGGCGCCCAGGCCTACACCACCGTGCGCTGGATCGGCAACGAGAACGGCTTTGCCGCCGACGACACCTGGTCCAAGTCCACCGTGAACTACCAGAACAACACCATCGACAGCGGCTCTCAGGGCGGCTACACCGTGGGCCTGGAAAACGGCAACCAGTGGACAGTGCCCGAGTGTGATGCCCGCATCACCTCCGGCTGGTTCTGGGGTACCCAGAAGAAAACCCCCAAGACCATCACCGCCCTGGCGGATATGTACTTCCGCTCCGTGGGCCACAACGGTACGCTGCTGCTCAATGTGCCCCCCAACAACCAGGGCACCGTGGATCAGGCCATTCTGGACCGGGTCACAGAGTTTGGTCAGAATGTGAAGGACACCTTTGATGATAACCTGGCCAAGTCCGTCCAGGCCACCAGCGTCCGGGACAATGACACCGCTTTCTCCCCCATGACCACCATTGACGGCAATGACGATACTTACTGGACCACCAATGACGGCACCAACTCCGGCACCCTGCTCATCGACCTGGGCGCTGTGAAGAGCTTCGACGTGGTGAGCGTGGAAGAGGCCATCCAGAACGGCCAGCGCATCAACTCCTACAAAGTGGAGTACCGGGATGCCAACGGCAAGTGGCACGAGATGCAGTCCGGCCAGACCATCGGCGCCAAGCGTCTGGTGCGCACCGGTGCGGTGAAGGGCTCTCAGGTCCGCATCACCGTGTCCACTCCCGAGGGCAAGGTGCCCATGATCAGCGAGGTGGGTGTGTACAAGGCCAGCGACGGCTTTGAGCTGCCCGGCGCTGCTCCTGTGGGCATGAATGTCATTGACATCAGCGATGCCAACGCCTTCAAATTCGGCACCGGCTGGACCGACGAGACCGGCTCCCAGTTTGTGGGCGGCACCAACAAGTATGCCAACGCCAACTCGGAGTTCACCGTGTCCTTCACCGGCACCAAGATCTACCTGGTGGGCACCAAGGATCCCAAACACGGCCAGGCTGATATCTACATCGACGACGTAAAGGTGGACACCATTGACACCAACGCCTCCGCCCGTGCCTTGGGCCAGTACATCTATGAGTCCCCCAACCTGACCGACGGAGAGCACACCCTCAAGTTGGTGGTCAAGACCAAGGCCATCGGCATTGAGGCCGCCTACACCATCAACAACGGCGGCAAGGGCATGGTGGGCATTGAGCAGAGCCGCTACACCATGAACGAGAACGAGACCATGGAGGTCGAGCTGGTGCGTGTGGGCGGCACCAACGACAACTCCGTCACCGTCACCCTGACCCCCAATCCCGGCTCCGCCATTCAGGACGACTTCAACACCGAGCTGATTGAGACCGTCACCTTTGGCCCCGGCGAGACCGAGAAGACCGCCCGGGTGCAGACCCGCCGCAACACCAACGTCACCGGCGATCAGTACTTTACCATCGAGCTCAGCTGTGCCGATCCGGCTGTGATCCTGGGCTTCGAGGATGCTGCCACCATCACCATTAAGGATACCGAAACCGCAGCCCGTGAGGACCTGGTGGCCCTGGTGGAGGAAGAGCTGCTGGCAGAATGGTACACCCAGGGCTGGGAGCCCTATGCCCAGGCCGTTGAATCCGGTAAGGAGCTGCTGAAGCAGAGCGAGGCCACTGTGGACGAGATGGTTGCTGCCAAGCAGGCCATTGTGGAGGCCAAGGCCGATCTGGTGGAGCGGAACGGCTACACCGCCCAGGATCCCGTGCCCTTCCCCTGGCAGCCCGACTCCAGCTACACCCTGGAGGCTGAGTTTGCCCAGCTGAACAACACCGGAGACAATGAGCAGTGGCCTCTCCAGGTGGCCGAGGCCGGCTGGGCCAGCCACGGTGAATTCATCAACTGCCTGAACACTGGCGACTCCATTTCCTTCCCCTATGAGGCTGACCGCACCGGTACTTACCAGGTGGTAGCCACCTACCGCAGCGGTTCCACTGCCAACAAGCTGGCTTGGAGCGAGCCCAATGGCAAGATTACCGAGGGTTCCGTCAGCGCTGGCGCCAAGCAGGATAATGAGAGCCCCACCACCCGCACCGTCACCTTTGACCTGGTGGTGGAGGAGGCTGGCGCCGGCACCCTGGTGTTCACCGGCCCCGCCAAGAACTCTCCCCAGCTGGATAAGCTGGTGATTACCCCCAAGGAAATTACCTATGAGAAGCACGATGTCACCATCGTCTCCGGCAATGGCGGCTCCGTCACCTCCGACCTGGAGGGTGACCAGATCACCGATTGCCAGGACGTGGTGCTGACCATCGCCCCCGACGCTGGCTACCACCTGAAGAGCCTGACGGTGAACGGCCAGGCTGTCACCGTCACTGGCAACACCTACACCGTGGCCAATGTCACCGAGGACGTGAACGTCAAGGCCGAGTTTGAAAAGCACACCACTGAGCTGGAAGGCAAGGTGGATGCCACCTGCACCACCGACGGCTACACCGGAGATCTGGTGTGCACTGTGTGCGGCACTGTGGTCAAGCAGGGCGAAGTCATCAAGGCCACCGGCCATAACTATGTGGACGGCGTGTGCACCAAGTGCGGCGCCAAGGATCCCAACTATGTGCCTCCCACCGAGATTCCTGATCCCGATCCCTCTACGCCTGTGGGTCCTGAGCCTTCCACTCCCGTAGACCCCGAGCCCTCCGCCCCTGTCACCGGTGGCGGTGTCACTGTGGACAACAACACCGATAACCGGATCACAGTGGGCAATGCCGACAAGGTGTTTGAGGCAAACACTGTGATTACCGTGGAGAGCGTCACCCAGGGTAAGATCTACGACACCGTGAAGGAAGCCCTGAAGGACGTGGTGGCTGACATGAAGAACACCGCCATTCTGGACATCACCGCCACCCTGAACGGCAAGCCCGTTCAGCCCAACGGCAAGGTTCAGATGACCTTCGCCATCCCTGAGAACCTGTCTGTGGACAACCTGAAGCTGTTCTATGTGTCTGACGACGGCAAGACCACCGAGGAAATTGCCATCACTGTGAACAAGGACGCCCGCACTGTCACCGCCAACCTGGAGCACTTCAGCACCTATGTGCTGGCCAACGTGGTGGCGGACAAGACCGACAGCGGTGTGCCTGGCACCGGCGACAACAGCCAGCTGATGCTGTATGTGGCTGCCCTGGCCATTTCTGTGATGCTGATGAGCGCCACCGTGGTGGTGTCCCGCAAGCGCAGAGGCTAAGATCTAAGCCATACACCAACAACAAAAAGTACCCCCCAGACCAGGAAATTGGTCTGGGGGGTACTTTTGTGGGCAATGATGAAGGGGAGGAGACCCGCTACGGCATCCCCGGGAGGTGCTAGGGGATGGCTTGCCTTTTTCCTAGAAATATGCTATGATATATAACAAGGTTAAATCTCCGCAAAAGCGGAACAACGAGGTAATTTTTTATGTGTGAATTTGTTGCACCAAAATTGGAAGACCGCCAGTGGGCGGCTCCCCTGTTTCAGAAAACCGGCAGCATGGGCTGTCAGTTCAACTTCAACAGCATGTATCTGTGGAGCGGGGCCTATCCCCAGGAATACTGCCGGGTGGGTGACCGGGTGGTGGTGCGCCTGCTGGGCGGACTGGGGGAGAGCTTCCTGTTCCCCCCGGGAACCGGCCCGTTGGCGCCTGCTTTGAAGGTGATGGAGGACAATGCCAAGGCTCTGGGCGTACCCCTGGTGATGGTGTGTGTCACCCCCGACCAGAGGCAGCAGCTGGAGGCGGAGTTCCCCGGCCGGTTTACCTTTGAGGAAGACCGGGACAGCTTTGACTATGTGTATGACATTGAGAAAATGGCGGACTTGCCGGGGAAAAAGCTGCACCAGAAGCGCAACCACATCCGCCGCTTTGACGACAACAACCCGGACTGGATGTTCCACCCCATCACCCGGGAAAATTTTCAGCTGTGCCTGGACATGGAAAAGGAGTGGGCCAACCTGCGAGACGCCAATGAGGACAAGAGCCTGAGCGCCGAGACGGTGGCCATCATTGAGGCATTGTACCACATGGACGAGTTGGAGATGGAGGGCGGCGTTATCACCGCCGGTGGCCGTCCGGTGGCCTTCTCCCTGGGCAGCCTCACCACTCCAGAGTGCTTCAACGTCCACTTTGAAAAGGCCTTTGCGGACATTCAAGGCTCCTACCCCACCATCGCCCGGGAAATGGCCCGGATGGTGCGGGAGCGCCACCCCCAGGTGAAATGGCTCAACCGGGAGGATGATTTGGGGCTGGAAGGGCTGAGAAAAGCCAAGCTGTCCTATTATCCTGAACTCCTTTTGGAGAAATACACCGTGCGGGAGGCAGACCATGTCTGAGTGCAGAGTGGCCCTGCCCCAGGAGCGGGAGCAGACCCATGGACTGTGGCAGCAGGTGTTTGGAGACACCCCTCAGGCCCAGGAGGTGTTTTACGCCCAGTGTGCCCCCCAGGGGCCGCTGGTGCTGGTGGAAGATGGTCAGGTGGAGAGTATGCTGGCCCTCACCCCGGTATCTCTGGCTGTGCCTGGAGGAACGGTGTGTCGGGGCACCTATCTATACGCCCTGGCCACCAACCCCAAGGCTCGGGGTAAGGGCTGCGCTGCCCGACTCATAGACTACGCCGCCCAGTATACTGCCCAGCAGGGCCTGGACTTTGTGTGTACGGTCCCGGCCCAGCCATCCCTCTTTGACTTTTTTGGCAAAAACGGCTTCTCCCCCGCCTTTTATCACCAGCGCACCCCCCTGCCCCAGCCCCAGGCCGGGAAGCTGGAGAAGATCAGTCCCCAGGACTATGTGACCCTGCGGGAGGAGCTGCTGGGAGGCATTCCCCATATTGTCCACACCTCTGGCCAGGTGGCCTTTGAATCTCAGCTCCACGGCAGCTGCTATCGCCTGGAGCTGGCCCACGGCCCAGCCTGCGCCGTGGTGGAGGATTGGGGGGATCACTGCATCGTCAAGGAGCTTTTGTGCCTGCCCGGTGACGAGGAAGCGGGTGGCCGTGCCATCTCCCACCTGTGCCAGGGCCGTGGCGAGCTGCGCACCCCCTGCGGACGGGCGGACGGGCTGCCCTTCGGCGCCCTGCGCTGGCTCTCTGAGCCCCCTGCGGCCTGGCAGCAGCTGGCCCGGGGGTATCTGGGTCTGGCTCTGGATTGATAGAATATACAGAAATTCTGCATAAAAATGAATACGTATTCACTCATATCCAGTCATATTGGATAAATATAGGGAAAATTCCGGTTTCCTCTTGCATTTTATTCATCCAAGCGGTATAATCAGGGCAATCAACCACCCCGGATGGGGATGAAAGACATGGATTAGAGGAGACGAGTGAATATGAAGGTTTGGAAAAAGATCGCAGCCATGGCTATGGCCATTGGCATGGTGGCCTCTCTGGCTGCCTGCGGCGGCAACAGCAACAAGGAAGCTGCCGACGACAACGGTTTGAAGACGGTGGAGAGCGGCAAGCTCATCATGTCCACCAACGCTCAGTTCCCCCCCTATGAGTCCGTGGCCGACGGCGAGGGCTATGAGGGCACTGGCTTTGAGGGCATCGACGTGGAGCTGGCCTATGCCATTGCTGAGAAGCTGGGCCTGGAGCTGGTTATCGACGACATGGATTTTGACGCTGCCCTGATGGCTGTGCAGAACGGCCGCTCTGACGTGGTGCTGGCCGGTCTGAGTTACAGCGAAGAGCGGGACGAGACCATGGACTTCACCACCAAGTATGCCACCGGTGTGCAGGTGGTCATTGTCAAGGAAGGCTCTGACGTGACTCTGGACAACCTGGGCGATGGCAAGCTCATCGGCACTCAGCGTGGCACCACCGGCTACATTTACGCCTCCGACACCCCCGAGAATGGCGGCTACGGTGAGGACGCTGTGAAGGGCTTTGACAGCGGCGCCACCGCCGTGCAGGCTCTGGTCAACGGCCAGGTGGATGCCGTTATCATCGACCAGGCTCCTGCTGAGGAGTTTGTGGCTGCCAACGAGGGGCTGACCATCCTCTCCGGCGAGTGGGTCACTGAGGACTACTGCATCGCTGTGGCTGAGGGCAACACCCAGCTGCAGGAGGCTGTCCAGAAGGCTCTGGACGAGCTGATTGCCGACGGCACTGTGGACTCCATCATCAACAGCCACATCAAGGCCGACTAACACAAGTACACAAAAGAGTCGGAAAGGGGCGGTTCCCACCGCCCCTTTTCCGGCATGTTATAGAAGTAGAGGAGTGATCGTATGGGTATTGACCAGCTGTATCAGACCTGGGTCGAGATCCCCAAAGGGGACGTCAGCTTTTTGCAGGACGCTTTCCTGAAATTTTACCGGGCCTGGTTCATGGAAGACCGGTGGATGATGTATTTCAAGGGGCTGGGCATGACCATCCAGCTCACCGTCATCGCCCTGTGCATCGGCGTCTTTCTGGGCCTTTTGGTGGCCACCATCCGCACCGCCCACGACCAGCAGCGCCCGGGACACCACAACCCCCTGTTGGGGCTGGTCAACGTCATTTGCCGGGTGTATGTCACCGTCATCCGGGGCACTCCCATGCTGGTGCAGCTGATGATTATGGGTCTGGTGATCTTTTCCACCACCCGGGATCTCACCATGGTGGGTGCTTTGACCCTGGGCATCAACTCGGGCGCCTACGTGGCAGAGATCATCCGGGGCGGCCTGATGAGCTTGGATCCGGGCCAGATGGAGGCGGGCCGTTCCCTGGGGCTGGGCTATGTGGACACCATGCGGTTTATCGTCATTCCCCAGGCTTTTAAGGCCATTTTACCCGCCCTGGGCAACGAGTTTATCGTGCTGCTCAAGGATACCTCCCTGATCTCGGTGATTTCCGGCAAAGAGATCATCTACTTTGCCCAGGCCATCAGCAGTAAGACCTATGAGGCCATGTATCCCCTGCTGATCTCCGCTGTCATGTACCTGATTATGGTACTGATCTTCACCTGGCTCCAGGGCAAGCTGGAAAGGAGGCTGCGTCAAAGTGATCGACGTTAAAAATTTATCCAAGTCCTTTGGCAAGCACTTGGTGCTGGACAACCTGAGCCAGCACATTCACCCCGGGGAAAAAGTGGTGGTCCTGGGCCCCTCGGGGTCGGGCAAGTCCACCTTCCTGCGCTGCCTGAACCTGCTGGAGACCCCCACCGCCGGCACCATTACCTTTGACGGGGTGAATATCACCGACCCGAAGTGTGACATCGACGCAGTGCGGCAGCAGATGGGCATGGTGTTCCAGCACTTCAACCTGTTCCCCAACATGACCATCCGGAAAAACATCACCCTGGCTCCCGTGCGCACCAAGAAAATGAGCCAGCAGGAGGCGGACGACACCGCCACCCAGCTGCTGCGCCGGGTGGGGTTGGAGGAGAAGGCGGATGCCTACCCCAACCAGCTCTCCGGTGGTCAGAAGCAGCGCATCGCCATTGTGCGGGCCCTGGCCATGCGCCCCAAGGTGATGCTCTTTGACGAGCCCACCTCCGCCCTGGACCCCGAGATGGTGGGTGAGGTGCTGGACGTGATGCGCCAGCTGGCCGACGAGGGCATGACCATGGTGGTGGTCACCCACGAGATGGGCTTTGCCCGGGAGGTGGGCAGCCGGGTGCTGTTCATGGACGGGGGACACATCCTGGAGGAGAACAAGCCCCAGGAGTTCTTTGCCAACCCCCAGCATCCCCGCACCATTGAGTTTTTGTCCAAAGTTCTGTAAATTTCTACCCCTTCTGTGGGCCATCTGGCCAACAGAAGGGGTTTTTATTTGCGTGACGGGGTATCTGCAAGCCACAGCGTTTTGTTGGGCCCAATGCTCCTGGAAAAAGCGAATTGTGAAAATTCACAAATTTGGTATAGCACACCCGCTCCGGGTGTGCTATACTATCCTCATGATTACTCTTGGCAATGGGAGGTTGTTCCCAATGAAGAAAAGCGAACTCACGGTCCAGATCATGTTAGGCGGCCCGTCCAAGCGGATGGGTACCGATAAAGCCCTGGTCACTCTGGGCGGGAAAACCCTGCTGGAGCGGGCGGTGGACACCTGGAAAGACTACGGCTGCGGCGTACAGCTGTCCGTGGGAGCCCCGGAGCGGAAGGCTCTGGCCCCTGCAAATACCTTGGCTGTGGCGGATATTTACCCCGACCGTGGCCCTCTGTCCGGACTCCATGCAGGTCTGCGGGCCTGCGAAACCTCCTGGATGCTGCTGGTGGGAGTCAATTTCCCCTTCCTCACCCCTGCCCAGGCAGATGTGCTCCGGGACGCCATTGGCGACGCTGATGCCTGTGTGTATACCATAGACGGCGTGCCTCAGCCCCTGTTCGGCGTGTACCGCAAGCGGTGTATGTCCTATGCCGAGACCATGATGCTCAACGGAGACTACGACATCCACAACCTGCTGAACTGGGTCAACACGGTGTACATCCCCTTGGAGGATACCGCCCCCTTCCGCAGCGTGGACACCCCTGCTGACCTGGAAGAGGCCCAACGTCTGATCTGACAGATACATACAAAGAAAGTAAAATTTCGGCCCCCTTCCCAAGATATATGGGAAGGGGGCCATTGTATTTGAACAAGTTGTGGAAAACTTTGTGGAAGTTGTGGAAGCTGTGGAAAACTGCCTCAGGCCACCCCAGCAAAATTATGCCCATGGGAGAGGGGGCGGTAGACGGTGCGGTACATGGTGATAAAGCACAGGAAGCCGCAGATGAATTGGGACACAGCCTCGGCGATGAACACTCCGTTCACCCCCCACAGGTAAGCCAGCAGTACCGTGAGAGGGGCGTTGATGACTGCTTTGCGGAGGATGGAGAAGAAAATGGACTTCTTGGCCTGGCCCAGCCCCACAAAAATGGACTGACTGGAGATCATCAGGGCCATGAAAACGAACATGGAGAAGTATACCCGCAGGGCGGGGACACCGGCCTGGAGCATCTGGGCATTGTCGTTGAAGATGCGGATCAGCAGTCCGGGCACCAGCATATTCACCAGCCAGATGAGGGCGGAATAGCCTACTGTCACCGCCACCGCAAAGCGAATGCCCACGCACACCCGCTTGTACTCTCTTGCCCCGTAGTTATACCCCAGCACCGGCTGGACCCCGCTGCCAAAGCCCTGGATCAGCATGAAGGTGACCTCCCGCAGGGAGTTGATGACGGTCATCACCCCCACATACAGGTCGCCGCCGTAGATGTGCAGCACCTTGTTGCACACGATCTGCACCAGGGAGTTGGTCAAGCTGGTGAAAAAGCCGGACAGGCCCAGGGTGATGATACGGCGCAGGTGGGCCCACCGAGGCCGTAGGTGGCAGGGGCGCAGGGGGAGGAGAGACTGTTTTCCGGTGAGGAAGCTGAGCACCCACACCGCCGAGCAGGCCTGGGCGATGATGGTGGCCAGAGCGGCACCCTTCACTCCCATGTTCAGCCCGTAGATCAAAATGGGGTCCAGCACCAGGTTTACCACCGCCCCCAGCATCACAGTGAGCATTCCCTTATTGCCAAAGCCCTGGGCATTGATGAAAGGGTTCATGCCCAGTCCCACGGTGACAAAGGGGGTGCCCAGCAGATAGATGAAAATGTAGTCCCGGGCGTAGGGAAGCGTGGCGTCACTGGCTCCGAAGGCCACCAGAATGGGCTTCAAAAAGGGCAGAGTGAGCAATGGGATAGCGAAGCCAAAGCACAGCAGCAGGGTGAGGGTGTTGCCAGTGATGGTGCTGGCCAGCTCGTTCTCCCCCTTGCCCCGGTAGATGGAGCACAGGGGACTGCCGCCCATGCCGCCCAGGTTGGCAAAGGCCATGACGATGGTAATGAGAGGGAGGGTCAGTCCCATACCGGTGAGGCTGGTGTGGCCCACCCCGGGGATATGGCCGATATACATCCGATCCACCAGGGAGTAGAGAATGTTCACCACCTGGGCCACCGTCATGGGTATGGCGATGGAGAGGATGTTTTTGGACATGGAGCCTTGAGAAAAGTCATTTTGTGCAGGGGTCACGGGACATTTCCTCCAAACGACAGAGAGTTTAGTGCAGCAGGGTGTTTTCCTGGGTGGTCTGGCCCAGATTGTCCTGAGCGGAGAAATATTGCTCCAGGATGGAGGCGGCCAGGGAGGCCAATTTGCTGCCGGAGGCGCCTTTCTCCGCCACCAGGCACAGGGCTACCTGGGGATCGTCAAAGGGGGCGAAGCAGACAAAGACGGCGTTGGCTTCGGTACCCGACACCTCGGCAGTACCCGTCTTACATCCCACCGTCACAGGCAGTTTGGAGAAGTACCGGGCCATGGAGGCGGTTTGGGACAGGTCATACATACCCTTCTTCACCGCTGCCAGGTCCTCGGGGTCAATGTCAATGGTGGCCGCCAGCTGGGGCTCATACTCGTACACCACCTGGGAGTAGTCGCTGGATTTCACCTCTTTGAGCAGGTGGGTCTCGTAGCGGTTGCCTCCGTTGACCAGTGTGGCCACGTAGTTGGCCAGCTGGATGGGGGTGAACTGGTTGTTGTCCTGACCAATGGCCGCCGACAGGGTCTGACCGGCGTACCACACGCCACCCAGCTTCTCTGTGGTCTCAGGCCCGGCCACGGTACCCTTGGCCTCGGGCAGCTCGATACCGGTGTACTGGCCCAGGCCGAAGGCGGTGGCGTACTTCACCAGGTTCTCAATGCCCAGCCGTCGGCCCAGGTCGTAGAAGAAGATGTTGCACGAGTCGGTGATGGCCTCGCTCACCGTCTCGGTGCCATGGGAACCGCCCTGATTGTAGATCCAGCACCGAGGCCGATAATCCGGGTAGTAGGTGTAGACGCCGGAGCAGTAGGTGGTGTCGGTGGGGGAGATGATCCCCTCGGACAGACCGCCCACGGCGGTGACCATCTTAAAGGTGGAGCCGGGGGCGTAGACGCCCTGAGTGGCCCGGTTGAGCAGGGGTTTGTTGGGGTCTGCAATGAGGTCGTTGTAGTTTTCCGTGTAGGTGGACAGGTCATAGGTGGGGTAGGAGGCCAGGGACAACACGCCCCCGCTCATATCCACCACCACCGCAGCGGCACCGGCAGGGGTGTCCAGACCCTGGACAAAATCCCCCAGCAGCTGCTCGGTGTGGGCTTGTAAGGTGCTGTCCAGGGTGAGCACCACATGGTTGCCCGGCTCCGGCTCGGTCTTCCACTGCTGGCTGATCACCGTCCCGTTTTCGTCCGTCTCCAGCAGCCGGATGCCGCTGGTGCCGTGGAGGTAGTTCTCAAAGGCCAGCTCCACCCCGTCCTTGCCCACATAGGCGTTCATGGGGTAGTTCAACGCCTGGTAGGTGGGCCACTCCTCAGCGCTGATCAGCCCCACCCGCCCCAGCACATGGGGGGCGGCGGTGGTGTTGTACACCCGGCTGGTGGCGGAGACGATGGACACACCAGGCAGCCCCAGCTCCTTGACCCGGGTGATGAAGGTGATGGACACATCGGTGGCAAAGGTATAGGTGTTGTAATTGATCTGTTTTTGCCGCAGTACCACCTCATAGAGCACCCCCAGCAGCTGCCGCACCTGGGGAGTGATCTCCTCCGTCTCCACCGAGAAACTCTCGCACATGGCCTCCATCAGCTCCTGAGCGGTGAGGTTGGCGCTGGCGGCGCTTTCCACCCAGTCATACTCCTCTGCCAAGCGGCCCAGCTGGGTGGGCAGGATCTTCTCCTCACCATCCTCCCCCTGGGAGATGTAGGCAAACAGGTTGTCGTCCTTGGTGTATTTCCAGGGGGCCTGCTGGGAGATGGGCAGGGTGTCCGTCCACGTCACCTCCTCCTGCTGGCATAGCTCCAGCAGCTGGGAGATGATCTGGTTGGCGTGATCGCCCATCAGGGAGATGTCCAACTCCACGGAATAGCTCAGAGCGTTGGACACCAGCACCCGGCCATACCGGTCCAGGATCTCACCTCGGACCCCGTTGACCGTCTCGGACTGGGTGACGTTGTAGTTGGCGTTGGCCCGCCACTGTTCCCCCTCCACCACCTGCAAACGGTAGAGCACGGTGAAAAAGCCCAAAAGAAGACAGGCGAAGAACACCATCAGCAGGGTGGAACGCACCCGCAGACGATGTCCTTCGTCCTCTGTGTGGGTATCTTTGTTGTTGGAGTAAAAGTCAATAAATCTACTCATGATACATCCTTCCGTAATGGACACAGCAAAACCGATTCATACCGTACACGGGAAAGGCCCACACCAGGGTGACCAGAGCCTCCCCACCGGCCAGGGAGAGAACCACCGGCAGGGGTGGGGAGAACTGGGTGAGCACCCACAGCATTTGAGATGCCTCCCACAGTCCCAGCAGTATCACGCAACAGATCACGTGGCCCCACAAGTCCTGGCGCAGCACATACTGCCCCAACAGGCCGCACAGCCAGCCCGTCAAACACAGCACAGCCACATGGCCCCAGTTCCCATGGCCCAGGGTGAGCAGCAGCAGCCCGGAAGCCACGCCCAGACCGGCTCCGAATCGGCCGCCCTCCAGGCAGCCCACCGCCACCGTGCATACCGGCAGCAGCAGGGGCACAGGCAGCGGGGTGAGGGGCAGAACATAGTAGTTCATGAGGGCCAGCAGCACCAGAGTGATGCCGTAGGCCAGCACTTTTAAGACGATATCACGGCGGGTCAAAACGGCACCTTCCTTTCAGGAAATGAATAATGAATAGTGAATAATGAAGAATGCATGTTCGATGGTATGTCTTTCTACCAGAGTAACGGCGTACTCCAAAGGCTCCCCTGAGTCAGGGGAGCTGTCAGCCGCCAGGCTGACTGAGGGGTTGACGCTACCCAAGTGTCAACAATCCCTCCGGCCTGGCAAAGCCCTCTAGTCTCTGCATCTGAATAAAATCCGTGCCGCTTGCGGCACACCACAATTATTCATTATTCATTCAAATAAGTTTCCCCAAACAGTGCCCAGGTGGAGCAATCGGTGATTTTCACGTCCACAAACTGGCCCACCAAGCTCACATCCCCGTTGAGGTGTACCAGGCGGCCGCCGGGGGTGCGGGCATTGAGGTTGTTGCGGGGGTCTTCGCTCTCCCCATCCACCAGGCAGTGCTGCACGGTGCCGATATACTCCTGGTGCTTTTCCAGGGAAATGCGGTTCTGAGCCTCCACCAGGCGGTTGAAGTTGGCGGATTTCTCCTCCTTGCTCATGGGATCCTCCATCTCAGCGGCGGGGGTACCCTTGCGGGGGGAGTAGATGAAGGTAAACAGAGCGTCGTAGCGCACCTCTTCAATGAGGGAGAGGGTGTCCTCAAACTCGGGAGTGGTCTCCCCGGGAAAGCCCACGATGACGTCGCTGGTGAGCACCACGTTGGGGATGCGCTGCCGCAGGGCATACACCTTCTCCAGATACTGCTCCCGGGTGTAGCGGCGGTTCATGGCGCTAAGCACCCGGGTGTTGCCGGACTGGAAGGGCAGGTGGATGCAGGGCGCTACCTTTTCACAGGCTGCCATGACGTCAAAGAGGCGTTCGGTGGCGTCCTTGGGGTGGCTGGTCATGAAGCGGAGGAGAAATTCTCCGGGGATGGCGTTGGCCTGCTCCAGCAGGGTGGGGAAATCCATGCCGGTGCCCAGATCCTTGCCGTAGGAGTTGACATTCTGGCCCAGCAGGGTGATGTCTTTATACCCCTCTGCCACCAGCTGCCGGATCTCATTCAAAATGATCTCCGGCTCCCGGCTGCGCTCCCGGCCCCGGGTGTAGGGGACAATGCAGTAGGTGCAGAAATTGTTGCAGCCGTACATGATGGACACCCAGGCTTTGATCTTGCCGGAGCGGCGCACGGGCAGGCCCTCGGCGATGGCCCCTTCGGCGGGGGCAGTCTCAAAGACCCGGCCCCGGCGCAGGTAGATGCGGCGCATAAACTCGGGGAAGCGCCACAGCACCTGGGGGCCAAACACCAGATCCACATGCTGATAGGACTGGCGCAGCCGCTCCACCACATGGGGCTCCTGGGCCATGCAGCCGCACAGGCAGATGATCTGGTTGGGGTTGCGCCGCTTGCCGTGGACCAGGGCGCCCACGTTGCCAAACACCCGCTGCTCGGCGTGTTCCCGGATGGCGCAGGTGTTGATGAGGATGAGGTCGGCGTTGTCGCCGCTGTCCACGATCTCGTAGCCCATCTCGCACAGCATCCCCCGCAGCAACTCCGAGTCCGCCTCGTTTTGCTGGCACCCGTAGGTGTCCACAAAGGCGGTGGGGGGAGCGGCGTGGGCGGCGTTGATGGCCCGGATCTCCTGACAATATTTCCGCTGCCGGGCTACATCCTGGGCGGGGATGACGGGGGTTTTTCTCTCCATGGGGAGTTCCTCCAGTATACTAAAATTCATAACAAAGCATTATATCACGGAAATGCCGTCAGAACAAGACGAAAGGACACATTCCTCTCCCCTTTCGTCAAGTTCCAGGTCTTAGTCGTTGACAGTGGGTTGTCAAAGTGATAGAGTAAAGCAAATTGTGTCCCATCCATCCCTGCCTTTTGTGAACAAGGAGATCTTTTATGTTACACACCGCAGACACCCTTCGGCAGGCCCTTCTGCGCCGCTGCGGCGGGGCAAAGGTGGTTCTGCCTGCCGCTGTGCTTCTCCACGCCCTGGTGGTGGCCCTGGTGGCCCAGGTCATCGTCCACCAGAGCGCAGCTTCCATGCTCCCTGCCCTGGCCTCCGGCTGGTTTTGGTGCACGGTGGGGCTGCTGGCGCTGGTGACAGGACTTGTCACCTTTTTCACCCGTACCATTGTGGCCGGCGCCGTTCTCACCGGGGTGGCCCCCACCATTATGGTGTTTTGCAGCTATTTCAAGGCGCTGATCACCTCGGTGCCCCTGACCATCCAGGACTTTCTCCTCATTGACCAGCTGGGTGACATCACCGAGCTGAACGCCTCCTCCATCCATTTCTCCCCCCTGAGTCTGGGGTGCATCCTGGTTTTGGTGGTGTGGCTAATCCTGGTATCTCTGCTGCTCTACCCTGTGCGCCTGGAGCGCAAGCCTAGCCTGTGGGCGGGAGCGGGCTGTACCGCCGCTCTGGTGCTGGTGTACGGGGTGCTGGCCAACGTGATTTTCTTCGCCCCCCTGGGGGTAGGCATCGACCAGAAGCTGTCCCAGGCCGCTGTGAACCGGGAGACCGGGGTGTTGCTGGGCCTGTGGCGGGGCACCCTGAACCAGGTGTACATGGCCTTCCACGAGGGTTCTGCCACCCCTGAGGAGCTCCAACAGGCTGCGGCCCAGGCCCTGGAGCTGGCAGAGGGCGAGTCGGACACCCAGGTGGACAAGCAGCCCAACATCATCCTCATCCTCTCGGAATCCTTCTTTGATGTGACTCAGCTGCCCGGGGTGGCCTATGACGGAGACCCCCTCTCCGCCTTCCATGACCTACAACGGGAGGGAATATCCGGCACTTTTTATACCCGCAGTTTAGGATATGGCACCTGCAACATCGAGCTGGAGATCCTCACGGGGATGAACACCGGTCTTTTGTGGGGGGAGGATCTGTACAACATGGAGCCGGAGGTGTTCTCTCGCCTGCCCTCGGTGCCCTCGGTACTCTCAGACAACGGGTACTCCACCACCATGGTACACATGTACAACGACTCCATCTACCACCGCACCCCCATGTTTGAGGCCATGGGCTTTGACAAGAGCTACTTCCAGGAGGACTTTGCCGCCATTGACCCCAAGGCTGGGGATGAAGGCTACCTGGAGGAACAGCGGCAGGGCAGCTTCTATTCGGATTCCTACCTGTCCCAGCTGCTCATAGATCTGTATGAGAAGGGAAAGGGGGACAGCCCCCAATTCCTCTACGGTATTTCCATGGAAAATCATGCCCCCTACGACAGCACAAAATACAGCCCTGAGGAGCTCACTGTCACCTTCCAGACCAACCTGAAGGGTCAGGCCCGGGAGATGCTCCAGGCGGTGTGTCAAGGCTCCCACGATGCCAGCCAGGCCCTGGGGGAGCTGGCTGACTACTTCCGGGAGCAGGAGGAGCCCACCATCATTGTCTTCTTCGGAGATCACCGGCCTGGGGTGGGCCTCACCGACGGTGGCACAGTGTACTCCAAGCTGGGGATGTGCTCGGCGGATTACAGCCGCTGGTCCAGCCAGGAGATGAAGGAGTTGTACTCCACCGACTATCTCATCTGGTCCAACGACCCGGAGTATCTGCCCGGTCAGCCCGGGGACACCGTGGACCGGGGCACCAACTATCTGGGGGTGGATTTGCTGAACATGGCTGGGGCGGAAAAGCCGGTGTACTGGAAGCTGCTGCAAAACCTGTCCCACACCCGGCTCAACGACACCTGGGTGTACGGTCTGGCCCAGGACGGCACCTTGTCCTATATGCCCCCCGACGAGGGGGAGGACGGGGAGAAGCTGAGGCTTTTGAGCACCCTGCTGGACGACACCCTCTACGGGGAACGAATTACCACCCCAATTTTGGGGCAAATCTCGCCTTGACACCGGTTGGAAAACGTGATACAGTGGCACTAATCTGCTGAGACGGAGATGAGTACCCTGGAGCCGGGGCGTGAGAGAGAGGATGGTTGGTGCAAATCCTCCGATGGCCCAGTGGGAAGGCCCTCCCGAGCTGTGACCCCAACGGGAAACCCAGTAGGCGTCACCGGCCCCCGCCGTTATCGGGTGAGAGTGCGCACAGGTTTGTGCGAATTCAGGTGGAACCACGGACATTTTGTTCGCCCTGAGCCGCTGGCTCAGGGCGTTTTTTCTTGGGTCAGCAACCAACGAATGAAGGAGTGTAGCACATGAAGAACACCGAGAAAACCATGGAAAAGATCGTCAATCTGTGTAAGGGCCGTGGCTTTATCTTCTCCGGCTCTGAGATCTACGGCGGTCTGGCCAACACCTGGGACTACGGCCCCCTGGGTGTGGAGCTGAAGAACAACGTCAAGAAGGCCTGGTGGAAGAAGTTCGTCCAGGAGAACCCCTACAACGTGGGCCTGGACTGCGCCATTCTCATGAATCCCCAGGTGTGGGTGGCCTCCGGCCACGTGGGCGGCTTCTCTGACCCCCTGATGGACTGCAAGGAGTGCAAGGAGCGCTTCCGTGCCGACAAGGTCATTGAGGACTGGTGCCAGGAGAACAATTTTGAGCTGGGCAAGCCGGTGGACGCCATGAGCCAGGCTGAGATGAAGGCCTTTGTGGACGAGCACCAGATCCCCTGCCCCTCCTGCGGCAAGCACAACTGGACGGACATCCGCCAGTTCAACCTGATGTTCAAGACCTTCCAGGGTGTCACCGAGGACGCCAAGAACACCGTGTATCTGCGTCCTGAGACTGCCCAGGGCATCTTTGTCAACTTCCAGAACGTCCAGCGCACCACCCGCCGCAAGCTGCCCTTCGGTGTCTGCCAGATCGGCAAGTCCTTCCGCAACGAGATCACCCCCGGCAACTTCACCTTCCGCACCCGTGAGTTTGAGCAGATGGAGCTGGAGTTCTTCTGCACCCCCGGCACCGAGCTGGAGTGGTTTGCCTACTGGAAAGATTTCTGCCACAAGTGGCTGCTGGATCTGGGCGTGAAGGACGAGAATCTGCGCCTTCGTGACCACGACCCCGAGGAGCTTTCCCACTACTCCAACGCCACCACCGACTTCGAGTTCGTCTTCCCCTTCGGCTGGGGCGAGCTGTGGGGCGTGGCCAGCCGCACCAACTTCGACCTCACCGCCCACCAGAACACCTCCGGCAAGGACATGACCTACTTCGACCAGGAGAAGAACGAGCACTATATCCCCTATGTCATCGAGCCCTCCCTGGGCGCTGACCGTGTGACTCTGGCCTTCCTGGTGGACGCCTACGACGAGGAAGTGGTGGGTCAGGACAAAAACGGCAAGGACGACGTGCGTACTGTTCTGCGCCTCCACCCCGCTCTGGCCCCCTACAAAGTGGCTGTGCTCCCCCTGTCCAAGAAGCTGTCTGACAAGGGCCGGGAGATCCAGGCCGAGCTGTCCAAGTACTTTATGGTGGACTTCGACGATGCCGGCTCCATCGGCAAGCGCTATCGCCGCCAGGACGAGATCGGTACCCCCTACTGTGTCACCGTGGACTTCCAGACCGTGGGCAGCGACACCGAGGAGGCCGACCACGCTGTCACCGTTCGGGACCGTGACACCATGGAGCAGGTGCGTGTGCCCATCGACCAGCTGAAGGCCTGGCTGGACGAAAAGCTGGCCTACTAAGACAATTCATCCATGGAAAAGACCGGGAGACGGTGCTGTCTCCTGGTCTTTTTTCAAAAAGCTTGCCTTTTTACTGTGTCTCAGGCGTAGCTTTTCCCCTGGCGAGGAGAGACGCGCTCCGCTGGGGTCCATTTTGACTGGCCAAAATGGACGAAAAGCCACTTAGGGCGTTCCCCCCTAAGGACCTCCCTGGGGTACGAGGCTGGAACTGCGTCAAGCCTAGGTTCGGCCCGTCACCCTTGCTGTGGCTCCTGTTACTGCTACCACACCAGGCTATCCTGGCAGCTGGCCCTATGGCTGGGCAGTTTCCATGTCCGGGCCTACCCTGGCCAAGCGGCGTTCCCGCCGCCGGGAGCCAGGCTTCCGATAGCTGGGAACAGCGGCGCACCAGAGTAAGGCCCTGGCAATAGAAGTACACACCAGCAGAGAAGTGAATCCAAACCATAGAACGGCAAGCCATCTATGTGACCCCACCGGGCTAAGGGCTGAAAAGAGAAAGACGCAGGGACACCTAGTACCGCGGGGTGGATTCCACAAGGCGGGGGAAGGCCCCGCCTTTGGCGATTCTTTCCCCCATTTCTCCACGTGGGAGAAATGGGGCCCAGCGGAGCGTCCCCCGGCTGGGGCGCTGGTCTGCGCCAAGGATAAGGGAGCGGGAGAGCTGACACAGAATCCTGTGCCAGATTTTTATTACGACACAAAATCTTGTGTTACGTAAATTTTTAAAACTTTTTTCAAAAAAGGTGTTGACATTTGGGGAGAAAACGGCTATACTATCCCTTGCCCTGTTGGGTACGACTTACGGCGGCATAGCTCAGTTGGCTAGAGCATACGGTTCATACCCGTAGTGTCATGTGTTCGAATCACATTGCCGCTACCACCCGGAGAGGCGGCAATGGCCGCCACTCCGGGAACCCAACCTAGCGCCCGCTGTGGGCAACAATGGCCCGTTGGTCAAGCGGTTAAGACACCGCCCTTTCACGGCGGTAACACGGGTTCGAGTCCCGTACGGGTCACCATATATGGAGGCTTAGCTCAGCCGGTAGAGCGCTTGCTTCACACGCAAGAGGTCACAGATTCGAGTTCTGTAGTCTCCACCAGAAAATCCTGAATGCAAATGCATTCAGGATTTTTCTTTTCTGCTTTTTATTCATAAGGCTTTCCCCCAACACAGCTTGCCACGCCCGGAAACCAGGGCAATGCCAGGCAAACGGCGGGGTGGATAGGAGTCTCAAAAGACAGAGAAAAGGCACCGCAGAAGGGGTTCTGCGGTGCCTTTAGCGTGTCGAAAAAGTTCGACACGCTTCTCAAAAATGCAAGCATTTTTTCGAGGAGATGCAGCCCGCTGCATGCATCCTTGGGTCAAAGGGCGACCCAAGGCCAC
>NZ_JACSNZ010000029.1 GCF_016902575.1 Pseudoflavonifractor capillosus | reverse complement strand
GGATTTCAATTTATTTTCCCGCCTGGGGGCGGGAAAACTCTGCCGAGGGCTTTTCCCATGCAAGATAGTCAAGACTTCTTGCATGACTTTTGCGTTTTTTGACAGTCTGCAACCGTGTTGTGAGACCCCCTCACGGCACGGTTTTTTTGTGGCTCCCTCCGGGAGTGTCTTTCTCAGCGCAGCATCCCCCTTGACAAAATCGAACATATGTATTATCATACATTTAGAACATTGGTTCGACGAATTTTGCAGAAGTGTCGTTTATGGGACTGTATTTGTGAGATACTGCTCTCAAATACAAAAGGAGGATTGTCTATGGAGACCACATATTACACCGTTCCCGCCAGGAGAGTGACTGTGAGCAGCACAGCTCCGGCCTATGAGCAGCCCTTGGTACGGGAGCTGATGTGTCTGCCCCGGCAAGCTCCCGCCCCCGCCCGGGCCCAGGGCCGGGTCATTGACTTCACCGCCTGGAAGGAGGAGCACCTCCAGCCGGTATCTGAGGCTCAGCCTTCCCCCCGCCCTGCCTGCCCCACCACATCCCGCCCTTCCCGGCTGCTGGTGTATGGGGAGTGGGCCGCCACCCTGGCTGTGATGGCCACCATGCTGCTGCTGGTGTGCCGCATTTTGGTGGCATAATCACCAAACTTGGCAAAATCCAAAAATAAAAGGAAAAATCCCTTTACAATCGGGGCATTCTTATGATATGCTATCTTAGCATTTTGATGCACACCCGTCAGCTTAGTTTCGGGACACAGCCCGTGTGTTTGCGGGGGATTCACCCGCCCGATACTCAGCGTCCGGGCAGAATTTTTGAAAGGTGGAAATTACCCATGATTCGTAAGGACCAGAAGACTGCCGTCATCGAGGCCAACCGTACCCACGAGACCGACACCGGTTCTCCCGAGGTTCAGATCGCCATCCTCACCGCCCGCATCCAGGAGCTCACCGAGCACCTGAAGGTGCACATCCACGACAACCACAGCCGTCGTGGCCTGCTGAAGATGGTTGGTAAGCGTCGCAAGATGCTGGATTACCTGGCTAAGAAGGACATCGAGCGTTACCGCGCTATCATTGCCAAGCTGGGCATCCGCAAGTAATGTTGTGAAGATAGGGCGGTGTGATTCCACACCGCCCTTTGTTCCTTCCATCCGTCGGAGTAGATGCTTTTAGCAGTTGAACATGGGTCTCACCAACAGGAGGGGCCTGTGTTCAAGTGCTAAAGTGTGATCGCTCCGGCCAAAACCAAAGAAAAGGAGTGTATCAACCCATGTCTACCATCATCAAGCACAAGGAATTTACCCATCACAAGGTATATGAGACCGTGGTTGCCGGCCGCCCTCTGAAGATCGAGGTGGGCAAGATGGCCGAACTGGCCAACGCCGCCGCCATGGTGACCTACGGTGAGACCAGCGTTCTGGTGGCTGTCACCGCCTCCGCCCGTCCCCGGGACGGCATCGACTTCTTCCCCCTGTCCGTGGACTTCGAGGAGAAGCTGTACGCCGTGGGCCGCATCCCCGGCTCCTTCATGCGCCGTGAGGGCCAGCCCTCCCTGCCCGCCGTGCTGGCCAGCCGTCTCATTGACCGCCCCATCCGTCCCCTGTTTCCCACTGACCTGCGCAACGACGTGGTGGTGACCTGCACCGTCATGAGCGTGGATTACGACTGCTCCCCCGAGGTCACCGCCATGATCGGTGTCTCCGCCTGCCTGTCCTACTCCGATATTCCCTGGAACGGCCCCATCGGCTGCATGGAAGTGGGCTATGTGGACGGCCAGATCATCATGAACCCCACCCGGGAGCAGAAGCACGAGTCCCAGATGGATGTGACTGTGGCCGCCACCATGGACAAGGTGGTCATGATCGAGGCCGGCGCCAAGGAGATCCCCGACGAGATCATGTACGAGGGCATTGTGAAGGCCCACGAGGAGATTCGCAAGCAGGTGGCGTTCATCAACGGCATCGTGGCCGAGATCGGCAAGCCCAAGTTCGAGTATCAGCACGCCTCCTTCAACCAGGAGCTGTTTGACGACATCGTGGCCAACTTCATGGACGAGGCCAAGGCCGCCATGGACACCGACGACAAGAACGTGCGGGAGCAGCGCTGGAACGCCATGATCGACCACTGGCACGAGAAGTATTTGGAGACCTATCCCGATATGGACCAGTACCTGGAGGAGTTCACCTACAAGTTCCAGAAGAAGATCGTCAAGGCCTGGCTGCTGGAGGGCCACCGTGTGGACGGCCGTGCCAAGAACGAGATCCGTCCTCTGGCCGCCGAGGTGGGCGTACTGCCCCGTGTTCACGGCTCCGGCCTGTTTACCCGTGGTCAGACTCAGGTGCTGTCTGTGTGTACCCTGAACACCCTGGCCGCCTCCCAGAAGCTGGACACCATCTGGGAAGAGGACGAGAAGCGTTATATGCACCACTACAACTTCCCCGGCTACTCCGTGGGTGAGGCCCGTGGTGCCCGTTCCACCAACCGCCGTGAGAAGGGCCACGGTGCCCTGGCCGAGCGCGCTCTGGAGCCTGTGATCCCTAGCGTGGAGGAGTTCCCCTACGCCATTCGTGTGGTGTCTGAGGTGTTGTCCTCCAACGGTTCCACCTCTCAGGGCTCCATCTGCGGCTCCACTCTGGCCCTCATGGACGCTGGTGTGCCCATCAAGGCCCCTGTGGCCGGCATCTCCTGCGGCCTGATCCAGGACGACGACGGCTCCTTCACCACCTTCATCGACATCCAGGGCGTGGAGGACTTCCACGGCGAGATGGACTTCAAGGTGGCCGGTACCAAGAAGGGCATCACCGCCATTCAGATGGACCTGAAGAACGACGGTCTGTCCCACGCCATCATCAAGGAGGCCCTGGAGATCACCCGTGATGCCCGCTATGCCATTCTGGACGAGATCATGCTGCCCTGCATCTCCGAGCCCCGTGCCGAGGTCAGCGAGAACGCCCCCAAGATGATCAAGATGAAGATCGACGCCGACAAGATCCGTGAGGTCATCGGTTCCGGCGGCAAGGTCATCCAGAAGATTTGCGCCGACACCGGCGCCAAGATCGACATCGAGGATGACGGCACCATCTTCATTGCCGGTGTGGACAAGGCCTCCTGCGAGGCCGCCAAGAAGACCATCGAGACCATCGTGTTTGTCCCCGAGGTGGGTGCTCTGTACTACGGTAAGGTGGTGCGCATCCTCCAGTTCGGCGCCTTTGTGGAGCTGGCCCCCGGCAAGGACGGCATGGTGCACATCTCCAAGCTGGCCAACCGCCGTGTGGAGAAGGTGGAGGACGTGGTGAACATCGGCGACATGATCTGGGTCAAGGTCACTGACATTGACGAGAAGGGCCGTGTGAACCTGTCCTACAAGGACGCTCTCCGGGAAATCGAGGCCAAGAAGGCCGCTGGCGAGCCCATTAAATAAAAAAATCCAAGGCGCTGTGGAACGGTTTCCACAGCGCCTTGGATTTTTTGAATGATTAACGAAGAATGAAAAATGAAGAATGCAGGCCCTTTAGCGTCTGCCAACTCCAGATCCTCCCTCTGGGATGGAGCCTTACGCCTATTTTTCGGTCTCTGCCTCAAATTGGAATCCGTGCCGCTTGCGGCACACCACAATGATTCATGATTCATTTATCATTATTCATTCCTCTGCGCTGGGCGCAGAGGAAAAATTTTTCTCCTCGAAATCTGCTGACAACGACAGCTGAGTTTGTTATACTGGAAGTGGAAGAAGAACAACCTTGTGTTATTGTAGATGGGAGGTTTTTTCCTATGTGGATATCACCCCACGCAGAGGAGTTCTTTCGGTGCCTGTCTCCTCTGCTTTCCTCCAAGGAGGTCAACGCCATGCGGCAATGGAGGCACCACTTTTCCGTGACTTGTTATGAGCACTCCCTCTTTGTGGCCTACATGGCCTACCGCATTGCCCAGTGGTTTGGCTGGGACTGCCGGGAAGCCGCCCGGGCGGGACTGCTCCACGACTTGTACCTGTACGACCCCGCAGACCGCAATGCCCATCCCGGCAACCAGTGCCTGGATCACCCGGTATTTGCCCTGCGCAACGCCCAGGCCCTGTGCCCTGACCTCAGTGCACGGGAGGCCAACGCCATTGTCTCCCATATGTGGCCCCTGGCGGTGCATCTGCCCCGCTCTCGGGTGGCCATTGCGGTGAATTTGGCAGATAAACTGTGCGCCACCATCGAAGTGGCCCAGCTTTACAGGGTCATTCCCCTGCGCCGTCGGCTTATGGCCCGGATGGGTTGCTGCTGATTTTTCCAGTATCTGTATTTTAAGTGTGTTAAATTTTCCCCGGTCTGTTGCCCATTTCACAGGCCGGTGGAAAATTTGTGTCCTTTTTTTGTGTATAAGGAAGGATTTTGTGCAAATTGCAATTTCCCTCTTCAAAAACCGGGGGATTCTGATATAATATTCTAGATATATTTTGTCAGCTTATGTGGTGGGCGGGGCCAGCTCCCGCACCGGCACTGGATACACCCTTACAACATCATCACACACAGAGAGGAAGTACAACAATGATTTCTCACGGTAAAGATCTGAAAATCTTCTCCGGCAGCTCCAACCGTGCGCTGGCTGAGGCCATCTGCAAGGATCTGAGCATCCCCCTGGGCAGCGCTGAGGTGGGCGCATTCTCCGACGGCGAGAACTTCGTCTCCATTCACGAGACCGTGCGTGGCTCCGACGTGTTCGTGGTTCAGTCCACCAGCTCCCCCGTCAATGACAACCTGATGGAGCTGCTGATTATGATCGACGCTCTGAAGCGGGCCTCCGCCGGGCGCATCACCGCCGTGATCCCCTACTTTGGCTACGCCCGTCAGGACCGCAAGACCAAGCCCCGTGATCCCATCTCCGCCAAGCTGGTGGCTAACCTCATCACCCGGGCCGGTGCTGACCGTGTGCTGACCATGGATCTCCACGCCAACCAGATCCAGGGCTTCTTCGATATCCCTGTGGACAATCTGCTGGGCTCTCCTGTGTTTGTGGATCACTTCCTCCGCCGCTTTGCCGCCGTCCACGACGAGACCATGGTGGTCTCCCCCGACGTGGGTTCCGTGGCCCGTGCCCGTGCCTTCGCTCAGAAGCTGGACATGCCCATGGCCATTGTGGATAAGCGCCGCCAGAAGGCCAACTCCTCTGAGGTGATGAATATCATCGGCGAGGTGAAGGACAAGCACGTCATCCTGCTGGACGACATGGTGGACACCGGCGGATCTCTGTGCCACGCCGCTCAGGCTCTGGTGGACATCGGCGGCGCCAAGTCCGTCACCGCTGCCGCCTCCCACGGCGTGCTCTCCGGCCCCGCTCTGGAGCGCATCAACGCCTCCGTGCTGGACGAGGTTCTGTTCCTGGACACCATCCAGCCCCGGGACGACATCGCCCAGGCTTGCCCCAAGATCAAGTATCTGTCCGTGGCTCATATGTTTGCCGAGGCCATTGCCCGCATCTACGAGGAGCGGTCTGTGTCCAAGCTGTTCCAGTAAGCACTCTCTTTGGAGGGCTGTTGCAGGTGGTGCCTGCAACAGCCCTTTTTTCTTCTCTTCTGGGGAAGAGGGCCTGACCCTCTATCCTTCCCTTGTTCAGGCTTGCCAGCCGGGTGAGGACGCTCCGCTCTCCAAAGGTGCCCCTGAGTCAGGGGAGCTGGCACCACAGGCGACTAAGGGCTTGTCCCTCTCCAGGTTACCAGCACAGCCTTGCCAGCCTGGTAATTTGCTCCGCAGGGTGGCTTTCTCAGCGATGAGAAAGCCACCAAAGAATCGCCAAAGGAGGGGCCTTCCCCCTCCTTGTGGAATCCACCCTGCCGGTACGAGGCTGTCCTTGCGTCAAGGTGATCTTCGGCCCTTGGCCCGGTGGGGTCACATAGATGGCATGGCAATTCTATGGGTAGTGCCTGCTCCTCTGTCAGCGTGTACTTCTACCCCCGGGGCCTTACCCTGGTGTGCCGCTGTTCCCAGCGGCCGATGGCCTGGCTCCCGGCGGCGGGAACGCCGCTGCACCAAGGTAGGCCCGGATGTGAAAATCGCCCGGCCATAGGGCCAGCTACCCAGGGCAGCCTGGTGTGGTGGCAGTGACAGGGGCCACAGCAAGGGTGACGGGCCGAACACCAGCTTGACGCATTCCCAGCCTGGTACCCCAGGGGGGTACTTAGGGGGGAACGCCCTAAGCGATTCTTTCCCCGATTTCTCATCGTGGAGAAATCGGGCCCAGCGGAGCGTCCCTGCCAAGGGCGCTGGTTTCCGCCAGGGAAATTGGAGAAGCATAGTCCTCCAAAAATAAAGCAAAAAGGAGTTTTCCCCATGTTTTTTGGTAAAAAGCTGCCGGTGACCTGGCTGGTGGTGGGCCTGGGCAACCCGGGCGACAAATACGAAAACACCCGGCACAACGCCGGATTTATGGCCATTGACCAGCTGGCCGACCGGGGGGACTTCCCGGTGCAGCGGCTGAAATTCCACGCCCTGACCCAGCAGGCCACCATCTCCGGCCAGGGGGTGCTGGTGATGAAACCCACCACCTACATGAACCTGTCCGGGGACGCTGTGGCAGAGGCCGCCGCCTTCTACAAGGTACCTCCGGAGCATATCCTGGTACTGTGTGACGACGTGTCCCTTCCCGTGGGCAAGCTGCGCATCCGGTTGAGCGGCTCCGCCGGGGGCCACAACGGTCTCAAGCACATCATCCAGCGCCTGGGCACCGATCAATTCCCCCGGTTAAAGATCGGCGTGGGGGCCAAGCCCCACCCAGACTACGACATGGCCGACTGGGTGCTGGGTAAGTTTGTGGGTCCCGACAAGACCGCTATGGAGGAGGCCACCCTACGGGCGGCCCAGGCGGTGGAATGCTATCTCAAGGACGGGCCCCAAAAGGCCATGAATCAGTTCAACTAACTCCGTGGAAAAGGAGCCGTTATGAAGGAATTACTCCACATTCTCCAACAAGTGCCCCAGTTTCCCGCCCTGGTGCAGGCCCTGGAGAAGGGCCAGTCCCCGGCAGCGGTGTCAGGGCTGTCCCGGGTACACCGGGCCCACTTTGCCGCCGGTCTGGGTACCGCCCTGGACCGGCCGGTGGTGATGGTGTGCGCCGATGAGGATGAGGCCCAGGCCCTGGGCCGGGACATCACCGCCTTCACCGGCTGGCCGGTCACGGTGCTGGGCAGCCGGGAATTTAACTTCTACCACGGGGCGGTGGCCTCCCACCAGGAAGAGCACCGCCGCCTGGCCGCCTTTTACGCCATGGCCCAGGGCCAGTGCAAGGTGATTGCTGCCACGGTGGAGGGGCTTTTGCAGCGTACCCTCTCCCCCCAGGAGCTGGAGGAACATGTGGTAACCATCTGCCAAGGCGGCTCCTACGACCCCACCCAGCTGGCTGATGCCCTGTCCGCCCTGGGCTACACCCGATGCGACCAGGTGGAGGGTGTGGGCCAATTCGCCCTACGGGGCGGCATTCTGGACGTGTATTCCCCCGCTCAGGACCACCCGGTGCGGGTGGAGTTCTGGGACACCGACGTGGACTCCATGGGCCTGTTTGACATTACCACCCAGCGCCGGGTGGGACATTTGGACAAGGCTGTGTTTCTCCCGGTGCGGGAGGTGCTGCCTCAGCGGCTGGAAGACGGCAGCTGGCAGCAGGTGCCCGACCACCAGCTGCCCCAGCGCTACCCGGTGTCCCACACCGCCGTCCACCACCTGCCCCCCGATGCCGTGGTGTGCCTGTCCGAGTCCAGCCGTGTGGCAGAACGGGCGAAAACCTGGCTGTGGCAGCTGGATGAGGATGTGAAAACCCTGGTGGAGAGCGGGGTTTCCCTGGGCAGACACGCCACCTTCGCCCTCACCTTTCCCCACCTCATGGAGGAGCTTCAGCAGTTCCCCCTGTGCTTTTTGGACTCCTTCACCACCTCCTCCCTGCCTCTGGCCCCCATGGCCATGTTCAACGCCCAGGGCCGTCAGCTGTCCTCCTTCGGCGCCAATCTGGACTCTGCTGCCGCCGATTTGACCCAGCTGCAAAGCGCCAACACCGGTGCCATCGTGCTGGTGGGCAGTGAGCAGCAGGCGTTGAACCTCCAGGCCATGCTGCGGGAGCGGAAAATCCGCTCAGCGGTGGACTTCCAGCTCCATGAGCTGCCCGCTCCCGGGGCCATCACCATTGCCGTGGGTGGCCTGTCCGCAGGCTTTGACTACATCGGCTGCCCCTTTGCGGTGCTCACCCAGGGCCAGAGCCAGGGCAAAAAGAAGGGCAAACGGTTAAAATACGCCGCCGACCGCCGCCGGGTGGACTCCTTCACCGACCTGACCCCCGGGGATCTGGTGGTACACGAGCACCACGGCATCGGCCGCTTTGCGGGCCTGACCCGCATGAAGGTGGACGGCATCGACAAGGACTATATCAAGCTGGCCTATGCCGGAACCGACACCCTGTACCTCCCCGCCACCCAGCTGGATGCCATCTCCAAGTACATTGGCGGCGGGGACGACCCCCAGCACAAGAAGCTGTCCAAGCTGGGGGGCACCGAGTGGGAACGGGCCAAAACCCGCACCCGTGCGGCGGTGAAGGATTTGGCCAAAGGTCTCATCCAGCTCTATGCCCAGCGGCAGCGGCAGCCGGGGTACGCCTTTGCCCCGGATTCGGCGTGGCAGCGGGAATTTGAGGACGACTTTCCCTATGAGGAGACGGAGGATCAGCTGCGCTCCATTGCGGAAATCAAGAAGGACATGGAGGCGCCCCGGCCCATGGATCGCCTTTTGTGCGGGGACGTGGGCTACGGAAAAACCGAGGTGGCCCTGCGGGCCATCATGAAGTGTGTGCTGGACGGCAAGCAGGCCGCCATTCTGGTGCCCACCACCGTGCTGGCCCGGCAGCACTACCTCACCGCCAAGGCCCGGTTTGCCAAGTACCCGGTGGAAATTGAGGTGGTGTCCCGGTTCCGCACCCCCGCCCAGATGAAAAACGCCCTGGCTGGGGTGGAAAACGGCTCGGTGGACATTCTCATCGGCACCCACCGACTGCTGCAAAAGGACGTGCACTTCAAGAATTTAGGGCTGCTGGTGGTGGACGAGGAGCAGCGGTTCGGGGTGACCCATAAGGAGCGGCTCAAGGAGCTGGCCCGACAGGTGGATGTGCTCACCCTCTCCGCCACCCCCATTCCCCGGACGCTGAACATGGCCCTGTCTGGCATCCGGGATATGTCCGCCATTGAGGAGCCCCCCTCCAACCGTCAGCCGGTGCAGACCTACGTGTTGGAGCACAACTGGTCTGTGCTGGGAGATGCCATGCGCAGGGAGCTGGAGCGTGGCGGTCAAGTCTACTACCTCCACAACCGGGTGGACACCATCCACGCCACGGCGGTGAAGATCCAGGAGATGCTGGGCGAGGACGTGACGGTGGCGGTGGGCCACGGGAAGATGAGCCAGGAGGAGCTGTCCGACGTGATGGCCCGCATGGGGGACGGGGAGATCGACGTGCTGGTGTGCACCACCATCATCGAAACCGGCATTGACATTGCCAACGCCAACACCCTCATCATCGAGGATGCGGATAAATTGGGCCTGGCCCAGCTCCACCAGATCCGGGGCCGGGTGGGCCGCTCCACCCGCAAGGCCTACGCCTATATGACCTACCGCACCGGAAAGGTGCTCAGTGAAGTGGCCACCAAGCGGCTGTCCGCCATCCGGGAGTACGCCGAGTTCGGCTCGGGGTTCCGCATTGCCATGCGGGACTTGGAGATCCGAGGGGCAGGCAACCTCTTAGGCCCCGAGCAGTCGGGCTTTCTCATGAGTGTGGGGTATGATCTGTACCTGAAGCTGTTGGAGGAGGCGGTTTTGGCGGAAAAAGGCGAAGTTCCGGTCCAGGTGCGGGACTGCACCGCCGATCTGTCGGTGCCCGCCTCCATCCCGGAGCGGTATGTGCCCTCCGCCCAGCAGCGCATGGACTTGTATCGGCGCATTGCCCGCATCCGCACGGAGGAGGACGGGGACGACGTCACCGACGAGCTCATTGACCGCTTCGGTGACCCACCCCGTGGGGTGAACAACCTCATCTCCATCGCCCTGCTCCGTGCTCAGGCAGCCAGGTGCGGCATGGTGGATATCTCCCAGAAGGGGGCTTCCATCCAGTTTACTCTGGAGGAATTTGACCTCCAGGCCATCGCCACCCTGGGGGAGAGCTACCCCCGGCGGCTGGTGTTCACCCCGGGCAAGGACAAGGGGCTTCTCACCTTGAAGCTGCAAAAGGGGGAGGACCCGTTGCGGGTGTCCCAGCAGCTGGTGGAGAAGTACGCCGCTCTGTTGCCGAAGCAATACAGATTTCCCCTTCCGATAATATCTTCTTGACACTAATCCTATTTTATGTAATAATTCCAAATATAGGTATAATCTTTGTTTTGTCAAGTTTTATAGAATGTCTGTAAAGGGATGTGGTACTCATGGTTTAGTGTTGAACACAGTCAGGCTTTTCCGCTTGTCGCTTATGACTATGGAGGTGTAAAATGAACACTAGTAATTGGTTAAAATCTGCATTAACAATGGGCTTATCTTTCTCTATGGTTTTGGGATTAGTCCCCACCGTTCGTGCTCAAGAATCGCCTGAAAAAAACGTCTATACATATAGCACTTTACAAAACGTGGGCAAAGTGGTTGATGGGGGAAGTATCTCTGTCAATAATGTTGAAAATTCGCTCTATAGGGTGTTTGAGAACCAAGCAAAAGCCCTTGAGGACATCAAATTAAAAGTTCCCGATCTCTTAGATACGTTGGCCTCCGAATATAATTTAGATCCTTTGTCTGATTCTTGCTGGCAAGAATATAGGGATGCAATGTATATGCTGTTCAATTCAAACAACAAACCTGAAGACTACACTGAGTCCAATAAAGATTTTAGAACATTGAGAGCGTTTTTTGACATATACGAAAACTATCAAAAAAACCAAGAAATCATGGCAGTTTATAACAGCCTTACTACCTCTAGAAGTAGTTCTGTCCAAGCACTGGGGCTCTTGTTGCCATACACAGAACCTCTTGCTCAAGAGTTTATGTCGTTAACTACTTTAACGCAACCAAGAGCTTCCTTTTTTGTAGATAAGGCCGTTGAGTATGCTACAAAGCATGCCACATCTGTTAATTTTCCAACATATTATTATTTTAGCAACGGAGATTGCACAAATTTCGTTTCTCAGATATTGGAAAATTCCGGTGTTAGCCAGGTTGTATATGATAGTGTCTATTCGGGATGGTGGCATAAACGAACTACTGGCATGTTGGGCTACAAGCATACTCACTCCCAATCCTGGACATTGGCCGATGTTTTCGCCCGCTATATGGGAGTAAAGTCTACAAATAAATCTCACATCTCTTTTGCCAAAAACATCGACAAAGGCAATATTATTGGTGCTGACATTGATAGCGATGGTGATTGGGATCACATGGGTTTTGTCACAGCCTCCAATGATTATTACAGTCCTTCTTGTGGTTTTTATGACTACAAAGTGGCTCAACACACATCAGACTATCATGCCTGGACCAGTTCAACAACTAATGGATGGGAAAACATTGGCCCAGACGGCGGTAGGTATGCTCGTATTCGCCATTAAACATGCTTGGGTGTGCTTGCCACGGAATCAGGGGAGCACATACTACCCGATTCAACAAAAGGAGCTTGTGATATGTCTACTAACGCCAAAAAATGTACCCTTTCCCTGTTGATGGGGCTTAACTGTGCGGCCCTGTGCCTGCCCTGGGTCAACTACAGCGGCGTCAAAGTGGTGACCGGCAGCGTGGTCCTGTCCCGGCATCTGGTGGCGTCCCTTGTGGTGCTGGGGCTGTATTTTCTCAGCGTGTGGCTGTACCAGTTGTGGAAACCCGGGTGTTTTATCCTGGGTCTGGCCTGCCTGTGCGTCCTCCTGGGAATGATGGCGCAGCAGATTTCCATTTTTGGACCCATCGCCCTGGAATCTCCGGGCCCCTATCTGGGGGTGGGCGCCGTGGTGCTCAATGTGGTGGTGTATGTGGTCCTGCTCAGACGTACGTTTTCCCCTCAAACAGAATAAATTACAACGGCAGATGCAGGTTTTGGCTGCATCTGCCGTCATTTTTTGCTGTATTTTCTTAATGTGCACCCCTTGGCTCCCCCTCTGGGGGAGCTGGCAGCCCAATGGGGCTGACTGAGAGGGTTTGCTCTTCTCCAATTTCTCAGGTGCAAACCTGCACCCCCGGTGGGGACGCTCCGCTGGGCCCAATTTCTCAGCGATGAGAAATTGGGGAAAGAATCGCTTAGGGCGTTCCCCCCTAAGAACCTCCCTGGGGTACTTGGCTGGAATTGCGTCAAGTTGCTTTTCGGCCCGTCACTCTTGCTGTGGCTCCTGGTACTGCCACCACACCAGGCTACCCCGGGCAGCTGGCCCTATGGCTGGGCGGTTTCCCCGTCCGGGCCTACTCGGGTGGTGCGGTGTTGCCACCGCCGGGAGCCAGGCGTCCCGATCGCTGCCAGACTGCTTGTGTTGCACCTCGTAGGGGCGGATATCATCCGCCCAAACCCAGGGCAATGGAACCGCCAGGGCGGATGATATCCGCCCCTACGGCTGGGCATCACCAGGCCCCCGTCCCCTTGAAATCCGTGCTGCTGTAAGCGGCACACCATAATTCTTCATTCTTCATTCTTCATTTTTCATTATTCATTAAAAGATTACCAGCTGACCCGCTCCAAAATCCCGGTGAGGAACGCAATGGCCACCCCGTAGTTGGTCATGGGCACCCCCTGCTTTTGCGCCTGGGACAGGCGGGCAAGCACATAGGCCCGGTTGAACATACATCCCCCGCAGTGGATGACCAGGTCATACCCGGTGAGGTCACGGGGAAAGTCGCTGCCCGCCACCACGTCCACCTGAAGCCTCTGCCCCACCCGTTTCCGCAGCAGGTTGGGGATTTTCACCCGCCCAATGTCCTCCTCCAGAGGGGCATGGGTGCAGCCTTCCGCAATGAGCACCCGGCTGTGCTGGGTCAATGTCCCAATGGCCTGGGCCCCCTGGGCAAAGGCGTCAATGTCCCCCTTCTCCGCCGCCATGAGGATGGAAAAGGAGGTCAACAGGCTCTCCTGGGGCTTATTTGCCGCCACCAGAGGGAAACACTGGGAGTCGGTGATGATGAGCTGAGGCGGGGCCTTCAGCGCCGCCAGCGCCCCCTCCAGCCCGTCGGCGGTACAGCTGACCACGGTGCACTTGGTGTCCAGCAAATGCCGGATGGTGCGCACCTGGGGGAGGATAAGCCGCCCCTTGGGGGCCTGGATGTCCTGGGGCATCACCAGCAGCACCACGTCGCCGGCGCTGCACAGGCCCCGGGTCAAGTCCTGCCGCCCAAAGTCCTCGGGCACCAGGGCGGCCAGAGCAGTGCGCAGGGTGTCAATGCCTGCCCCGGTGGCGGCACTCACCGCCACCGCCCGCTGGCTGAGCTCCTTTGGCAGCTGGGCCGGGGGCTCCACATCCCCCTTGGTCTGCACCACCAGGAAGGGGATGTCCTTCTCTCTCAGCTGGTTGGCCCACTGCAAATCCTCCTGGGTGGGCGTGCCCGAAATCACCAGCAGGGCCACGTCCGCCCGGGCCAGGGTGTCCTGGGTGGCAGCCACCCGCAACTTGCCCAGTTCCCCCTCATCGTCGTACCCGGCGGTGTCAATGAAGAGCACCGGGCCAATGGGGTGCAGCTCCATGGCCTTTTTCACCGGGTCGGCGGTGGTGCCCGCCACCGGGGACACCAGGGCCACCTGCTGCCCGGTGAGGGCGTTGATGAGGCTGGACTTGCCCCCGTTGCGCCGCCCGTACAGGGCGATGTGCAGCCGCTGGGCGGCGGGAGTCTCGTGTAATTCGCTCATGGTCTTGTCCTCCTGGTCAGAACCGGAAGTCCCGCATGCCGCCCTCCATGTCGTGGAGGTGGCGCAGCACCGTGTCCTTGACCTTGGGGTTGGTGATTTTCTCTACTTCCTTTTCAATGAGAGCCAGGCCCTTGGCCTTTGTCTCGGGGCTGGCGTAGTCCTCCAGGTACTCTTTGAGGGTCATCAGGGCGTTGGGGTGGCAGCAGTTGACGATTTGTCCGCTCTTACACAGGGACATGAACCGGTCACCGGTGCGGCCCTCCCGGTAACAGGCGGTACAGAAGCTGGGGATGTGGCCCATGTCCAGCAGCCAGCTCACCACCTGGTCCAGGGTGCGGGTGTCGCTGACCTCAAACTGGGAGGAGTCCTCCTCCTCCTCTTCGGCGTAGCCGCCCACGCTGGTGCGGCTGCCGCCGCTGATCTGGGACACCCCCAGTTCCAGCACCTTCTCCCGGCACTCCTTGCTCTCCCGGGTGGAGATGATGAGGCCCGTGTAGGGCACGGCAATGCGCAGCACCGCCACGATCTTGGCAAAGAGATCGTCGCTGATGCCGTTGTCGAACTGGTCGGGGTCGATGTCATCGGCCCGGCGCAGCCGGGGCACGCTGATGGTGTGGGGCCCCACTCCATACACCGCCTCCAGGTGCTCGGCGTGCATCAGAAGGCCCACAAAGTCGTAGTCATACAGGTTCAGGCCGAAGAGCACCCCGCAGCCCACGTCGTCAATGCCCCCCTCCATGGCCCGGTCCATGGCCTCGGTGTGGTAGGCGTAGTCGCTCTTGGGCCCGGTGGGGTGCAGGTCCTCATACTGGGCCTGGTTGTAGGTCTCCTGGAAGAGGATGTAGGTGCCAATGCCCGCCTCCTTCAACTTGCGGTAGTTCTCCACCGTGGTGGCGGCAATGTTCACATTCACCCGGCGGATGGCCCCGTTTTTGTGGTGGATGGAGTAGATGGTGTGGATGCTCTCCAGCAGGTACTCCATGGTGTTGTGGACCGGGTCCTCTCCCGTCTCCAGAGCCAAACGCTTGTGGCCCATGTCCTGGAGGGCCACCACCTCCCGGACAATCTCCTCCTGGGTGAGCTTTTTCCGGGGGATGTGCTTGTTTTGCCCGTGGTAGGGGCAGTATTTGCAGCCATTGATGCAGTAGTTGGACAGGTACAGGGGGGCAAACATCACAATGCGGTTGCCGTAGAACTTCTCCTTGATGCGTCGGGCCAAATCATACATCCGCTCCACCAGGTCGGGCTGATCGCAATGGAGGAGCACCGCCGCCTCCCGGTGGGTCAGCCCCTTGCAGTTCTCCGCTTTCTCCAGCAGCTGCTCCACCAGAGCCCGGTCATTTCCATGTTCCTTGGCGTAGGCCAGGGTGTCAAGGATCTCACCGTGGTGGATAAACTCCTGGGCAATGTGAGATTTGGGATTGTACTGGTACTGCATAGCAAGTTCCTTCTTTCTCCTTGATATCACAGGGGCACACGCCCCAGGCTTCTGATCTGCTCCTCCAGCTGCTGACGCTGGGCGGGGATGTCTGTGTCAGGCAGGTTGGCAGGGTAGATTTCATACTGTTTTTTGTAGCAGTTGGGGGTGATCTTCCGCATCACCACGTTGGCCCCGCCGGAAAACACCTGTCCGTTGTCCCCCCGCAGGGTGAGGGCGGTGGTGGCGGGCAGGTTGGCCGTGGGCAGCAGCAGCCGGGCCAGGGCCACACAGCGTCGGGTCAGTTCCGGGCTGCCCGCCGTGCCCTCCCGCAGTGGGGTGTCCGGGTGGGGCAAAAAGGGGCCGATGCCCGCCATGTCGCAGGGGATGGAGGCCAGCAGCAGCAAGTCCTCTGCCAGAGTCTCCAGGGTCTGCCCCGGCAGGCCCACCATAAAGCCGCTGCCTGTCTCGTACCCCAGCGCCTTGAGGGTGCGCAGGCATCCCACCCGCTGCTCCAGGGTACTGTCCGGGTGCAGGCGGCGGTACAAGTCCGGGTCGGCGGTCTCGTGCTTGATGAGGTATCGGTCTGTCCCCGCCTCTTTCAGGTAGGCGTAGTCCTCCCCCTTCATCTCCCCACAGCCCAGGGTCACCGCCATCCCCGTTCTGGCCTTGATCTCTGAGATGATTTGCCCCAGCATCCGGGGTGTAAACCAAGGGTCCTCCCCGGACTGGAGCACCAGGGTACGGTACCCCACGGCGGCGGCCTCACAGGCGGCGGAGACAATCTCCTGGGGCGTCATGCGGTAGCGGGGCAGGCTGGTGCGGGGGGCCCGCAGGCCGCAGTAGGTGCACAGGCGGCGGCAGTGGTTGGAGATCTCCAGCAGGGCCCGGATGTGTACCGTGTCCCCCACAGTCTCCCTGCGCACGGCATCAGCCTGGGCGCAGATGGGGTCAAAATCCTCCAGCCCCAGCAGCTCCACCAGCTGCCCCTTGGACAGCCCCGCCATCACTGGGGCTGGGCAGGGGCGTACACCGCCTTGGCGGATACCCCCTGGAGCATCCCCACCTTGCCGGTGAGGGCACTGATGACTCCATTGGGGGCGTCGATGATGACACTGATGACGCTCACCCCCCGCTGGCGGTAGGGCACCCCCATGCGCCCCACAATGTAGCTGCCGTAGTCGTGGAGAATGTTGTTGATGTGGTCGGTGACAGACAGATCTTCCACAATGATGCCGATGACGGCCAGACGTGTCTCCATAGGCTTGCACTCCTTTGTCAAAGAAATAAAAAACTGCCTGCACGGACCATCCGTGCAGGCAGAAAAAGGCAACAAAACCCGCTCCCCCGCCAAACCGGTGGGAGAGTATTTCGGGGTCATCTGCCATCTTTCCCGTGGGGAAATTCCTTCGGGTCAGCACAGGATGGATTCTTCCGTTGGCGGCGGGTATTTGCCCCGGCGCCGCAGGCTGTGTTCCTTCCCAGTATACCACAGCGGCGGGGGGTTGCAAGGGGGTTTTCCCTCCCAATTTTCGAAACATTCTGTATTTTTCTATTCCAATATTACGAGATGTTTTGTCCCATTCCATGAAAAGGGCAATTCAGGCTTGGCAGCCTGGTGGGGACGCTCCCCGCTGGGGGTTTCTTTCTGCTGCCAGAAAGAAACCAAAGACCACTTAGGGCGTTCCCCCCTAAGGACCCCCCTTGGGGTACCAGGCTGGAACTGCGTCAAGCTGGTGTTCGGCCCGTGACCCTTGCTGTGGCTCCTGTTTGTGCCACCACACCAGGCCACCCTGGGCAGCTGGCCCTATGGCCTGGTGATTTCCACCTCCGGGCCTGCCCTGGAGAAGCGGCGTTCCCGCCGCCGGGAACGGCTGCATAGCAACAGGCATAGGCCCTGGTGGGGAAGCCGCGCACGACTGATCCGGCTGTGCACGCTGCAAGGAGTAACTGTTTACCTGGACAGGTACCAGACCAGGGCCGACCATAGACTTAACGCACATCCAGTCCCGTCCCCCAAGGGGGGTACCTAGGGGGGAAAGCCCTGGGCGGGTTTTTCGTGTATTTTTGCCCGGACAAAAATACACCCCAGCGGAGCGTCCCTGCCAGGCTGGCAGGCCTGAAATAGCCCCTTGCAGAGGCATACCCCTTCCATTTTTCGACAACATATTGTATATTCCATTATGTATATTACATATAGTTTATATTTTGACACCATTGCCAAGCCGACTCCAGGCATGGCTGTATCTGGAGTGGCCGGATAAAGGGTTTGCCTTTTCCCCCATTTGGTGATACAATGGGCATCAGCCTGTCCACTGGGCAGGCCAGCACCAACAAAAGGAGTTACAACATGATGACTATGAAAAAGCGCATCACGTCTTTGCTTTTGGCCGTGGGTATGACCGGGTCTCTGGCGGCCTGCTCTACCCCTGATGCAGACCCCTCTGCCTCTCCCGCCGCCTCGGAGGAGATCGTGGCCGATCTGTCCCGGAACATCCTGGACTTCTCCGCCGGACTCAAGGCCGACGAGACCATGCTCACCGTCGACGGTGAGCCCGTTCCCGCCGACTTGTACCTGTACTTCCTGGCAGTGAACTGCACCTACCTGACCCAGAACTACCAGGCCAACGTCAGCGACTACGCCGATCAGCTGAAAGACGACAGCAAGACTGTCACCGCCTACTACAAGCTGCTGGAGATGAAGTGTGAGGAGCTGGGCTGTCCCCTCACCGACGAGCAGCAGACCGAGCTGCAGGAGACCCTGATGTCCGGGGGCCAGGAGGACTATGACAAACGCAAAGAGATCAACGGCCTCAGCGACGAGACCATGAAGTTTGTCTACTCCATCAACTACTTCTATAAGAACGTGCTGGAGGCCACCATTGCCAAGCCCACCGACGAGCAGCTCAACGACTACGTCTACCAGACCCGTCACATTCTGCTCAAGACCGTGGACACCACCGCCACCCCCACCGTCCAGGAGGACGGCTCCTACGCCTACCCCGCCCTGGACGATGAGACCATCGCCGAGAAGAAGGCCCTGGCAGAGGATCTGCTCAGCCAGCTCAATGCCAGCGATGACCCCTCCGCCCTGTTTACCGACCTGATGAACGAGTACAGCGAGGACGAGGGTCTGGAGAGCAGCCCCGACGGCTACACTGCCACCCTGGGGCAGATGGTGTCTCCCTATGAGGAGGCCGCCCTGGCTCTGGACATCGGCGGCATCTCCGGCATTGTGGAGTCTGAGTACGGCTACCACATCATCATCCGGGACCAGGTGGAGAAGCTGTCCGACTACACCGACGAGTGGCGGGACTACCAGATGGGCCTGCAGGTGGACAAGTGGATCGCCGACGCCGACATCCAGACCACTGAGGCTCTGGACAACCTGGATGTGGCGGACTTCTATGCCAAGTTCGATGCCTACCAGGTAGCTCTCAGCGCGGAGTATACCGCCGCCGCTGCCACCCCCTCCCCCTCCGTTGACCCCTCTGCCGACCCTGAGGCCTCCACCTCTGTGGAGGACGAGGCCGTGGGCTGAAGACAATGAAGAACGAAGAATGAAAAATGAAGAATGCAGGCCCAAAACATTGCCGCATTTCTTGGTTTGCTATGCGTAGGGGAGGGGCTTGCCCCTCCCGCAGCTCCCCTGGCATTGCCCTGGGTTTTCGGGCCGGGCAAGCCCGGCCCCTACGGCGGTCTGCCGGGGACTGTGTTCCCTTATAAAATCCGTGCCGCTTGCGGCACACCACAGTTATTCACTATTCATTATTCATGATTCATTTGCCATATTTCCCTTGCACTCTCCCCCGCCCCCTGATACAATGCACCCACAAAATGCGTGCAGCGGGCACAGAGAATAGAAAAAGAAAGACCGATCCGCTCTAATTCCGGGCAGATCGGTCTTTTTTTGTCCCCTTTCTCCCGCTGGACCACAACCAAAGAAGGAGTGCATTTCCATGACGCAGTGGTACACCAAAACCTCGACTCAGACCCTCACCGACCTGGACACAAACCCCCACCGAGGGCTATCCTCCACCCAAGCCGCCCAGCGGCTGGGCCAGTACGGCCCCAACCAGCTGGAAAAGCCCAAGCCCACCCCGCTGGCGGTCCGTTTTCTCCTCCAGCTCAAGGATCCCATGATCCTGGTGCTGCTGGCTGCCGCCATCCTCTCCCTCATCTCCACCGGCGGGGAAGACTGGGTGGAGGCGGCCATCATCCTGCTCATTGTGGTGGTCAATGCGGTGATCTCCATCAGCCAGGAGAACAGTGCCCATAAGGCCCTGGAAGCCCTGGAACAGATGTCCGCCCCCCTGGCCAAAGTGATTCGGGACGGGCAAACGCTGCGCCTGGACACGGCCCGGCTGGTGCCCGGGGACATCATTTTGCTGGAGGCGGGGGATCTGGTGCCCGCCGACGCCCGTATCTTACATAGCGTGAACCTGAAAGCGGACGAGTCCGCCATCACCGGCGAGTCGGTGCCGGTGTCCAAGGAGGCGGGGGCGGTGCTGGCCCAGGACACCGAGGTGGGCGACCAGTCCAACATGGTCATCTCCTCCACCGTCATCACCGCCGGCCGAGCCACCTGCGTGGTCACCGCCACCGGCATGGACACCCAGGTGGGCCACATCGCCGGAATGCTGCTGAACCAGGACGACCCCTCCACCCCCTTGCAGCGGAAGATGGGTGAAATTTCCCGCACCCTGTCCTTTGCCTGTCTGGGCGTGTGCGCCGTCATGTTCGGCATCGGCCTTTTATACCACAAGCCCATCCTGGAGATGTTTCTCACCGCCGTGGCCCTGGCGGTGGCCGCCATTCCCGAGGGTCTGCCCGCCATTGTCACCATCGTGCTGGCCCTGGGCGTACAGCGGATGGTGCGCCACCACGCCATTGTGAAAAAACTCCCGGCGGTGGAGACCCTGGGCTGTGCCGGGGTCATCTGCTCTGACAAGACGGGCACCCTCACCATGAACCGCATGACGGTGGTGCAGGTCTGGACGGCCCGGGAGCAGCACCGGCTGGAGGCCCTCATTGTGGGGGCGCTGTGCAACGATGCCACCCTCAACCACGACGCTGACGGGGTGCCCCACCTGCTGGGCGACCCCACGGAGACCGCCCTGGTGGATGCCGCCCTCACCGAGGGACTGGACAAAGAGATTTTGGAGCAGGAGATGCCGAGAGTGGCGGAACTCCCCTTCGACTCCCAGCGCAAGCTCATGACCACCGTCCACCCCCTGCGGGGCCGATACCGGGTGATGGTGAAGGGCGCCCCTGACGTGCTCCTCTCCCGGTGCACCCACATCCTCTCCGGGGCTGCGGTACCTTTGGATGTGCCCACCCTGCGCCAGGTGGAGAGTGCCAACGCCGCCATGGCTCAAAACGCCCTGCGGGTGCTGGGCTGTGCCTTCAAAGACGTGGATGCCATCCCGTCCCCCAGGGACATGGAGGAAATTTTGGAGCATGATCTGACCTTTGTGGGGCTCCTGGGCCTTATTGACCCCCCCAGAGTGGAGGTAAAGGAGGCGGTGGCGCAGTGCTTTGCCGCCGGCATCCGCCCGGTGATGATTACCGGAGACCACAAGCTCACCGCCGTGGCCATTGCCAAGGAGTTGGGCATCTTCCGGGACGGGGATCTGGCCCTCACCGGGGCGGATCTGGACTTTATGCCCCAGCAGCTCCTGGAGCAGGAGGCGGACAAATTCACCGTCTACGCCCGGGTGTCCCCAGAGCACAAGATGCGCATCGTCCAAGCCCTGCAAAAGAAGGGGTATGTGGTGGCCATGACCGGGGACGGAGTCAACGACGCCCCCGCCTTGAAGGCCGCCGACATCGGCTGTGCCATGGGCATCACCGGCACCGACGTGGCCAAGGGGGCCGCCGACATGATCCTCACCGACGACAACTTCGCCACCATCGTCCACGCTGTGGAACAGGGGCGGGGCATCTATGCCAACATCAAAAAATCCATCCACTACCTGCTCTCCTGTAACATCGGGGAGATTTTGACCCTGTTTCTGGCCACCCTCTTCCACTTCCACCAGCCGCCCCTGGTTCCGGTACAGCTTCTCTGGCTCAATCTGGTCACCGACTCCCTGCCCGCCCTGGCCCTGGGGCTGGAGCCGGTGGAGGCGGACGTGATGGAAAAGCCCCCTCGCAAGGCCCACGAGCCTCTGTTCACCCCCGCCTTTACCATCCGCCTGCTGTGGCAAGGTGCCCTGGTGGGCGCGCTGACCCTGCTGGCCTACTTTGTGGGGGAATACCTGCTCAGCGACCCCACCACCGCCGATGCCACCGCCAACACCATGGCCTTTGCCACCCTCACCTTCTGCCAGCTCTTCCACGCCTTTGACGTGCGCAGTGAGCGCCACTCCATTTTCCATCTGGGGGTGCTGTCCAACCCGGCCATGAACCAGGCCTTTTGCATAGGGCTGGCCCTTCAGCTGGCCGTGCTCCTCATTCCGCCCCTGATGGGTGTGTTTCATGTGGCATTTCTTTCCTTGCAGCAGTGGCTGGTCGTGGTGATTTTGTCTATAACTCCTGTTGTGGTGACAGAGGTGGAAAAGAGATTTTTTTCCTAGTCATTAAACTATTTCGTCAAATTCACAAATTTTCGGGGAAATTCACCCCCGCCTCTCCCCCATTTTTTCTATGAAGATGACGAAAATTATATTGTTGATTTTTTCACAAAGTAGAAGTATAATTTGCTTAACTACGACATCCAAGAAGATAACTTATACATCAAACTGGAGGTTACACATCATGAAAGAAGTATACGTGGTAAATTGCTGCCGCACCGCCGTGGGTTCCTTTGGCGGCTCCCTGAAGGACGTGCCCGCTGTGGACCTGGGCGCCACCGTGGTCAAGGAAGTGCTGAACCGTGGCGGCGTGAAGCCCGAGCAGGTGGACGAGGTCATGTTCGGCTGCATCCTCACCGCTGCCCAGGGCCAGAACCCCGCCCGTCAGGTGAGCGTGAAGGCCGGCATCCCCTACTCCGTCCCCGCTTACACCGTTGGTATGGTGTGCGGCTCCGGCATGAAGTCCGTCATCGAGGGCGCTCGTGCCATCCTGGCTGGCGACGCTGACGTGATCGTGGCCGGCGGCACCGAGAATATGTCCGCCGCTCCCTTTGCCCTGCCCAACGAGCGCTGGGGCGCCCGCATGGGTGACAAGAAGGTTGTGGACACCATGATCCGTGACGGCCTGTGGGATGCCTACAACAACTACCACATGGGCACCACCGCCGAGAACATCGCCGACGTGTGGGGCATCACCCGTGAGGAGATGGACGCCTTCGCCGTCAGCTCTCAGAACAAGACTGAGGCTGCTCAGGCCGCTGGTAAGTTCGTGGACGAGATCGTCCCCGTGATGGTGAAGAAGAAGAAGGAAATGGTGGAGTTCAAGGTGGACGAGTTCCCCAAGGCTGGCGTGACCATGGAGTCCGTGGGCAAGCTGCGTGGCGCTTTCCCCGTGGGTCCCGAGGGCGTGGAGGACGAGATTGTCCACACCTTTGAGGTCACTCAGGTCCACGAGGCCGATGCCAAGCAGCACGTCCAGCGTGTCACCGCTGCCAACGCCTCCGGCATCAACGACGGCGCTGCCGCCATCCTGCTGGCCTCCGGCGAGGCTGTGGAGAAGTACGGCCTGAAGCCCATGGCCAAGCTGGTGAGCTGGGGCCAGGGCGGCGTGGATCCCAAGATCATGGGCGTGGGCCCCGTGCCCGCTTCCCGTCAGGCCATGGCCAAGGCCGACCTGAAGATCGAGGATGTGGACCTGGTGGAGGCCAACGAGGCCTTTGCTGCTCAGTCCATCGCCGTGGCCCGTGAGCTGGGCTTTGACATGGACAAGGTCAACGTCAACGGCGGCGCCATCTCCATCGGCCACCCCGTGGGCGCTTCCGGTGCTCGTATCATCGTCACCCTGCTCCACGAGATGCTCAAGCGGGACGACGCCAAGCGTGGCCTGGCCACTCTGTGCATCGGCGGCGGCATGGGCGTTGCCACTATCTTCGAGAAGTGCTAATTTAAGTGCGTCTGAGCACCCGGGAGCAGGGAGCCTGGACCGAAGCGACAGGTAAAGCCCAGCAGCAGCCGACGGCTGTGCGGGTTTGCCTGGAGTCGCAGGGAAGGCGACCGTCGCGAAGGGTGCGAAGCGTATCTGTCCGTGAGGGTAGACGCACCATGCGTCCAACCCGAGCGTGAT
>NZ_JACSNZ010000028.1 GCF_016902575.1 Pseudoflavonifractor capillosus | reverse complement strand
TGGCGCGGAAGGAGGGATTTGAAGCCTCATCTTTTGTTGCGGCTCTAGGGATTCCGGCCTTTCTGTGTCGCAACTGTGTCGTTGAAAATCAGGGGCAGTACACTAGGTATGACGCAGGTGTCCGACTTGGACACATCAACCCAACAGCTGATTGACCTTGCTCTGGACAGCCTGTGGGTCGTACCCGGCGGCGGTCAGGCGGTTCTTACGGTCGGTGCCGTTGCCCCACTTGCCCTGGATCACCTCCTGGGCGATCTCTTCCACCGTCTTCTTGGCGGGCTGGGTGGGCTGAGTGCTGGCAGAGCCGGAGGTGACACCCAGCAGCTCATTGACCTTATTCTGCACCGCCTGGGCGTCATACCCGGCAGCAGTCAGCCGGTTGGAACGGTCGGTGCCGTTGCCCCACTTGCCCTGGATCACCTCCTGGGCGATCTCCTCCACCGTCTTCTTGGCGGGCTGGGCAGGCTGGGTGCTGGCAGAGCCAGAGGTGACACCCAGCAGCCCATTGACCTTATTCTGCACCGCCTGGGCGTCATACCCGGCAGCAGTCAGCCGATTGGCCCGGTCGGTGCCGTTGCTCCACTTGCCCTGGATCACCTCCTGGGCGATCTCCTCCACCGTCTTCTTGGCGGGCTGGGCAGGCTGGGTGCTGGCAGAGCCGGAGGTGACACCCAGCAGCTGGTTGACCCTATTCTGCACCGCCTGGGCATCGTACCCGGCAGCGGTGAGCCGGTTGGCCCGGTCGGTGCCATTGCCCCACTTGCCAGCAATGACTTCCTGGGCGATCTCCTCCACGGTCTTCTGATCAGCCGCAGGGACAGAGGTGTTGGGCTTGTCCTCCTGAGCACCCAGACGGGCATTAACCTCCTGGGCAATCCAGGGAAACTTGCTCTGCAGGTAAGGACCGGGGCAGGCAGTGGGCACAAACATATTGTGCCGGGTCAGGTTTCCAGTGTCGTCCCCAGTGTAGGTGAGCTTGTCAATGCCGTTGCGCTGGCAGATGTCCACACAAAGATCCACCAGGGAGGCCAGGGCTTCATCACTCACATGCCAGTCAGGTGCGCCGCCGTCGTTGGCAACCTCGATGTTAATCGCCTGGTTGTCGTTGTCGGGCCACGCAGTGCTCCACGCACGGTCTGCCTCATCCACATACTGCCCCACCCGGCCATCGGAGCCAATGCCATAGTTGGCACTCGCCTTCCGGCTCTGGAACACGTTTCCGCAGGTCTCGACGGACAAATTGCCAGCCATGTGATGGATGGTAATTTTCCGGATCTTGTCGTTGCGGGGGCTGGTGCGATGAGGGCTGATCTTGGTGTAGTTCACCAGTTTGCTATTGCTCATACCTGCACCCCCTCGACACTCTCCACGGCAATCAGTCCATTGTTGGTCAGCTCATAAACCGCCGCCTCAATCATGGCATCCAGCTTGTCCTCGTCAACGGCAATCCCGTGGCCGGCCAGCCAGGTCAGCACATAGGTCTTTTTCTTGTCTCCCTGGCCAGGGCCATTGTATACCTGTTCAGCGGCGGCCACGGCGATCTTGACCCAGGCGTTGATCTGGCTCTGCTGCTCCTTGGTAGTCTTGCTCTTGATGTAGGGTACCACAAAAGTGGTGATGATGGCAGCACACAGGCCAACGACGGCCTTGAGCACAGGGGTAAAATCAATCATGTATTATTCCTCCTCATATTCTGCAAGGATCTCACGATCCAGGTTTTTCTTGGCCTCCTCGGCCTTTTGTAGATTTTCCATAGCCTCCGCCAGCTCCCCGTTGGGGGGCGGTTTAGTCACAGCGTGGTTCAACCAGAATAGGCAGCGGCCATAGGCGTGGTGGAGTTGATCCTCCACCTGCTGCCGCCGCTTTCGGTGTGCCAGCCGGCGGGCGGCCTCCTCTTCCCCGGCCTCCAATTTGCGGTCGATGTACCGCCGCAGATAGGTCATAGCAAGTCCCACCACGCCGCTGCCGCCCGCCAGGGCCAGGACGACAGCGGCAAGGACTTCCTCCATGCTCACTCTCCCATCCTCCTTTTCGTGATACGAGCCAGACTCGGCCCAAGAACAGCGTCAAAGAGACGCTCCACCAGCTTACTCATAAGGCACACACCTCCTATGCAATTCGCTTCCACATGTAGCAGGTAATGTAGGGTTGCAGGTTATTGTGCGCGGCATTGCCACCGGAACCATCCGTGTATAAAGATTTGCCATAAGCATGCGATCCAAAATACCCATGCCCGAGATCAACAGTCATATTGTGACTGCCGGTGGGCGGATCCACATAGCTCACCAAACCTTGATTCTCTTTGTGGCTGTGCGTCGGCAGTTCATTCAAAGACAGTTTGTGCGTCTTTTCTCCACCAGTTTTCTCTACGGCGTTGAAGCTGCTGTCTCCAGTGTCAACACCAACAGGGACTCGTCCTGTGCCCCAAGGGACCCACGAACCACCGAAAACCATTCCAGGGTTGTTAGAGTTGACGGACATGTAAATGCTTCCGACCGGGTAGATGTAGTCCAGCAGTCCGGTGTTGGATAGATTTTCCCCGCTTTGAAGGGATATTCGATTTTGGTTGCCGAGCTCAAAAATGGTGTACGACTTCCCAGTCGACATGTTGGTTACAGTTACCGATATCAGCTTTCCAGGTGTCGCAGAAGAAAACTTGCACTCCCACTTAACAGTGAGATTTTGCTTGTCATTCATCATGTTCCGCACTAGGATTCTGTCTGTTCCTGTGATTTTACCGTCTTTGTAAATGTCGTACTTCTCAAAGTCAGCTTCGGTTGGAGTAACAGTTCCAACGAGGATATTCGTAATCCTTTCGCTATCGACATCGGTGTAATCGGTGTGCTTGTACGTTTTTTGGTTGGAAAAGATGACAACCCCACTATTCAGATCCCATTTACTAGCTCCGTTCGTGCTTTTGATGATGCCAGTTGCGAGGTATGTGGCGTTGATGTACAGTTTCCCGTCCTGCATATAAAGGCCCTGCAACTGTCCATTGTTGGTCAGCTTGTTGAAGATGTCCTCCTGGGTCTGCCCATCAATGGCGTCCTGGATCTCCTCGGCGGTGTCCTCCGGCGCAGGTGTCCAGTCAGTTGGGATGCTTCCCATCTCGAGCTTGGGGCGGGAAAGAGTGAAAGCCCAGCGCGAAGAGGACGGCTTCATGTGCGCACTCATAACAACCTTAAGTCCGATAAGGTTGTAATAACCATCTGGTGAAGTGATTTTATCAGTGGAAAAAACACGTGTTCCAGCGGATTCCGGGGTGTAGTATATATCAGGAAAATAGTCTACCTTTACACTCTCCAATGTATCGGGGTTTTGCCATGTTCCAACAGCCTTTACGCCAAACACCTTATCACCGATGTACCCGAGACCTCCGCCAACATCCGACAAGACGGAAAGTGTCATGGTCTTTCCGGCGAGTGCGCCGTAATTTGCCACAGAAAACTCAGTATCAACAGGGATGCTGTCAATCGACGTTAGAATGTATGTTACGTCAGAGTTCAGAATATAATTCCGAACACCTAGACTGTCCAGATCAACAGCCCCCTGTGCGATCTCCTCCACCGTCTTTCCCTTGATGGTCAGAGAGGATGCCATCATGTCCAGGGTCCCAGCATCCAGGTCCAGGACAAAGGTCTTGCCATCCTTGCTGGATAGCACACCCGTCTTGATGATATTGGCCACCAGGGTACCAATATCCACAAAGTCAGCATTGATGTGGCCGTCCTGGGTGATGGCCGTGCGGTACGGCCCGTTATAGCCGGTGGCAGAGTGGCCAAAGCCACCATTGTTCCACCGCCACACGTTCTGTGCCTCGGTCAGGCTCTGCTGATCCAGGCTGCACAGCTCGCTCCAGTTACCTGCCCCATCAAAGATGGGCACCATGTAGCCCTTGCCGTTGGTGATCCATTTGGTGGCGTTTGCGATGGCCTGCTGGAGATCAGACTGGGTGGGCCGCTGCTGGATCTCCTGGCCCTGGCTGATGATGGTATCGGTCAGGGTACTTTTGGCGTCGCCCAGCTCCACCTCGTTGTACCGCTCCCGCAGGACATCCGTCTCAATGCGGATCACCTTGGCCTTGGCATCCACGCCCAGGGCCTCGTATTGTACGGTGACCGTGTCGCATAAGTCCACCTTTTCCAGCAGCCGGAGATCCTCATAGCCCATGGCCTGCTCCAGCTGGACAAAGGAGACCGTGATGCTTACCTTGGGCACCCCAATCTGGTTGGCCACCACATAGCTCTCCGCCCGGGCCTTGAGCTGATCCTGGGTAGGAGCCTCGTCAAAGTCCGCAGAAAAGTCCACCGGGATCACCCTGGTAAAATCATAGGTGCCAGGGGCTTGGATAATGGGCGGATCACACACCACCAGGTTTTCCCCGGTGATGTCGTTCCAGTAGGGATAAATGCCAGTGACCACGTTGGAGATATTTCGGTCCTGCTCCAGATCGTTGAGGTTTTTCCCGTACCGGATCACCACACCATTGTCCCGGCCACGCTCCTGGTGGAGCTTCACCGTGTAGCCATCCCACTCGTACTCTCCTCCGTACACGTCCAGGATGCTACCAGTCTGGCCACCCAGAACAGAGCGAGAAGCTGAGGGCACCTTGACAGACCACTCCGCCACCGCGGACTTGTCCGTCCAGAAGGAAAAGGGGCTGGGAATGGCTGCGTTGCCCTGCAAGGCCACCATGGCCGCCGCTGCGCTGCCGGCGGAGCAGGGATTGAGGGGAATACCCAGCAGGTCATAGGAGATGTGCTGGGCGTAAAAGGTCACCTTGCCGCCCATGGGTTTGGTGTGCCGGTAGATGCGGAATGGCTGAGGATCGCGGTACGGGCTGGGAATGGCGTAGATCTGGCACCGGTCCTGGATCTCGGCGAAGTGGACGCCGATCATGGGATAGACCAGCTCAAGCTCATAGATGCCATTGCGCTCCTCGGTGACCATACAGGAGATGGCTGCACTTAGGGCACCCAGGCCCTGGGTGGTAAAATCCGTCGCATCCGACGGAAATAGAATTGGGATCATATGGTCCACCACCTTGGAGTGATTTGCACGGCGGTGATGCCGCCGGAGTAGGTGACGGTGGTCTCCCCCATCCCCAAGACAGGGAAGTCACCGGACACCTTGATGTTGTTGTTCTTGTTGATGGTGCCGTCATAGGCGTTTTGTACATCACAGTCGATGGTGAGCCCGCCGTCCATCTCCAGGATGGTGATGGTGCTGCTGCCCACCCGCAGCTCCCCGGCCCCGGTCCCCGTGATCTGGATGAGCGGCTTGGCGGGCATCCAGTCATTGGTGAGAACCTGTCCAGAGGTCACACCCACCGGGGTCTCCCCCGCCTTGAGCCACCGCTGGGGCTGGCAGGTAAAGACCAGCTCCATTTCGGCGGAGAGGTTGAGGAAGCGGGTGTCGAAGTCCAGCGGGCCGGAGAAGTAGCCCAGGCGGTAGCTGTCCGGGTGGTAGTCGTCCTCAATGCGCCGCCACCCTGGGCGGCCCAGGAGGTAGAGCCGGGCCTGGGCGGCATAGGCGGGGAATTTTTGCCGGATAAAGGCGGGATAGGGCACGGAGATGGGCTCCAGGCGGTCCATAGTCTGGAGCAACTCACCGTGCCGCCCCGGGACGGTGGAAGTCTCCACCTCCCAGGCCGGGGCGTTATAGGTGTTTTCTCCGCTGACATAGATGCCAAAGTCTTTGAGGCTCTTTCCATCAATGATGAGGTTATGCACGATACACCGCCGCCTTCTGCTGGTATTTGGTCTCCATCCGGGCCTCTACGATGTCCGCCAGCTCGTTGATGTCCTGGCCTGGTGCGCCGTAGATGTACATATTGATGCCGCCCACGTTGGTGGTCTTTTGCTGGCTGGTGAGGGGCTGCACCATGGCCCGGTTGCCCATCATGGTCAGCAGCTCCGGCCCGGCTTCGCCCACAACGGCGGAGCCCTGGGAGAGGATGCCGCCCTTGGCCAGGTATGGGATTTTGCCAATGGTGCCAATGTTGATGCCAAAGGACTTTCCTCCCAAGCCTGCAGGAAGCCAGCTGGGCAGGCTAAAGCTGATCTTGTTGAGTCCGCCAATGAGCCAGTTAATTCCACCAATGACCCCATTGAGCAGCCCAATAATTCCGTTGATGGGCGCCTTTACAATGGCCGTCAAGCCATTAAATATACCGCTAAAGATACTTTTCACGCCGTTCCATGCCCGCTCCCAGTCGCCAGTGAACACACCCCGGATAAAGTCAATCACACCATCAAAGATCTGTTTGACTGCGTTCCAGATGTTTTTGACGTTGGCGAAAAAGGCGTTGAGTGCATCCCCAAGGCCAGGGCCGAAGATCTTCGTCCAGTCTGTGAGGAAGATACCCTGGAGGAAGTCATCCACCTTCTGGAGAATGGCCTGGATTTCGTCGCCCTTGGTGGCGATGAGAACAACCAACGCCACAACCGCCGCAGAAATCAAGAATATTGGGTTCGTAAGCAATCCGATTGCACTGGACAGCTTTGGGAATGTTTCCGCTGCTGTTGTAACTCCCGTTGCCACAGATGTAAGATCACTGATAAATGCTGACAATTTCAACGCAATGAGTCCAGCCGCAATTCCCGATATGATTGCCAACGTTTCCTCTTTGTGCCCCACAAGAAATAGAATGATATTCGATATAGCATCAAACACCCTGGTAATCATTTCAGCCAATGCGTTGTAATCAACACCGTTGGTCACATCCAACATCGTCTGCAGGAGTTCGTTCCCGCCCTCTTTGATGGATGTCATGACTGGCGACACACGCTCTCCAACTTCCGACATAGTATATGCGTAGTCGAGTTGGGCATCATTTGCATTGACAATGTCTTTATTGTTCTGATACCAGGCATCTCCAATATCTTTGAGACCCTGGTCAGCCATTGCCTGCATGATGATGTTGGCCCGCTCCGCCTCCGTGGAGGCATCCTGCAATGCTAGGTTAAAGAAGTCCTCTGCCGTCTCTGCATTTTGCACGGCTTCATTCCACTCTTTGTTCGCCTCAGTGTTGGCCTTCAGGGTGACACCAAAGTTTTCCCCCTCTTTAGAACCCCAGTTCAGCACATCCGCAAAAGCCCCGGTTACCTGACCGGCTTTCACAGTCTCATTGATGGACTCAGCCAGTCCATCAATGGGGATGCTATCACCGTATTTTGCCCAGGCACCCACCGACAGTGCGAGCATATCGTTGAGATCTTTCTGGGATAACCCAATGGCCTGGAGGTTTGCCGTTGTTGTCGCTGCGGTCTGGGTATCTCCCAGCGCCCAATACGCCTGGTATAAAATTTCGTTCATGGCATCAGGGGCATACCCTGCCGCTGCGCTGGATGTCTCCAGTGTACCTATGGTCTTACGAAATTCTTGGGTTTCCTCTACTGCGTTGGAAACAGCCCCAACGATACCCTTAGCCCCCTCAATGATGGCCTCTGCCTTTAGGTAATCTCCGAAATTAGAAGCCTGCTTTCCGGCATTTTCCAGAGCATCCCCGGCATTTTTTGCGGCGCTCTCAACATCTCTTACCGGCTGGGCGTCAATGCGTTTCAGTGCCTCCCGAGCTTCTTTGGCACTAGTACGCACATCCGTGATCTTTGACGGATCAATGTTGTAAATCTGGGTGTTGGTATCTTTCGCCGCATTTTCCAGCTTTCCCAGCTCATTCTTTGTTGAAATGATCTCCCGTTGCAGAGCATCATACTGCTGCTGGGAAACCTCTCCCCGCTTAAACTGATCCTGCACCTGCTTCTCAGCGGTTTTTAGAGTATCTAGCTTGGTCTTGGTCTCCCCTACGGCCTCCGCAAGGAGCCGCTGCTTTTGCTCCAGCAGCGTGGTATTCGTGGGGTCCAGCTTGAGCAGCCGCTCCACGTCCCTCAGTTGCGCCTGGGTGTTTTTGATTTCCTTGTTTGTCCCGGATAGGGCCTTGTTGAGGCCGGTGGTATCGCCGCCCAGGACTACGGTGATGCCTTTAATACGATCTGCCATATGTCACCCCCCAAACATGCGATCAATGTCCGCCTGAGTGGCCTTGTAGGGGTATTGCTCATGGTCGTTGGCCTGCTCAATGAGCATATCGTACACCATGCCCATGGTCATCCCCTCCAGGGCCTCATCGGACAAGTGGAGCTCCGCACAGCGGAGCATAAACGTGGCCCCCGTCTCCTCCCGGACGGTGGGCCTTATACGTTTTTTGGGCTGGACGTGGTGTGCTGCCCGGCCTCCCAGAGCGCCAGGATCTCGGGCAGGATCTCGTAGATGGAAAAGACACCGAAGCCCTCCAGCCACTCCTCGGGGGTGCTGGGAATGGTGGGATCATAGTGGCGGGCCATGATGTAGGCCACGTCCTCGAAGATCTCCAGGTCCAGCACCGAGAGCTGGGCATCCTGGGTGGCATCCTGGTACGCCTCCAGATCCAGGAGGTACTGGGCCACGGTCTCATCGTCTGCATCCGCTGCCGGCTCCACCGGGGCCACAGCGTTGGCCGCCTTGAGGGCCTTGGTAAAGGACTTGCGCAGGGTGTTGAGATCTCGCACAATGTCCCGGCCCATCTTGTGCCGGTAGAGGCGGGGCACCAGGGCCGAAGCCCGGAACCCCACCTCCTTCCCGCCAATGGTGAGAATCTTAGTCATCCAGCAGCCTCCTCATAGACCTCGCTGAACCACTCGTTTTTGACCTGGGAGGTGGTCTCGTCGGTGGTACGAGCCAGCACCTTGCCATTCTCCAGCGGCACCGCAGAAACGGTAAAGGACTGGGGCTGAGGCTCTTTTGTGCTCTCGTTGGTCTTGCTGCTGATGCCGGGTCGAGTGCCGGAGCAGTTGTACAGACAGTACCGCCGGCCATTCACGTCACCGTCGATCTCAAAGAGCAGGGCAAACGCCTTGGGCTCCACGGTGGCGTTCTCGATGAGCACGTTGTCTGTCTCGGTCTTGGTGTAGCCCCAGATGTCCATGAGCATCTGATCCGGGATCAGGGCCATCTCCAGAGCACCCTCGTAGCCGTTGTTGGAACTGGACTGCCAATAGACGATGCCATCAGCATAGAACTTGGTCAGCTCTCCCTGCTGATCCAGGCTGAGGCTGACAGCGCCGGGCACCTTGACAGGAGTCCCCCAGGCGGGGGTGGCTCCGGTGGCAGTCATGGGCGCATAGTGCACATTTTTCAGATTGAATTGGACTTTGTCAGTCGTTCCTGCCATTGTTACACCTCAATTTCATAAAGGATTTGGAAGCACTTTTCGTCCTCCAGGTAGGTCTCTGTTTTGATAAAGGGGATATTGTTCAGCACGGCTTCCACCGCCCGCTCCACATCCGGTGACTTGACCTTGGTATAAAGTTCAACCATGTAAATCCCCGATCCCCAATACGCTTCTCCATCAGCATAAAATACATTGCTATCGTCATACAGGTAGCAAATGAAAGGAAGCGCAGGGGCATCCCCAATCGGAAAGGCATTGTAGGCCACAGGCAGTCCAGAGGTTTCCAACAGCTTTCCAAGTTCTTCTGTGGTCATTCTTCTTTCACCTCTCGAATGTACCGTTTGATTTTAGTTTCAAGTCTTGCAATCGCATTTTTCTCAGCTGGCGCAATGTGCGGTTTCCCTTGCACACGTCCTCCATTCACCTTTGCATGACCTTTTTCCAACAAGTGGGTCAACCTATAGTCAGGCTTTTTAGAATAAACAACCATATCAAAACGACGACTTCCCTTCAAAGATCTGTCTCGTTTGTATGCCCAACTTTTCTTATAGTCGCCTGTGGCTCCTTCAGGAGAAGTAACATTCAATTCCTGGACTGTCTCTTTTGCTGTCTCCTTTACAGCTTTTGTCATGATGTCGATGGTGACATCCCGATAGGCTTCTAGTGTCCGGACAACCTCCAAAGACATTTTGTCAATGTCAATTCGTCTGGCCATCAGACGCCCACCTTCCTCTCCAGATACAGCTCGATGTGCTCCGAGTTTTCCGGGCGGTAGGTGCGGTACACAGAGTACCGCTTAGCGCTCTCCCCCGCTCCGATCATCACCACCGGCTGGTCTGCATAGTCCAGCGCATACACGATGGCCACCAGCTGGGGCTGGAGTCCATGCTGGCCGGCTGCTGCCCACTCAGCACGGGAGACGCTCTTGAGTTTGGCCCACACCGGGGACGGAGTACCATCCTTGGGAATACGCTGGCCCAGGCTGTCCGTCTCGAAGGTTTGGGCAATGAGATAGATCTGCTCATCCACCGCCGTCCACCTCCTTGGGAAGCAAGGCCAGCACGCTTTTGAGCTTCTCATAAGAGCGCTCATACTGCGCCGCCTTGCCCATGTAGTCATACCGCCACTTGCAATACTGCCGGATGGCCTCATCACTCAAGGCGTTATCCACGCCCACCGGCATGCCGGCGCTCTGGAGGTCCAGCACGGCAGCAGCAATGGTAGCCTGGACCTCCTGATCCAGGACAGCGTGGCTCATGCGCAGTGCTGTCTTAATGTCTTGGACACTGACCATGTGGCCTCCTTTCCGGGAGGGCGGCGCTCAGGCCGCCCTCCCTTGTGTCCAAGTTGGACACATTAAGCTTTTGTCAACTTGGCAAAGGCAGAGTTCTGGCCAATCTTGACGTCAAAGACCGCCACACCCAGATACTTGTTGGAGTTGCTGTCGATGTCGTACCCCTTGCGGACGGTGACATTTTCAGACATAGCACCAATAGCCTTGGACAGGTCGCCGGCCAGCACGGTATTATCCGCTACGTTATCGTCCGGCAGCACCTCCACACCGTAGACACTGGCAGAGCCGCCGTCAAAGCGGACGATGCTGGACTTGCTGTTGTCCTGCAGGGGGAGCAGCTTGGTATAAAGTGTCTTGCGGTTGCAGATCACAGCCACACCAATGCCTTTGACCGAGCCCAGGAGCGCCTGGACAGAGGCGGTGGTGATGTCAGAGCCGGCAGAACTGGCCGCCGCCACAATGGCGGCAATGATCTTCTCGTTGATCTTTCGGGCAATCGCCTCACCCAAATTCTTGGCCAGCCATGCCTCGAAAGCGTCCACACTCATGGTCCGGGTGGCCTCGCCAATCTGGATCAGCTTGACGATCTCCGCAGGTACCAGGGTGATCTTGGTCAGGGTGTCAGCAGCGGCAGAGATGGCCGCATTTTCGGTGTGGTCTTCGGCAGCATTGTTGGTGCCCTCCACATAGTAGGTCACAGTAGAGGGGCTGTAGATCACGGTCATCCGCTCCAGCAGGGGAGCGTGATCACGCACCACCTCCATGATGGCATTGGCCGTCATGGTGGCAATGGCGCCGTTGGCGGTGGTGTAGGCCCGCTTTTCCACGTCGGTCAGTTCCTGGCCCTGCAGGGAGCGCAGCCAGAGGGAGCGATACTCCGCAGACTCAGGGGTGTAGCTGCGCTTCTCGGGAAGGCCCTGGTCAAAGGTGCGGATCACAGTGCCGCCACCGGCGGACACCTCCCGCAGGATCTGGGCCCGGCGCTCGGCGGCCTGGGTGATCTGGGTACGCTCATCTTTGAGGCTGCGCACCTCAGCCTCCAGGGCGTCCAGATCTGCCCCGGGCTGCTCCAGCTCCTGAGCAATGGCGGACATACGAGCCTCGATGGCATCCAGGCGGTCATCCGCACCACCGGGCTGGCCCCAGTGGGTAATATTGCTGGGCTGGGCAAAAAACTGGATATTAACCTTGTTTCTGTACTTCACATTCATACCTCCATCAAAATTTTGATTTTTTTTGCTCTCCGCACGGCAGCCTCCGCTGCCAGCCGCTCCTGCCGTTCTGCCTCAATCACTCCGTCAAGCCAAGAACGTGCGGAAATATCGGTAGACGGGTTGGCGGGCAAAGACACCGCCGAGACGTCGTATACCTTCTTAATCCTCAAAATACGCCGGGTATGGGTGATCCGGTCGTAGGATTCCTCGGCCACAGTAAAGGCCCAGGACATCTTGGTAATGAGCTGGTTGCTGATCTCCTCATGGAGATTCCGGGCGGCCACACTCTTGGACAGGTCAGCGGCCACAAAGAGGCCCGCCCGGTCCGGCACGATTACCAGCGTCCCGTTGGACTGCCGGGCCAGCACACTCCCCCTGTGGTCATACTGCATAATCACGTCCGACATATCCGCTCCAACAAGGGCATTGCGGTCAATGACCTCCTTGTACTGCACACCGTCCTCCTCAAACAGCACATAGGGCTGGTCAAAGGTGGTGGCGTACCCCTCCACATAGTAGTCGGTGTCAATCCGCTTTCCCGCTGCCGTCGGCAGCAGCAGGCTCATGGCTCGGTATTCCCGGCCCGGCACCACTGGCATTTTCCTCTCCTCCTTCATTCAAAATCACGCCGTCCTCCCGGTTGAGGGCGGACACCTCGGCGTATTCACGCCGGATGTAATACTTTTTGGCGTCCGGCGTGCCGATGGGCGGCATCTGCAAAATCTCCATAGCCTCCTCGCCGTTGAGCAGGCCACGGTCGAAGAGATCCCGCACGGCGTTGAGCTTGTCCCCCATGGTCATGTGCTGGAGCCGGTTAGTGGAAAATGCAATCTGCTTTCCCTTGGCCACCTGGTCCATAGAGTAGGTCATATTGGTGTGGACAAGTCCCGCCTCAATGGCAAAGGGCTCCACCTGGCTCTCATAGTAGGCCGCCCACTGATCCGGGGTGTACTTGGCCTGCAAGATGGCGTCGTTCATGCCAAAGTAGTCAAAGACACTCTCCCGGATCTGCTCAGTCTGCTTGGCGTCCACGATGTAGGGCTGGGAGACGATCTGCTTGACGTTGGAGTATTTGGCGTCAAACATCATCACACCGCCGGAGTTGTCCGGTCCCAGGTTATCCGCCACCAGTCGCCGCTGCTCCTCCTTGATGGCCTCCGGCTTGAGCATCTGAGCCAGCTGGGCCAGGAAGCGAGGATTGCCGGAGGCCTTGACCCCGTTGATGATGCTCTGGTTCTGGGCGTGAATCAGTTCCATCACCGGCCGCAGGGCGGCATTGCTCTCCCCAAAGAAATCATCCCGGTACTGCATCTGGGTCATGATACCCAGCCGGGACAGCTCCACCGTGGCGATCTGGCCATAGGGGAAGGAAAAACGCATATACGGCACACCACCGGACTCCACCACCTGGGCCTGACTGGGGCGCACCGGGTAATACCCGGCCAGCCGCTCAATGCTGCCGTCCTCGTACACCGGCACGATAAAGGCGGTGTTTTCCGCCGCGTAGATGGTGGCCAGCCGGTACAGGTACTTCTTTGTGTCCTGCCACGGGTTGGGTCGGTAGTCCAGCACCCGCCCCATCTTGCCGGAGCCGGGCCCGGACACCACCGGTCTGAGCTTGGACACATGGGTGGCAAAGGTGTGGATGCAAGCCCGGGTCAGATACATCTCGTACAAGCCGCCGTCGAAGCTGGTGTACACCGGGGTGTAGCCGCCCAGGGTGCGGAACCAGGAGTACATCTCCCGCTCCGCTGCCTTTTTCGGGAACAGCTTTTCAAACAGTCCCACTCTCTCACCTCAGTTCAAATTGATATACAGGTCTTTCTTGTCCTGGAGCACCGTGTACCCGCACAGGAGGGCCACCGTGCCGTCGATCCTGCGCCGGGGGTCCAGGCTCTTCACCGGCTGGATGTTGCCGTTGGTGTCCGTCTTGACCTCGGTGTTGATGAGACACCACTTGTCAATGGGGTTGTTGTCGTACACCACAAGCCTGGCCTGGAAGTCCGCCCGCAGGTCCTTCATGGGCTGGGACAGCGTGTAAGGACCCTGCCGGATGGGCACCATGCAGTTGGGCCCGAACTCCGCCCGGAAATCCCTCAGCAGGGTATCATCCACATGCCAGGGGTCGTACCCGATGTACAGCACATAGAGGTCCTCCTTGTCCCGCAGCTCCTTGAACCACTCCAGGAATATCCGCTTGTCGCACTTGTTCCCTGGGCAGGTGCGCATGAGCCCTTGCTCCACCCACAGGGTGTACGGCACATTGTCCCGCTCCTGGCGGGTGCCCTTTTCCGCCTGTTTGTCCAGCACCGCCTGGGGGATCCAGTACATGGAGCGGACATAGATGTGCGGATCATCCGGGCGCATACACAGAGCCTTGGCGGCGTTGAGGTCGGTGGTGTCGGCGGCGTCAAACCCACCGATGCAGTAGTCAAACTTGATGGTAGCATCCGTGGTCCACATAGCCTCATTGTTGAGCTCCTCATAGAGCAGCCAAGCCGCCGTGGAGGTCTGGGGCAGGTTAAAGTCCTTGACTAGCACCGTTGGCTTAAAGCTGGGGTCATCCTTGGCTTTTTGCACCATCCCCCGCTGATACTCCAGGCTCTTGATGGTGCCAAGACCTGGATTTGCCTTGATCCAGCACTCCTCCTTGTCCCACTCCTCCGGGCTGTCCAGCTCGTAGAGGAATGGCAGGAACCGGGGATTGGTGGCCACGCCGTCCAGGATGTCGCAGGCATACTTATACTGGGCATCAAAGACACCGTTACGCACAAATCCGTTGGTGGTGATGGTGAAGATCAGGGGCTGAGATCTGGCGCCAGTGCCCTGTTTGATCAGGTCGTACAGGTCACGGTTTTTGATGGCTGCCAGCTCATCAATGGCCGCTCCATGGACGTCCAAGCCGTCCAGGCTGGTGGTGTTGGAGGCCAGGGCCTTGATAAGGCCAAGATTCATCGGGTTGTAGATATCCGCCACCCGGCGGCGCAGGTGCTTGTTGAGCAGCGGGGACAGCTGCACCATCTTTTTCACGGCATCATAGCCCAGCTTGGCCTGATCCATCTTGGTGGCCACGTTGTAGATCTGGGGGGATCCCTCCCCGTCATTGACCAGGAGATCGACCTCCACAGCGGCTGTCTCAGTGGTCTTGCCGTTTTTACGCCCCTCCAGGACCAAAGCCTCGTTGAAGCGACGCAGGCCGTCATCGTCCACGAACCCAAATATGGCCTCCAGCCTGGCCTTTTGGAACAGCTCCAGCTTGAGGGGCTGGCCCAGGCGGCCGGATGGGACCTTGCAAAACGTCTCGATAAAGTCCACATGGCGGCGGGCCATGTCATGGTCAAAGTGCCATTGGCCGGGGTTGTAGAGATCCTCCAGCAGGCGCTCACACACCTGCTTGATCCGCCGGCAGGCGTTGATCTTGCCGTCCAGGATGCTGGTGCAATAGAGCTCCAGATCTGTCACTTAGCGCCACCGCCTCGGCCCTGCTTGAGGAACTTGGTGAGGTCATCATCTGCCTGGGCCTGCTCCCCAAAAATCTCGTTGAGCTGCTTGATGCCGGAGATGTAGTTTTTCAGCAGAGCATTGTACACGTCCACCTCGGGGGACTTGCGAGTGCCCCACTGGTTTTCCCCGTTTTGATACTCGCTGACCACGCCTTTTTCTCGAATTTTGCCTTGAAGCTGAGATAATTGATCCTCGATGAAAACCAGGTTTTGAACCAAATGCAGGCCCTTGGCCTTCTGCTCATCACTGCCCCCATCGTAGATGGGCCAGAAGCGCCCCAGCTGTTTCTTGCTCACTTTTGCTATGACTACACCCCCCTCCCGCATCACGCTCGCTGTAATTTACCTCCACCCCATCGGTCCTCCGCTAGGGGGCCTCCGCCCCCGGGGATGGGGGGGAGGCCCCCTGGTCAAATGCGCCGCAAATCTACCGGCTGGCCGTCTGGGCCAAAGCGGGCCAGCGGCTTTTTGCCGTTGCCCACGCCGTGGCCCTCGTGGAGGTCGTGGCAGGCCTTGCACTCGTAGGACAGATTGGCCGGGTTGAGAGCCACCGCTGGGTCATTGATGTTTGCCGGGGTCAGATGCACCACATGGTGCACGATGTACCCCGGCTCCTCCCCGCAGCACTCGCACAGTCCACCGTCCTCCTGGACACGCTGGGCAATGTACGCCGCACGGCAGGCCTGCCATGCTTTGGACTTGTAGAATTTTCGGGCAAACTCTTGCACCTGGTCACCTCCTGGCCTGGCCCGATTGTCCCCGGGCTATCACCTCCGGGCAAAACAAAAAGCGCCCAAGCCATGACTCACTCCACGTTGGAGTAGATCAGGCTCAGGCGCTGGTCTCTTTGGACTCGGGCTCAGGCGCTTCGATGTTGAGTTTTGTGATATGCCCACAGCGTTTGCACTTGCAGGGCAGATCGTGGACGGTGGTGGTGGGCAGCAGCTTGATGAGCTTGCCCTTGTGGCACACCGGGCAAATTGCCCATCCGTCCTTTGAGACCATTGTAGCAGATTCCGTTTTCGGTTGCAACGACTTTTCCACCTTTCTCCTCATTGGTTGGTTTTTTATCCCTTGTTTCAAGGTCAAAAATTATTAGAGCTATTCCCTTTTCTTCCTCCGTCCCCGTGTGTAGGAGTAGCCTGGATTGGGTGCATCCTCATAGAGCAGATACCTTGCACCGATGCAGTCCGCAAACCCATACGGGTTTTTCTCAGCAAAGGATTGGTAGTCCACGGCTCCAGGTGGAGCCGCCAGAGTCACACTGTTGCTGGAGATCTCCTCATACTCCACCTCATACTTGGCCAGGTTACGAGATGCCCGCCAACTATGTTGCCCCGGCTTTGGCCTGCCATACTCCCGGGCCTCTTTGGTGAGATACTTGGCCAGCTCCCGATAATAGTGGACATCCACAGGCTCGGCCCGGACATACCCGCCACCGTGCCAGAGGCTCCGCACCTCCTCCACCCAATCCGGCCCCGTCCCATTGATGATCACATGATGGTGGATCCGCTTATCCTCCAACTCGCCATCCGTGCCAAGATACTCGTCCGCCTGCATCCCGTGGCTGCCCTCTGTACAATAGATGTACATGAGCACCTCGCCCCGTTTTCGCCGGGCCGCCCGCAGCCGCCGGAAGAATTTTTGCAAATCTTTGGCCGCTGCATCCTTATTCTCCGGCAAGTGAGCATCGTCATATGTAAATGTAATGACATAATCTTTCCCGGCAAAGTTGGCGGCAATGATCAGCTCCAACTCTCTCCAGCTGGTCTTGTGATTGTAAAAGGTCTTGGCCGCAGAGGTCGGGCGGCTTCTGGCCGCCCGTGGTTTTCGCCCTGACCTATCCGGCACCTGGCCGATCACCTCAATGTGAAGGAGACCGGCCCGTATATGTTTGATTGCCTTTGCCATTTTCCCTCCTAAAAAATTTTCAATATTTTCTATTTTCCCGTTGACATTTACACGATATCGTGGTATTATTATATCAGAAAGGAGGTCAAGACATTGAAGCAAAAAAAGAAAAGCGGCAACAAGAAAGTCAGCCCGGAAAGCAAACTCAATCTTGTTACCGCAATCCTAAATCTCGTAATAGCCCTCATACTTCTGTATGAAAAGCTAACGAGCTAGGGATGAAGTGGGTCTCCCCCTTCATCCTGTATGGTAACAGATTCGTTGCTCAATGTCAAAGTGTTATGGATGTTCTCCTCTATGTCTTGCTGGCTATCAGCATTACTCTTTCCGTCATTTCCATCTATTTATCCTTGAAGAATCGGAGGTAATCGCATGGGACCCAAATTCCTCTCAGTCGCAGAATGGTGCGCTATCCACGGGAAAGACCCCGGCAATGTCCGGCGGCTGATCCAGGCGGGACGCATCCCAGCCACCAAAGTGGGCCGGAGTTGGATCATCCAGGAGGATGTCCAGCCTCCCCCCGACAAACGAGTCAAGTCCGGAAAATACAAGGACTGGCGCAAATAACACCCTTCACTCCACCAGGGTAGTCCCCTGGTGGAGTTTTTCTTTGGATTGCGCAAGCAAATCCGTTGCTTGCGGAGACGTGTCCAAGTTGGACACAACTCCTCCCAACAGCTCTGTAGCTGTCAAAATAATGTTACACCCACGGGTCGCACAACTCCGATCATGTCCACATCCCTCACAGGCATCCGGCTGCACCCTGGTTGCCAGCGGAAGTAGAGCCCGGGCCACAGCGGCCCGCCGTTCATCGGTTAGAACGTCCAGGATAGGGGCATTCAGAGCGGCTGAAAATCTTTTTATTGTGTCTACTTTTGGAGTTCGAGCCCCGGTTTCATATTGACTTACCATGGAAGCAGAGACACCAAGCCGTCGTCCTAGCTCCTTTTGAGTTAGGCCACTGCTTTGCGGGCTTTCGTTATACGTTCGCCAATAGTCATAGCTTCAATCATCTCCGTTCACTTCCCCAGCACCATCACAGCATCCACCGTACACAAGGCAACGATGGCAGCGGCCCCCAGCCAGTCCCCGGCGGCGATCTGGGCCGGGGTGACGCAGATCACAGCCATCACACACAGGGCCAAAAGGGCCCGCCGGCCCCAGCGGGGCCGGCTAAACTCAGACGTGTCCAAGTTGGACACGTATCGCACTGTTTCCTTATGTCCCATTTTTAGAAATCCCCCTCAATGCCTGTTCGGCTGCTTCACGAGTTGCATATGCGTCGCTCCATCTTTCAGCGTTCACTAAGCCCTCCACCGTGTCTATGAGTTGCACAGACACGAAAGGGCAGCTTCCATCCGGGCGCACCCATGTTCTGTATATGGTAGAACCCATACCGAACTTGAAAACCACGCACCGCCCGTCCCGTTTGGCCTCCAGCAGTTCACGCAGCTTCTCCAGGTCATAGTCGTCTCCCAGGATGTCCTCGATTTTCCCCAGTCTGTCAACTACATTATCGAGATTATGGCAACTATCGCAATTTTGCTTGTTGCACATCTCACTGCACCGCATGTAATAGCCATCTTGTTTTTTGGCATGCTGCTCTGTCAGCCGTTCCATACTCACACCTCTTTCCGCTCCCATGTGATCCAATCAGGCAAGCTCTTGGCAAGCATCCAGGCCATCGGGCGGAAGTTGATCTCCATAGCCGCATCTGCCGGCTCCCAGTGATCGTCCTGCCACCACACAAGATTCCCGCCGCTGACCTTCCCGGTGTAGATAGCCCAGTAGTAGCCGTTGGTGGTTGGCTTGCCTGTCTGCCACTGGCCGTCCTGGTGAGACTGCCCAGGGTGGACTTCATCCGTCAATCCCATGATATAATCCACAGAGCACCCGAGCGTTTCAGCCGCCTTGGCAAAGCGTTCCACATCACCCTGTCCAAACTCCCAGCCACTCAGCTGGGTGTCCCCAAAATCACCTGCTGCAAATTTGCGCAAATCTTTGACGCTCCACGAGCTTCCATATCTGCCCAGTTCCACCTCACAATTCCCAGCGGCACCGGACAAATCTGCCGCCTTGACCAGCCGGGAAGCAATCCCCTGTGCCTCCTCCCGGCGTTCAGCCTGCACTTTCTCTTCCCGGCTGAGGGCCGTGGCCTTGGCATCATCCCGCTTCTCTTTACGGACAGCCTTTGCCTTGCTGCACATCCGATCACAGGCATAATAATCCGCTTTGGCCCGTGAACACTCCAAACAACACTTCTCTCCCCGACACATATCGTGCCAATTCTCACAATCATGCCGGAGAAACGCATCCCCACGGGTACAGGCTTTTCCATTCGGGCAAGTCAATGACGGTTCCCATCTGGCCCCGTTTTTGTATGCTGTGGTCAACTGCTCCACCACACTCGCCACAGGGTACCCCTTGGTTGCCCCAAATATTCTGCGCTGGAAATCCTGCGGCAACTTGGCAAGGCTATACGCCACCTGCTCAGGCAGCTTGTCCTGGTTGAACAGCTCCATGTACTCTGAGCACAGACGGGCATTGATTACCTTAAGCCGTGCCAGCTTGCTCTCTGACACCTGGCAGGCCTCCGCCACTTGGGCCCGCATCCGCCCCGGGAAGCTGTACCCCTCCTCTTTGAGCTGGTACAACAGCTGCTCCATGCGCTGAGCTTGGCGCATCACCTCCGCAGAGGTCAGCACCCGGGCGGTGGAGTTGGCCATGATGAGCTGAAGCTCGGCCAAAGCTGGGCTCTTGTATGTCTTGACCAGGCAAGGCACCCGGCGCAGATCCTCCCGGCCATCCTCCTCCACCAGCTTGCGGATCGCCGCCCGGCGCCGGTGGCCGGAGAGCACCGTATACCGGCCACCCTCTCCCGGGATCACCACAATGGGCTGTTGCAAGCCGTCCATGGCGATACTGTCCGCCAATGTGTCCAACTTGGACACATCCACGGTGTAGAAGTTAGCCTCATGTGCGTCCAGCTGGTCAATGTCTATGTACTGGAGCTGAGGCTCTGAATTTGTGTCCAAGTTGGACACCTGCTGATTGAGAGAAGCCACAAACCCTCCAACATCAAGCTTCGGTCTCGCCATGATCCGGCACCTCCCCGAAAATCTCTTTGGCCAATAGTCTATAATCTTTTGTTGCAGCACTGGTGGCCGAATAATCCACAACAGGATTTTTCGCCACTGTGCTTTCTGGGACCTTCTCGGTGCGCCGGATCGTTTGGGCAAATACCGGCATATCCCACTTTCTTAGTTCCATCTCTGCCTTTGTGACAAGCTCTGTGTTACGCCACTGCGTTATAAGCACTCCGCTCACCGAGAGATCCGGATTGACCTTTCGCATGGAATCCAGCTGTGGGCGTAGCTTAGAAAGCCCTTCAATGGCAAACCCATCCACTGTCAGCGGGATAATCACTTCTTTTGCCGCTGACAGTGCGGCAATACTGGCAGATGTAAACCCGGGAGGACAATCAAACAACACCACGTCCACCTCGTCATCCTCCTCGACTGCCTCCAGAAAGTCCCGAAAAGCCATCACATTGGGCGGGCCTTGAATATATGCCGTCAGATCCAGCTGCCACAGATCGGTGGTTGCCGGCAACAAATACAGATATGGCGAAACATTGATCACACAATCAATCCAGCAGGACTCCCCCTGCTTTTGGAGAAGGTCGGCAACATTGACGTACTCCGCACCCTTTACCCCGTAAAATTCCGTGGTGTTACACTGTGGGTCACAATCCACCAATAGCACCCGCTTTTTATAGTCATGGGTCAAAATGTGGGCCAGGTTGATGACGGTGGTTGTCTTTCCAACCCCGCCTTTCATGTTCATAACAGCTATTGCTTTCATGACAAAGCTCCTTTACGGTCTGAATTTATAACTTTCTCTGATGATGTGGCCATTGACTTCGCCCTCCACGGTAAAGTGGCGGTGCGGCCAGTTGATGGCAATGATCCGGCCACGGATCTGGACCGGCACACGGTATCTCTTCTGCGTCCCATCCCTGGTGAGTTCACTAAACGCAGACGGGACAAATGTCTTGGTGTCTCCAATTTTCATGCGCTCACCCCTTCAACCCGCTCCACTTGATACGGTGGATTTTGTGCCCGCTCCCACGATGCCACAGTACTTTTGGAATAATTCAACCGCTCTCCAACTTCTTTTCTTGTCCCTTCCATGACAAAATTCCCTTTTCTGTCATAAACCCTCACTCTGATAGTCTTTCCTGCTCCGCCTGGTAAGCTTGGTATTCCAAGGGCCCGGCGTGTGTAAAAGACTTCCTTGACATCAAGGCGCAGACAATTCGCAATGTCCGGGTCTGACATTCCGTCTCTCTTGAGTTTCTCAATCTTGTGTGCGATCTCAATATTCACAGCAATCACTCCTTGATCGGGCACCAGGCTGGGACGTAAGGCCGAAGCCTATTGATGCCCATGTCATATCCACAGCAAGGTCCAGGGGCATAGCAGCGGTAGCACGTGCGCCCCTTCCCTCGGGGTTCCCCCCTCAGATGTTCGCACCCTTCACAGGTACGAGTGAAGTCGGCTAAACACTGCTTTTCCGTGGCTTGTCCCTCCCATCATTCGGCTATCCCTGCTGGGCTAAAAATTGATCCAGCCAGGCCTCCTGCTTTTTGATCCTGTCGGCCGTCGGCGTGTAGTCTGGCTGCTTTTTCCCTGGCGGTACTCCGGCGGCCTTACTGGCCTCCCGCTTTTGGTCTAGTGCATCCCAGTCCGCCAGGCATTTCACCCCGGCGGACAGCTTGTCCCTCAGGATTGCCCGTATGTAGTTCCACGAGGTCTTTTTGCTGTCCAGAGCAATGTCAAAGGCCCTCTTGCACACGGCGGCGCCCATGGCGTTGGCGTATGTGGACAGCTCATCCAGGCTGTACTGTGAGGCCGAAGCATTGACCCGGTTGAGATAATCCGCCACCACTTCGGCAGCGGCGCTGGTGGGCACAGGTGCGCCTTCTTGTTCTTGTCCTTGACCTTGTCCTTGTCCTTGACCTTGTCCTTGTCCTTGACCTTGTCCTTGACCATAGCTTTTCTTGGTTTCATCAAAACCAACTGGGTTTTCTGGGTTTTCGCAATCGTCAGAGATACCGCCCTGGTTATCATGGTTATCAGGTGACACGCTCGGTTTTTTTGCTTTTGGAGGACGGCCACCCTTTTTCCCGTTTTCACGGCTGGCAGCCGTGGCGGCCTCCTGGGCCTGCAAGGATTCGTCAATGTCCCGCTTGATGGCAGGCCAGACAAACCGCTCCACCCCAGTAAAGGCAGGGTCCTCCTGTGTTTCACGGTATTTCATCATGGACCGCACCAGACGGCCCACTTCTTCATCACTGTACGGCTCGAAATAGCTGGTGTAGCTGATCCAGAGCTTGACATATTCCTTTTTCTCAGCCATAGTCACACCCCTTCAAAAAGTGGTGCAAACATATTGCAATTTGCTGAGATTGTGGTACAATAGCATTGATAGGTTTTCAATGCTTTGCATTGCGCCCCGGTGGATGTTGCCGCATCCGCCGGGGATTTTTTATTTCTCGACATTCTCATGTCCTCCCAATAATTGAACCCGCTTCTTGTTTACCTTTCCCCTGTGTGGTAAAATTTTCTTCCAGAAAGGGGGTGACTAAAATGGTTCAGAACGAAATCGCACTGCAGCTTGCTCTCAAGGTATTGGAACACAAGAGTATTGACATCGATGATTACTCTCCTGCAAGTTGGGGTCTTGCCGTCAGCCAGCTGTACAACGAGATTTACAAGAACCTTGACCTTTCCATGGAATAACGCCAGTCATTTGATAACCTGGTAAAGGTCCTTCAATGCTTGAATCTTGTAGACTACAAACTCCACTTGTGCCTGCGATACGCCGTCCTTATCGAGCAGCTCCACCTGCTTGGTCAGGGCGGCTATCGTTTTCTTTTGCAACTTCATAACTTCCTGCATAACTCCCATCTGTTTCACCCCCCCCTCATGACAGCCACGACGCCAGGGACGTCTTTGGCACATAGATAAAGCGCCCAATCTTTCTGGCCGGGAAGTCTTTGCGCTTCTGCAAAGTACGATGGTCCAGGCCCAGGAAGCTGGACACAGCCAGCAACGGGATCAGCTCCGCTTCCGGGAACTTTTCATCCAGCCGGGCCAGATTGTCCCGGAACAGTTCTTTCTCTCTTGCCATGGTCAATCCTCCCTTTTGGCGCACACAACCACCATGGATGCGGCAGTGATGGCCTTAATCTTTTGCACAACACGGTCAAAGCGGTCCCGCTCTTCCGGCGAGATGACTCCGTCCCGTGCTATGTCGATCAGCTCCCGATCCAGCCGATCATCGGCAAAGTCGTAGATGGCATCCACCAGCGTGAGCACCGCCTCCGGTAGTCGCATGGCATCCACCTCGGGGATCAATTCCCGGGCGGCCTGGGCAGAGTTACGCAGATGCTGCACCGCCAAGATCTGCGTGTTATACACAGTCACCATGCTGTCCACCAATCCATTGGAGGGCATACGCACCCCGGACTCGTAGTCCGCCAAAGATCGTGTGGAAATGTCCAGCAGCTCCGCTGCACG
>NZ_JACSNZ010000027.1 GCF_016902575.1 Pseudoflavonifractor capillosus | reverse complement strand
AGGAGGAAGAGAACCAAACCATTCCCCCACAACTTCTCATCTATCCTGGCAGCCGCAGAGAAAAATGGCTGTACTACCGCAAGCAGATCGACCGCTACCAGCGTTACCTGGAAGAAGTGGCGGCGTTTAATCCTACCATCCACAACTTTATAAACCTCGTTCTCTCCAAACTGGAACACAATTCTTCCGAGAACTACGCCGCTGCGCTCTATCAGTTTTATAACGACGAGCGACTGGTAGAGAAGCTAATCGTGAATCCTATGGGCCTGGAACACGCCTTTTATCAGAAATATGACCACTGTGTGGTGAGCTATGTACCAAGGGAATTGCCGGATGGGAAGTTTGCCATCTGCCAGGAGCATACTACCGACAGTTTGCAGATGCTGCTGAAGGCAGATTATATGACAGCCCCGAACGCCGGATACAACATCCGACGGTGCATTGTCTGCAAGAAATATTTTCTGGTACGAAGCGGCGCCCATGTGCTCTACTGCGAGGGACAATGTCCGCTGGATGAGCGCTTTACCTGCCGGCAATATGGCAGCTATGAGATTCAGAAGGAACTGGCACGAGATGTGCCGAAGATCAAGGCCAAAATCACTGCTTTCAACCGCATCCGAAAGGATTATCAGCGAGGGATTATCACAGAGGAGGAAATGAGGCGGCTGAAAGATGCCGTTCGGGACAGGCTGTTTGACGCACTGAGTAGCCCTGACATCTCCAATGAAGATTTTGAGCGCTCCATCTCCTCCCAGCATCTCTATCCGATTTGCAGAGTGGCCCGCCAGGCCAGGCCTCGGGGCCGTCCCCGCAAGGCGAAGGACGGTGACGGTGCATGACCAACGAGGAACTGTTGGTGCAAATCTCCAACGGCGATGAGGCGGCACTGACCAAACTGTGCCTGATGAATACAGGTCTGGTCAAGGACCGTGCCCGGTTGATCGCTCGGCAATATCACTGTCTGCGGCAAAACCAATATGGAGGTTTAAGTGATTACGCAAAAGACATGCTCTCCGAACTGGAGAGTGTGGGTAAGCTGGCGCTGGTGGAGTGCGTCCGAACCGGCGGTTATGATGCGGGAAAGGGTCGATTCACTACTTATGTCACCCCGTTTTTGGACGGAGCCATGCGGCGGCATTTGGAATGCAGCATGGGAACACTATCTCTGGACCGGGACAGCATGGGATTGGTGCGAAAGGCACAGAACCGCTATCATGAAAAAGGGGAGAGTGTGGAGGAGATCAGCCAGGCGCTGGGCATCTCATTTCCTGCAGCAGCCAGAGCCATTGCCTACCCCACACATTTTTTCTCTGTCTATGACCTGCAAGACCCAGAAGAGGATGGAGACATCCTGGAACGGCTCACACCAGGCTGGTTGTCTGGGTCACCAGAAGAGACCGTGATTCGGTCGTTGACCATGGAATGCCTGCGGGAAGAGTTCCTGCAGCTTTCCAAGAAGGATCAGGAGATTCTGGGACGGTGTTTCGGCGTGTACGGCCACCCCAAGTCAGATCTGAAGGAAATCGCCATACGCAACCGCATAAAGGAGTCTGGTGTGGAGAAAGCCAAGGATCAGGCAATCAAACGGCTACGGGATCGGTGCCAAAATAGCCTTGCATGGAAACTTCGCAGAGCCAAACGGATGGTGGAGCATGCGGAACCGATATCATCCAAGTCCATCCTACTTTCTGTATGGTGGGAAGGAAAATAAAAATAATCTTCCCTTTATTTTGTTTTCAGAGATGCATTTATTGCGGTCCTATTTATTGGACAGATGCCACGATAGAATATTTGCAGTGGAGAATACTACTGTTTTGTGCTATTCTGTAAGAAAGTAGAAATCCACATTTTGAGGTCGATGCTTGATGAACACAACACCTTATAGCGGATCTTTGACCGCAGAGCAATTTTTGTTTTACGAAATGCGAATTGCATCGAAACTTTATATACAAGGCGTCTCGATTGATGAGGCTGTCTCCAGAATAAGAGAGGATAATCTGTTCCAATACCCAACAGAGCGGCAGATATCCCGGATGACCAGGGCGTGTTATCGCCGTCTGGATGCCTTGAACAACCAGAGTCTGATACAGGAAATCAGCAGTGCCCCCACGGAGATTGCCAAACAAATTAACCTCTATGCCATGATGCGGTACAATCGTCTGGTATGGGATTTTATGATCCAAGTCATCGGCGAAAAGTTTCGTACCCAGGACTTCTCTTTTGAGCGAAAGGATCTCAACACCTTCTTCTCCCGCCTCCAGGCCCAGAACGACAGTGTTGCTGGCTGGAGCGACAACACGATTAGCAAAATCAAGAGTGTTCTGGTGCGTTGTCTGGTTGAAACAGAATACCTGGATCATTTCAAAAGTACAACGCTCAATCCGGTTTTTCTCTGTGAGGAACTGGAGCGAGGCATTCTCGAGAACAACGATGCGGAAGTACTTCCTGCATTTAATTGCTTTCGTTGAGGAGGGACAGAGATCATGTTGAAAGCAGAGTTGGACCGGATCAGAGAACGGATCTCCGATCCCAATTTTCTGAACAATAAAGGCTTGAGCAATGAAGTGGGCATTCATGTCTTTTGTTATCATCCTGCCGATGAATTAGTGGTGCAGGATTACATCCGAAGAATCAAAGAAGAATCTGGCACACCCTATCGAATCATAGAGTGTGATCTGTATGAGATTTTTCTTCAAATATTAGAGGAAAAACGGGTGTTGAAGTCTACGCCCGGGCTGGAAGCCAAGCGAGGGAAGGATTACTTGCTGCAGCAACTGCAGAAAATCGCTACTCCGGAGGCGCTTCTGGCCAAAATGGACTATACTCCTCATATAAAAGGACAAGACGTTCTGTTCATGACAGGTATCGGGAAAATCCATCCCTTTATGCGATCCCACAAGATGTTGGACAGTATGCAGCATCTCTTTGCTGATATTCCGGTGGTGATGTTCTACCCCGGTACTTTTAACGGCCAGACATTGAGCCTTTTCGATGAATTTGTAGACGGAAACTATTACCGGGCATTTAATCTGCTGTAAGGGAGATCAGAAATATGAAGATTCAATCCATGTTTCAAAAGGATATTAACCGTGACATCAACGGCGTGGTCAAGGTGGCCCAGGATGATGAGCGGAGTTTACAGCAGGAACTCAGCGAGTACATCATCACCAAGGAACTGCGCCGCCATTTTCGCACCTTTTTTGATAACTACACCAAAGCCATCGATCAGCCCACCGATAAGATGGGTGTTTGGATCTCCGGCTTCTTTGGCAGCGGTAAATCTCACTTTCTGAAAATGCTCTCCTATCTGCTCTCCAATCAAGTGGTCAGCGGAACCCCTGCTATCGATTACTTTCAGGATAAGTTTGACGATCCTATGATGTACGCCCAAGCGGCCAAGTGCGTCTCTGTCCCCACAGAGTCCATCCTGTTCAACATCGACATCGAGGGGCCCATCAACAAAGACAAGACCGCCGTTCTCCGCACCTTTGCCAAGATGTTCTACAACCACTGCGGCTTTTATGGAGACGACCTGAAAATCGCCAAGCTGGAACGCTTCATTGACCGTCAGGGCAAAACGGAGGAATTCCGCCAGAAATTCGAGGAAATCAACGGCGCACCCTGGGCAGAGACCCGAGATTCCTTTGCCTTCTTTGAGGACGATGTGGTGGAAGTACTCCAATCCGTCCTGGGCATGAGTGAACAGGCTGCCCGCAACTGGTTCAATGGTGAGGAGACCAACGAACTGAGCATCGCCCAGCTGGTATCTGACATCAAGGAATATGTGGACAGCAAGGGCGACAAGTTCCGCCTGCTGTTCATGGTGGATGAGGTGGGCCAGTATATCGGCGATGACGGCGACCTGATGATCAACCTCCAATCTCTGGTGGAAGAACTGGGTGCCAAGTGTATGGGCAAAGTCTGGGTCATGGTCACCAGTCAGGAGGCCATTGACTCTGTGGTGAAAATCGCCGGTGATGACTTCTCCAAGATCCAGGGGCGCTTCAATACCCGCCTGAGCCTGTCCTCCTCCTCGGTGGATGAGGTCATCAAAAAGCGTGTGTTGGCCAAGACGGAAGAGGCCGACCAGCTTCTGCACATGGTCTACGACAAGGAGCAGGCCGTTTTGAAGAATCTCTTTGTCTTCAACGACTCTGTTCTGGACATCAAGGGCTTTGCCGACGGCGGAGAATTTGCCGCCACCTTCCCCTTTGTACCCTACCAGTTTATCATCATTCAGAAGGTGCTGGCAGAGATCCGAAAGCACGGAAACTCCGGCAAGCACCTCTCCGGCGGCGAGCGTTCCATGCTCTCCGGCTTCCAGGAAGCCGCTCAAAAGGTGCAGGACAAGGATGAAAACGCCCTGCTGCCCTTTTATCTGTTCTACGACACCGTCCATACCTTCCTGGAGAGTGCCATTCGCCGGGTGATCGACCGTTGCCAAAATGCGGCGGATAACCACGACGGCATTGAGCCGCAAGACGTGGCAGTCCTGAAACTGCTTTACCTGGTGCGCTATATCGACGACATCAAGGCGAACGTGGACAACATTGCCACCCTGATGGTGGATGACATCCGCACGGATAAGATTGCCCTCCGGGCTTCGGTAACCACCTCCCTGGAGCGGCTGCAATCCCAGAACTATGTCTCCCGCAACGGTGACACCTACTCCTTCCTGACGGATGAAGAACAGGATGTAGCCGTTGACATCAAAAACACGGTGGTAGACTCTGCCCAAATCACCCAGAGCATTGCCCAGACGGTATTTGGAGAGATCTACCCAGCCAAAAAGTTTAAGCATGGTCGGTATGACTTCCCCTATGACCAGTACGTTGACGAGACCCTCAACGGCTCTTCCGGCGGCGGCATCCGCTTGCGGATCGTCACCGTGGCCAGTGACCACTATAAGGACTCCGACCAGCAGCTTATCATGGAATCCCAGGTAAACAACGAGGCCATTGTGGTTCTCTCCGGCGATACACCCTATTATGACGAGCTGGAGCAGGCCATGAAGATTCGCAAATATGTCAAGCAGAAGAACGTCTCCCAGTTGCCTGAAACCATCCAGGACATCATTCGCAAGCGGCAGCAGCAGGCCCGACACCTGGAGGAACGGGCCAAAAGCTACCTGGAAAAGGCCATTGTGGATGCCAAAGTGGTGGTCCACGGCGAGGTCATGACCATCAAGGCCGGGAACGCCAAAGACAAGCTGGACGCCGCTCTAAGAGGTCTGGTGGAGAGCGTTTACTCCAAGCTAAACATGGTCAACCATTTTGTGGAGAGTGACGCCGACATTCTGGCCATTCTCAACGGCAGTGCAGACACCGATCTCAGCCTGGTGGGTTCGGGGGCCAATAACGAGGATGCCCTCAACGAGATCAGCCAATGGCTGGAGCTGAAATCGGTGGGGCCCACCATCTCCATGGGGGATGTGCAGCGTCGGTATCAGGCTGTCCCCTACGGTTGGAAAGAGATCGACATTGCCGCCCTCATCGCCCGACTCATTGCCCAACAGAAAATCTCCATCAAGTACGGCGGCGCTGTGGTCGCCAAGGATGACCGCCGCCTGGTGGACTACCTCCGCAAAAAGTCCGAGGTGGACAAGGCCGTGGTGGCTCGCCGGATTGCTCCCTCGGAGGATTTGATGCGCAAAAGCATCTCCTTCCTGCGGGACTACCTGGGTGCTATGGACATTCCCAGTGACGAGGACGGGCTGGTGCGCTTTGTGCTGGACACATTTGAAACCAAGCTGGCCCACTACCAGGGAATGCTGGAGCAGTATGACCAGAACCGCTACCCGGAAAAGGAGCAGGTGGTTATTGCCCGGGATCTGGCCCAGGATATTCTCAGCCAGCGCAAGGATAATGTGGCTCTTTTGACCCGTATGGTGCAGAGGCAGGACGATCTGCTGGACTCCGCCGAGGACACGGAGGGCGTGGAGCTGTTTTTCAAAAGCCAGCGTGCCGTCTTTGATGAGGCGGTCAAACAGATGAATCGAGTGAGCCGGGAGCAAGACTACTTTGCCACCGACCCGGACACCCAGGAGGTCTTCCGCACCATCTCCGCCATTCTGGCCATGCCCAAGCCCTATAACCGCATTGGGGAACTGCCGGAGCTTATCGGAAAGGTAAAAGCCGCCTACCAGGCTCTGTTGGAACTGAAAAAGGAAGAGGTGGCCGAGACCATCCGCCAGTGTATGCAGGATGTCCACCAGCTGGCCGGAGAAGCCCGGAATACGGAGGCCCTGCTGCAACAGGCCGATCACTACTTCGCCGGGAAACGAGACGCCGCCCAAGCAGCCCTCTCCCTCACCGAGCTGGACGCCATGATCACCCAGCTGCTCAACCATAAAGACACGGTTTGCAAACGCATGGAAGTCATGGCTGCTCCCGCACCGGAGCCCCAGGCCAAGGAGAACGGACAGGACAATCAGCCTGCCCCTGCCCCCAAGAAAATCGCCACCGTGCGCCGGTATGACCTGTGTTCCGTGAAGCGGCTGCAATCCAAGGAGGACATTGACGCCTATGTGGAGGGCATCCGCCAAAAGCTCTACCAGACCCTGGAGAGCTGTGACGGAGTGCAGATCAACTAAAGGAGAGATTCCAATATGAAAGCAGCACTACTGATAGGCAACGGTTTAAACCGCTGTTATGCTAACGCAGTTCCATGGAATACGCTTCTCGAGAGTATCGCCAAAAATTATGGTGTCACATTCAACCCAAACAATCCATTTCCGTTGGAATTTGAATCCATTGCAAATCAAATTTTTAACCAAGATATAAGGAACGCCAAAACCGTTTATGCTGAACTAAAATCCTCCATCGCTCAAATGGTAAGCAACCAGACCCCAAGTGATGGCTCTCTTCATGAATTATTCGCTCTGGATCTCCCAGTTGATGACATTCTCACAACAAATTACGACTACATGCTTGAGCGTGCTTTATGTCAAGATCATTCACTTCCAACTCCAAAGGCTCAGAATATCAGCGAGAACAAATATAGCTTGTATCGATTCACAAATTATGCTGGCAAAACCTTCTACCATATTCACGGAGAATCCAATAAGCCAACATCCTTGTGTCTCGGCTATGAACACTACGCCGGTTATTTGGCAAAAATGCGTGAATATCTTAAAGCAGCACCGAGCATCGACCAGAGAATATCTAATGTACAGTTACCAGAGAAACCTTCTTGGATGAACCTGTTTTTCACCCATGACATTTACATCGTTGGATTGCAGCTAGACACAAATGAAATTGATCTGTGGTGGTTACTGACCTATCGAGCCTATCTCTACTACTCCAATGATTCTCAGCTCAAACAGATCATGAAAAATCGTATCAAAATATTTCTTACTCACAATGATCCGAATCAACGAGAACTATTTCACAATCTTCATGTGGAAACCGAGTGTATTGAGGTACACCGCGAGGCAGATTATGAACCTGCATACAGAAATTTCGCACAGAAAATACGGCAAGAAATAGCCATGCGCAAAACGGTGGGATAACGATATGAACAAATCCGCTATACAAAAATTCGCCATGGGGGCCCGTACCATGCTCATGGAGCAGGTGGCCCAGCGGGCCTACCAATACGGTATTACTAAGGACGGCTACGGCGACGCAAATGCCGTCACCGTCAACGGTAAGGCTCTCTCCACCCAGGAGCAGAGCCAGCGCCGGGAACTGGTGCGTGAGATCCAGGCCAAAGGCTATGACCAAGTGATAGAAGAAGTGGCCTATACCTGGTTCAACCGCTTCATCGCTCTGCGGTACATGGAGGTCAACAACTACCTGCCCAGCCACATCCGGGTGTTTTCCAACGCCCAGGGAGCCTTTGACCCAGAGATTTTGAAGGAAGCCCTCCACATCGACCTGCCGGGGCTGGATCAGAGCAAGGTGGCAGAGTACATCGAGAAGAACGAAACCGAGGCCCTGTACCGTTATTTGCTTCTCACCCAGTGCAACGCCCTCAACGAGGGTCTGCCCAAGATGTTTGAGAAGATGGGCGGCTATACCGAGCTGCTCTTTCCCAACAACATCCTTCGCCCGGACAGTGTACTGGGGCATATGGTGTCCGACATTCCCGAGGAGGACTGGACCGACCAGGTGCAGATCATCGGGTGGCTGTATCAGTATTACAACACAGAGCTGAAAGCCGAGACCTTCGACCTGCTGAAAAAGAATGTGAAGGTCACCAAAGAGCGCATTCCCTCCGTCACCCAGCTCTTTACCCCCGACTGGATCGTGCGCTACATGGTAGAGAACTCCCTGGGCAGGCTGGTCATTGACAATTTGAATTATGACATCTGGGCGGAAAGTGAAAAGGCAAATATTGACCTTTTGAAATCCAAATGGAAATACTATGTGGAAGAAGCAGAACAGGCTCCGGAGGTGGATAGCGAGCTTCGCATTTTCGCACACAACAAATACGCCGAAGCGAGCAAACTTCCCTTTGTGGACACCACCTTTTTGGACCCCTGTATGGGCAGCGGCCATGTTCTGGTTTACGCCTTTGATGTGTTCATGGACATCTACACCTCACAGGGGTGGAATCCCCGGGACGCCGCCCAGCGGATTGTAGAAAAGAATCTGTACGGCTTGGACATTGACAAGCGTGCCGCCCAGCTGGCTTATTTTGCCGTGATGATGAAAGCCCGACAATATGACCGCCGATTCCTCACCCGGGGCATCCAGCCCAACTTGTACAGCCCTGGAAGCTATGCCAATGGGCAAGAGTATGGATCCTTGCTGGTGGTAGACAAACTGGAGCCAAAACCCGAAGCACCGGACGAGCTCACCCTGTTTGATGTTGACTACGAAGAGCAGCTGAACACCTGGAACTTCCGCCGCCTTCTCTCTCAGAAATACGATGTGGTAGTAACCAATCCGCCCTACATGGCGGTGAGCAACGGCAACGCCGCACTGAATAAATACATCAAAGATAATTACCCGGACAGCAAGGGCGATTTGTTTGCGGCATTTATCGAACGCTGCTGGAAGTACTGCTCTCAATACCTGGCCATGATCACCCAACACAGTTGGATGTTCTTGTCCAGCTTTGAAAAGCTGCGCACCAAGCTGCTCCTCTCCGCTGACATTGTCAACATGGCTCACCTGGGAGCCAGAGCCTTCGAGGAGATTGGCGGTGAAGTGGTGCAAACCACCAGTTTTGTGTTGCGCATGGGCTATCACGAGGGGTACAGAGGAACTTACTGCCGCTTGGTGGAACCAACGACCCAGCAAGGTAAGGAGGATATGTTCCTTGCTGGGGAGAATCGTTACGCAGCGAAACAGACCAACTTTTTTAAGATTCCAGGTTCGCCGATTGCGTATTGGGTAAATAATCAGTTTCTTACACTATACGACAACTCAAATTTTACAAAAGAATTTTCTTTCAAGCGTGGTATTGCAACAGGAGACAATGATAGATTTTTAAGATTGTGGTTTGAGGTTTGCTATCATAAAGTTGGTTTTTCTATAGCAGAAGATACTCAAAAATGGTTTCCGTATAATAAGGGCGGCGAGTATCGGCGCTGGTATGGAAATAGGGAATATTTAATTAATTGGGAGTGTGATGGCGAAGAAATTCGGAATTACGAAAAAAATGGACGACTAGCAAGTCGACCCCAAAATATTTCTTATAATTTTTCTGAGAATATTAGTTACTCATCTTTAACATCCGGTGCACTTTCATTTAGGCACTATGTAGGCTTTATTAACGATCAAGCAGGAAATTTTTTTATTAAGCAAGGGCGTTTTTCATATTATTATGGTTTAGCTTTGCTTAATTCTGTTGTTGCTTCCTACTGTATTCAATTAAAAAACTCCACGCTCAATACCACTGGTGAAGATTTTGCATCAATTCCTATTTGCGAACAAAAGGATTCGATTCAAAATGTTGAACACATAGTATTTGAAAATGAAGCTATTTCAAGGGAAGACTGGGATGCTTATGAAACTTCTTGGGATTTCAAGCGGCATCCGCTGGTGTGATGTGGGAGGTGTAATGTATGTCCGAACAAATAAACTGGTGTGAAGAGTTATCTTGGATAGGTGACTATCGTTTCCCTTTACAGCGAAAGAATCAATCTTATATAGATTTACTAACAGCATGGATGGATAGGTATTGCTTGCATATTGATTCCTGTAAATCTTTACTTGATGATAAAAAAGTACAAATAAAGAGATTTTCTAAACACCTTTTGGAATGTCACAAAATGTATTTGAACGGCTGTTTTGCAGAAGCATATTCACTTTTTAATCAAATTATGGATGAAGTACAGGATTCTTTACTGTCTATTGATTTGGGAATGAGCAACAGCTATTCAAATGTAGGTGTTGGCAATTACTTTAGAATTCGTCAAGGAAATAGAGCATATAGCTATCTTGAAATGTTACATATTCCGTTGTCGCATCGAAAGTTTGCATCTACAGGGCGTTTTAGCGCTCCAGGAATGCCGTGTACCTATTTGGCAAGCGCAAAAGAAATATGCTGGTATGAATGTGGAATGCCTTGCGTGTTTCAAATAGCAAGCTACAAAGCGAAAAATGATATTAAAAATAAAGGTAAACTTTTGCAGTTAGATATAAACCCGCTTTCAGTGAAAAAAAGTCTACTTTCTTTGCATGGGCGCAAGGCAATAGATGAAAATCGAATAAAAAAGATCTCTGAACAAATCTTTTTTGTGCTTCCATTGATTGCGACATGTTCTGTATCAGTGAACAAAAAAATGGTTCATTTGTTGAGGAATATGTTATTCCTCAAATGCTTATGGCCTGGTTACGAAATAACTCAACATTCATTGGTGTGCGTTACCCTTCGCATTCTCCAAATGATTTGGTCCGATGCAATTGCGGGCATAATATTGCTATTCCGGTGAGAGATGAAAAAAACAAAGGGTATAGCGCCGAAATATGCTCTTTATTCGATTTTTCAGAAGATACAAAATCAGAAACGATTGACCTGTCTGACAGATTGCAAAAAAAATTTAGTCACGAAATAGCTAAGCTAGAATTATTCTTGGAAGAAATAACCTATGAAATGCAACACTTTATAAAAGAGGACAACCCATCAGTGTCTTGTGCAACTGTGGAACTATACTCAAAGCTAAGTGCGATTTGTGAATCACTTCTCTCTCTCCTAAATGATTTTTCAAAATATACTGAACAAAGCAGTTACGGTATCGTGTTGACACTTGCAGAGATAAACAACTGGGGAACTCTTTTGAAAGAGCACACCAAAAATCACGAAAATGATTATGATGTAAGCGCAAATAAGTATATTGCCAGCTTTAATCAAGACATATTAGAATTGATGAATTCAATATCTACGTTTTTTAGGATGGGCATAGTATGGGACAACTAATTTCTGACAAATTCACCGCCTGGCAGGCGGAATGTGAAGCCCGGTTCCAGCAGCTCAAAGCCAATGAGGAGGAGCTGAACCGCATTTTCATTGACATCTACGGTCTCCAGGACGAGCTGACCCCCGAGGTGGCCGACAAGGATGTCACCGTACATAGAGTTTTCAATACCAAGGACGATGTCCCCGAGTCCATGAAGGGGAGCAACTACGTCCGCACCCTCCGGGATGAGATCGTGTCCCTTCTCTCCTACGCTGTGGGCTGCATGTTTGGCCGCTACTCCCTGGATGTGGAGGGGCTGGCCTATGCCGGCGGGGAGTGGGACGCTTCTAAGTATCAGACCATTATCCCGGACACCGACAACATCCTCCCCATCTGCGACGACGACTACTTTGAGGACGATCTCACCGGAAAGTTCGTGGACTTTGTCCGGGTAGTCTACGGTGAGGACACCTTGGAGGAAAACCTGAAATTCATTGCCGACGCTCTGGGCGGGAAAGGCACTCCCCGGGAGGTCATTCGTGCCTATTTTCTCAACGACTTCTTCAAAGACCATTGCAAGACCTACCAGAAGCGGCCCATCTACTGGCTGTTTGACAGCGGCAAAAAGAACGGCTTCAAGGCCCTCATCTACCTCCACCGCTATCAGCGGGATTTGCTGGCCCGGATGCGCACCGACTATGTCCACGAGCAGCAGGAACGCTACCGCACCCAGCTCTCCCATCTGGCCGATTCCCTGGAGCACGTCTCCGGGGCCGACCGTGTCCGCCTGACCAAGCAGCAGAAAAAGCTCCAGGAGCAAAGCCTGGAGCTGCAAGCCTACGAGGAGAAGATTCACCACCTGGCGGATCAGAACATTGAAATTGACCTGGATGATGGGGTAAAATACAACTACGCATTGTTTGGAGATGTGTTGGCAAAAATCAAGTGAGAGGAGGCGGTCAACATGGCGATTCAATCCATCCGTATCAAGAACGTCATGGCGTTTGGAGCCAAAAAGATCGGCGACAAGGAATTGCCCTTTGAGCTTACTTTTTGTCCTGGTATCAATGTAATCATTGGTGAAAACGGTACAGGGAAAACAACTGTCTTGAAAATGATTTATGCAGCCACACAAATGCCAAATGATAATCGAAGAGAGATCACTTCTAGTTTCCTTCACAACTATTTTTCTCTGAATACCACGGCGAGGGACTTAATTGCAAATGCAAAAAATCTAACTGAAACTTCTGAATTTGAAATTTCAAATGGCACAAGTAGTTTTTGCGGTAAATTTTCTGGGGATTCGTTGTTATCTTACAATACAGATTCAAACTGGGACATACCCTCTGTTTTTATTCCCACCACGGAAATGCTGTCCCATTCCAACGGATTTTTGGCGCTAAATCAGAAATATCAAATGCCATTTGATCAAACTCAAATTGATATTATCGTCAATGCCACTTTGCCGGAAGCGAAAGAAATGCCCCCTTATATGCAGGCAATTTTAGATAAAATCAGTGCTGCTATTGACGGAGAGGTCATTCAGGAAAATGATGAGTTCTATGTACTGAAAAAGGATGGTCGAAAGCTGCGTTTCTCTCTGGAGGCAGAGGGCCTGCGCAAGTTAGGCCTATTGTGGAAACTCATCCGCAACGGCCTGCTGGAACCTGGTACTATCCTGATTTGGGATGAGCCAGAGGCTAACTTAAATCCAGAGTTGTTCTCTCTGGTGGTGGAAATTCTTCTGGAACTGCAAAAGAACGGCATTCAGATTTTTGTAGCTACCCACAGCTATAACTTCGCCAAATACCTGGAGATCCGCCGCACAGAAACTGAGCAGGTACAATTCCACAACCTCTACCACAGCGAGCAGCCCGGCGTCATCGAAGCGTCTTCTGCCTACCGCATGGAGGATCTGCACCCCAATCACATTATGATGGCGGACAACAAGCTGCTGGACGAGATCTACGATCTGTGAGGTGAACACCATGCCGGACAGATTGATAGAAGAAAACGGCCGCTATGCGTTGGATTGTCACAATGCCCTCTGGGCCACAGATCAAATTCACACCACTTATCAGCAGGCGAAAGTCCGTCTCAAAGATGTAGACTTTGTTCTTGAAACTGAGGAACTTCTCATTTTGGTTGAGTACAAAAATGCCAACATCGAAGGAGCAGTCAACCCTGATGCATTTCAGCCCAATACTGAGAAACGTGTAGATGATATTTGGAGGAAATATTTTGATTCTCTCCACTATCTGGCGCTGAAGGGCAAAACGAAGCCCAAACACTATGTCTATATTTTAGAATATCCCAATGGTGATTCAACCGCACGGAGGCGGTTACGTACTCGCATCGAAGATGATCTTCCCTTTTCGTTGCACACAGTGTTGGGCATCGAACCGGAGATCATTTCTGAGTTCTCAGTTCTCTCCATCCAGGAGTGGAACGACCATGAAGTCTACGGAAAATTCCCTCTCGTCCCCATTGCTACATAAGGAAGGAGCCCACCACCATGTCCATCGAATCCATCCAATCTACCCTGAGAGAGCGTTTTGCCGCCCCTCTGCCGGAATTTTACCAGCGCCACATCATTTTCTGGCAGGACGAGGAGCGGGAATTTGAGGCCATGGTGGACCAGCTGGACCTGCCGGGGGTGGAGATCATCAAGCTTACCGGCTCCAACAACTTTGAGGTCAAGAAACTGCTGCTCCATGACGATCTCACCAGCAATTTTCTCATCTACAACCCCTTCGCCTATGAAAACTCCAAGGACAACTGGCTGCGAGACATCGAGCTGTTCAGTGAGGAGTATCGGGCAGACTACATATCCATGCTCATGAGTGAGCTGAATGTGGCCTCCGGACCTGCCATGCGCAAGACGGTCAAGCTCTATGCCAAGTTCCTGGACAGCAAGGATCGCAAGGGCAAGCTGCAAAAAATTGGCCGCAGCTATGAAACGCCCATCCAGTTTCACATTGATGTGATGGCTGTTTTGGCCGGGGTCCCCGGCGGCTCTGCCCAGGATGTCTTTATCTCCGTGCTCTCCCATGGGCTGGAGGAGGAGTCCAACACTCCCATCGTCAACATCAAAAAGTTTGGCAACATCGATGCCTTCTGGCAGCTTGTGCGGAAATACACAGGCTACATATACGAGGAAGAGAATCCGCTGGGGCTCTTTGCGGCCCATGTGCTGTTGACCGCCCTGTCCCAGACCATGAGTGCCAGCGTGTTCAAGGGCCTGGAGCGGTTCCTCTCGGAGTCCAACAAGGCCTACTGCTACAGCATGGTCCACGAGTGGCAGAACCGGGAGGACCATTCCGCTCTGCTGGAACTCTGCCGCAGTGTGGAACAGGAGCTGCAGCTCCCAACCCGCTTTGACAAGCAAGAAATTGAAACTCTGCTCACTGGCGACATCTTCCCTGCCATCCACGAGAGCATCCTGAAACGGTTGTATGATGAGATCTCCAGTCAGGTGGTAAAAACGGATTTGATCCTGAAAACGGTGGAGAACCGCCGCACCTCTGGGTGGTATATCGAATTTTCCCACTACTATGAGTGTCTCTACCACGTAGCCCGGATGCAAAATTTCTATCAGGAGTATGTAGGTGGGTTCCACATTGTGGAGCCGAAAGAAATCTGGAAAATCTATACCGAGCAGGGCTACCAGATGGACAGGGACTACCGTCAGTTCCACCTCCACTTTGGAAATACTCTGAAGGACAGCAACGCCGTGCTGGAAGATAAGCTGAAACACGCTGCTGAATATGTAGAATCGCTCTACAAGAACTGGTTCCTGGGGGAGTTGACTTCCTGCTGGACCAACGCCGTTTCTGACGATCTTGCCTCCCTGGGGTATGTGTCGGAGATTCGCAGACAGCGGGATTTCTATGCTCACTATATTCGTCCCTTGGCTGGGAAAACGACCCGTGCCTTTGTCATCATCTCCGATGCCCTGCGCTATGAGGTGGCGGCGGAGCTCAGCGAAACGCTGGTTCGCTCCACCAAGGGAACGGCAAAGCTGGAATCCATGCAGGCAATTTTCCCCTCTATCACCAAGTTCGGCATGGCTGCACTGCTTCCAGGCCGACAGCTGAGCGTGAATGACGATATGGAGATTCTGGTGGATGGTATGCCTACCCGCTCCACAGTGGAGCGGCAGAAAATTCTTTGTGCTGCCAACTCCAAAAGTGTGGCCGTCCAATACACCGACGTTCTGAACATGAAGCGGGCGGAGCGCCGGGAACTGGTCAGCGGCAAGGATGTAGTCTATATATACCACAATACCATTGACGCCATAGGTGACAAGGCCGTTACCGAGCAGAAGGTTTTTGAGGCCTGCGAGGACACGGTTCAAGAACTCGCCAACCTGCTCCGCATTGTGGTCAACGATATGCAGGGCACCGATGTTTTCATTACGGCAGATCACGGCTTTCTCTATACATATAGCCCCCTCTCTGAAAGTGATAAACTCAGTAGGGAGGCTTTCGATGGAACGATTTTCGAATTGGGACGGCGTTATGGGCTGACCGCCCCTGATACATCCGCCAATTACCTGCTCCCAATCCAACTTTCCGGGTTGCTGGACGGAACACCTGTCAAGGGATATGCCCCACAGGACTCCACTCGCATCAAGGTCAAAGGCGGCGGCGAGAACTACGTCCACGGCGGAATCAGCCTGCAGGAGATGGTTGTCCCGGTCATCGCCTTTAAGAACCTGAGAACCAGCAGCAAACAGTTTGTGGAGCTCTCCAATGCGCAGCTGGGACTGCTCAGTGAAAGCCGGAAGATCACAAATCTCATCTTCTCTCTGGACTTTTTCCAGCGGCAGCCTATCAGTGATAAGGTACAGCCCTGTACCTACACAGTGTATATGACTGATGATGAGGACAGAGTCGTCAGCGACCGACAGACCCTAATTGCTGACCGTACCAGCAGCAACGCCTCTGAACGGGTATTCCGAGTCCGCTTTAATCTGAAAGCGGGTAGTTACGACCGGAATAAACTCTATCGGCTGGTAATCACCAATGGTATGGATGTGCCGGAGGAAATCGAGTTCCATATCGATATTGCTATGGCCGATGACTTTGGCTTTGATTTATAAGGAGAGGCACCATGGAAGAGTGGAAATTGGACAACGAAACAGGTGACGTTAACACCGTTATTGACAAAAAACTGCGGCAATACTTTGATGGCCGAATCGTCCGCAAGGATTTGACCAAGTCCATCAAAGAGGGGGCAAATGTCCCGGTCTATGTGCTGGAGTTCCTTCTGGGCCAATACTGCAGTTCGGATGACGAAGAAATTATTGAAAAGGGCGTGCAAAATGTCAAGCGCATCCTATCCGATAATTTCGTGCGTCCGGACGAGTCTCAAAAAGTGCTCTCTATGCTGCGGGAACGGGGCAGTTTCACCGTGATCGACCGGCTCACCGTCAAGCTCAATATCAAGCAGGATCGTTACGAGGCAGACTTCTCCAATTTGGGCATCAAAAACATCCCCATTACAGCAGAATATGTATCCCAATATGATCGTCTGCTCTGCGGTGGGATCTGGTGCATCGTGCAGCTGGACTATGAGTTCTGCGAAGAGGACAAGCATAACTCCCCCATTCAGATTCGCAAGGTAACTCCGATCCAGATGCCTCACATTGATCTGGCTGAGATTAAACAGGGACGGAAGCATTTTAACAAGGATGAGTGGATCACCATTCTGCTCCGTTCCACCGGCATGGAGGCGGACAAGTTTACAGACCGGGAGAAATGGCTGTTGCTAGCCCGGATGCTTCCATTGGTAGAAAACAACTTCAATCTCTGCGAATTGGGCCCTCGTAGCACGGGCAAGTCCCACCTGTTCAAAGAGATCTCTCCCAACAGCATTCTGGTTTCCGGCGGGCAGACCACGGTAGCCAATCTGTTTTACAACATGGGAACCAAAACCGTAGGCTTGGTTGGTCTATGGGACTGTGTGGCCTTCGATGAGGTGGCTGGTATCACCTTCAAAGACAAAGACGGTGTGCAGATCATGAAGGACTACATGGCCTCTGGCTCTTTCGCCCGAGGCAAGGAAGAAAAAGCGGCCAGCGCCTCCATGGCTTTTGTGGGCAACATCAATCAGAGCGTGGATGTGCTGCTGAAAACCTCCCATCTTTTTGAACCGTTCCCAGACGCCATGGCCTACGACACCGCATTTCTGGATCGAGTGCACTGCTATGTGCCCGGTTGGGAAATCCCCAAATATCGGCCTGACTTCTTCACGAATGATTACGGCTTTATCACCGATTATCTGGCAGAGTTTATGCGAGAAATGCGCAAAGAGCCCTGGGGCGACGCCTGCGACCGATATTTCCGTTTCGGCAGCAATCTGAACCAGAGAGATACGATTGCTGTCCGAAAAATGGTTTCCGGCTTCACCAAGTTGCTTTATCCTGACGGTGAGTTCTCCCGTGATGATATGGAGGAGATCCTGACTTATGCTTTAGAGATGCGCCGCAGGGTCAAGGAACAGCTGAAAAAGATCGGTGGTATGGAGTTCTACGATGTGAACTTCTCCTACATCGACAACGAAACCTTTGAAGAGCGATTTGTTTCTGTGCCGGAACAAGGTGGAGGCAAGTTAATTCCGGAGGGTATGGCCAATCCTGGAACAGTCTATACCATTTCCCGAGCCAAGTCCGGCATGGTGGGCGTATATCGCCTGGAGACTCAGATGCTGCCCGGTAACGGGAAATTTGAGCGTACCGGGCTGGGCAGTGACAGAGAAGCAAAAGAGGCTACAAACACCGCCTTTAACTACCTCAAAGCTAACGGCGGCGGGATTTCCCGTTCCATCAGTACAACCCAGAAGGATTACATCATCAACTACCAGGATCTCAACGGCATTGGGATGACAAAATCTCTGGCGCTGCCTACGGTCATTGCGATTGCATCCGCTGCACTCAACAAGCCCACACTCAGCAGTCTTGCGGTTTTGGGTGAAATCAGCATTAGCGGCGCCATCACGAAAGTGGATGAGCTGGCCAATGTGCTCCAGGTTTGCCTGGACAGTGGCGCAAAGAAGATCCTGCTTCCTATTACCTCAGCTGCAGATTTGGGCAGTGTACCCCCAGATTTGATGGGGGCTTTCAGTATTATCTTCTATACAACAGCACAGGAAGCAGTCTACAAAGCACTCGGGGTGGAATAAATAGTTTTGTTCGATGGGGCTGTTACAAAATTACAAAGTTGTAACAGCCCTATTATATTACACACAAACACTTACTTTTATAGGAATGTTATATATGGAGAGACCTCAGAAATTTCTGTGTAAACGACAAACTATGACAGTATAGAAGGTTTCGACAATGTCGAGAATGAAATCAAGAAAACATTCAAGACAAAGGAGCGAAACACGTCATGCAAAGTGCACCACAGGAATTATTGAGGGCCTATGTTCAGGAGCAGAAGTTTACCAGCACGGCAGACATCATGGAGGCCATGAAGGAGATGTTCCGTGATGTAATTCAGCAGGTGATGGAAGTGGAACTGGAGGCGGAGCTTGGCCATGAGCGGGGTCAACGCTCAGAGGCTCCAGAGGAGGGGCGGAAAAACTATCGCAACGGGTATTCTAAGAAAAAGGTAAAGACCCAGCTTGGGGAAATCGACATCAAAATCCCCCGTGATCGCAACGGAACCTATGAGCCACAAATTATCAGCAAGTACAGCAGGAACGCAGATGGAATGGAGGACAAAATTCTCTCTTTGTACGCCTGCGGCATGAGCCAGAAGGATATTGCTGAGCAAATCAAGAACCTGTATGATGTGGAAATCTCCCCAGAGCTGGTCAGTAAGATTTCCGAAAAGATCATGCCTGAAGTAACCGCCTGGCAAAACCGACCCCTGGAAGCCGTATATCCCTTTGTGTTCATGGATGCCATCCACTACAAGATTAAGGAAAACCATCGATATGTAACCAAGGCGGCCTATGTGGTGCTGGGTGTCACCATGGAAGGCCAAAAAGATATCCTTGGCATGTGGATCGGAGAGCACGAAAGCAGCAAATTTTGGGTAAATGTGTTGAATGAGCTCAAAAGCAGAGGGGTAAAGGACGTGTATCTGTTCTGTACGGATGGGCTGTGTGGCATGATGCAGGCCATTGCAGCTGTGTATCCTCAGAGCCGTTTGCAGCGCTGCATCGTCCACCAGATTCGCAGTTCTACCAAGTATGTCAGCTACAAGGACATCCGGGCCGTGACAGGGGATCTGAAGAAGATTTACACTTCCGTGACCCTGGACGAGGCTGAAGCACACCTGGAAGCCTTTACGGAAGCTTGGCAGAAACAATATCCTTCTTGTGTAAAGAGTTGGCAGGAAAATTGGGAAGTTTTGAGCACCTTTTTCGAATATCCACCCGAGATTCGGAAAATCATATACACGACAAATATTATCGAAGGGCTCAATCGCCAGTTCCGCCAGATCACCAAAAACAAGCCATCTTTCACCAATGATGATTCCCTGCGCCGGATGCTATACCTGGCTTCTCAGCGGATTATGAAGCACTGGAAGGGACATTATCAAAATGGGATTTGGTGCTCAGCCAGCTGGAGATTCTGTTCGAGGATCGAGCAGTCTCCTGATCCCCCGGCCTTAGGATTCCCACTGCCCTGCGGTGGCATTCACACCTGCGGTGCGCATACCACCGCAGGGCGCGGGAAAGAGGTGAGCAAGGGGATTTCAGGCGAATGCTGTCCCAGCTCGACATCATTCTCATCCTTGTCGAAATTCGCTTACACAAAATCTTCCGGGGTGCCTTAAAATCCACTGCGTATTTCGGAGAAACGCAATCCCATTCCCCGTGATCTTCCTTTGGCGGATGTACATAGTGAGTTCCATTGGATTTTACGAGAAAATATGGACACTCATTTATAATTTCAGTCAAATACTCATCGTAGGTATATGGCCCAATTCCTTTGACAAAATTATTAATCAAAACAGAAGCCGGTAAAATTTCACTATTTATTGCTTCATATGGTATAATCAAACCTTCTTCTTAAATATCAGTAGCTTGCGAAGACTATTTACCGTCCCGTGCTTTTTGCATTTTTAGCATTGATCCGGTCGATTTCCTCTTTAATGATGTTGCCAAATGTCTTATCATCCAGTTCCAGGCTTTCTTTTGCCGCTTCCGACTTATCCGCAAAGGCATCAAAAGCGGTTTGTTTTTGTTGTAGAAGTTCCATAATCCGTTCATCCACAGAATTCTGGCAGAGGAGACGATACACAAGCACATTTCTGGTCTGGCCCATGCGGTAGGCCCTGGATATTGCCTGATTCTCAATGGATGGCTTAAACTGCGGTTCACACAGAATAACAACGCTGGCTGACTGGATGTTCAAGCCGGTGCCACCTGCCTGGATTTGAGCCAGCAGTACCGTACCAGCCGGAGCACGATCAAACCCGTCAATAATCTCCTGCCGCCTGTGCGGCGACACAGAACCATTGATCGGTTCCGTACACTTAGATCCCAGCAACCGTGAGATTTTGCGGATCGTATCCAGAAAGAAGGAGAACACAATCACTTTGCGCCCCTCAGACTCCGCTTCTTCAATCAGCTCCAGCATACGGTTTGCCTTGGACGAATTGCGAAGATCATCCACATTCCAGGACACACGCCGGATATCGTTAAAATTCCCCCCCAGGACAGAGTTTTCATAAATCGCCTCTTCCCCCGGGCTCAGCGAACACCACTCCTGATTTTCAATCAGCTCCGGCAACTCGGTCAACACGTCTTCCCGCTTTCTGCGATAGTACACCGGGGCCACTTTTTTTCGGAACTGTGGGGCAGAAGAAAGGGCCTCCATGCCCTGCACCTGGGCCGCAATGGTGGGTTGGAGAATGGAGATGAGAGCTACCATCTCATCCACTTTATTTTCCAGAGCTGTACCGGTCATAAACAAGATCCTCTGGGCATGTCCGGCAATCGCCTTGACATTGATTGTACGGCGTGCCATGGGATTTTTGATGTAGTGCGCCTCGTCAACGGTAAGCATGGAAAAGCGGAATTCATCCGCCAGTTTAAAATATCCCGTTGTCTCGTAGGTTGTCACTGCTACACCGCCACGTCGGAGCCAGGTCCGCAGTGCATCCATACGCCCGGTTCCATGCACCTTTGTCACAGACAGGAGGCTGTGCTTGCGAATCTCCCGGCACCAGTTTTCAATGACACTGGCAGGACAAACCACCACAAAATGGGTTGCCCCTGTGTTTTTCAGGGAAACCATGGAGGCAATGGCTTGTACTGTTTTACCAAGGCCCATTTCATCCCCCAACAGCACCCTCTCCTGGTGGAGAATATACTTGACGCCCCATTCCTGATATCGGCGCAGCTCACTGCGCAAACCCTCCGGGAAAAAGCACTCATCCTGAATTTCCTGGGCCAGCTCCTCCGGGAGGCCATACACTGCATCATCTGTGCCCATCAAGCCGGGGCACACATCTTCCAGGATGTTGAAAAAGCGGATGGAGTTTTCCGAAAAGTCCTCCCAGGCACTGCTGTCGGAGATGGTACTGACCAGCCCTAGTCCATGGAACGCCGCCTGCGCTTCCCGGGCGTACTCATTGTCCAGTAGTCCACTCAGCAAATGGTAAGCCTCCAGGGCTTTTTCCTTTCTGGCCTTGGAGGCAAAGAACCACCGGAAGCCGCTCCGACCGGGAGTCAAATTCTCCAAGGCGGATTGGATGGGTTGCCTGTTCTGTTCCAGCATCTGACGGCAGGTTTCGGCGTAGTCCATGCTACGTCTGTACTTGGAGATGGTGCTGACCAGGCGTGTGGCTTCGGGCGTCTGATTATCCACGCTGAGCCTGATTTTCGCTCCCTTTCGGGCCTGGTCTGCCAAATCATCCACCACACGCTTGATGGCAAAGGCGCTGTCCTCGCTGATACCGTATATCGAGGCAATCTTGTAAACGGAGACAGCATGGAGGTCCGCAATGGAGGTGTATCCATACTCCCGCAGCACTTTCACACGAAAGCCCCGTTTGCCCCGGTTGATCTCCTCCACAGGAATCTCCTTGAGAAGATTGGTAGCCGCCTGTTCCGCCAGCATGTTTGAAGCCTGCACAATATCAGCACGGTATCGCTCCGGAGCAGCCCCGCTCAGCTTCAATCGGCCTAGGTACTCTTCGTGTTCCAGGGTCAGCCGCTTGACATCGGCAGAGGTAAACGGTCTTGCCATGCCTTACGCCTCCCGTTCTTTGAATGTCAGCAGCTTGTCCCGATAATGCTCATACTGCTTTTTTCTTGCGGTGAGTTCTGCGGTGAGTTCGGTAAACTGATCCAGAATCCGCACAATTTCCTGCTGGACTTGCATCGGAGGAATAGGGACCTCTATTGTTGCAAACTTTGCAAACGGTAACATTTTTCTGCCGGTTCCTTCAATTCCTTCTCTTTTGCTCAATATTTGCCATGTTCCTTTTCGAGAATTCAAAAAGGTTAATAGATATTTCACATCAATAACATTTTCGTTAACGCTAAATACAACATTAAGCGGACTAACAATCACATCTTCTTCATCCTGCAAATAGTTTATTGAACCTACATCTATTCTTGAGGGAGAGTACACGAACCAATGTTTCTTTACTATTTTATAGCCAGATGTGTCTTCACTTGTAACTTTGGCCTCTTTAAAGTATTCGCTTGTAGGTATTAGTCCTTTTTGCGTAATACTGTATGCTCTATTGCATGTACAATTTTTATTTTTTCCTATCTCTACCTTAGCAAAAGTCCCTAACTCAACCATTCTCACCCCATCCGGGCAAAGCTGCTCAATCAGCTCCTCCAACCGGCTCATTCCATCACCTCCCCATCGTGCTCCAGCATGAACCGATCAAAATCACTGGTATAGAGCTGATCCTGCACAATGCGGTACTTTTCGAACTCTGTCTCTGCATGAATTTTTGCCATTTCCGCCGAGATTTTCCCTGCATCCTGCAACACATCCCGATCCCACATGGTCAAGAACCCATTCAAACGCTGTTCCCAGTCTGCCATGGTCATGGGAATTTTCCGTTCTGCCTGCATTTCCGCCAAATCCAGATAAGCGGATACCAGCCGGGACAGCTGGTGCAGCTCCTCCTCTGTCAGGTAGTTTTTTGCCACTACCACATCGGATTTATGGATTTTTCCATCCGGGTATCCGTCCCAGGTTGTCAGTCCCATATGCTCTTTCTCGGCGTCCGCACGGTTGTAGACAACCTCTGCCGCTGTCTGTCCATGGACACTGTAATGCAGCTTGTTTTGTACCGCTGCAAAGAATCTGCGGGTGGCCTTGGCGCTGGGGTCATAGTCCAGCGCAGTGGCATAAATATCAGTGATCTTTTGATAAAACTTTCGCTCAGAAAGACGGATCTCCCGAATTTTCTCCAGCTGTTTCTCAAAGTATTTTTCGGTCAGAACCGTTCCGCCGTTTTTCAGGCGCTCCTCATCCATCACCCAGCCCTGGATGGTGTAATCCTTGACGATTCCGTTTGCCCATTTGCGGAATTGTACGGCTCTTTCATTGTTGACCTTGAAGCCCACCGCAATGATCATAGGTAGATTATAGTGGTTTACTTCACGGTTTACTTGACGGGTGCCTTCGGTTTGAACTATCCGAAATTTCCGGATAGTTGCCGATTCTTCCAATTCAGAATCAGAATAGATTTTTTTGATATGGTCGTTGACCGTTCTGACATCCACATCATATAGCGTCGCCATCATCTTTTGCGTCAGCCAGATGTTTTCGTCCTCGTACCGCATTTCAAAGCTCTGCTGTGTGTCGCCGGTGGCAGCTACAAAGGTCAGGTACTCTGCAGCGGAAGAACGAATCAACTTATTGTCTTTGTCCTGCATGGAGTTACACCTCAATTTCGCTGCTGTGGATGTAATTGCAAAGGTTTTCCGAAATATAGCGATAGAACATGGTGACCAGCGCATTTTAAGATCCCACTCGTCCACAGCTTCCGAAGTTTGTCGGCAGTGATCCAGATGGCACGGTGCAGAGCATCCGCCACAGATAGTTTCCGAGTTTCTATAAATTATTATATTATGCCCTTTCATGATACACAAGGGGTAGTTTGGCGTCTTCGTTGCTCCTATAAATGGTGCAGAGCAACTCGTTTCAATTATGGGTCAGGCAGCCTTTCTTGCCCGGGAAGTGTTTTTCTCTTTGTTAACACCGTACTAAAACCACAGAGGGGCGAAAAAGTATGGAGCCCTTGTCTGGGAAGGCCGAAGAAACTGACCACACAACCAGTCACAGACAGCCGTGGAACACGTGGAAACCCTGTGAGCGGAAAGTGCTGAAAAGCAAATGGAATGGAGCGGAAACCGCTAGAAACGAACTGAAATTATTAGAAAAAAGTTCCCCTGACGCTTGACGTGCAGGGGGTCACAGGTTCGAGTCCTGTATCGTCCACCATAAAAACCGCTGTTTTCGAGAGAAAACGGCGGTTTTTCTTTACTTTTTTGAGACATTCACAGGGTGAGACTTGACCACATATTGATTTTGACCACAGTTTAGTCACAGAGAGGAGAAAATACGCTTTGATTTCAGATCAGAGAGAAATTCAAAACGCTGGGGCGATTTTGGTTGTAAAAATGCCTCTGGTTTGCTATACTGAATGAAGAGAGGAGGCGCTGACGATGCCGGAAATCAGTCTGTTCTATGGAATCAGGGTCACCATGTTTTACAGTGACCACAATCCTCCCCATTTTCATGCGGAATACGCCGGGAACAAAGCATTGGTGGACATTCAGTCTGCTTGTGTGATTCGGGGCGCACTTCCATCTCGGCAGTTGAAGCTGGTCCTGGCGTGGTGTGAGCTGCATCGGGACGAACTGATGCAGAACTGGGAATTGGCCAAGGATGCCAAGCCTCTGAATCGAATTAACCCCCTGATCTGAGAAAGGAGGCCGCTATGGAGTTGATCCCAAAGGTTGTCCAGGCTGTGGCTGGACAAAATTACTCTGTCTACGTCTATTTTCACGATGGCACCGTGCGGCTTCTGGACGCATCCCCACTGGTGCAAAAGGGTGGCGTGTTTGCGCCCTTGCAGGATGCCGACTTCTTCCGGGATCGGCTGACCGTCTTAAACGATACGGTGGCGTGGGATGTGGACGGAAACCGAGATCCTTGTACCTGTATTGATCTTGACCCATGCCAGCTGTATGAGGCCTGTCCCATTGTAGAGGATCCCCTCAGAGAAGCGATTTAAGTTAAATATTGATACAAGAGCCACCCTCCAGGAGTATTTTATCTGGAGTGTGGCTTTTTCTCAGCTTGCTGTTTTCTTAGCGCTGAGGATGGCCAGTTCCTGCTTCATCTCTGCGATCAGTACGGCCAGCTTCTCCTCACACTCCGTCTCTGTGGGGGCGTAGATGTTTCGGGCTATGCGCTTGCCGTTGACCTTGGGGGAGTAGCGTCCCTCCCAGAGGTGGTCGTTGATCTGGCGCACACAGCCGGTTCCCGGCTTGCGGTATTTACCCTTCACCGCCTGGAAGGGGGTGGCTGCGGCTGGTCTGCTTGGCTTTGGATTGGTGGGCGGCTCCACCCCGGCAATGCCCTGGTCGATGCGGTCAGCGGCTCTCTGGCGCATTTCATCGCTGACGTGGGCGTAGACGTTCAGTGTCGTGGCGCTGGACACATGGCCGATGATGGCGGATAAGGTCTTGATGTCCATGCCATGCTCCAGGGCGTTGGTGGCGAAGGTGTGGCGGA
>NZ_JACSNZ010000026.1 GCF_016902575.1 Pseudoflavonifractor capillosus | reverse complement strand
CCCCAATCCAACAAGTTCGTGGGGCAGGATGCAACCTGGAACCAAACTGCGGTTAAGCGAAAATCCAGCCGCACAAAAGCGTTTGGAGATGACGAGATATGAGTTACTTTGGAACCATTTATGCAGACACCGAACTTCCCTCTCGGGCTAAGGCAGTTTATATGTACCTGCGGGATCGCTCCGATTCCGAGGGCAAGTGCTGGCCGGGTATCAACACCATTGCATCGGACATGAAGCTGTCTCGCTCCACGGTGAAACGGGCGCTTCATGATTTGGAGCAGCACGAATATCTGAAGAAAGCTCCCAGGCATCGAGCAAACGGCAGCAGCACCTCCAATCTGTACACCATCCGATAAGGCAGCAAAAAGCGCAGCTCTCCACCAAGGGGGAGCTGCGCTCACCTGCTGGACCCAGGGGTGGTTCATGGTGGACCTCCCAGAAGGACTCACTCTAACTGGAACTTAGTACAGAGAAGGAATGATTCCCCGGTGAACACAACTGGTGCGGACCGTGTAATGTAATACCCTTAAGCCACACCATACTGGGAAGACATACAGCTCCTTCTTTCAACCAGGAAAAGCTTATTCCAGTCTATATCATCGGCTATATCCTTTGATTACATTATATTTTATAAATCGTTATTTTGTTTGCGTCTTTTCTTCAAAATATTTGCTGTAACAACTGCTATTACAGCAACAGCACCCGTACCAACGCCGATGGCAACATTCTTTACAGCATCTCTAAGGGGTTCTAATTCCTCGGTTGAGTACTGAGGAGCATCTGGATTGTACTTGATTTTCATCGACTCTCCAACATCCATCTTATCCCCTTGCCAAAAGTGTCCACTATATACTTTCTCGTCCACAGTATACTCATAATAAACTTCATACCTTGTGCCTGTACGTCTACTGGCATGTCCCGGTTGGTTCGAGTATGTGTCTTGTTCTTCTACATCCACAACCACAGCATCTACAATGAGCCAGTTTATCTGTTCATGTTGTGCCACAAATCCGCCGATTCCATTCCACAGCATAATAAATGTAGGGGCCCAAAGCACAAAACTTAACATGACTAAAAGGGCAGGCAGAGTACCACCCATTTTCTTTTTTGTTCCCTTCCAAGTACTCAAAGTTCATTCCACCTTTTTTCTTCTACATAAATTACCGTGGCATCTACAGCAGCCCAATCGGCCTGTCTCAATCGCTCTACACATACATTCCAAATAACACCAAATTAAATGAGGCAAAGAATAACACCTGCAGTGATTAGAAACGCAGGTAATCCATTTGTTTTTCCCCCTTAACATTAAGTCGCGCTAAAAGGAACATGTAATGCGGTACTTTCAAACCATGCCACACTGGTGGACTACACAGTACCTTCTTTTAACCTGAAAAAACATCTTTCTTTTCATTCATTTCATCGGAGTTGTCTATATTCTTTGGTAGTACGATTATTAATCGTTGTTTCGCTTTTGTCTCTTTCTCGAAACATTTGCCAATACGAATGCGATTATCGCAGCAACACCCATAACAATGCCAATTACCACCCCGGCAAGAGAGGGCTTGAGTGTTCCGGTGGAGTATCCTGGATCATTGGGGTCGTACTTGATTTTTATGGTTTCTCCTATCTTCGCTTCTGCGGCTTGCTCAAAATTACCATCATACATTTGCCCATCAACAACATATTGATAGTAAATGTCATAGCTCGTATGCGTACCGCCTTTCCCAGGTAAGTTGTGACCTTCAATCTTTTCCTCCACATATAGGACTGTGGCTTCGGTGATGGGCCAGTCAACCTGCTTGAGCTGTGTTGTATAATCGTCGATTCCTGTCCACAGCATCAAAACCGCTGCAATAGAAAAGATAGCTCCCATAGATATCCGGAACAGGAACGATTTTTCGTTAAGGTCATTATTTGAATCATTTCGTGTGCTCATGCATCTGTGTTCCTCCATAACACGGCCAGCAGAGTATTGTTTAATCACTTTGCATGGTTTGACTTTGAAACTGTATATACTTTGTTAATGATGTTGAAAACCAAGGCGCAGCCAATCATGATGACAGGTATTGAACACCCAACAACATCCAACACATTCTCCACTCTATCTGTGAAGCACCCAATTATAGCAAGAATGACGGCAATATAGGCGGGTAACGATATATAGTTGTAAATCACCGCAAAAAGCTTCGTCTGCCCTGGTGATTTGGAACGACAAATTAGTTTTGGGATGACTTCTTTGCGCCTCTGCCATAATTCCAACGCCTCGCTTCTGGGTACTCCAGCAGATTTATAAAGAACTGGCCAAATCCATAGGCGTGTAATATGCATAATCGGAATACACAATACATAGACGGCAACTCGTATGATTCCATCAAGTGGGGAGTCCTCATGCCAATCTCCACCGGAAGAATTCATATATCCAAATGAAGTTAAAATAGAATTGATTTTATCAGAATTTTTGGCAGGAGTACAGTAAGCATAAATTGCCGTATTTTCTACATACATAGCAAGATAATAGGTTGTCCCGACATCTAAAATGTAAATGTGGTAATTAAGCTTTCTTTCTTCAAATACAATTGCCTGATTTGTTTTATTGGGAAATATTTTGGAGTGGGCTTGCTGATATACCTTTCTTGCACTTTCAACATTATCGAACCTATAAAATTCAAAGCGTATACCATTCTGCTCTGTAACAACACAGCTTTCCAGTCCAAAGCCCGGGAAATTGTCTTGTGCTGAATCCGTAATATCTTGAGGTTGGAAACCTTGTTCGTTTAGTGATGTTATAACCTGATCTGCACTTACTGGAGTGGGTCTTCCGCTTACGTACAGATAGAACAAAGCGTATGCAGCCAGGCCAAATACAAGGATGAAAATTAAAAATGCTATTATTTTCTTTTTCAATGGATATAACCCTCCTCGTCTATATTAATCGTGGGAAGGAAGCGGAAACCGCTTCCTTCCCGGATTAAATTATGTGATTGAGAATTCTGCTGAATAGGTCGCTTTAAAACTGGTTTTATCAATCGCATTAACAACCAATCTATAATCGCCTACATTTTCTGGTGTCCATTCAATGAAATTTGTTATTGCTTCATTGCTAGAGTAATAAATTTCTCCATTCTTGTAAATATAAAAATCCCATTGATATGGGCCATCTCCACCCTCAGCTCTAGCAGTAAAAGTAATAGTTTCTCCTATTTCCAGAGTTCCAAATATTTCTGCATCTGTTATAGTAAGATTATTAGGAATGAATCTTGCTTCAAGTATACGATCCGCATTAATCCCAAATTCATATTCATCGGGTGAAGAGTAAAGCTTTTTCCCATTCTCATACCAGCCATCAAAAACATACCCAAATTTTGGAGTTGCCAAGAGCGTAACATCTGTTCCACCGGCATATGTACCTGCTCCTTGAACTGTTCCACCTGCTCCAGCTGTTAGCTCGATTGAATAAATAGAAACCTCCTGACTATTGTTATTGTAGCTTGATTCATCAACTGAACCGTCTACCTGCAAGTATAGCAAATTTACAACTGGATTAGTAGAAGACTTCGTTAGTTCATCGGCCAAGCTATATGTAAATGCTATTTCTTCCCCTGGTTCCAATGTTTGGATTTCGAAACTTTTAAGAATATTTCCATCGATGCTATTGTTGCGGATATTTAACATGGCAGAAGTGATAGTTTCAAATCCACAATTGCTTACAGTGATTTTTAGTTGTCCACCATCATTGGTCTGCAGGCGTTCCACATTTTGAATTTCTAAATCTGCATAGCCGATGGTAAATGTTGATTCATTATCCAGTAGCAATTCATCAGTTTGACCGTGGGGGAGGACTTGAATTATATAGTCTGAACGTTTGATGTCTGAGGGTAGCGTGAAGATAGTTTCTATATCAGCACTTTCGCCAGCTTTCAAAGTTTGCTCTATGGAAGTTGACTGAAGTATATTCCCATCCTCACCAATCACATTTATGTCAAATTGATTTAAGGTTTTAGATCCAGCGTTATAGACGTTTGTAAAGAGTGTAATATCATTATCAGGTAATACTTCTCCATCATATGCTGTAAAATTACTAACTGAGATATCAGTAATTTCTTTTCCGGATCTCTGAATCAAATTGAGCTGCCCGTAAGGCCTTTCTTGCTCTGGTTCTTCTAAATTGTTGGCTGCACAATAAGCCAGCTCAATTCGACCATTAGGATGCATGCAAGCATTCCAAGAACGGACAACATCATCTCCATCAGAAATGGGAACGGGCGCACCATAGTTGCCAGTGGACTCATCATAATAGGTAGCATAAAACCTGGTATTTGAGTCATCTTCCTGTAACCATACAATGGCTTTTGTTCCGTATTAAACAGTTGGGGTGGTCGTTTTACTCTTGAGTTGCTCCATTTCCGTTCTTACATATTCATAAGTTATGTTTTGATAACTTCCATTCACTTTAGGAAAAGATACTGATCTAACCAGAGTAGCGTAGTATGTGTAAGGATTCTTGGTTGCGGAGTCCAAATCATCTAACTCTATTTTCACAACAGCGTACCCGACAATGGTTGTATTTTCTCGGATTATGATGTCAATGTATGCTTGTGAATCTTCCATTATTTCGACACTTCCGCTTATCGATTGGGAAAGACTGCTCCAATATATCGTTGCTCCATTTTCAACGTAAAGAGGAGTCGACATATGCGTGATCGTGTTATCTTCTTCCCAAAGAAGCAACTCACCGCCATCTGCAGACACCTCAAAAGTCGTGTTTTGGTATCCTGGAGCGGATAAGTTAAGTGGAATTCCCGGTCTGCTGCTCATGGCGGGATTCCAATTGTACGTTATGGGAACTTCTATCCCTTCCTGCATAATGATTGTTTCCTCCGAAGGGAATTCTATTGTTGTGTCCTCATCCAGAGATGCAGCAGATGCGGTCAGTGTTAAAAAACCTGGTGCTGTAACAATATCAGAAGATAGAAATTCATCATGATCCGTGTAGTTCGATAGGCGAGGAACTATAAATGATGTCACGACAATAAGGCACAAACAAGCTGCCAAAACTCCACGTTTCAGCCAGAGGGGTTTACAGACTTTGCGATTTACTCTGGCCTCTTGTATATAGTTTTCATTGATATCTCCAAAGACTTCACAAAAATCTTCTTTTTTCATAGGTCAAAGCCCCTTTTCAAAAGGTGATCACGTAGTTTTGATCGAAGGCGATTCAGTATTACGGATATATGGTTTTCTGTCTTTCCAAACCGGGATGCAATATCGGAAATGCTGTCAAAATACCAGTACCGACAGACAAAAATAGTTCTCTTATCCGGTGACAGTCCAGCCAGGAAACGGTCTATTTCCTGCACCAATTCCCTGCGGTCAATCTCTCGTTCTACCGTATCTGTTTCCGACACGAGGTCTGTGATTTCATCAAAAACCACAGAGATATTTCCACCACCTCGTTTTTCAGCGGTATTACGTTTATATCGATTAAGCGATAGATTTCTTGTGAGTTTACCTAAAAAGGCGGACAAAACGCTTGGTCTGTGTGGCGGCATGGCGTTCCATGCTCTCAAATAAGTATCGTTGACACATTCTTCCACGTCTTCACAATTATCCAGTATGTTTTTTGCAATGGCGGTGCAATAGTTCCCATATTTATCCGATGTGGCAGGGATAGCCTGTTCGTTTCTGTCCCAATACAACTGGACTATCTTTGCATCATCCAACAGGAGTCACCTCCCTTTCTCATTGCCCTTCACCTATATACACACCGTTTGAGTTCTAATCTTACAACGAATCTTCTTATTTTTTATCCCATCATCTTTGCTCATAACAAATATTTCTTAATATCTCCAACAAACTGATTTCCGCACCGAGCAAGTTCGCCAAGCACACGGTCAATGCCTTGTTCCGTTTCAAACCAATTCTCTTTGGTTATGTTATAACAATGAATCGGACAGACTTTAATACTAACCTCGGGAAATGCCATTTGATAAAGCATAAGACATCTACGGGCATGAAATGCTTTGCAAACAATGAAAGCCGAATTTATTTCTATTCCTTTTTTATCAACAATTTCTCGAGAAAAGAAAGCATTATCATGAGTATGCCCTGCTTTGTATTCTCCGATGATTGCATTGGAGGGAACACCGTTTTTTATCAAAACATCAGTAAAAAATTCACAATCAGACTGATAATCTCCGTTGTATATATCTGCCTTTGAGCGAACCCCTTGCCATTTATCCCACTTTACGCTTATTCCGCCGGAAGGTATAAGCCATTTCGCATAGCCTTTGTGATAAAGATCTGCGGCATATTCAGGTTGTTCCGGGTGTGAACCACCGGGCAGAAAAATAGCGTCTGCCTTTTCCGGCTCATCGGCAACAAATATGTAATTTGAAATATCTGTTATGATGCGATTCTTCATAGTTCTATTGCTCCTTTGTACCAAGTTGGAAGGGATTCTTCATATCATAATATGGGGTTCTTTTATCTTTCTTTGTACGACGCAAATTTTGACACAGGGCGCTTTCACCCATAGAAATGTGCAGCGGGGTTGCCACACGGAATCCTAGTGTGGCAACCCCACCTTACTTTACCTCAAATATGCCCAAGTCGTGCCTAACTGGGTTTCAAAGCCCAAGGATTGATACATCTTCTCGTCACAAGGCGCACAGCAAACCGTCAAGCTGGATATTCCTTGCGCATCACTCCACCCCTGGGCGGCTTGGGTGAGCTTGCGAGCAATCCCCTTCTTGCGAAATGCCGGCTCCACGTAGAAGTCCTCGAATACCCCCGTGTCTGCACAGGAAAAGGTGGAGAAGCATTTGGCGACACTGCACATTCCAACGGCCCGGTAATCACGTCTTGCCATAAAGAACGTGATTTTCCCAGCTTGAATCGCCTGAGCCAATTGCTCCTGCTTTTCTTTCGTCAGTGTCTGCTCGCCAATTTCCATCAAAAATCCGTTTTCCAGCTTTTTCAGTTGCCAATCCTCGGGATCCGTGAGGATTTCAACGGTAATGGAAACCTCCTCTTTGGGGGGAAGCAGCATCAGAGCATCTCCCCATTCATCCACACCGTTTTTGACAAAGCCCACACTCTCCCAAAATCGGCACCGCCGCTGGTTCCCGCCGTGGTTCAGCTCGGCATAATGTGCCCCGCGGGCTTTGGCCCAGGTCAGAAGCGCTTGGGCACACGCCTTTCCCGTGCCATTTCCACGGAACTCAGGATAGACGCAGAATTCCAGAACAAAGCACTTTCCGTCCTCAGAAGTAAAGATTACCGGCAAAGCAAACCCAATGTTCTGGCCATCTCTGTGAAAGAACAGATAATAGCATGGGTCCTGCGGTCTGTCATGGATTTGTTGCATCTGTACCTGGCGCTCCTGGCTCAGGAAGAACTCCCTGTCCGTATCCTTTGGATTGGGGAATATATCCCGCCTGTAATAGGCCCGGAGTTGCTCCCAAAAGGCCGCAACTTCCAATTCTGTGACTGCTTCTCGAATGGTGATTTCATGTTTCATGGGTACTCCTCCAAAGAATGATTCGGAGGGTTAGGAAGCGTGCACCCTCCATACACGATTCATCTTCATAAAAACCACCCTTTCTGTTGTAAATTTGTATTTGAACACCCATAGGATGTCAATACCGTTGGTTTGATTTTAGGTCAAATCCATATTCTATGTCAAGTATGCCCAGCGGTTATGCTACAAGAGGTGCTATTTTATCTCATTACAATCTCAACAAGGTCTGGCACCATACTGCTCCAGATTATAGAAAACAAACTGACTCCACTGTCACAACCCGTTATGGCCACAGATGTCAGAAAATCGGCTGTATGAATGGAAAAGTGCTGGAGCAGGCGCTCCAGCACTCGAACTACAACAGATATCTACCCCGCCGTTACTTCCACTCGTGGCTGAGAATTCGCATCATAACAAAATCGCTGTACTCATTGTTGTAGTAATACGCCTCTTCCAGAATACCTTCCTGTTTGAATCCGATTTTCTTGTAGAATTCCAGCGCATCGGTATTCAATCCCACCACTCCGATGGAAACACGATGCATTTCATACTCATGGAAAGCCATATCTAGCATAATACGAATGGCTTCTGTCCCGTACCCTTTATGCTGCATCTTTGGATCGGGAATGATAATCGTCAGATCGGTTTGGTGCCATGCTGGAAACATACGGAGCAAACCCGTCTCACCTATAATATTGCCGTCGAGATCTGTAATTGTGAACCAAACCGAGTCTTTCGATTTATGGTTGACGTTAATGCACGTTTTCATCTCTTCTTCCGTGGTAGGCTTCTCAAAACCGCATTGAAACATAACCTTCGGCTGATTGAACCAATATGTATAAAACGGCACATCTTCTTCTCTTTGCTCCCGCAAAATAATTCTTTCCCCTCTAATTTCTCTATTCATATATTTTTACAACCTTTCTTTTGTTCCGAAAAACCAGCTATTGTTCTTCCGCCTTTTTAATGTGTTTTCGAATTTCCGCTTCATGCTCCTGGCAATAGGTGTAACTATTTCGCATAAAATCTTCGATACTCTCACTTCTATACATAGCATCCAGTGTATCGAGAATCAATTTTCCATCTACCACCATGTCAAAGAAATATGGATAGATGCATCCGCCATGTTCCCTTGGAAAATATGGATTGATAGAGCTGAGACGTTCATCTTTCATCACTGACTCAACCACCATCTCACTGAGTATCCACTTTAGAGTTGGTCGTTCGTATTCATCGTAATTGTCCCCAAACAGCTGGTTCCACACATAGAACCATACAAAATGCACAATCTCATGGATACCACCACCAATCGCACCTTTTTCGCTGTTCAAATAGAAAGCGTCATAACAACGTTCTTTCAAGAAACGAGGTTCGATTGGATTCATGCTTACATTGCATCGTATGTCGTTGAACAGATTTGCACAGTTTACTCTAAAAGCATCCGTTAGTGCTGCGGTAATCTGTTCTTTACATACAGCCCAATAGCGGGAATACATCGTCACTTTCTCGTTTATAGTATCCTCCAACTCAACATAAGCATCACGCATAGTCCGTTCAATGTACGCTTTCCTGTCGTTTAAAGGCAGACTCATGGCATAGGATTTGTCAAGTTGGGGGTAAAAATGATATAAAGGTTCCGACCAAAAAAGATGATTCATCTCCGGTTTGAAATTCCATAATTTTTTCAATCATGTAATCCACACCTGGATTTGTAAAAGTTACGTTCAAATACTACACCTCCAATCCTCAAAGCATATCACTCATGTTTCTTCACATCACATTCCGCAAGTTCTCAATTTTTGTAGCAAAGGTGGTATCAACTTCATCAAGTAATGCTTTGGCCCACCGAGGAAATTTATCATACTGGCAAGCAAGGAACAGAGTAACGACTACGCTCACCACATCATCCAAGGCTTTTTCTATGGGGTCAAACTCGCCATATGCGTCGAGAAAGGCCTTTCCAGCTTTCTCAGATAGGGATGATAACACATTCCGCACATCCGCATAGGCGTAACCCTTTCCCAGCAGATTGTAGTCGAACATCAGCGCAGAAGATTTATCTTGGGCTACAACCATGTTCGTATAGTAAAAGTCATTATAGGTCAGTGTGCGTCTGACCTTAGAAAGCAGATGGCTAAACGCAGCATAATGACTCTCTAACAGCCGCCATGCTGGTGCATCTTGGGTCCCAGTCTTTTCCTTGATATAGGCAATATTTTCAATCGTGAAGAAGTCAGCTTCGTCATACATAGATGCCCCCCGTTGATACACATAAGCGTCTCCCCGGCTGTGGAGCTGTTTATACCATACTGCTATTTGGCGAGCAACCTCTAAATCGGACATATCTTCCCGGACACCAAGTCGGAAGATTGAGCTGCAAGCAATGTCCTCCAACAGAAGAGCAGAATCCGTGGAAGAAATCACCTGGATTGTGGGAACTCCAAGTGTTTCCAGAAGCCGATAGTTTTCTATCTCCCGCTTATATTCGTCCTTTTGAAAACATTTCACCACATAGGACTTCTCGCCACTTACAACTCGGGCAACAATAACACCATCCTTATCCTGCAAGACAGAAACATCTTGACAGACAATTCCCATTTTATTTAGTTCATTATGGATGATGCTCATAGTAAGTTACTCCTTAATTTTCGTACCAATACGCATATTCTGTCTCCACTCCGGGGCTGAACCATCGTCTCCCCAGTATTCATCTATGGCGGCAATTTTACCATCCACAACACGGATAAAGGAGGTGGAATGGCAGGAAATACTACCGTCCTTACCGCGTACATGGGTAGCGGTTATGATATAGGCATCAGTAGTTATGACTTGCTCTACCTCGCCGTCCCATTCTCCGGGGTATTCGCAGTTAGCACGAATGAACTCATCCACGTTAAAATGCTCGTTGGTGTTGTGCCAATTGACCCAGGCATTGGGATGAAAGTATTCACGGATGGCCTCTGCATCCTGCCGTAGAACAGCGTCCCAAAATGCTTGTATGTCCATGTTTATAGCCCCTCTGTTTCAAAGAAATAGGAAAGTGTACGTACCAGCTTCCCATGGTCCAGAAGCTGTTGAATCTCCGTTTTGGTCATCCACGCTGTTTGTGTAACTTCTTGTGTGGTTGCCTGTTCCAACGCAACTGGACCATCGTATTCAAACAGCCACACATCCAGAATATCGCGAAATGGAACTCCGTTCACTTCTTCCCGAACCACAGACTTCACCAATCTTCCATGTTCTTCCGACAGGAGTACGCCAACTTCTTCTTGCACTTCCCGTATGGCTCCCGTCAGGCTATCCTCACCTTTGAGAACGGAACCGCCCACACATTCCCACATAAGAGGTAGGCTCGGTCGATCCGCACTTCGTTGAGAAATTAAATATTCTCCCTTGCTGTTTCGAATCCAAACATGTACCACTAAGTGGTAACACCCCTGTGGTATTTCCTCTCCACGAATGTGGTCGCGTCTAATGAACTCTCGGTTTTCATTGTATAAATCCCAAAGTTCCACTTCGTTCTCATCCTCTCATAAACCCACAGCACCCAATCTAGGCAACTCCAAACCTAAAAGATTTGTAAGATACTTCTGTTACTTTTCCCTATTGAGGTACTCTTCTCTGGTAATCATCATCTGCAAGAAACCGTCCTCCTCGCCCAGTTCCTGAAAGCCTGCTTTTCGATGGGTTTCCCATGCAGCGATCTCATGCCTGGCAACTTCAAAATCGTTATGGATTCGAGTCACACCGCAGACACGAAATGCGTGGTCAAGCATCTGCTTCAGCGCAGGGACTGCATACCCTTTCCCACGGTAGGGCGCATAGATCACGATGCCCATATCCCACCACTCTTTTTCGGGGGGTATAGTGAAAATTCACAGCACCGATCCACGCACCATCGGAGCTGCGTTTGATATAAGCACAGAAACGCTCTGGCTCTCGTCCCACCCAGCTTTTATACCAGTCAGGCAGCACCTCGTCCGGATAGTCAATGCATCCGGTATCCTTGTGATAGCCGTCATAATCAACATCCCAGTTTGCGTTGTAGGCCATGGTTTCTGGGTCAGACATCATCTTTTGATAGAACCATAGATCTTCCAACTTCGGAATATACAGTTCGAGTTGCTCCATTGTTTTCTCCTTTATGTCCGATAATCAAATACAGCTAGCATTCATTTAGCTTTATGATCCCATGGCCATCATAAATTCATCTTTTGTTCTCTGGGTCAGCCATTTCCCATATACCCGAGACTTCATAGACGGCAAATACCCCATTTCCTCAAACCCCAGCTTTTTCACAAGCCCAATGCTGGGTTGGTTTTCAGGGTCAATAAACACCACAAAATCCCACTGGGGGTAACGCTCATGAAGGAGGGCAATCAAGGCGCGCGACGATTCAAAGGCAAACCCATTTCGTTGATGACGATGAGAAAACGTACATCCCAAAGAAATAGTTCCATCATTGGGCATAACCACGATTTCCCCCACTATCTCGTCGGTTTCCTTCAGAGCAATAGCCACCATAAAAGGTCGATCCACAGATATCTCATCGTTTTTGCTGCGCTCAATCATCGTAGCAATCCCCTCATGATCTTGGACTTGTCCGCGCTGATATCTGGCACATATTTCGTTATTGCGATAATCATATATTTTCTGCACGTCTTTGGGCATGACATTTCGGAGCAGCAGACGCTGGGTTTCAATAAAAATCATGACAATCCCTCATATTTACAGTATACATTCATATCTATGCCCCTTCTCGGTGAACTCTGTGGCCCGGAAGCCGCAGGCCTCAAAGAGTTTCCGGGAAGCAACATTGTAGTCATATATATCAGCCACACGCAAGACATCAAATCCCAGCGCCCTGGCTCTGGCAATCAGTGTCCGAATCACCTGTTTGCCAATACCCATGCCTCGCAAGGTTGAGTCTCCGATCACGATGGGAATGTCCTCTTTTCCAAATGTCACATCTCCAACCGGGATGAAGTGAGTGCTATCTTTCTCCTTGTACTCAATCCAGTACAACTCCCCTTGTCCTTGTAGGTAATGATACATCTGACAAAGCCGTTTCATATCGTATGGGTCAGTTTTACCATCTACCAGCAGCAAAGTCTCTTTGTCTTGGTACCAATCCAATGCAAAAGCACAATCACCTGAGAATTTTCTCAGCCGAAGCGTATCGCTAATTGTGCGGATATCTGGTTGAATAATCCCCTCCATGGGCATATCATCATCCCGCCTTTTTTGAGTTTAATTGGTGTTTTTTCAAATAGCCATAATGTAAATTTGACATGGATTCCATTCATCCCACAGAGTAGGAAAGGCCTCCAATTCTTTAAATCCCAGGGTGAGATAGAAGCGGTTGGTGTCGTCATACTCAGCATATTTACCCATTTGTACGGTTTTTACTTGGATGAACGAATAGCCTTGCTTTTTCGCTTCCTTTTTTGCCGCATCAAAGAGCGCTCCTCCGATGCCCTTTCGATGATATTCTTTCCGCACTCCCATCACGGCTAACTCCACCGTGTGCCGTCCAGTTTCTTTGAGATAGAGGAATCCCACTGCTGTTTCTCCATCCAAAGCACAGAAAAAAGGCTTATCCTTACTTTCAGCAATGTACGCCTCTCTTGCTTCGGGGATTCCAAACCACTCCGGGAGGGATTCCAGAATCATTCTTGTGATGTTTTCTTTCTCTTTATCACTATGAATTTGTTTTATGTTCAACCTTGTTCCCTCCAACTTTTACTTCATGCCCTTCTCCAGCTCAAAACACCTCAAAATGAAACAGATTGGGAATTTCATACCCACCAAATGTTTTTATCGCCATCCGATACATGGCCTTGACATGGATTCGGTCATGCCAGAGAAAGCGGCGCAACACTTTGCGAAGGGACCAGCTCTCCCCATAGCTCCCCTCAAACACGGAATTGTTCAGAAAGTTTGGAACTTGCTCCAACTGTTCAAAGCCTCTGCGACGACAATCCAAAATGGTCCCTTCATTGTCGGCATCCACCCCAATCTCGCCAAAGTAATACGCATTCACGTTTTTGGTATGCTGATACATCTCCTCCGCCGTTCTGGGTACCTGCCCGTAGAACGTGGTTCGTATGGGCGCGGTGCTGGCCGTTTGATCTGGAATGGCCTGATATAGCGCAAGGAAGTCTGCCGCCGACTTCAGTGCCAGGTTTTTGAGAACAACGTATTCCTCCCGAGGAAGAGACGCTTTCTCTGAGAAAAACAATACATCGGAATCCGCATCCGCAATATTTAGGGAACAAGCTGCGTCCTGCACTACGGTCATCTGAACATTTTCCGGAAGATCTGCCTCCTTCCAATTCAAATAGGATCGAATCTCTGCCGGCATTTTCTCCATGGCTTCTTGAAGGCTTGCCCCCCGGGTATAGGCTCCAGGGAAATTTGCTGCATACAGCAAGGTGTCGTTTCCGTTATGCTCCCAAACACACGCAACATTCATATAACTTTCCTCATTTCAAATCACATCTCTTCATGCCATACATGTACCAATCTCTGTGATTCTCATGGTCATGCTGAATTTCCTCCAGCTGCATTCCCAACTTCTGCATTAGCCCCACAGCTTTGACCCCATCAATGGTCTCTGCAAAGATTTTCTGTACTCCCATGGTGCGAAAAGCATGATCCATCACCGCCGTGCAGGCTTCATAGGCGTAGCCCTGCCGCCAAAAATGTCGGTTGAAGAACCACCCCAGTTCGTATTCTCCAGGTTGTATTTCACTGAACAGAATATACCCGATTACTTTTCCACTTCCCTTGTGAACTGCTGCCACAGCACGGCCACGAGAAATGCAAAAGGAAGCCAGAAACTGCTTTGTTTTCTCCAAGTCATATGGGGGTTCGGAGTACTCCATGGTCTCAGCGTCACCAAAAATCTCCTGCAAGTCGGCGGCGTCCTCGGGAATAAAGTTGCGGATCAATAGCCGTGGTGTTTCTAACTGTATTGTCATCTTTATCTGTCCCCTCTGGTCCCTGCCGTCACACCTCAAATTGAAACGTCACGGAATTCTGCCAGCTCTCCTCATTGTTCAAATCCCGTTTCACCGCATTCCCACCGTTCCGGCGATAAAATTCCATGGCGTGGATATTATCCGGCTGACACTGGCAGGTAAAATGCTTGGCTCCCTGTACCTTGAAATAGTCTTTTACAAACTCCATCGCCTGATGACCAATCCCACAATGTTGGAACTTCTCCTCCAAATAGAGGGACAGCAAGTGGGGCAGTTGGCTGTGGTGTAGAGTGATATAGCCGATGGCCACCCCTTCCCGCCGGATCAAATAGACCGCATAATCCGGATTTTGTATGCGCTGGGCATCTTTCTGCGTGTGCCAGTCCAGGTCAAACTGATCAATCATCTCGTCGGGGTAAATGCCTCGGTAGGTGGTAGACCATATTTTTTTGCGCAGCTGAGCAATTACTCTGGCATCGTCCAACTGTGCGGGACAAAACTCCACATGCTCCTTGTATCTTACTTTCATACGGATCACCTCACAAGCTCTGCACCACATATTGGCTACAACTTAGTCTTTATTGTACCAAAGTATCCGACTCTCATCAAGCAATTGATGAGGGTTCACTGCCAATCAATTCAAAACCATTTGATGGATACGCCCCAATTTGCTATACTATAAGAAAACCTTCCTTCCAAACAATATAGCCAGAGGGGGATGCTGTATGGAGCCCATTTTGCCCAAACTTCAAATGAGCGAAGAAGACATCAAGCTGAATTATATTACCCCTGCCATCCAGTCCCGAGGATGGAGTCACAACATCACCATGGAGACCCGCATCACCGACGGAAAAATAAATCTGAAGGGCAATATGGTTGTTCGAGAAAAGCCGAAGCGGGCTGACTACATCCTCTATCTTAACGCAAATAACCCTATTGCGGTGGTGGAGGCCAAGGACAACAAGCATACTGTTTCCTATGGATTACAACAGGCCATGGACTACGCTCAAAAGCTGGATGTGCCGTTTGCGTATAGCTCCAACGGGGACGGATTTGTGGAGCATGATTTTCTGACGGGACAAGAGCGTGAGCTGGCGTTGGATGAGTTCCCCACACAAGAGGAACTGGCCAGCCGGTATAAACAGGGAGCCCACCTGACACCACAGCAGGAGGCCGTACTGGAACAACCCTATTATACCAGTCAAAATACATATCCGCCCCGCTACTACCAACGCATTGCCATCAACCGCACCGTGGATGCTATTGCCAGGGGACAGCAGCGGCTGTTGTTGGTGATGGCAACGGGTACCGGTAAGACCTATACCGCCTTTCAGATTGTCTATCGCATGCTGGAAAGCGGTATCAAGCGGAAAATTCTCTATCTAGCCGACCGAAATATTCTGGTGGATCAGTCTATTCAACAGGACTTTGCTCCCCTGGAGAAAGTGACCCACAAAATCAACGTGTCAAAAGATGACCCCAGTACCATAACTTCCCACGAGGTGTACTTCTCCCTATACCAACAGCTGGTGGGGGACGACGGCAAAGAGCATTACAGCCGCCTCTTCACGCCTGACTTCTTCGACCTCATCATCGTGGACGAGTGTCACCGAGGTTCCGCCAAAGAGGAAAGCCGCTGGCGGCAGGTGTTGGAGTATTTCTCCTCTGCCACTCAGATTGGTATGACTGCCACCCCCAAAGAGACCAAGTACGTTTCCAACCTGCACTACTTTGGTGAGCCTATCTTTACTTACAGCCTGAAAGAGGGTATCGAGGACGGATTCCTGGCTCCCTTCAAGGTCATCAATATCACAACTGACATCGGCGAGGGCTGGCGCCCCCGTAAGGGCCAGCTGGATGTCAACGGTGTGGAGATCCCTGACCGGGTATATACCAATAGCGACTACGATTACAACATCATCATTCAAGATCGGATTGACCAGGTGGCTCGGGAGATTACGAAATATCTCAAGAGCACCAACCGCATGGCAAAGACCATCGTCTTCTGTGCGACCGAGGATGCCGCTGAACGAATGAGAATGGCTCTGGTTAATCTCAACCAGGATATGGTGCGGCAGAACCCGGACTATGTGGTGCGGATCACTGGAAGCGACGAATACGGGAAGAAGAAACTGGACTATTTCATCTCCGTCTCCTCCCCATACCCGGTCATTGCCACCACGTCCAAATTGCTGTCCACCGGTGCGGATTGTAAAATGACCAAGTTGATTGTGTTGGATGAGATGATCGGCTCCATGACCGAGTTTAAGCAGATTATAGGGCGTGGCACCCGTCTGCGGGAAAAGGAGGGCAAAACCCACTTTGTCGTCATGGACTTCCGCAACGTCACCCGCCTGTTTGCTGACCCGGATTGGGACGGCCCCATCCAAATGGACGAGGGTTTTGTGCCAGGAGGAGAGCGCCCGGAAACAGAGGACGATCAGGGGAAGCCCCCCGAAGAGCCACCCCACATCCTGCCGGATGGAATGAATTACAAGCCCATCGTAGATAGAAATGGATGTCAGGTGCAGATCATTCACAAGACAGTGTCGGTTTATGATGCCAATGGCAAACTGTTGCGCCAGGAGAGCATCATCGACTACACCAAGGAAAACATCCGAGGCGAATACGCTTCTCTGGATAACTTTATTCGCCAGTGGTCTGCTCAGGAGAAAAAGGAACAGATTCGCAACCTGCTCCAGGAAAAGGGCATTGACCTGGAACTGCTGAAGGCAGACCAGAACATGAGTGACGTGGATGATTTTGACTTCATCTGCCATGTGGCCTTTGACAAGAAGCCGCTGACCCGAAAAGAGCGGGCAAACAATGTAAAAAGGCGGGACTTCTTCGGAAAGTACAGTGGAGTGGCTCGAGAAGTGCTGGAGGCACTACTGTACAAGTACATGAACACGGGGATCTACGAGATTGAGAAGACTGAGATTCTAAAGCTCGATCCCTTCCTGAAGATGGGGAAACCTGCGAAAATTGCCGGATACTTCGGTGGAAAACAGGGGTATCTAGATGCTGTAAAGGAATTAGAAGCTGCAATTTACATGGACGAGGTAGGATAATGAAGAAAATGACTTCCTGGCACGTTGGGGTCGCGGCGGAAGCGTATGCCGCTGCGCTATTTGCCAGATTTGGATATGATGTATCCGTTCAGTATGGTGCAAACCAACCGGAATATGATTTGATTGCGGTGTCTGGTGATAAAATGCTAAAAATCTCTGTGAAGGGAAGCCAAGACGGTGGCTGGGGACTCACCCAGAACTACAAAAAAGGCTGCGATTATCATGAAGCCACAGCAAAGTGGCTGGAAAACCATCACAAGAAGACGATATTCTGCTTGATTCAATTCCAGGGGACCGCAGACGATGAAATGCCCCGGATGTATCTTGCTTCCCCTGCTGAGATTGCGGAGGTCATGAATGCCTCCGCAGGTGGACGTGGTGAAACTGTGCTGCGTGAATACCACGAGTGGGGACCTCGTGCCGCTGGCCGAGGAACCATTGATCGCATCCCGGAGGACTGGAAATTCACTGAAGCCCGAGCCAAAGATATGTTTGAAACCTACGGACAATAAAGGATTGATATGACATGAGCAACTTGACTGGATTTGTAAAGCGACTGCGTGACATCATGCGCAACGATGCGGGCATCAACGGCGATGCACAGCGCATCGAGCAGATTGCGTGGATGCTGTTTTTGAAAGTATACGATGCAAAAGAACAGGATTGGGAGTGGGACGACGAGGATTATCAGTCCATCATCCCAGAGGAATGCCGCTGGCAAAATTGGGCGGTGGATGATAAATCCGGTACCGCTCTCACCGGGGACAAGCTACTGAACTTTGTCAACAACACCCTTTTCCCCACGCTGAAACGCCTCCCTGTGGATGCCTCCACCCCCATCAAAAAGGCCATTGTGCAAACCACCTTTGCCGATGCCAACCAGTACATGAAGGACGGCGTGTTGCTGCGCCAAGTGCTCAATGTCATTGATGACTTGGATTTCAGTGACTATGAGGAGAGCCACGCTTTCGGCGATATTTATGAGACCATTCTAAAGGAGCTGCAAAGCGCAGGTTCTGCTGGTGAGTTCTACACGCCCCGAGCTGTCACTGACTTTATGGCCCAGGTCGTCCAGCCCCAGATTGGCGAAACCATGGCTGACTTTGCCTGCGGCACAGGTGGCTTTATGGTCAGCTGGCTGAAGGAGCTTCACAAGCAAGTGAAGACCACCGAGGATGAAGAGGCGTATAGCAGCTCTATCTACGGCATTGAGAAAAAGCAGTTTCCCTATATGCTCTGTGTCACCAATCTGCTGTTGCACGGGCTGGATATTCCCCAGGTATACCACGACAACACCCTGCTCCGTGACGTGTTGGACTATACTGAGGACGACAAGGTGGACGTGATTCTTATGAATCCTCCCTACGGAGGCAACGAGAAGGCGGACGTGAAAAACCACTTCCCCAGTGATTTGGCCAGCTCGGAGACCGCCGACCTCTTCATGTCAGTGATTATGTACCGCTTGAAGCAGAACGGCCGGGCGGCGGTGATCCTGCCCGATGGCTTCCTATTTGGCACCGACAATGCCAAGGTGAACATCAAAAAGAAACTGCTGCGGGAGTTCAACCTGCACACTATCATCCGTCTGCCGGGCAGTGTGTTCTCCCCTTATACCTCCATCACCACCAACATCCTGTTCTTTGACAACACCCACCCCACCCAGGAGACTTGGTTCTACCGCCTGGATATGCCGGAGGGGTACAAGCATTTCTCCAAAACCAAGCCCATGAAACCGGAGCACTTCCAGCCGGTGTTGGACTGGTGGGAGAATCGCCAAGAGATTATGGTGGACGGCTTTGACAAAGCAAAGAAGTTCGCTGTCCAGCAGCTCACTGAGGAACTGGGCTATAATCTCGACCAGTGCGGCTATCCCCATGAGGAAGAAGAAATTCTGGCTCCCATGGATTTGATTCAACGGTATGAGGAACAGAGGGCCTCCCTCAATGCGGAGATTGACCGAGTGCTGGAGCAAATCACCAACCTGCTGGGAGGAAACGCCCAATGACCCCACAGGAACTGAAAAACAGCATTTTGCAGCTTGCCATTCGGGGTAAGCTGGTGGAGCAGCGGCCCGAGGAAGGTACGGCGGAGGAGCTGTTTGTCCGGATGCAGGAGGAAAAACAGCGGCTGATTGCTGAGAAGAAGATCAAGAAGGAAAAACCTCTGCCCGAAATTACCGAGGACGAAAAGCCGTTTGATATTCCGGAAAGCTGGAAGTGGGTGAGATTAGGTGAACTATTTCAACACAATACAGGAAAAGCTCTCAATTCAACAAATAGAATCGGTGTGTGCCTAAAATATATTACTACGTCAAATTTATACTGGAATAGATTTGAGCTAGAACATCTTAGAGAAATGTTCTTTGCAGATTCTGAGATTGAAAAATGCACTGCTCGAAAAGGCGACTTGCTTGTTTGTGAGGGTGGTGATATTGGACGAGCGGCAATCTGGAAGAAAGATGAGACAATTTGTATTCAAAATCACATCCATCGCTTAAGAGCTTTCAGCACAGTTTGCACAGAGTTTTTTTACTATTTATTCTATTTGTATAAACACGCTGGATGGATTGGTGGAAAAGGAATTGGAATTCAAGGACTTTCATCTAAAGCAATTCATGTGCTGGTATTTCCACTCCCGCCTCTTGCCGAGCAAGAGCGGATTGTTGCCAAAATCGAGGAGATGCTACCCTATATTGACCGCTACGAGCAGGCGTGGAGCAAGCTGGAGCAGTTTAACAGCCGATTCCCGGAGGACATGAAAAAATCCCTCTTGCAATACGCCATCCAGGGCAAGCTGGTGGAACAGCGTCCCGAAGAAGGTACCGCAGAGGAACTCTTTGCCCAGATTCAAGAGGAGAAGCAGCGGTTGGTTGCTGAGAAGAAGATCAAAAAGGAAAAGCCATTGCCCGAAATCACCGAGGACGAAAAGCCGTTTGATATTCCAGAGAGTTGGAAGTGGGTGAGATTGGGACAGATTGGAATTACAAACATCGGGCTAACATACAGTCCAAAACACATTTCAGACGATGGAACAATCGTACTCCGCTCAAGTAATATCCAAAACGGAGAAATGGATTATTCTGACATTGTTAGAGTGAATTTGGAGATACCAGAAAATAAAAGGTGCCATCAGGGTGATATTTTGATATGTGCTCGAAATGGTAGCAAGCGACTGGTCGGAAAGGCTGCTCTAATTGATCGCAATGGAATGAGCTTTGGCGCATTTATGGCTATATTTAAGAGCCAATGCAATAATTATATTCTTTACGTTATTAACTCTGCATTTTTTAGAAATTCAATGTTGGGCGATACTGGAACTACAACCATTAATCAAATTACTCAGGATATGTTAAAAAATTTTGCAGTTCCCCTCCCTCCCCTCGCTGAGCAAAAACGCATTGTTGAAAAACTGGAACAGCTGCTGCCGCTGTGTGAGCGGTTGAAATGAGGTGTAATCTATTTTGTGGTCACAAATTATAAATTTTGTGGAAAGTAATTTGAAAGATTTTTTACTTATAGCTGTAGGATTTGTTGCACTAGTGGTTTATTTCATACAGGAACGGCGCAAAGTTTCTGAAGCTGCTTCGCTCATCGTTATGCAGATTGAGGATTTGCAAAAACGCATTCGAGAAATTGGATCTTATATTTCAGAAGGCGTTCTGAGTGAAACTGCATTTTATGAGTCCCAGATGCTATTCAAGACCGATTATTGGAATCAATATAAACATTATTTCATCCGCAAACTGGATTCTTTCAGTTTCAATACAATAGATGAGTTCTATAATTGTGCTACTGAGATTCTTGAACAGCAGGAATTAATGAAAAATCTGCAGAAGAACTTTTTCTTTTGTACGCAGCAAGTAATTATGCAAATGGAAGAAAATGCAATCTTGCGAGCTTTAAATTTGTGCAATCAAAATCCAACCGATATTAATGAGGCAGTTAACGGCTTAATCGCTACTATTCCAGAGGGTATGAGCGGTGAACAAAAACAAGCGGTAGAAAATTTGCTGAAACAAGTTAGTACTGCAAACCAAAATAGAAATTACGATCAGTTCTGGAGTCTTTACAATAAAGATAAGCAAGATATAATTATGGCGGTCAACCGAGGAGCATTTGATAGATATACCCCCATGCAAATTAGAATCAGCATTGAGAATGCATTGAAGAAATTAAACTCTATTTCTGTCATTGGATGTGAAGGATACACTAAAATGAAGAAAATTGCGGGAAGAAAAGTTTGATTTATAAACATATCGCTGCTTTTTTGCTGCCCCAGCCGAATAAAAATACGTCATAGAAAAGAAACAGCTGTTGTCACTGTACCAGCGGTTAAAATAAGCTGAGGTCTATACACCAATGATTGAAAGCTATCATTGTTTCTGTGAGTGACTTAAGAATAAACTTGAACGATCAACACAGGCTTATGAAGTTTTAGTGGACAGAGAGGATGAAAAATGCGCATTAAGTTCTATGGAGTACACGACATGAGTTCTGGCTGGTATCTGCAAAAAATAGAGGCGTTTTTCCAGGACTGGGATAAATATATTTGCAAACCAGAGTTAAATACCATTCTGGAGCTTTACAACATTAAAAAGTACATTGATGCAGGAATGCAGCGTCTGGACTGGCCCGATGAGCAGTTTTCAGAATATCAGAAACGGTGTAAAAGTGTCCCACAGATTGTGGGGAAATACTTCAGTAAAATATCTGATGAAAATCTACAAGAGTATTGTTACCAAATAGAGTGGAACTACCATGATGATTTCTGGCAGATATTCTGCGACTACGAAGTATATCGACGAATCAGCAACGAGGTATTTGGGCTTCTTCTGGAGACAGATGAAAATATTGTATGGCATGTGCTAGCGCACAAAGAGTTGACAACTGCTTTTGGTTCGGTGATTGCAGTGCATTTAGCACATAACTCTCATACTGCAGAAGAATTGCTTGCTCGATATTTAGCATCACGGGAACACGGTAGGTCATTATTTTTTCCGAGACAGTTTACTGCAGAGATGAGAGAACAAGTTCTTTGGGACTATGTAGACTGGAAAGAAGCGAATATGAATTATCTGGAATTGCTGGAACAAGCCCAAAGTTCAGTAGAACTTCCCATATCTGACCGACTTAAACTCAAGGCAAGGAGGCAGAAGAAAGCAATACAAGAGAGGGTGATTGCTAGGAATGTTGGGTTTTCTTATGGTGTGGAGGTAGACTTCAAGTCTATCCCGGATGGGTCAGTACAGGAAAAATACCGAGAAAAGGATCATGTTTCTGCTTATTCATACAGCCGTGAATGGTTAGAGGAGAATCAGGATTATCCAACACTGCTCAACAACTTTATCTATTTGTTTGAGTATGTTGATCCATGTTTTCGCTGTAATTTTCTCTCCTTACCAGCGGAACTTGGGATATTTGAACGTCATCTGGGGGTGAAAGGGAGAAGGGAGTATATAATTGGTTGTGAGTTTGACATAAAGAAAAGTCGAACTATGCTGCAGATGGCAGCCTATCGCAACGAACTGCAGCGCCTACATATTCAGATCGAAGACATTATTCAATGGTTTTTTGAGGTTTACCTAAAGGAAGAGTTTGGGGCAGAAGGGTTCGTATATACTCCGCCAACTACTGGAACTACTTATGTAGAGAAATGTAAACTCCTCGCTAGTGCAACTGACGGAGTATTAAAGCAATATAGCTTGTTTTGTGAAGATGGAAAGATAGATCGTGAGCTGCTGGAGATGTCATCTAAACATGTTTTTTTCCGAAATGTCCCAAGCTTCGGAACAAACAAATATGCCTACGCTAATTCAGAAGCGATTAAACAGGAAATGCATCTACTGTTTTCTGATCAGTCTATCCTACACTATACAGACAAAACAAAAAGCGACTATCACACACTTCCCCAAATGCTGCAATCCGTTCCAATGCGCAAAGATGATTTTTCAGATTTTCAGAAAGGCGCACTGGATTGGCTCATTGAACGTGGCTCCATACTGATTGGTGACGGAGGACAACTGCTGGTCGATAAACCACGTGTGATCTTGCTGCGAGATATGTATAGTCACGAGGTTGTTTGTCCTTCCTATTATCACGGAGTATATCACCAAAAGATTGAATGTCTCGCCGAAAATCGGGATATAAGCTACGAGAGTACGCTGTTTTCTAAACCGGAGCAGGATTATTTAAATTATGTTTTGAATCGATCCGAATTTAGTAATGGTTTAGACCTGCGCAATAAGTATATCCATGACACCTGTCCTTTGGACGAGAGTATACAGGCTCAGGATTATATGGAACTTTTAAAAATCATGATTTTGACCATAATCAAAATTAACGAAGAGTTTTGTTTGAAAGCACGGAAAGTAGGGCGTTAATAAATATTCTGTCATACCTAGCAAGCTTTTAACAAACGAGTGGGTCAAGTATGCGCCACGGAATAATAGGCCTCATACGATTTCGGTGCGCCCTCGCAGCTACCTTCATCTTCAAAACTAGTGGTTAGCATTGCCTAGAATATTCCAATAGAATACCCAGCAGTGCATTTGACAAACGTCTTTTCTTCTGCTATCCTACAATGATTTAACGACAAGAACGAGCGTTAAATGGAGGCGTGGGCGATACAGGGAGGAATCCGTATGTATGAGTATGTAGGCTGGAAGTTAGTGCAGCGTTATGACCGCAAGTGCCGGAAGATTTTGGAGGAATTGCGCCAAGTGCTCCGGGAGGAGTACGGTATCGACAGCCAGATTTCACTGGTGGGCAGCGGCGCTCGGAACATGGTGACACGCAATGGGAATGGCCCCTTTGATTTGGATTACAATCTTATTCTCCAGAGCTACCCCAAGGAATTTAACCATGATTTAGGCAGACTGAAACGTGTCATTCGGGAAACACTTACCTCAATTTCCAGGGGCGTAAACTTTTTCAGAGGGGAAGACTCTCACTCGGTTATTACCATGCTGCTGGCTTCACCAGCTTCCAAGGCACCCGTGTTTCATGCTGACCTGGCCATATTGTCGAAAAACGTGGATGGAGATTTCCAACGACTGATTCACAATAAGCAACTTCTCTCAGGAGGATATACTTGGAATAAGCTACGGGACTCCAACCGCGTGGGGAGACGAGCCGCTATGCTTCGCCAGCAGGGCTATTGGGCAGAGGTGTACAAGGCATATCTGAATCGCAAGAACTGGTACCTCCGCTCACTTCACGACCGCACTTCTTTTCAGGTCTATGTAGAGACTGTCAACGAGGTTTTTCAGCGTCATTACGGCCATCTCTAATCAGATGAAAATGTAGTCGTATAATATCTAAACGAAATAAAATAGACACTAATTTACTCAAAAGCCCTGTGCCATAGTCGGTAATGCGCCGATTATAGCCAGGGCTATTTTATCATGGGGGCAATCTAACCTATCGTTAATGTCAATGATTATTTTTCGCATCCCTAATCATATTTTTTAATTCATCTGGTGTTAATGTCTCATACTTTTTGCGGTGAATCATCCTATGACAATTTGCGCAAACAGATATCATATCTGTCTTTGGATCAGGAGTTTGTTTTCCTAAGTTTAGTGGCTTTAAATGGTGAACTTCTATATAATCCTTTCCTATTAGTCCATAAAATTTGGAATAGTCGAATCCACAGACACTGCAAGTGTATCCATGTATTTTTATTGCCGCCTCTCTTAGGGCTTTTTGACGCTCATAGCGCTCGCCGTAAAATGCTATAGATTTCCCCTCCTCCGTACTCAAAACATTTATCGACTGAACACCTTCTGCATCTAAATCCCTGTTATCTACTTCTATTTCGAATTCAAAGAAGCTGTTAACTTTCAAAAAATCCTCAAGTTGGGAGAATGTCATGAGAGCAAGCTTTGATATGATATCTGAATTTCTTTTGCCAATCGCAATTTCTTGTATGTAAATTGTATCAACATCCTCCCATTTCATAGAATTTTGAGCATATAAATCCAATGAAGCGTTGAGGTTTATGCGCTCTCGTATATCCCAGATAGCAATAGCCCCTGATTCCTTCTCAAATTGAAGCGCGAACTTTTTGTTTCTTAAATCCGTTTTTCTATCAATTTTAAGATGTATTTCACTTATTTTGCCTCTCGCCCCATTGCCCAGATAAAACAAGTGATCAACTTTGTATTTTTTTAGTATTTCATCCACTTTGCCTTCCGTCATAACCGTATACACACCCACCCTCAAAAACCATCATAGTCTTGTAAAACAGCTCTCTTATAGCAGCACAATCCTGCTCTACCACATTATAGGGAAATCTGGTGGAATCTAGTTCTGTGTCGCCTTGAACTTTTCATTCATTTATTCTCAAAACCTCATCATTCACGACAAAATTCCCCTATCAAAACCAGCCTCCGCCAGTTAATTCCAATATACTATTGTGTACATATGTAGTCAATACGAATTAAAAAACGATTAGATCTCGTATATATATTGACACGAACATTTGTTCGATTTATAATGAGGCTATGATATATCATCTGGCCTACATGTAGCTAAACCACCTCCCCGAGAAAACCATGAATACCGTGTTCGAGAAGTATCAGTTCGTTTCGGATAAGGGGGGACTTTTCATGATTTTATCTCACACGCAAATTGAGAATATCGCCCTGGCTGTCACCCACGATTTTGCCAAGTACATGTACCACGACCCACCTGAGCGCAAGCGCAGGATGCCCCGTGCAATCCCCATAGAACGATTCGCTCACGAGTATCTGGGGCTGGATATCGGCTTTGCACACCTCTCCCCTGACGAGAGTGTCTGTGGGCTGACCTGCTATGCAGACACAGAGTACACCTTTGAAGAAAACGGAGTTGTCCGAACCCTTCTCCTGCATCAAAATCAAATTCTGCTTGATAGCAGCTTTCGAATGCCAGGCCGGGTAAAGCTCTTACATGGAAAATACCGTTTTACCCTAGCCCACGAATGTGCCCATCAACTGCTATTTCAGATGGAGTCCAACGATGTAAAGCAGCGCCAGCGAGGTAAATATTCTCCCCGAAAAGCCTATTCTCTCAGGGCACTCAAGACCCGCGAGGACTGGAACGAGTGGCAAGCCAACGCATTGGG
>NZ_JACSNZ010000025.1 GCF_016902575.1 Pseudoflavonifractor capillosus | reverse complement strand
TGTGGCCTTGGGTCGCCCTTTGACCCAAGGGTGCATGCAGCGGGCTGCAACCCCTCGAAAAAATGCTTGCATTTTTGAGAAGCGTGTCGAACTTTTTCGACACGCTAAAGCTGGGAGCAACGCAGTGCTCCCAGCATTTTATTTTGCGTGAAGAGGTAATAGTGAAGCGTGAAGAAAAACAAGCCTGCTGCACCCAATGGGATGCAGCAGGCTTGTTTTATGTAGCTTTGTGGGGAATCAGTCCACCAGCTTGTCCAGCTCCTTGATGTGCTCGGTGCCGGTGGCGGTGGTGTGTCCAGCCTGCTTGGCGTACAGGCCCACCACGGCCTGGGACTTCTTCACAGGCTGCATGGTGCCGGCGCCAGCCACGCAGCCGCCAGGACAGGCCATGCCCTCCAGCAGATAGCCGTTGTACTTGCCGGCAGCGGCCATGGTCAGCAGCTTGCGGCACTCCCGCAGGCCGTCGGCGCTGGCCATCTTCACCTCACGGTCGGGGTAGCGCTCGGCGATGACGTTGGCCACAGCCTTGGCCACGCCGCCAGCCACGGCAAAGTTGCGGCCGTCGGTGGAGGCGTCGTTGACGCCGTTGGAATCCTCTTCCATGGACTCCAGATCCAGGTGCTTGGCATCGAAAATGCCGGACATCTCCTCGTAGGTGAGCACGAAGTCCACCTCGCTGCGCACGCTCTTGCGCATGGCTTCCAGCTTCTTGGCAGCGCAGGGGCCGATGAAGACCACCTTGCCCTCAGGCTGCTGCTCCTTGATGAGGCGGGCGGTGAGCACCATGGGAGTCAGGGCCATGGAGACACTGTCGGCGTGCTGAGGGAAGAGCTTCTTGGCCATGACGGACCAGGCGGGGCAGCAGGAAGTGGCCATGAAGGGCAGCTTCTCAGGCACCTCGTTGACAAAGTCCTCGGCCTCCTGCACGGCGCACAGGTCGGCGCCGATGGCCACCTCGAACACGTCTGCAAAGCCCAGGGCCTTCATGGCAGCACGCAGCTTACCGGGCGTGACCTTGGGGCCGAACTGACCCACGAAAGCGGGAGCCACGGCGGCATACACACGCTCACCGGATTGAATGGCTCGGATGACCTGGAAAATCTGGGATTTATCAGCAATGGCGCCGAAGGGGCAGTTGACCAGGCACATACCGCAGGAGACGCACTTGTCGTAGTCGATCTCTGCCTTGCCGTTGGCATCGGTGTGAATGGCATCCATGCCGCAGGCCTTGGCGCAGGGGCGCTCCTGAATGATGATGGCCTTGTACTCACACACGTCAGCGCAGCGGCCGCACTTGATGCACTTGTCCTGGTCGATGACAGAGCGGCCGTTGAAGCGGTCCAGGGTAACAGCGCCCTTGGGGCACACTTCCACGCAGGGGTGGGCCAGACAGCCCTGGCAGCCGTCGGTGACATGCACCCGCTTCTCGTCACAGCCGTTGCAGGCGAACTTGATGATGTTGATCAGAGGGGGGGTATAGTAGGTCTCATCTTTGGTAGCAGCCTCGATGTTGTCGGACAGGGGGGCGTGCTCACCGGCGCCGCGGCAGGGCAGGCCCATGGCCAGACGCAGACGCTCACCCACAATGGCGCGCTCGAGAAACACGTCGTTGCGGTAATTGCCTACCTCGCCGGGAATGATCTTGTAGGGCAGTTCCTCAATGCGCTTGTCCACCGGCCACTCGGTGTGGTAGGCCATGCGGGCCACCTCACGGAAAATGCGGTGGCGAATCTCCTGAATACGGGTTTCTACACCTCTCATATGTACAGTTCCTCCTTCAGTCCAAGGGACATAGTCAACCATAGAATACAACAAAAAAGTGCAGTTGTAAATGTATGAATGAAAAATTGGTGAAAAGTTTCACAAGGCTAACGCAGGGGGCCTGAAAGGCCCCCTGCGCTGGGGAAAGAAATGGTTCCCGGTTACGCCAGGAACTGAATCTGGTTGACGCAGACAAAGTAAATGCGGTTGTTGGTGGAGTTGGCCAGCACCAGCACATTGCCCACGGTGCCCAGCAGAGTGACGCCCTGGAGCACCAGAGGGCCGGCCACAATGGTGACCTTACGGCTGAGGTTGCTCTGGGACAGGGTGGAGAGCAGCCCGGCAGCGCAGCAGCAGTCGTCCCCGGAGCAGTCACAGGGGCAGCAGCAGGCGCCGCAGGGATTGGCACAGGGGGTGAGGCACTGGGACAGGATGGACTGGATGGTCTGGAAGTTGTTGGCGGTGGCCTGGTCGGAGGTGATGTCCCCGGAGGCGGGGGCAGTGGCGGTTTGCAGGGCCACGGCGGTGAGCTGGCACAGGGGCACCTGGGTGGCAGTGACCCCGGTGCTGGTCTCGGGGGGCGTGTTGACCAGGGCAGAGATCTCCAGCAGATCGCAGTTGCAGGGGGAGAAGCGGCGGAAGGACCCGGACATGGTGTTCAGGTTATCCGAGGGGGTGGTGCCTGCGGGGGTGGTGTTGATGGTGGCCCCTGCCACATAGGTATCGGTGACAAAGGCGGCCTGATTGAAGTCCAGCAGGGTGCCCAGCTGCGTGCTGCACAACAGCTGCAAAGCGGCCCGGAAGCTCTTTTTGCAGCAGCAGCCCTCCTCCACATCCACCGTGGGCGGACAGGGTGCGGGTACGGTGTGGCAGCAGCACACCAGCTGGGTGCCTTGGCAGGGCTTGGTGTTGTCGCAGGGAGAGGTCATGCCGTTGCAGGTGCAGCCACCGCAGCCGCTGCTGCCAGACTGACAAGTGCCTGCGCAGGTGCAAGTGCCTTGCTGGGCGGCAAACTCCTCCGCCGTCATGGCACCGCTCCAGTTCAGAGGGTTCCAACGATTTTGATTCATGAGATTCGCTCCTTTCACACGTATGATGTCCCATAGGAACTCATCAAGGTGCATCTCATTCTATGTGGATATGGGCAGAAGGGTCCCAGGTAGAGTCAGGAAATAAATTCCGTAGTACACAATATTTCGAAAAAATTAAAGGGGCTATTTACAACAGGCACAAGATATGGTATGCTGTTTAAGTGCTACACCACTAGGGTTAAAAATGTGAAGCCCTGACAGGTGCAGCTGCCGGATAGCGCAGATTGCGACGACGACGGCGTGTTGTCCCCCTGGGGACAACCGCCGCTTTATCACGCTTAGCATTATGCGTGCCGGGCGGGGGAGGATGTCTGAGACCTTGCCTGGCAGTTATTTAGAATAAAAAACGGGAGAAAGGGCGTAACGCAATGAAAGTGATCAAGAGAGACGGATCTACCGTAGACTTTGACCGCAGTAAGATCGTGGTGGCCATTCAAAAGGCGAACCTGGCTGTGGAGGAACCCTACCGCCTGGACGACGCATCCATTGAGGCCATTGCAGATTCCGTAGCCAGCAAGGGACGCAAGCGTCTTCTGGTGGAGGACATACAAGATATGGTGGAGAAGCGTCTGATGGAGGCGGGCAAGTATGAGCTGGCCAAGGCCTACATCATCTACCGCTACAACCGGGCCCTGGTGCGCAAGGCCAACACCACCGACGAGTCCATCCTGGCGCTCATTCGCAACGACAACAAGGATCTGGCGGAGGAGAACTCCAACAAGAACACCGCCATCGCCTCCACCCAGCGGGACTATATCGCCGGTGAGGTGAGCCGGGATCTGACCAGGCGCCTGCTGCTGCCGGAGAAGATCTCCAAGGCCCATGACGACGGCATCCTCCACTTCCACGATGCAGACTACTTTGTCCAGCACATCTTCAACTGCTGCCTGGTGAACATCGGGGACATGCTGGACAACGGCACCATGATCAACGGCAAGCTCATCGAGTCCCCCAAGAGCTTCCAGGTGGCCTGCACCATCGTCACCCAGATCATCGCCTGTGTGGCCTCCAATCAGTATGGCGGCCAGTCGGTGGAGATGAGCCACCTGGGCAAGTATCTGCGTCTGACCTATGAGAAGTACCTGCGCCGCACCCGGGAAGCCGCCCCTGAGCTGGACGACGAGACCGTGGAGAAGATCGCCCGTGCCCGTACCAAGGACGAGCTGAAAAGCGGTGTGCAGACCATCCAGTACCAGATCAACACCCTGATGACCACCAACGGCCAGTCCCCCTTTGTCACCCTCTTCCTGGTGCTGCGGGACAATGACCCCTACATGGAGGAGAACGCCGCCATCATCGAGGAGATCCTCTCCCAGCGTCTGGAGGGCATCAAGAACGAGAAGGGCGTGTACATCACCCCCGCCTTTCCCAAGCTGGTGTATGTGCTGGACGAGTGCAACTGCCTCAAGGGGGGCAAGTACGATTACCTCACCCGTCTGGCGGTGAAGTGCTCTGCCAAGCGGATGTACCCCGACTACATCTCCGCCAAGAAGATGAAGGAGACCTACGAGGGCAATGTGTTCTCTCCCATGGGCTGCCGTTCCTTCCTCTCCCCCTGGAAGGACGAGGAGGGCAACTACAAGTTTGAGGGTCGGTTCAACCAGGGCGTGGTGTCCATCAACCTGCCCCAGATCGGCATTGTCTCCGGCGGGGACGAGGACAAGTTCTGGGCGGAGCTGGATGAGCGCCTGGAGCTGTGCTACGAGGCCCTCATGTGCCGCCACAACGCCCTGAAGGGTGTTCGCTCCGATGTCTCCCCCATCCACTGGCAGTACGGCGCCATTGCCCGCCTGGAAAAGGGTGAGACCATCGACAAGCTGTTGGTGGGCGGCTACTCCACCCTGTCTCTGGGCTATATTGGCCTGTACGAGCTGACCCGCCTGGTCAAGGGCTGTTCCCACACCACCCCCGAGGGTGAGGAGTTTGCTCTGCGGGTGATGCGCCACCTGCGGGAGACCACCGATCGGTGGAAGAAGGAGACCGGCCTGGGCTTTGCTCTGTACGGCACCCCCGCCGAGAGCCTGTGCTACCGCTTTGCCCGCATCGACCAGGAGAAGTACGGCACCATCAAGGACGTCACCGACAAGGGCTACTACACCAACTCCTACCATGTGGACGTGCGGGAGCATGTGGACGCCTTCTCCAAGTTCGCCTTTGAGAGCCAGTTCCAGAAGATCTCCTCCGGCGGCGCCATCTCCTACGTAGAGGTGCCCAACATGCGTCACAACCTGGAGGCCCTGGAGGACGTGGTGCGCTACATCTATGACAACATCCAGTACGCCGAGTTCAACACCAAGAGTGACTACTGCCAGGTGTGCGGCTACGACGGAGAGATCCAGATCAACGACGAAGGCCAGTGGGAGTGCCCCAGCTGCGGCAACAAGGACCACAACAAGATGAATGTCACCCGCCGTACCTGCGGCTACCTGGGTGAGAACTTCTGGAATGTGGGCAAGACCAAGGAGATCAAGTCCCGGGTGCTCCACCTGTAAAGGAGAGGACAAGCTATGAATTACGCCACCATCAAATGGGCGGACGTGGCCAACGGCCCCGGGGTTCGGGTGTCCCTGTTTGTCTCTGGCTGCACCCACCACTGCCCCGGCTGCTTCAATGAGGAGGCGTGGGACTTCTGTTACGGGCAACCCTTCACCCGTGTGGAGGAGGACAAGATCCTGGATGCCCTGGCTCCCTCCTATATGAAGGGCCTGTCCCTGTTGGGGGGCGAGCCTTTCGAGCCGTGCAACCAGGCGGTGCTGCTGCCATTTTTGAGAAGGGTGAAGGAGCGCTACCCGGACAAGGAGATCTGGTGCTACTCCGGCTACACCCTGGACGGGGAGCTGTGGCAGGAAAGCCGTGCCCGGTGTGAGCACACCGACGAGATGCTCTCCCTCATTGACGTGCTGGTGGACGGCCGGTTCGTGGAGGGGCTGAAGGATTTGAGCCTGCGGTTTCGTGGCTCTGCCAACCAGCGCATCATTGATGTGCCTTCCAGCCTGAAGGCCCACCAAGTGGTGGAGTGGCAGGGCGAGCACACCATACAGCCCATACAAAAGTGAAAGATACCCCGGCAGCGAAGCTGCCGGGGTATCAACGATATATTTATACACGGAGGAATTTACCTATGACACAATCCGTTGCGGTAAAATTGTTAGACCCCCGGGCCAAGATGCCCACCTATGGCAGCGTGGATGCTGCGGGGGCAGATCTGTATGCCGTCACCGATGCTTCTATTGAGGTACAGCCTGGTGAGACGGTGCTCATTCATACCGGCCTGGCTATGGCCATTCCCCAGGGCTTTGTGGGCCTGGTGTATGCCCGGTCGGGGCTTGCCACCAAGCAGGGGCTGGCCCCCGCCAACAAGGTGGGGGTCATTGACGCTGACTACCGGGGGGAGCTGATGGTGGCGCTCCACAACCACAGCTCCGAAACCCGCACCGTGGAGCAGGGGGACCGCATCGCCCAGCTGGTCATCGCTCCCTACCTCACTGCTCAGTTCATCCAGCAGGAGGAGTTGGACGACACCGTCCGGGGTGAGGGCGGATTCGGTTCCACCGGAAGTAAATAAAGAGATAAAAGCCGCCCGGCAGCGCCGGGCGGCTTTTATGTTACTTCTGGGTTTCCTCTTCCTTGGGAATGATGAGGTTGAGAATGATAGCCATGATGGTGGCCACCACCACAGAGGAGGAGCCGAACACGGTGTTGACCCAGCCGGGGAATCCGGTGCCAGACAGACAGCCGGACACCTGGGTGATGCCCACGCCCATGGCCACAGACAGGCCCATGACAGCGCTCTTCCGGGGGGTGAAACCGTCCTGGGTGATCATGCGGATGCCGGTCATGGTGATGGCGGCAAACACCGAGATGGTGGCCCCGCCGATGACGCTCTGGGGGATGGTGGTGAGCAGGGAGGCAAACTTAGGCACCAGGCCAGCCACCAGCAGGATGCCGGAGGCCAAGGCGAACACGGAGCGGTTGATGACCCGGTTGACGGTGACAATGCCCACGTTCTGGCTGTATGTGGCGGTGGGCAGGCCGCCGAAGAAGGCGCCCAGGACGCTCATGACGCCCTGACCGATGATGCCGCCGGACAGCTCACGGTCGGTGGGCATCCGGTCCAGGCCACCCATGGTGGTGGAGCTGAGGTCACCGATGGTCTGCACGGCGTTGACCACATACACGATGCTCAGGGACACCGCAGCAGAGGGCACGAACTTGATTTCAAAGGGCATGAACTGGGGCAGAGCAAACCACTGGGCGGAGCCGATGGAGGAGAAGTCCACCAATCCCATGGGGATGGAGATGATATAGCCTACGATCATACCGATGAGAATGGCGCCCAGCTTGGTGATGCCACGGGTGAAGTTGGTCAGAGCAATGACCACCACCAGAGTGACCAGGGCCACCAGCCAGGCCTTGGGGGTGCCAAAGTCCGGGGTGCCCGCCCCGCCAGCCATGTACTTCACGGCGGTGGGGTAGAGAGATAAGCCGATGGTGAAGATGACGGTGCCAGTGACCAAGGGGGGGAAGAGGGGGCGAATCCACTTGACAAAGATGCCAAAGACAATGGCCACACAGCCGCCCACGATCTCTGCACCTAAGATGGTGGCAATGCCGAACTCCGCCCCGATGGCCTGGAGGGTGGGGATGTAGGCAAAGCTGATGCCCATGATGACGGGCAAACCCGCACCAATGCGCCCGAAAATGGGGAACAGCTGGAGCAGGGTGGCCAGGGCGGTGAGGATGAGGGAGACCTGAATCATCAGGGTCTTTTCCTCCTCAGATAGGGCGCAGGTGTTGGAAATGAGGATGGCGGGGGTGATGATGCCCACCACGGCAGCCACCACATGCTGGAGCCCCAGGGGGACCAGCTGACCCGTGGGGGGGATGCCCTTCCACTGGAATACCGTGTCGGATTTGGTTTGTTTCATCTGCTTCTCTCCTTCTCTTTGTTTGTCTGTTCGAGAAAAGAGCAGGAGGGAACACAGGGTGTTCCCTCGCTGCATTGCTTATACATTGAATCGGAAGAGGATAATGTCTCCGTCCTTCACCACATAGTCCTTGCCCTCGGAGCGGATGAGACCCTTTTCCCGGGCAGCGGCCATGGAGCCGCAGGCCTTCAAATCCTCAAAGGCCACGGTCTCGGCCCGAATGAAGCCTCGCTCGAAGTCGGAATGGATCTTGCCGGCGGCCTGGGGAGCCTTGGTACCGTTGACAATGGTCCAGGCCCGGCACTCGTCCTCTCCGGCGGTGAGGTAGGAGATAAGGCCCAACAGGGTGTAGCTGGCGTTGACCAGACGGTCCAGGCCGGACTGCTCAATGCCCAGATCCTCCAGGAACATGGCCTTTTCCTCTCCGTCCAGCTGGGCGATCTCCGCCTCCAGCTGGGCACACACGGGGATGCACTGGGCGCCTTCCTGGGCGGCACGCTCCGACACCTGCTGATAGTAGGCCACCTCATTGGGGTGGGAGAAGCCCTCCTCGTCCAGGTTGGCAGCGTAGATAACGGGTTTGAGGGACAAAAGCTCGCTGGTGGCGATGAGGGCAGCATCGTCCTCGTCCACCTGGGAGAGGTAGCTGCGGGCGGACTTGCCCTCATTGAGCCAGTCCCGCAGGCCCTGGAACACCTGGGCCTCGTGGAGGAACTTCTTGTCCGCCTTGGCGGCTTTGGTGGCCTTGTCGATGCGGCGGTCTGCCATCTCCACGTCGGCCATGATGAGCTCCAGGTCGATGATGTCAATGTCACGGATGGGGTTGGTGGAGCCCTCCACGTGGATGACGTTTTCATCATCAAAGCAGCGCACCACGTGGACAATGGCGGCGCACTCCCGGATATTGGCCAAAAACTTGTTGCCCAGACCCTCGCCCCGGCTGGCGCCCTTCACCAGACCGGCGATGTCCACAAACTCCACCACAGCGGGGGTGGTCTTCTTGGGCTTGTAGAACTCGCTGAGCCAGTCCAAACGGGGGTCAGGTACCGCCACGATGCCCACGTTGGGGTCGATGGTGCAGAAGGGGTAGTTGGCGCTCTCAGCACCGGCGTTGGTAATGGCGTTGAACAGGGTAGATTTGCCCACGTTGGGCAGGCCTACGATACCTAATTTCATATTGAGGACATCCTTTCAGAATAAATATGCCAAAGCGAGCAAAGCTGGACCCATCGAAGGGTCACTGCTTGGATTTGAAGACGATGAAACGCTGTCCAAAGTAGTTAAGGGCTACAAACAGACACATACCCACCAGCATGGCCACGTTTTCCTGGATCTGCTGGGTGGAAAAGCTGAGCAGGTGCAGGGTGACGGGCTTGGCCAGGCCATAGGCCAGCAGGTAACACACGGAGATGTTCACCACAAAGAAGAGCATCTGTTTCACGGATTTTTCTTTGTTTTGGAAGGTGAGGTACTTGTTCAAAACATAGCTGACGATGCTGCCCACGATATAGTTGGCAGCGGAGGATACCCAGTACCCTGCATGAAGCAAATTATAAAAGCCGAACATCACAGCGGTGCCCACCAGAGTGTTGATGACTCCCACCAGCAGGAATTTCACCGTCGTGGCATCCACAAACTTTCCTATCCTCATGTTTCCTTCTCCTGAGAATCATTGAAATAAAACCAAAACAAATGAATTATATCACGGACATATGGGAAAGACAAGCAAACAGGCAAAAATGGGAGAGAATAAAAAATTTTTGTCAATATGATAGACGGGTCATGGCCCACAACCCCGGGCGGTGTGGCAGTTGAGACAAGAAAAGGTAAGAAGTTTTCTCCTCCTCTTTTGTTTTTTGCCCTGCTATGATACAATGATAAACACATACAAATATGGGTGAAACCATTTCACAAGAGCAAAGGAGAAAACGACATGGATTACGCAGCAGAATCTTTGAAACTGCACTATCAGTGGCGGGGCAAGCTGGACACCGTGCCCAAGATGGAGGTCAAGGACCGCCAGGCCCTTTCCCTGGCCTACACCCCCGGCGTGGCCCAGCCCTGCCTGGAGATCCAGAAGGACGTGAGCAAGAGCTACGAGCTCACCGGCCGATGGAACACCGTGGCAGTGGTCACCGACGGTACCGCTGTGCTGGGCCTGGGCGACATCGGCCCCGAGGCAGGTATGCCGGTGATGGAGGGCAAGTGTGTGCTGTTTAAGGCGTTCGGGGATGTGAACGCCGTGCCTCTGTGCATCCGCTCCAAGGACGTGGATGAGATCGTCCACACTGTGGCCCTGCTGGCAGGCTCCTTCGGCGGCATTAACCTGGAGGATATCTCTGCCCCCCGCTGCTTTGAGATCGAGCGCAAGCTCAAAGAGGTGTGTGACATCCCCATCTTCCACGACGACCAGCACGGCACCGCCATCATTGTGGCCGCCGCCCTCATCAATGCCTTGAAGCTGGTGAATAAGAAGATCGAGGACATCACCGCCGTGTTCTCCGGGGCGGGCGCTGCCGGTACCGCCATTTTCAAGCTGCTGAAATCCATGGGCCTGGGTGACGCCATCATCTGCGACCGCAAGGGCGCCATCTGCTCTGCCCGCACCGACCTCAATGAGGAGAAGAAGGCTCTGCTGGCGCTGTCCAACAAGCAGGACAAGTCCGGCTCCCTGGCCGACGTGATGGTGGGTGCCGACCTGTTCATTGGCGTGTCCTCTCCCGGTGTGGTGACCCCTGAGATGGTGAAGACCATGGCTCCTAACCCCATTTTGTTCCCCATGGCCAACCCCGTGCCTGAGATCATGCCCGACCTGGCTCGAGAGGCCGGAGCTGCGGTGATCGGCACCGGGCGCAGTGACTTCCCCAACCAGATCAACAACGTCCTGGCCTTCCCCGGTGTGTTCCGGGGCGCCTTTGATGTGCGGGCCAGCGACATCAACGAGGAGATGAAGCTGGCTGCTGCCCGGGCATTGGCAGAGCTGGTGAGCGACGAGGAACTCAATCCCGACTACATCATTCCCGCCGCCTTTGATCCCCGTGTGTGTCCTGCCGTGGCTGCGGCGGTGGCACAGGCCGCCCGGGACACCGGGGTGGCCCGCATCTGATATACCGATTAGGAGGATTTTGGAATGAATCAGGAGACCCAAAAGGCCCACGGCAGCGAACAGGAGAACCTGCACTATTTGCGGATGCTGGCCAAGCAGTACCCCACGGTACAGGCTGCCAGCACCGAGATCATCAATTTACAGGCCATTCTCAACCTGCCCAAGGGCACCGAGCACTTCATCTCCGACGTCCACGGGGAGTATGAGGCATTCCAGCACATCCTCAACTCCGCCTCCGGGGTGGTGCGGGAGAAGATCGACCAGCTGTTTGCCACCAGTGTGTCCAAGGCGGAGCGGGACCAGCTGGCCACCCTCATTTACTACCCCCAGGAGAAGCTGGAAGAGGTACAGGGCCAGATGACCCAGGAAAATCTGGAGGAGTGGTACCGCCTGACCTTCCATCGCCTCATTGAGATCTGCTGTCTGGTCAGTGCCAAGTACACCCGCTCCAAGGTGCGTAAGGCCATGCCCCGGGAGTACTCCTATATCATCGACGAGCTCATTCACACCCACTACGAGGACACAGACAAGCGGGACTATTACGAGAACATCATCTCCACCATCATTGAGCTGGAGCGGGCCGGGGACTTTCTGGTGCAGCTGTGCCGGCTCATCAAGCGCCTGGCGGTGGATCACCTGCACATTGTGGGGGACATCTTCGACCGTGGCCCGGGAGCAGACATTATTTTGGATGCCCTCATGAACCACCACAGCGTGGATATCCAGTGGGGCAACCACGACGTGTTGTGGATGGGTGCCGCCTCCGGCTCCCGTACCCTGGTGGCCACGGTGCTGGCCATCTCCATGCGGTATAACAACCTGGACGTGGTGGAGACGGGGTACGGCATCTCGCTGCGCCCCCTGGCGGTGTTTGCTGCCGAGGCGTATAAGGACTGTGATGTCAGCCGCTTTGAGGTCAAGCTCACCCGGGAGGAGGAGGAGAGCTACAACGAGCGGGACAAGCGTCTGGCTGCCCAGATGCACAAGGCCATCACCATCATTCTCTTTAAGCTGGAGGGTCAGAAGATCAAGAATAATCCCAGCTTTGGCATGGATGACCGACTGCTGCTGGACAAGATCGACTATGCGCACAAGACGGTGGTCATCGACGGCAAGACCTACGCCCTGGAAGATACCGACTTCCCCACCGTGGACCCCGCCGACCCCTACGCCCTCACCGAGGAGGAGGACAAGCTCATCCGTCAGCTCACCCGCTCCTTCTGTCACAGTGAGAAGCTCCAGCGCCATGTGCGCTTCCTCTACTCCAAGGGCAGCCTGTACCAGGTGTTCAACGGCAACCTTCTCTTCCACGGCTGCATCCCCATGACCGAGGAGGGGGAGCTGATGCACTTCTCCATCGGCTGCGACAACCTGGCAGGCAGAGAGTTTTTGGACTTTGCGGATCTGGCCGCCCGCCGTGCCTACTATGACAAGGTGGGCTCCCCGGAGCGTCAGTTCGGCATGGACTTTTTGTGGTGGCTGTGGTGCGGCCGCAACAGCCCCATCTATGGCCGGGACCGCATGACCACCTTTGAGCGTCGGCTCATCGCCGACGAGTCCACCTGGACGGAGCAGAAAAACGCCTACTACCGCTTCTATCAGGACCCCCAGGCGTGCGCCAAGATCCTCAAGGAGTTTGGCCTGGAGGAGGAGCACAGCCACATCGTCAACGGCCATGTTCCGGTGAAGTCCAAGAAGGGGGAGAGCCCGGTGAAGGGTGGCGGCAAACTGCTGGTCATCGACGGCGGGTTCTGCAAGGCCTACCAGAAGACCACCGGGATTGCCGGATATACCCTCATCTACAACTCCAACTGCCTGCGTCTGGTGTCCCACCAGCCCTTTGCCGGGCGGGAGCGGGCCATCACCGAGAACTGGGACATCTCCTCCACCTGCCAGGTGCTGGAGCGCATGGAGCAGCGCATGAAGATCCGCCAGACCGACATCGGCCGCAACCTGCAAGAGCAGATCCACGACCTCAAGGATCTGGTTGCCGCCTACCGAGCGGGTGAAATTGTGGAAAATCATTCATAATTCCAGGAGAATTGCCGTAGACTTCCAGAGTCTACGGCAATTTTTTGTCCGTTTTGCAATTTGACTTTTGTGTAAAGTTCGTGTATAGTCTTTGTGAATGTGAAAAAAGGAAAGGAACTTGGAAAAACGTGATGGAATGGAATGAAATGGATAGAAAAAGGAGGGGCCTGCTGGTTGCACTGCTGGTACTGACCCCGATCACTGCGTTTTATTTCATGCAGCTGATCATGGGTACCAAGTTTGTGGATGTGAAACTGGCGGCGGTTGTGGTCAACAGCCTGTGGGTAGCGGGCGTGTACTGGCTGATGTGCGCTGTGACGGGTTACCCGGTGATTTGCAGCCTGGTGGTACACCTGCTGTGCGGGGTATGGGGTATGGCAAACTACTTTGTCAACCTCTTCCGGGGCACGCCCATCCTCCCCTGGGATTTTGCGGCCTTGAAGACGGCTGCGGCGGTATCTGGCAGCTATAAGCTGACCTTGACCTGGGATATGTACATAGGTCTGGCGGTTTTGCTGCTGACTGTGATCCTCCTGCGGAAAAAGCTGTTGTGGGGCAAATTCCGTCCCACCGGCAAGACGGTGATGCCCCGGTTGGCAGGTGCGGTGGCGGGGCTGAGCCTCATGTTCATCTTTGCCCAGCCTGCGGTGCTGGAACGGGTGGACGTGGGTGCCTACACCTGGCAGCAGATGGTGGGTTACTGCACCGACGGAGCGCTGTGCGCCTTCTTTGACAACACCAAGTACATGGAAGTGGAGCAGCCCACCAACGCCACCGTGGACAACGTGAAATATGTGCTCAGTCAGGTGGAGGACAAAGGCGGCGAGGGCCTGACCTTCCATGTGGATGGGCCTGCCGAAAATCAGGGTGAGACCCAGCAGAAGTACAACGTCATCGCCATTATGAACGAGTCTTGGGCGGACTATGAGGACTACGGCAACCTTACCTTGAGTGAGCCGGTGATGGACTACATCAAATCTCTGGACAACGCCGTCTTTGGCCACGCCTATTCCTCTGTGTTTGGTGCAGGTACCAGCTCCTGTGAGTTCGAGTTCCTCACCGGAAACTCTATGGCCTTCCTCCCCACGGGCAGCGCCCCCTATCAGCAGTACGTCAAGGACGAGACCCAATCCATGGCCTCCCTGCTGGGAGAGTTGGGCTACCGCACCTTGGCTTTCCACCCCGGGGAGGAGACCTCCTGGAACCGCAACAAGGCATATCCTCTTATGGGGTTTGACGAGATGAAGTTCCGTAAGGATATGAACGTGCCCCAGCTGGAGGAGCATGCCTACCTCAGCGACTACTCCGACTTCCAGCAGATCATCTGGGAGTTTGAGAACAAGAAGGCGGGAGAGCCGCTGTTCCTCTTCAATGTCACCTACCAAAACCACGGCGGCTACGAGGAGGCGGACTACCCCACGGAAGTTACCCTCACCGACTGCCCCGGCCAGTACCCCCGGGCAGAGCAGTATCTGACCTTGGCCAACAAGACCGATGAGTACTTCAAGGTACTGGTGGACTACTTCTCCACCTACGAGGAGCCCACCATCATCGTCATGTTCGGTGACCACCAGCCCTCTGTGGAGCAGGAGTTTCTGGATAAGGCCTACGGAGTGGCTCAGGCGGATATGACCATGGAGGAGTATATGGCCAAATTCAAGGTGCCCTTTGTCATCTGGTCCAACCGACCTTTGGACACCGAGAACGCCTCGGAGCTGACCAGCCTCAACTTCCTGGGACAGCATGTGCTGAACTATGCGGGGGTTGAGACCGACCTGTACGGAAAGTTCCTCCATGAGGTGGAGCAGCAGCTGCCTGTGTTCACCTCTGTGGGCTACATTGATCCCCAGGGCCATGCGTACAGCCACTGGGAGACCAACCAGTACGACAAACTCAAAGAGGACTACCAGCTGCTGCAATATGACCGGCTGTTTGGTATCTCTGACGTGACATAAGAAAAAATGGAGCGTTCCATAGCGGAACGCTCCATTTTTGCGTCATTGCCGCAGCCGCCCGTACAGCTTGGTCATCCGATACAGCCGCTGAGCAAGCTCTGGGTTGAGATAGCCGGGGGTGGCCCGCCACTTCCAGTTATCCCCGGTGGTGGAGGGGGTGTTGATCCGGCCCACGCTGTCCAGGCCCAGCACATCCTGCATCTGCACAATGGTGTATTGGGCTGCACTGGCCCAGATGCCCCGCATCATGCCCCAGCTGATTCCCTCATCTTCGGTGAGGTTCAGATATTCCCGGGCCACCGCCACATCCTCAGGGTCGGCGGTGTGGGTCCAGCCCAGGGCGGTGTCGTTGTCGTGGGTGCCCACATAGGCGATGCAGTTGACGGGGTAGTTGTGGGGCAGGTACAGGTTTTGGCCGCTGTCCCGGCGGTCAAAGGCGAACTCCAGTACCTTCATGCCGGGATATCCGGTGTCCGCAAGCATCTGGTGTACCGAAGGGGTGAGAAAGCCCAAGTCCTCGGCGATGATGGGGCGATTGCCCAGCTTCTCCTTGAGGGTGTTGAAAAAGGCAATGCCCGGCCCAGGTCGCCAGCGGCCTCGCCGGGCGTTCTCGTCCCCGGCGGGAATGGCGTAATAGGAGTCAAAGCCCCGGAAGTGGTCAATGCGCAGCACGTCATAGATGGTAAACTGGAAGGCAATGCGCCGCATCCACCAGGCATAGCCGTCTTTGGCCATACCATCCCAGTCAAACAGGGGATTGCCCCACAGCTGACCATCCTCGGAAAATCCATCGGGGGGACAGCCTGCCACCTCGGTGGGGTGTAGGTCTTCATCCAGCTGGAACTGCCCGGGGTCTGCCCATACGTCTGCGCTGTCCCCGGAGACGTAGATGGGCAAGTCCCCAATGATGGAGATGCCCAGGCCATTGGCAAAGGCTTTCAGAGCACTCCACTGGTGGAAGAAGAGGTACTGCACCCCTTTCCAGAAGGAGATCTGAGAGGCCAGCTCATGGGCCAATTCTTCCACCGCCTGGGGATCCCGCCGACGGATGGAGTCGGGCCACTCAGACCAGGGGCCGCCGCCAAAGTGCTCCTTGAAGGCCATAAACCGGGCGTAGGGCTCCAGCCACCCCTGCTGGACCCGGCAGAACTGGGCCAGGGCCTGGGGCTGCCTGGTTTGCAGCCGCACCACCGCCCGGCGCAGTACGGGAAACCGTTGGTGGTAGACCAGGCCGTAGTCTACCTCGCTGGGGTCATCACCCCAGGTCAGGTGACGGTATTCCTGGGGCAGAAGCAGACCATCCCGGGCCAGGTCATCCAGGTCAATGAAGTAGGGGTTGCCGGCAAAGGAGGAAAAGGACTGATAGGGAGAATCCCCAAAACCGGTGGGGCCTACCGGGAGCACCTGCCAATGGGTCTGGCCTGCTTGGGCCAGAAAAGAGACAAAATCCCGGGCCGCCTGACCCAACGTCCCGATCCCGTAGGGGGAGGGCAGGGAGGCAACGGGCATTAAGATACCGGAAGTTCTCATGGAACATCAACCTTTCTCTCACTGGGAACGAAACCGGGGCTTCCCTGGAAACACAGGGAACCCATAGAGATTATATTGTGTATTATGCTACAAAACGACGGGTTGTGCAAGGGGCAATTCCAAAGTTTTTGCACAAAGACACTGCCGCCAGCATGGGGAAAACCAGGACCGCTGGGGTGCAACATAACTTCACCCTTCTCCACATATATATGCTCTTGTGAGAACCATGAGGGAGTGTTGCCGTTTGAAAGGGAACATGGAAGAGCGGGCCTGCGAGATGGCGCTGTACATCATCGAGGAGAAGGGGACGGTGCGCAGCGCCGCCCGGAAATTCGGCTTGAGCAAATCCACGGTGCACAAGGACTTGTCTGAGAGGCTGCCCACATTCAATCGCCCCCTGTATGAGCAGGTGAAGGCGGTGCTGGATGTGAACAAGGCCCAGCGGCATATCCGGGGCGGCATGGCCACCCGGAGGAAATACAAAGGGAATTGAAAACGGGAAAAGGCGGTCTCCAGTTCAAGGAGACCGCCTTTTCATTGCTTACTCTTTTTCAAATCTCACCACAGTGACATCATGGATCCACTGGGCGCTGAGGAACCGACGCAGACCGAAGATACACTTGATGATATTTTCACTCATCATAGACAGGTACACCCAGAAGATGCCCAGCTCCAGCACCAGGCCGGACAGGGCGGCCAGGGGAATGGCGGCCAACCACAGGGGGGAGAGATCAATGAGGGTGGCCATGCGCACATCTCCGCCCCCTCGCAGTACTCCCACGATGTTGGTGGTGTCGAAGGAGCGCAGGGGCATGAAGCAGAACACCACGGTGAGCATCATGGTGCAGATGTCTCCCGCCTGAGGGGAGAGGTGGAACAGGGGGTAGAGGTAGGGGGCAATGATGAAGTAGAGGATGAGGAGGAACACCCCTCCGGATACCAGCCCGAAGGTAAAGGCCAGCACATCCAGCAACGCCCCCAGGCTAAACACCCGGTCGGTGTGGCCTGAGCCGATCTCCTGACCCACCAGGATGGCGGCGGTGCCGCCGATGGCGAACACGCCCACGGTACACAGGTTGGTGATGTTACCGGCAATGGCGTAGGCGGCCAAGATCTCCTTGGAGCCATCCATGTGACCCATGATGGTGGGGAAGAGGGAGGTGCCCAGGCCCCAGAAGGTCTCGTTGCACATCACCGGGGTGGAGAAGCGGACAAACCGCTGAGTCATCTCCAGGCCGGGGCGGAAGAAGATGGCGGGCTGGATGCGGAAGCCCTGGTCCCGGATGGCCCACACCAGAGCGATGGTGAAGGAAAGGATCCGGGCCAGCAGGGTGGCCAGAGCGGCGCCTTCCTCCGCCATGCGGGGGGCACCCAGGTTGCCGAAGATGAACACCCAGTTGAGAAAGGTGTTGCCCAGCATGGATACCGCCAGGATATACATGCCCCGGTTGGGCTTGCCCATGGCACGGTGTGCACCGATATACACCTGTACAAAGCTGTCAAAGAAGTAGGACCAGCCCACGATGCGGGCGTAGCGGGCGGCGGTGGCAATGACCTCCGGGTCATTGCCGAACAGGCTCATAAAGGGCTGGGAGAGGAAGCCCATGATGAGGGCAAATACCAGGGAGATGGCCCCGGCCACATACATCCCGATGCCCATGACTCGGTTGATGGAGGCATAATCCCCCTTGCCCCGGTACTGGCTGATGAGCACTGCCGACCCGCTTTGGATGCCGAACATCATCAGCTGCACCACAAACACCGGGATGTTGGCCAGGGTCACGCCTGCCAGCGGCCCCTCACCCAAGATGCCCACCATGAAGGTGTCTACCAGGCCTAAGGAGTTGGTGATGAGGTTTTGAATGAGAATGGGGAGTGCCAGGGCGATGAGGTTGCGATAAAACCCCGGCTCACGACGGAAAAAAGAACGCATAACAGACCTCGCAATACAAAAAGATCAGGACATGGTGGTAAACAAGGTGTCAGCTGCCCCACGCAGGGCGGACACCAGCTGGTCTGCCTCCTCTTGGGTGGAGTTGGGAGAGAAGGACAGGCGCAGCGCCCCGTCCAGCCAGGGCTTGGGCAGTCCCAGAGCGGCAAAGACGTGGCTGGGCTTTCCCTTGTGGCAGGCGGAGCCGGAGGAGATGCAGATGCCCGCATCTCCCAGCACCCGCACCACCACCTCGCTTTTGTACCCGGGCAGGGTGACGGCGCAGATGTGGGGGGCGTCCCCGGTGGTGATGATCTCCAGCTGGGGAATGGCCTGTTTCAGCTGGGTGAGGGTGTACTCCTTGATGGCGGCGGTACGTTGGAGCCGGTCTGCCTGGGCCATGGTGGCCTCAACGGCAGCGGCAAACCCGGCGATTTGGGCGGTGGGTTCCGTGCCCGAGCGCATCCCGTTTTCCTGTCCGCCTCCGGTGAGGTAGGGGGACAGTCGCACCCCCTTTTTCACCATCAAAGCGCCAATGCCCTTGGGGGCACCGATTTTATGACCGCTGACCGACACAAAATCCGCCCCCAGGGAGGCCATGGAGTAGGGCACCTTCAAAAAGCCCTGGACAGCATCGCAGTGGAAGAGAATGTTTTTATCGTAGGCTTTCACCAGCTTGACGCACGCTGCCACGGGGAGAATGGAGCCCACCTCGTTGTTCACCAGCATCATGGACACCAGGGCGGTGTCCGGGCGCAGGGCGGCGGAGAGATCCTGGGGGTCGATGCGGCCCTGGCGGTCGGGCTTCAGGTAGGTCACCTCGTAGCCCTGCCGCTCCAGGTCATGGCAGGTCTCCAGCACGGCGGCGTGCTCGATGGCGGTGGTGATGATGTGGCGGCCCCGGCGGCGGTTCAGCTCCACCCCTCGGCGGATGGCCCAGTTGTTGCCCTCGGTGCCGCAGGAGATGAAGTACACCTGGTCGGAGGTGCAGCCCAGGGCACGGGCCACCGTCTCCCGGTGGGCTTTGACCCCTTGGGCGGCCTCCCGGCCCAGGGGGTAGCGGGAGGAGGGATTTCCAAAGTGGGAGAGAGCCTCCACCACAGCGCTGACTGCCTGAGGGCAGACAGGGGTGGTGGCGGCATAATCAAAGTAAATCACGGACATAACAGCAGACCTTCTTACTCACATTATAATAATATTAGCAAACAAGCAGATTACATTCTACTGATGGAGAGGAAAAATGTCAACACCTCTGGGCTGGTCTAAATTTTTGGATGGGGCAGGCACCGTCCGACAGGAAAATTCTTGACACCCCATGGGGGTGAATGCTATAATAACCACGTTGTTTTGATGTATGAACTGTTACGCCCGCCCTTTTCGTACATGAAAGGGATGGGCTTCTCTTTTGCCTCAAAACCGCAATTTTTGATTCAGGAGGAATTCCAAATGACCGGTATCGTGAAATGGTTCAACGCTGAGAAGGGCTATGGCTTCATCACCCCCGACGACGGCAGCGAGGACGTGTTCGTGCACTTCTCCGCCATCGTGGCTGAGGGCTACAAGAAGCTGCTGGAGGGCCAGAAGGTCACCTTCGAGACCGAGCCCGATCCCCGTGGCGCCAAGGGCGTGCGTGCTACCAACGTGGTGGCCGAGGCCGAGTAATCAAAACTCAAAAAAATGCCGTCTGCTCATTTCAGAGCAGGCGGCAATTTTTTATTGCTTCTTCTTGGGCAGCTTGACCTTGTTGCCCTTCTCGTCCACCAGGTAGGTGTTGTCCAGCTGGCCCACCAGGCTAGCCTTGACGCTGTCAATGTATTCCCGGCGCAAAGCGGCTCGTTCCTCCAACTCCTCAGGGGATAGGGTCTCTCCCGCCTTGACCCGGCGGGCAAACTCGTTGATACGGGCGATTTTTTCCTCTGTCATGGGGGACTTCCTCCTTTGGTTTCATACATAGCGGTGTAAGGTGAGAATGACCCGCCCTTTGCGGGACTGGCCTCCCACCTGGGCCAGCACACATTTGCCCAGCCCCCGGCAGGTGAGCACATCCCCCTCCTCCACCAGACGGTCGCTTTTCACGCATTCCATGTGGTTGACCGACACCCGACCGGTGGTGATACACTGGGCGGCTTTGGAGCGGGACAGAGAGAAGCCGGAGGCCACCACCGCATCCAGCCGCAGGGTGGCCACGGTGTCGTGGATCTCCTTCACCGTCTGGGGGGCGGGGGTGAGTTGGGACAGGGGGATCTCCTGCAAGGTGAGAGGGTATCGACCCGCCTGGTCAAACTGGGACAGGACAATGGGCAGAGCCTCCCGCAGGCAGACGATTTGGGCGCATTGTTCCCCCATGAGAATGTCTCCAATCTTCTCCCGGGTGATGCCGATGCCCATGAGAGCACCCAGAATGTCCCGGTGGGTGAGGGTGGCTTGGCGGGGGAATGCGGCGGAGATGGCGGCCAGATCCTCGCTCTGGTCGTAGTCCTCTGCCTCCTGCCAGTGGGGGAGAAAGACGCAGATGGTGCGCTCAGCGTCCCCGTAGCCGCCGCAGAACAGGTGGCGGGGGTGTCCGCAGGCTGCCAGCAGCGGCTCCACCGAGGCCCGCAGGGCGGGGGAGAGAAACTGGGTGGAGCAGGGGATGGAGCGGGTGTCCGCACGCTGCATCTGATCCAGTACCCGGGCCAGCTCCACACGCTGTTCTCCATCTTTGGAAAACTGATTCAGCAGTTCTGTCTTGTTCATACCGGCACACTCTTCTGGGCGTTGTACAGCCGGGCGTACTCCCCGCCGCTTTGCAGAAGTTCTTCGTGGGTGCCCTCCTCCACGATGCGGTTGTCGTCCACCACGATGATACGGTGGGCATTGCGGATGGTGGACAGGCGGTGGGCGATGATGAGGGTGGTGCGGCCCTTTGCCAGCTCGTCAAAGGCGCTTTGGATGCGGGCCTCCGTCACCGAGTCCAGGGCAGAGGTGGCCTCATCCAAAATGAGAACAGGGGGATTCTTTAGGAAGATGCGGGCAATGGACACCCGCTGCTTCTGCCCGCCCGAGAGCATCACGCCCCGCTCGCCCACATAGGTTTGGAAGCCGTCGGGCATGGCCATGATGTCATCGTAGATTTCTGCCCGCCGGGCTGCCTCGATGATCTCCTCCTGGGTGGCATCCGGCTTGCCGTAGCGGATGTTGTCGTAGATGGTGCCCGCAAAGAGGAACACATCCTGCTGCACAATACCGATGTTCTGGCGCAGGGACTGCTGGGTGATGTGGCGCACGTCCATTCCATCCACCAGGATGCGGCCGTCGGTGACGTCATAGAAGCGGGGAATGAGCTGGCACAGGGTGGACTTGCCGCCGCCGGAGGGGCCTACCACCGCCACAGTCTCTCCCTGGGGAATGTGGATGGAGACGTGATCCAGCACGGTCTCTCCCTCGTCGTAGGAGAAGGACACGTCGTCCACCAGAATGTCCCCCTGAGCCACCCCCATCTCCACGGCATCGGGGGCATCCTGCACCGCAGGCTCCACCCGCATCAGTTCCACAAAGCGCTTGAAGCCCGCCATGCCGTTGAGGAACTGCTCCACAAAGGCGGCCAGCTTACGCACAGGGGTGAGGAAGGTGGAGATATACAGCGCAAAGGTCACCAGGTCGATGTAGGTCATCTCTCCCTGGAGGATGAACCAGCCACCGGCGGTGATGGTGAGCACGTTCATGGCGGGCAGAGCGAACTCCAGCCCTGCCATGTAGGTGGCCATGGCTTTGTAGTAGCCCCGCTTGGCCCCCTTGAACTGGTTGTTGGACTGCTGGAATTTGGTGTTTTCCTGCGCCTCGTTGGCAAAGGCCTTGGCGGTGCGCATGCCGGAGATGGAGGACTCCAGCTGGCCATTGATGCCTGCCATATTCTGCTTGACCTGCACCGAGGCTTTCATCATCCGCCGCCGCTGGAAGATGGTGAAGAGGACGAACACAGGCACCACGGCGAAGACAATGAGGGCCAGCTTCCACTGAATGGACAGCATCAGGCAGAAAGCGCCGCCCAGGGTGATCACCGAGATGAACAGATCCTCAGGGCCGTGGTGGGCCAGTTCGGTGATTTCAAACAGGTCGTTGGTGGCCCGGCTCATCAGCTGTCCTGTGCGGTTCTTATCGTAAAAGGAGAAGGACAAATTTTGCATATGGCCGAACAGATCCCGGCGGATGTCCGCTTCAATGAGTACGCCCATCATGTGGCCCAGATAGGTGACCACATAATACATCCCTGCCCGCAGCAGGTAGGCCAGCAGCAGGCAGGCCATGACGGCAAAGAAGGCCCCAAACAGGTTCTGGGGCAGCAGCTGCTGCATGGACAGCCGGGACACATAGGGGAATGCCAGGTCTATCAGGGCAATGCCCAACGCACAGGCCATATCCAGCACAAACAGGTGCAGATGGGGCTTGTAGTAGGACAGAAAGATAGACACATGGCTTCGTTGAAATTTGGTGCGATCCATGATAATTCCTCCCGATCAATTCATACCGGATTAGTATACCCTAGCGGTTTGGGGTTGTCAATGCGGCGGGCAGGGGGTATAATCAGCCTGAACAGCAGGATATTGAGGCAAGAAATTCCATGGGCGGGGAGAGACAATGCCTGCTGTGCCGACAACGTGGATGTCCGGTGAGAAACTCGCCCTTAGGAGTGGTTAGATATGGAACCGATACAACTGACATGGAAGCAGCGGGGAGAATTGTGGCTGCGGCTGGGGGTACGGGCTGTTTTGCTGGCGCTGGCGCTTCTGGCGTTGCGCTATGGGGTTTTGCCTGCGCTGTCTCTGCTGAGTCCCTTTGTGCTGGCCCTGGTGTTCTCCTGGCTGCTCAATCCCCCGGTGCGTTGGCTGCAAAAGAAGCTGACCATCTCCCGGGGCCCTATCACCATGGCGCTGCTCATTCTGGTCTTTGGTGTGGTGGGCGGTGTGCTGTGGGCCTTGAGTTGGATGGCGGTGGAGCAGGTGCAGACGCTGTTTCTCAACTGGGAGGCCATTGTGGATGCCCTGTTGACCAATGTGGATCAGGTGCTGGAGTGGTTTGGCGGGCTGGAGGATCTGCTTCCCGGAGGGGCCTACAACGCTGGCGAACGGGTAGTCCAGCTGTTGGAAAACTGGGTGCGGGACATTGACGTGTCCGGCTGGCTGAAGGTGGTGGCAGACCGTGCGCCCTCTCTGGTGGGCCAGGTGTCCACCTTTGTGGTGGCTACTATTGTGTTTTTGATGGCCACCTACTTCATCACCGCCGATTACCCCCGGCTGCGCTTTTTCATCACTGACCGGGTGCCTGCTCCCGCCCGCAGCTTTTGCAAAGATGTGCGGCGTATTTTCATGGAAGCCTTCGGCGGCTATCTGAAAAGTCAGCTCAGCATCTCCTTTGTGGTATTCGTCATTTTGGCCCTGGGTTTCTTTGCCATTGGCCAACCTTACGGCCTACTGTTGGCTTTGGGCTTTGCGGTGCTGGACTTCATTCCCATCATTGGCTCCGGCACGGTGATGGTGCCCTGGGCTGTGGTGGACATCATCGTGGGTGACTACACCCATGCGGTGCAGCTGATGGTGATCTGGGGCATCATCGCCCTGTTCCGCCGTCTGGGTGAGCCTAAGATTTTGGGTGACCAGACAGGACTGTCCCCCATTCTCTCCCTGGTGGGCATCTATGTGGGTATGCTAATGGGAGGCGTTTTGGGCATGATCGTAGGTCCGCTGCTGTTGCTGGTGCTCATCAACTTGGGTAAGCTGGGCATTTTCTCCCCAGTTATGGGCGATCTGTCTCTGGCGGCCTCCGACGTGGCGGCCATTCTGAAAAGTGGACATAAGAAATAGATGATAGAGGAAAGGGCATCCAGCTTGGCTGGGTGCCCTTTCCACAAAATTCTAGTTTGTTTATAATGAATTTGAATTCATGTCATAATATGGACATATTTATTTTGTACCCTGTGTTCAGATCAAATCACGAGGAGTGATTCATATGTTTGAAGAAAACAACAATCTTAACAACGGGTTCCAACATGACGGTCAAAACGCCCCACAGGGGTATCATCATGAGGACGGATCCTATCGATACAGCTGGACTCCCAACGGGGAGAACCGCAATGACGACTCTAACTTCCATGTGCAGTCCGGTCCCAAGGCTCCCAAGAAGAAGGGCGCAGGCCGGGCGATGGCTCTGGTGCTGTGCTGTGCCCTGGTGGGCGGCGGCGCAGGTGTGGGAGGTGCAGCCCTGTATAGCAGAATGGACGGCAGCTCCAACGCCACCACCATCTATCAAAATACCACCCAGGGCACCCAGGTGAATGTCCAGCAGGCCGATGGGGTCAAGGAGATGACCCTGGAGGAGATCTACGCTTCCTACGCCGATTCCTGCGTCAACATCACCTGCCAGGTGTTGGTACAGCAGGGGTGGCAGCAGTACACCGGCACCTCCAGCGGCTCCGGCTTCATCCTCAGTGAGGATGGCTATATTGTCACCAACTACCACGTCATTGACGGGGCAAAGGCCATCAAGGTCACCTTGAATAACGGTGAGGAGTACGATGCCACCCTCATCGGCGGGGAAGAGGCCAACGACGTGGCTGTGCTGAAGATCAATGACGTCACTGGGCTGAAGCCTGTGGTGCTGGGCGACTCTGACACCCTGGTGGTGGGTCAGGAAGTGTCCACCATCGGCAACGCCCTGGGTACTCTGTCCTTCTCCCAGACCTCCGGCCATGTCTCCGGTGTGGGCCGTTCTGTGACCATGAGTGACGGAACCATCATCAACATGATCCAGACCGACTGCGTCATCAACTCCGGTAACTCCGGTGGCCCCCTCTTTGACCAGTATGGTCGTGTGGTGGGCATCACCTCCGCCAAGTACTCCAACAACGGCGACACCAGCTCTGCTTCCATTGAGGGCATCGGCTTTGCCATCCCCATCAATGATGTCATCAGCATGATTCAGGACTTCATCCAGTACGGCTACGTCACCGGGCGGCCCTCCATGGGCATTACCGCCGTGGAGGTGACCGAGGACTATGCCAATGCCTTCGGCTGGCCCTCCGGCGTGTACGTCAACGGCGTGAACGAAGGCTCTTGCTCTGAGACCGCAGGCCTGAAGCAGGGCGATATCATTACCAAGCTGGGTGACACCGAAGTGACCACTGTGGCCGAGCTCAATGCCGCCAAGAACCAGTTTAAGGCCGGGGAGAGCACCACTCTGGAGGTGTACCGTTCCGGTGAGACCCTGACCCTGAACATCACCTTTGATGAAGAGCAGAACAACACCCAGAACAGCCAAACCCAGCAGGATCCCGCCCCTCAGCAGACCAGCAGCAGCCAGCAGGACGGCTACTTTGATCCCTGGGACTTCTATTTCGGACGTTAAATTCCCCACAACCAAAACACAGCAGCGAGATAAGCTCTCTCGCTGCTGTGTTTTTTATCTCAGCATCAGGGCCAGTTCCGCCTCCGCTTCCCGCCGATTGTCGGCGGAGAAGCAGAACTCCCCGTTGAAAAACACTTCCACATGACCTCTCACATACTCCAGCTCATACATGGCGGGACACTTCCTTTCAAGCCTGGGTTCAGGCGTTCTTCTTTGATGATGGAAGTGTACCACATAGAAAGTCCAATAAATAGGACTTTATTGCGCAGGAGGGGAGGGAGGCAGAACGAAAAATGAGTAATGAAGAATGTATAATGAATAATTATGGTGTGCCTGCGGCACGGATTTTCATATGCAGGGTGTAGGGGAGGGGCTTGCCCCTCCCGAATGTCTCAGGGCAAAGCCAGGGAAGCAGCGGGCCGGGCAAGCCCGGCCCCTACGACGTTCTACCAGGGGGGCGGTGGTGTCACCCGGCGGTGGCTAAGACACCGCTCTGCCAGAGTAGGCCCGGACGTAGGCACCGCCTAGCCGTAGGGCCAGCTGCCCAGAGTGGCCTGGGTTGGTGGCAGTGACAGGAGAATAGCAGGAGTGACGGGCCGAAAAGCAACTGGACGCAGTTACAGCCTGGTACCCCAGGGAGGTCCTTAGGGGGGAAAGCCCTAAGCGATTCTTTCGTGACTTTCTCATCGGGGAGAAAGTCACCCTGCGGAGCAAAGCCAGGCTTGCAAGCCTGCGCCGGCAAACGATGAACGGTGAAAGCCCCCAGCGGGTAGCCTCCCCACCAGGCTGGCTACCCTGAAACTAGGCTATGTAGAAGGTGAGTCCCTCTGCCTACGCCACAAAAGCACAAGCCCCTGGCTCTCGTGTGAGAGTCAGGGGCTTCAGACTGTCAAAAAACGCAAAAGTCATGCAAGAAGTCTTGACTATCTTGCATGGGAAAAGCCCTCGGCAGAGTTTTCCCGCCCCCAGGCGGGAAAATAAATTGAAA
>NZ_JACSNZ010000024.1 GCF_016902575.1 Pseudoflavonifractor capillosus | reverse complement strand
GGCTTGGGACGGGCCTGGGGGGAGGGGACAAAGCTGCTGCCGCTCTCCCAGGGGCGGCTGCGCTCCTGATAGCTGCGCCCGCTCTGCTCCAGCAGCCCCGGGGGAATTTCCCCGGCGAAGCGGGAGGGGCGGTTGGCACTGGTGCGGCCGTAGAGCATACGCATACTGGCACAGGTCAGGTGCAGCTGCTCCTTGGCTCGGGTGAGAGCCACATAGCACAGCCGCCGCTCCTCTTCCATCTCCTCCTCGTCGCCGATGCAGCGCATACCGGGGAAGATGCCCTCTTCCATGCCCACCACGAACACCACGGGGAACTCCAGACCCTTGGCTGAGTGCATGGTCATCATCACCACCGCATCCTCGTTGGGGTCGTGGTTATCCAGGTCGGTATACAGGGCGATCTCGTCCAAAAATCCTGCCAGGGTGGGGGACTCGCTGTTTTCCATGTACCCCTTGATGGAGGTCAGCAGCTCTCGAATGTTCTCCAGCCGGGTGCGGTTTTCCACGTCGGGCTTTACGCTCAGCATGGCGGTGTACCCGGTGCGCTCCATGACAATTTCATAAAAGGCGGCCAGATCCATGCCGCTCATGGCCCGCAGGTCCCGGATGAGGGAGGTAAAGGCCCCCAGCTTGGCAGCGGCCTTTTGCAGCTCGGGGTACTGCTCCGGCTGGTTGATCACCTGCCACAGGGACAGCCCCTGCTGGGCGGCAATGGCCTTTGCCCGCTCCACGGTGGTGGCCCCGATGCCCCGGGCGGGGACGTTGATGATGCGGGAGAGCCGCAAATCGTCCTGGGGGTTGGACACCACGCACAGGTAGGCCAGCATGTCCTTCACTTCCGCCCGGTCAAAGAAGCGGGTGCCCCCAATGACCCGGTAGGGGATGCCGGTGCGCTTGAAGGCCAATTCCAGCTGATAGGACTGGGCGTTCATGCGGTAGAGGACGGCGTGGTCCCGCCACTTCATTCCCTGGCGGTAGTGCTCCAAAATGGTGTTGGCCACATACTGGGCCTCGTCACTCTCGTTCATGGCGGTGTACAGGTGTACCTTGTCCCCTTCTGCCCCTGCCGTCCACAGCTCCTTGCCCTTGCGGCCCTGGTTGCGGCGGATGACGTTGTTGGCCGCTGACAGGATGGTCTTGGTGGAGCGGTAGTTCTGCTCCAGGCGGATGCACTGGGCATTTTTGTACTGGCTCTCAAAGGAGAGGATGTTTTCAATGGTGGCACCCCGGAAGCGGTAGATGGACTGGTCGTCGTCACCCACCACGCAGATGTTTTTGTGGCCCCCCGCCAGCAGAGAGGCCAGCAGATACTGCATATGGTTGGTGTCCTGGTACTCGTCAATGAGCACATAGCGGAACTTGTTTTGGTAGTAGGCCAGCACTTCCTCGTCCTGCTGCAAGAGGCGCACGGTGTGGAAGATGATGTCGTCAAAGTCCAGCGCCCCAGCCTCCCACAGCCGCTTTTGGTAGGCGGAGTACAGCCGGGAAATCTGTTCTAAGCGGAAATCCCCACTTTTCCGGGCCTCTTTGTGGAAGTCCTCCGCCAGCTGCATCTGATCCTTGGCCTTGGAGATGGTGCCCAGCACCGAGCGGGGCGGGAACAGCTTCTCGTCCATGCCAAACTCTTTCAGGCAGTCTTTGATGACCCGCAGAGAGTCGTCGGTGTCGTAGATGGTAAAGGAGGAGGGAAAGCCCAGCCGCTCGATGTCCCGGCGCAGGATGCGCACACAGGCGGAGTGGAAGGTGGAGGCCCAGATGTCCAGAGCCTGGGGGCCCAGCACCCGTTCCAGCCGGTCCTTCAGTTCCCCGGCGGCCTTGTTGGTGAAGGTGATGGCCAGGATGGTCCAGGGAGGGGCCGGGTCCAGCTCACACAGCCGGGCGGCGTATTCCCGCCCCTGGGGGGTGGGGGCATCCACATAGCCCCGCAAAAAGTCCAAATCCTCCACCGTGGCCCAGCCGGGTACCTCGGTGGAGTCCGAGCCTCGGCCATAGCGGATGAGGTTGGCCACCCGGTGGATGAGCACCGTGGTCTTGCCTGACCCTGCCCCTGCCAGCAGCAGCAGAGGACCCTGGGTGGTGAGCACCGCCTGGAGCTGCTCCGGGTTCAGGTTGGGGTAGTCCAGGGCGATGGCCGCCCGGCGCAGGGAGGCAAATTCCGATCTCTGTTTTTCGTTGAGCATCTATATCAAATCCTTGTTGTAAAATCCAGCTGTCTGTCATTATATCAAATGCCGGGTTGTAGGGCAACCTTCACCGTCTCCTCCAAGATGGAGAGAAAGCGCCGCAGGGTCTGGCTGCGGTTGCCCCGCAGATAGGCCACCCCGAAGGAGAGGAAAGGCACATTTTCCACAGGAATGTAGCGTAGCTGGGGGGAGCGAAGGGGCGGGAAATCGGCCATGATGGAAAAGGCGTAGCCCGTTTCCACCAGGGTGAAGAGCACCTCCTGGCTCTCGCAGAAGATCACATCCTCCGGCGGCTTGGCGGTGACCACCTGCCCTTGCAGGGAAGACACCGAAGGACCTCCCCTGGGGTACCAGGCTGACACTGCGTCAACTCTCCATTTGGCCCGTCACCCCTGCTGTGATTCTGTTTGTGCCACCACACCAGGCGGCCATGGCAGCTGGCCCTAGTGGCCTAGCGGTTCCCCTGTCCGGGCCTTCTCTTGGTAAAGCGGCTGTTCCCAGCCGCCGGCGGCCAGTCTCCCGGCAGCCGCAGACGGCTGCATAGCAACAAAGCAAAGGCCCAGACGGTGGAATGAGCAAGCTGCAGGGCCAGCTGCCATGAAAGCCTGGGCTGGTGGCAAGAGCAGGAATAGCAGAAGATTTTCTGGGCCGCAGGCAATTTGACGCAGTTCCAGCCTCGTACCCCAGGGAGGTTCTTAGGGGGGAACGCCCTAAGCGGCTTTTTCGTCTATTTTTGGCCGGGCAAAAATAGACCCCAGCGGAGCGACCCCGCCAGGCTGGCAGGGCTTTGACAGGGATATAGGAAAAGAAAAATGGAGATGTACCCGGACAGGCACATCTCCATTTACATGGGGCCCCGCAAGGCGGGGCGGCGCAGGTGCGCCGTACAAGTGTTTTCGCCTGCGGCGAAAACCTTGGCGCAGCCGGAATTCACTTCCGGCGAGCATTGAAATGACCTACGGATACCAAAAAAGAAAGCCTGACAAAACGTCAGGCTTTCTTTTTTGGAGCGAGTGACGAGGCTCGAACTCGCAACCGTACCCACAAAAGCCGATGGCTTTTGTGGGGCCCCCGCACCTCAGATTTCAAGTTAAGGTGGAGGTAGCGAGTTTCCGGGACAAGAAAAAATGGAGATATACCCAGATAGGCATATCTCCATTCGCTTGGAGCGAGTGACGAGGCTCGAACTCGCTACCTCCACCTTGGCAAGGTGGCGCTCTACCAGATGAGCTACACTCGCGGCGACAAAAGGAATAATACCAGATGAAGCTCCTTTTGTCAACAACTTTTTCAAAGTTTTTTGAAAAACTTCATTTGCCATTCCGGAGAGGGCCGGGGCTGGCATCATCCCTGGGTGTTTTCCAGACAGGCAGGATAGAGAGAGGTGGTCCAGGTGTAGCCCAGCTCTGTCATCTGCTGGTCGGTATACAGCTGCAAGGGCTGGTCAGGGTAGAGGGACTGGGCCAGCAGGTGGCGGTAGCCGTCTTCTGTGGCCACAATGAGCCACATGGTGGAGCTGCCCCGGAGGCTGCCCAGCACCATGTTGGCCTCCACGTCAGCACCTTGCAGCACCGCCTCCAGGCCCAACAGCAGGCCTCGGTCACTGGCAGCCTGCCCGGACAGGGCGTCCAGTGCGGTGAGAGAGCCGGTGGAGGAGGGGGTGACCTGCTGCTGCACCAGGGCGGTGAGAGCCTGGGCAGTGCGGGCGGTCTGAGGGGCGTCGGAGAGCAGCTGGTCCACCACTGTCTCCAGCTCCTTGGCGTATGCGGTGGTGTCGGTCTGGGTGTCCGGCCAGGTGAGGTTTACCTCCACAATGCGCTGGGGCCCGGAGTCTGGGTATAGAGATGCTGTGACCTGGGGCGGGGGATTGAGAGCCAGATGGGGGCTGCTGTAAAAGGCCATCCAGAACAGTGCCTCCACGGTGGCAGTGTCCCCAGAGAAGTAGGACACCCGGGATAGGCTCTGGGTCTGCTGGGCGGAGATGGCTCGGGTCAGCTCACCCCGCAGACCGGACAGGCCCGCCACCGACTGGATGGAGTTTACCGCCTGAGCCGACCGGGAGTAGACAATGTTCACCTCCACCTCGTAGTAGGAGAGGATGCGGGTACTGTCATACTTCATGGTTCGCACAGAGAATGCACCCAGAGGATCCTCTGTCATGACCTCATTGCAGGCAGACTCCAGATCCGATTCCACATCCCCGGTGTAGTTGTACAGGCGGATGGTGCCGCTGGAGGTGTGCTCATTGACGAAGTACAACAGGGCGTTGACCAGGCCCTGGTAGGTCTCCACCCGGAGGATGGAGGAGTCCTCTGCCACGGAGTAGTCCAGATGGGTGGCGGAGGAGACGTAGCTGCGATCCAGCATGGCGCTGCACCCGGACAGGGACACGCCGCAGGCAAGACACAGGGCCAGCAGTCTGGTTTTCATAACGCTCCTCCTCTCAAACATGGCTCAGTAGCCTAGATCCTGGTTGACGATGACCACTTCCACATGGGGAATGGCCTTGGGTTTGCGCCAATACACGGTGAGGGCGGCGCAGATGCGATCCTCGCTGTCGCAGTTGTAGCACCGGTCCCCCTTGGCGGCACAGGGCGTGTTGCGGCCCAGCCGCTGGGCGTTTTTGGGGGCGGCAATGTTTCTGGCTCGCCACAGGGCGGATTCAAAATCCGGGGCGATTTTATTCACACCAATGACAAAATACAGCTCCTGGTGGCCAAAAAGGCCGGAAGCCACCCGGTTTCCGCTGCCGTCAATGTTGATGAGTTCCCCGTTCTCGCTCACCCCGTTGAGGGAGCAAATGTAGGCATCAGCCCGGGAGGCGTCCACCACGTCCGACTTCTGCCAGTGCCACAGACAGGTGTTGTGGGTGGCCAGCTTGTCATACAACCCCAGCTCCTGCACCGTCACCGAGCCGCCAAAGCCGATGGTTTTCCCGTCCAGCTTCGTCCCCAGATAGGCACAGGCCTCCTCCCCGGTCTCAAAATAAGAGGTGACAAACCCCTCTCGTGCCAGGTTTTCCCGCAATTTTTTCAAATCAGCCATGATGTGATCCCTCCTTATACATTACAGTCCGTCGGCGTGGTACATCCGGAAGCCCTCACCCAGCACCTCGTGGGCATTGCAGACAATGAGGAAGGCGTTGGGGTCTATGCCCTTCACGGCAGCTTTGATGGTGGCGATCTCCCGTTGCTTGAAGGCGCACAAGAGCACCTGCTTCTCGTTTCCGGTGTAAGCGCCCTGGCCGTGGAGGATGGTGACACCCTTGTCCAGATCCTCCACCAGCACCCGGCGGATCTCGTCGTTGTGGTCGCTGATGATGTAGGCCACCTTGGCGGTGTCCATGCCGTAGAGCACTCCGTCCAGAGCCAGGGTGGAGATGTACAGGGCCACCAGGCCGTAGAGAGCGGTGTTGATGGTGCGGAAGGCCAGAGCCACCGACACCACCACGATCAGATCCACCGCCAGCAGCAGCTTACCCATGGGCAGCCACTTGAGCACCAGCTTCAGAAGCCGGGCGGCCAGGTCGGTGCCGCCGGTGGTGGCACCCTGCTGGAACACAAAGCCCAGGGACAGACCCATGAGCAGGCCGCCGAAAATGCAGGCCAGCAGAGGCTCCATGGGCTGCCAGTCGTAGAGGGGGGTGAGAATGTCAATGAACACCGAGGAGATGAACATGGCGTACAAAGAGAGCACCAGCAGCCGCCCGCCAATAAATCTCCAGCCCAAAATAAACAGAGGAATGTTGAGCACGATCACCGTCATACCCACCGGGCAGGCGGGAATGAAATAGTTGATGATTTGGGCCACGCCGGTGATACCGCCGAAGGCGATATTGTTGGGGGCAAAGCACCACACAAAGCCCAAAGCATAGATGGCTGAGGCGAAGGTAATGACAAATACGGCCCAGATGTTTTTCTTTAGATTCATAGAACCTCCTTGTTACAGGAGAGACAGCTGCGTCTCGCCCCGGTCTTCTTCCTTTAGCAGAGCACCGGCAATGGGCAGGGAGCGGGCCCGATACCGGGGAGCGTTGACGATGGTGGTCTCCCCCAAAGGTTTGGCCCAGGCCACCTTATACTTGGGTTTCAGGGTCATCACGTTGACGCCCTGGGTGGAGCGGGTGGCCTTGGGAGTGAGGGAGGCGGTGTGGAACACCACACAGCGCCCTTCGGTGGAACATACCGCCATTTCTGTGTCCTCAGCCAGCACCAGGGCGGACACCAGGGGAGATTTGTCCGAATAGGCCCCGGTGAGCTTTTTCCGCCGGGTCTGGGTCTGGTAGGCGCCCAGCTCCACCCGGGCGGCCTTGCCATTTTCAAAGAAGAAGAGCAGGTGGGCGGAGTAGTCTCCGGGGTTGCAGGCCCAGACCACCTTTTCCTCCCCGTCCATCCCCAGCTTGGTGGGCAGATAGTCCCCCAACAGGCTGGCCTTGGAGTCGTCGAAGTCGGACAGCCGGGTCTTGTAGCACTGCTGACGGTCGGTGAATACCAGCAGCTCGTCCCGGTTGCTTCCCTCCCAGTGCAGGAAGGGGCCGTCCCCCTCCTTGTACTTCTGCTCGCCGCTCATGCGCAGAGACTGGGGGGTGATCTTCTTGAAATACCCCTCCTGGGAGAGAAAGACGTGGACGGGATAGTCCGGGGCCTCCTGGGCGGCGGCCTTCTCAGCGGTGAGGTTTTCGTACTCGTAGATGATCTCGGTGCGCCGGGGGGTGTCGTACTTCTTTTTCACCTGTTGCAGCTCGGTGATGATGACCTTCTGGATCCGCTTGGGGGAGTTCATCAGGTCCTTCAAATCTGCAATCTCCTCTTCCAGAGAGGAGACCTCCTCCACCCGCTTGAGGATGTATTCCTTGTTGATGTTGCGCAGGCGGATGTCCGCCACATATTCCGCCTGGATCTGGTCGATGCCGAACCCGATCATCAGGTTGGGCACCACCTCGGCCTCCTCCTCCGTCTCACGGATGATGGCAATGGCCTTGTCGATGTCCAGCAGAATTTGCTTCAAGCCCTTTAACAGGTGCAGCTTGTCCTCTTTCTTCTTACACACATGGTAGGTGCGCCGACGCACGCCGTCCATGCGCCATGCCGTCCACTCGTCCAGGATCTCACCCACACCCATCACCCGGGGCATGCCCGCAATGAGGATGTTGAAGTTGCAGGAAAAGGTGTCCTGAAGAGGGGTGAGGGAGAAGAGCTTGGTCATCAGCTTGTCCGGGTCGGTGCCACGCTTGAGGTCAATGGCGATTTTCAGGCCGTCCAGACCCGTCTCGTCCCGCATGTCCGAGATCTCCCGGATCTTGCCCGCTTTAATCAGCTCTGCCACCTTGTCGATGATGGCCTCCACCGTGGTGGAATAGGGGATTTCGGTGACTTCAATGAGGTTTTCACTCTTGGAGTAGTTCCACTTGGCCCGCAGCTTCACGCTGCCCCGGCCCGTGCGGTAGATGTCCTCCAGAGCCTTCTGGTCGTAGAGCAGCTGCCCGCCGGTGGAGAAGTCAGGGGCCTTCAAAATGGACAAAAGGTCGGTGTCCGGGTTCTTCATCCGGGCAATGGCCGCCTCGCACACCTCGCCCAGGTTGAACCCGCACAGGTTGGAGGCCATGCCCACGGCGATGCCCTGGTTGGCCGCCACCAGCACGTTGGGGAAGGTAGTGGGCAGCAGGGTGGGCTCTTGCAGCTTGCCGTCGTAGTTGGGCACAAAGTCCACTGCATCCTGGTCAATGTCCCGGAACAGCTCCTGACAGATGGGGTCTAACCGCACCTCGGTGTATCGTGAGGCGGCCCAGGCCATGTCTCGGGAGTACACCTTGCCGAAGTTGCCCTTGGAGTCCACCAGAGGGTGGAGCAGTGCCCCATAGCCCCGGGACAGGCGCACCATGGTGTCGTAAATGGCGGCATCGCCGTGGGGATTCAATTTCATGGTGGCGCCCACCACGTTGGCACTCTTGGTGCGGGGCCCGGAGAGCAGCTTCATCTGGTACATGGTGTACAGCAGCTTGCGGTGGCTGGGCTTGAAGCCGTCAATTTCAGGAATGGCCCGGGAGACGATCACCGACATGGCGTAGGGCATGTAGTTCAGCTCCAGGGTCTGGGTGATGGGCTGCTCCAGCACCTGGGCGTGGAGTCCCATCACGTTGGGGTTTGTCTTCTTCTTTTCCCCCTCCTGGGGGGACTTTTTCTTAGCCATTTGATTCCGTCCTTTTATGAAATATCCGCCATATCCAAGTATTTATAGCCGTTTTCCGCAATGTGATCCTTGCGGCCCTGGAGGTTGTCCCCCAGCAGCAGGTCAAAGACCTGGGCGGTACGCTCCACGTCCTCGGGCATCACCTTAATGAGCCGTCGGGTGTCCGGGCTCATGGTGGTCAGCCACATCATATCCGGCTCGTTCTCACCAAGACCCTTGGAGCGCTGCAAATCGTACTTCTTCTTCTCTGCCTCCAGCTGCTGGCAAATCTCCATCTTTTCCCGGTCAGAGTAGGCAAACCAGGTCTTTTCCTTGCAGGTGATCTCGTACAGGGGGGACTCGGCGATGAACACATACCCCTCCTGAATGAGGGTGGGGGTGAGGCGGTAGAGCATGGTGAGGATGAGGGTGCGAATCTGGAAGCCGTCCACATCACCATCGGTACAGATGATGATCTTGTTCCACCGCAGGGCGGACAGGTCGAAGGCGGACAGGTCCTTGACGTGCTTGTCCTTGACCTCCACGCCACAGCCCATCACCTTCAAAAGGTCGGTGATGATCTCGCTTTTGAAAATTTTGGCGTAATCCGCCTTCAAACAGTTGAGGATTTTCCCTCGAACGGGCATGATGCCCTGGAACTCAGCGTCTCGGCTCAGCTTACAGGCGCCCAGAGCGGAGTCGCCCTCCACGATATACAGTTCTCGTCTGGACACGTCCTTGGTGCGGCAGTCCACAAACTTCTGCACCCGGTTGGAGATATCCACCGAGCCGGAGAGCTTTTTTTTGATGCCCAGGCGGGTCTTTTCGGCGGTCTCCCGGGAGCGCTTGTTGATGAGCACTTGCCCGGCGATTTTTTCCGCATCAAAGGGATTTTCAATGAAGTAGACCTCCAGCTGGGAGCGGAGGAACTCGGTCATGGCCTCCTGGACAAACTTGTTGGTGATGGCCTTTTTGGTCTGGTTTTCATAGCTGGTCTGGGTGGAGAAGTTGTTGCTCACCAGCACCAGACAGTCCTGGATGTCCGCCCAGGTGATCTTGGACTCGCTCTTTTGGTATTTGCCGTTTTGCTTGAGCCAGCCGTCAATGGCGGAGACAAAGGCGGAGCGCATGGCCTTTTCCGGGGCGCCGCCATACTCCAGCCAGGAGGAGTTGTGGTAGTGTTCCACCAGGTTGACGGTGTTGGAGAAGCAGAAGGACACAGACAGCTTCACCTTGTAATCTGCCTTGTCTGCCCGATCCCGGCCACGTCGCTCCGTCTGCCAGAACACGGGGGCGGTGAGGGTCTGTTCCCCAGCCAGCTCGGTGACATAGTCGATGATGCCGTTTTCGTACTGGAAATCCGTGGTCTCGAATTTGCCCCCCACCTGGTTGCGGAGACGGAAGGTGACCCCAGCATTCACCACCGCCTGGCGCTTGAGGGTATCGGTGAAATACTCCAGGGGGATGTCAATGTCGGTGAACACGTCCAGGTCAGGCAGCCACCGGAACTTGGAGCCTGTCTTTTTCCGGTCGGCAGGCTCTTTGCCCATCTCTCCCACCAGCTCGCCCCGCTCAAAGTGGAGGGTGTATTTGAAGCCGTCCCGGTAGATGGTGGCATCAAAGTACCGGGAGGCGTACTGGGTGGCGCAGGAGCCCAGGCCGTTTAACCCTAAGGAGTACTCGTAGTTGTCCCCATCCCCGTTTTTGTACTTACCTCCAGCGTACAGCTCGCAGAACACCAGTTCCCAGTTGTACTTGCCCTCTGCCTCGTTCCAGTCCACCGGGCATCCCCGGCCAAAGTCCTCCACCTCAATGGAGTGGTCCTGGTAGCGGGTGACGATGATCTGACTGCCGTGGCCCTCCCGGGCCTCGTCGATGGCGTTGGAGAGGATCTCGAACACGGCGTGCTGGCATCCGTCCAGCCCGTCGGAGCCAAAGATGACCCCGGGGCGTTTCCGCACCCGGTCAGGGCCTTTCAGGGAGGAAATGGATTGGTTGTCATATGTTGTCTTAGAAGTGACTTTTGCCATGGTTGCACCTACTTTTATATGAGCATATCATTTCATTTTAATTATAACCCAACCGATGCCACCCGTCAAGGAAGGGGGAGCAGGGCTGGCCAAAGGCTCCGCCCTTGTGAAGTCCGCTGCCAGTCTGCGGAAATACAGCGATCCCCCTTTGGTCTGCTTGCCCCGGCATACCGTTGACACAGGGAGAAAGCGAACCAAAGAGGGATCGTATATGGATATGAAGTTATAAAGATGTCTGTCTATTCCGCCAAAGCCTGTGCCAATTTGGAAAAAACAGCTTGTGCCAGCTCCTCCTTGGGGAGGGTGCGATCCAAGAAGTATTCCAGGGCAAAGATGGCCTGATACACCAGCATGGGCAGGCCGTTGCACGTCTTCAGACCCTTGGACTGGGCCTGCTGGAGCAGCTGAGTCTGGGCAGGGTGGTAGATGAGATCCATGACCCCCGCCCCTTGGGGCAGAGCGTCCAGAAAGGAGAAGTCCGGAAACTGCCCGGCGCACCCTGCCATGCCCAGGTTGGTGCAGTTGACCACCAGCTGGGCCTGAGCGCACAGTTGGGTGAGGGTGTCTGGATCAAAGCCCGCAGGGATGAGCACCCCGGCGGGATCCAGCTGGCACAGCTGCTGGGCCTTGGACAGGGTGCGGTTGCATACCCAGATGGGGCCAGCCTGTTCCCGGGCCAGGCGCAGGGCCACCGCTTTGGCCGCTCCCCCCGCACCCAGGATCACCACACCCCGGGCAGGCCAAAGGCCCTGGGCCTGGAGGGCGGCCAGACAGCCCTCCCCGTCGGTGTTGTGGCCGATCCATTTGCCGTTGCGGAAACACACCGTGTTCACCGCCCCGCACCGCTGTGCATCCTGCCCCAATTCATCCACCAGGGGAATCAAATCCTCTTTATGGGGCATGGTAGCGTTGAAGCCGGTGACCCCATGGGCTTTGGCAAAGGCCAAGTATTGGGACAGCTCCCCTTTTTTCACCACATGGGGGGTATAGGAGATGTCCAGACCCAGGTAGTCCAGCATGGTGGTGTGAATGAGGGGGGATTTGGAGTGGAGAACGGGATCGCCGATGACTTGCAGCATGGTCATTGCCCTCCCTGGAGGAAGTAGTCCATGGCCCGCAGATAGCCCTCAAACCCCTGGCCGTGGAGCTGGCCCACACAGGCCTCCGCCGTGACGGACAGGGTGCGGAAGGACTCCCGGGTGTGGATGTTGCCGATGTGCACCTCAAAGGCGGGGATGTCCACCCCCCGGAGGGCATCGGCAATGGCGTAGCTGTAATGGGCATAGGCGCCGGGATTGATGATGATGGCGTCATACACCCCTTCGGCGGCGTGGATCTGGTCGATGATGGCCCCCTCGTGGTTGGATTGGAAGCAGGTGGCGGTGGAGTTGTGCTCTGTGGCGTAGCGCTGAATCATGGCGCACAGGGAGGAATAGCTCTCGTGGCCACTGAGCTCCGGATTGTGCCGACCCAACAGGTTCAGGTTGGGGCCGTTGAGAATGAGGAACTTTTTGCCCAGGTGGGAGATGCCCTCTAAAATTTCCGCAACCGTGCTTTCCGGTGTGGAAAAGTTGTGTACCACCACGTCCGCTGCGGTGAGGTAGTGGGGCAGGCGGTGGAGGTGCCGCTCCGCAAAGGCCTCGTGCCCATCCTGAGCCAGGGGACGGCCCTGGATGTCCAGGGTGGCGCAGATCTCACCAATGGGTCGGTCCAGGAAGACCAAAATGCCGTTGCGGCGCAGGGAAGCCACATTTTTTCTCGACAGCACCGCTCCGCCGCCGGTGGCGATGACCAGACCGTCCTGGCCCCCCACCTGCTCCAGAACCTGGCTTTCCAGGGAGCGGAAGCCACGCTCCCCGTCCTGGGCGAAAATCTCCGCAATGGTGCGCCCGGAGTTGCCCTCAATGAGGGCGTCGCAGTCCACGAAGGGACGGCCCAGCTGCTGGGCCAGCAGCTGTCCCACGGTAGTTTTTCCACAGCCCATCATGCCAATGAGGATAATATTCTTCATCTCTATCCCTCCAAATTCGACACAAAGTTTCCAAGGATCCGAAAGTCTCCGGTGGTTTGAGATAACTCATGGAGCACATCGGCAATTTCGGGGGTGTTGAGACTGCCGGTGAACTCCAAAAAGAACATGTATTCCCAGCTGCGCTCCGGCATGGGCCGGGACTCCAGCTTGACCATATTCAGCCCGTGGACGGCAAAGATGGTGAGGACCTCGTGGAGGGAGCCTGCCTGGTGGGGGAGGAGAAAGACGGTGCTGATTTTGTCCGCCCCCTCCCGCAGCTCCATGCGGGGGGAGACCACCACAAAGCGGGTGGTATTGTGGGAGTTGTGGTTGATGCTCCGGGCCAGGATGTTCAGCCCGTAAAGCTCAGCGGCCCGGGCAGAGCACACGGCGGCTTTGGTCACATCGCCGCTTTGAGCCACCATCTGGGCTGACCCGGCGGTGTCCGCCTGAGGCACCCGCTTCCAGTGGGGGTAGCGGTTCAAAAACTGCTCGCTTTGGAAGAGGCCCTGCTCGTGGGAGTAGACGTGGGTGATGGTGTCCAGAGTGGCCCCGGGCAGTGCCATGAGGCAATGCTCCACCTTCACCGTGGTCTCGCCCACAATGAAAAACTGGTACTGGGTGAGCAGATCGTAAATTTGGCGGATGGCGCCGGTGGAGCTGTTTTCGATGGGGAGCACGGCATAGTCCGCCGTCCCCTCTTTCAGGGCCAGAAAGGCGTCCTCAAACTGCTCCAGCCCCGTGGCCTGCACCCCTTCCCCAAAGAAGTTCAGGCAGGCCTGCTCGCTGTACGCACCGCCCACACCCTGGTACACCACCCGGGGGGATTCCACTGGGGGACGGATGCCCGCCATGGCGTGGAGCAGCCGGGGCAGACCGGGGTTGTCCGCCCCCTCCCGGGTCATGTCCCGCTGCTGGCGGCGGGAGATGGACATGATGGTCTGAAAGAGGGTGGTCACCCCGGGTTTCAGCTCCCCCTCCACCAGTTGGGCCTTGTTTTGCAGCACCTGCCGCTCCCGCTCAGCGTCCAGCACCGGCAAACCCCGCTCCAGCTTGTAGCGGCCCACCTGGGCGGTGACCGCCATGCGCTGGCGGAACAAGTCCACCATCTGACGGTCAATGCCGTCAATTTCATCTCTCAAATGCTGCAATTCGTCCATGGGAATGGCCTCCAATGAAAATCCGTGCCGCTATGCGGCACACCATACTGTTTCTCTATGCACTCTTCACTTCCCACACCTCTGGGGGCGTGGGACTAGATTCCCAGCAGCTGGCAGGCGGCCAGAGCGGCGGCGGCTTCGATGACCGGAACGGCTCTGGGCACCACGCAGGGATCGTGTCGGCCCTGCAACTCCAATTCTGCGTTCTCCATACGTGCCATGTCAATGGTGAACTGGGTACGGCCGATGGAGGGGGTGGGGCGCATGGTCACCTCGAACACCAGAGGCATCCCGTTGGTGATGCCGCCATTGATGCCCCCGGCGCAGTTTTGCTCGGCGCCCACGTTGCCGTTCTCATCCACATATAGGGGGTCGTTGGCCTCGGAGCCACGCATCAGGGAGAAGGCGGTGCCAGCCCCGAAGGCCACAGCCTTCACCGCCGGGACGGCAAACAGGTACTGGGAGAAGATGCCTTCGGCATTCTCCCCGAAGTCGGGGGAGCCGTATCCGGCGGGGAGCCCGAACACCCCGCACTCAATGGAACCACCCACAGAGTCCTGCTCTTCCTTGGCCTCCAAAATGGCCTCCTGCATTTCCTGGCCCTTGGCGTCGTCCAGCACCGGGAAGTCCTTGTCCGCTACCCCCTTCAGGGTTTCCCAATCTTCCAGAGCCTCGTCGTTGACCCCATAGATGGAGCTGATGTGGGCACCCACGAAGATGCCACGCTGGGCCAGAATCTGCTTGGCAATGGCCCCGGCAAACACCAGGGGGGCGGTGAGCCGCCCGGAGAAATGGCCGCCGCCCCGGTAGTCGTTGCAGCCCTGGTAGCGCACATGGGCGGGGTAGTCGGCGTGACCGGGCCGGGCCAGGTCACGGGTGCGGGAGTAGTCGCCGCTTCGGGTGTCGGTGTTGGCGATCATGGCGCACAGGGGAGAGCCGGTGGTCTTGCCCTCAAACACCCCGGAGAGCACCTGCACCTCATCTGCCTCACGCCGGGCGGTGGCCAGGGGGGACTTGCCGGGGGCACGGCGGGCCATATCCTTTTGAATGGCATCCCAGTCCAGGGTAAGCCCCGCAGGTACCCCAGTGAGTGTCACCCCAATGGCGGGGCCGTGGGATTCGCCAAAAATGGTATATTTCATAGAGTTTCCTCGCTTTTTGTGATGTTGCCGCCCAGCTGGGTGTAGACCTCCCAGAAGTCGGGGAAGGACTTGGCCACGCACTGAGCTCCTGTCAGGGTGATGGGGCGGATGCACCGGGTGGCAGCCACCGCCGCCATCATGGCGATGCGGTGGTCGTTGTGACAGGGGACGGTGACCCCGCCGTCAAACTGGGCTACGCCGTGGATGGTCAGACCCTCTGCCAGCTCTTCCACGTTGGCCCCCAGGGCGGTGAGCACCTGGGAGGTGGTGGCCAGACGATCACTCTCCTTGATGCGCAGCCGGGCCGCCCCCACAATGTGGCAGGTTTTGCCCGCCATGCCTGCACACAGTGCCGCCAGCGGGGGCACCAGGTCGGGGCACTGGCTCACGTCCAGGGTGATGTCCGTCTCTGGCCCGGTGAGGGTTTCATAAAAGCCCACCATACGCTGGTCGCCCTGCTTGGAATAGGGATTTAACCCCTGAATGTCCAACTGGTTGCCCAGACCCAAAGCGGCGTAGAAAAAGCCCGCCTGGGACCAGTCTGCCTCTACACTGCCCCGAATGGGGGAGTAGTGCTGCCCGCCGGGGATGGTGTACCCGTCCAGGTGGATGCCAGCGGCGGTGAGGGCGTCCCGGGTCATGTCCACGTACCCCTCCGACTCCAGGGGGGAGGTGAGGGTGATGGTGGAGGTGCCCTCCACCAGGGGCAGGGCGTAGAGCAGTCCGGTGACAAACTGGCTGGACACATTCCCCGGCAGAGGGTAGTCCCCGGCGGGGAGGTGGCCCTGCACCGTCAGCACCCCGTCTTCCAGGGTGTAGGAGATGCCTTTGGCGTCAAACAGGTCAAAGTAGGGCTTCTGGGGCCGTTCCATCAGCCGCCCCTGGCCGGTAAACACCCCGCCCCCTGCCACCGCTAAGGCGATGGGGATGAGAAAGCGCAGGGTGGAGCCGGACTCCCCGCAGTCCAGGTGGGGAAGTTGGTCAAAGGAGCGGTTCATGGAAAGGCCGTGGACGGTGAGGGTGGAGCCGTTCCAGGTAAAAGAGGCGCCCAGGGCTTCCATACACCGGATGGTGGCCAGAATGTCCTGGGACTGGGCCACGTTTTGGAGCACGCTCTCCCCTCCTGCCAGGGCGGCGGCGATGATGAGCCGGTGAGCCTGGCTTTTGGAGGGGGGCGGCGTGACGGGACCGTGGAGCTTTGTGGGGGTGATGGTGACGTTCATAGAGATACCTCGTTATAGCATGTCCAGCAGCTGCTGCTTGGCAATGGGATAGGCCAGGGCATGGCCGGGACGGTCTAAGAGAATCAGGGAGATGGAGGAGCCCGCCCCCTTCTTGTCCAAACCGATGGCAGCGGCGTAGTCTGCCTGGGAGCAGGGAATGGCGGTGGGCAGGTGGAAGGCCTGTACCAGCTGGGCAATGGCACCGGGGAGGTGGGCGGGGGTGAGTCCCAGGGACACCCCCAGCTCGGCAGCCCGCACCATGCCGGCAGCTACCCCCTGCCCGTGGGTGTAGTCCCGATAGTGGCCCGCCAGCTCGTAGGCGTGGCCCAGGGTGTGGCCGAAGTTCAATATCATCCGCCGACCCACGTCCAGCTCGTCCTCCCCCACCACCTCTGCCTTGATGCGGCAGCAGGTGTGGAGCACATGGCCGATGCGCTCCATAATGGCGGAGCGGGTGGGGTGCTGGGCGAGAAATTCCAGGAAGGTTCCGTCTGCGATGCACCCGTACTTGATGACCTCCGCCATGCCGTCGGCAAAGGTCTCATCGGGCAGGGTGGTGAGGGCATCGGGGTCCATGAGCACCAGCCGGGGCTGGTAAAAGGTGCCCGCCAGGTTTTTCCCCTCTGGCAGGTCAACCGCCACTTTCCCGCCCACCGAAGAATCCACCTGGGCCAGGAGAGTGGTGGGGATTTGAATGAGGGGCACACCCCGCAGGATGGTGGCGGCGGCAAAGCCCGCCAGATCTCCCACCACGCCGCCCCCCAGGGCCACCACACAGTCGGTGCGGGTGAGGCCAAAGCGGGCAAAGCCGCTCCACAAATCTGCCAGCTGGGCGGGACACTTGCTCTGCTCTCCGGCGGGCACCACAAAGGTCTCCACCTGGAAGCCCGCCTGGGTCAGGCTATCCGCCACAGTCTGCCCATACAGAGGGGCCACGTTGGAGTCTGTGACCAGGGCGGCCTTGCGGGCACGGGGGAGCAGGGAGCGGATGTGGCCCCCGGCACCGGGGAGCAGGCCGTGGTGAATGAGAATATCATATTCCCTCCCGGGAAGGGGGACGGTGAGGGTGCGCATGGGGGTTCTCTCCTCTCAGAGTTTGTCTACGGCCTGGGCCAGAGTGTCCAAAAAGGCCTCCTCGCCCCAGGTGTTGATTTTGAAGAACATGGCCTGACTGCCGCCGGCGGTGATGGCGGTGAGGCGCAGCTGGTCGCCCAGTCCGGTGAGCATGAGACACAGGGCGACCCGGTTGTCCCCTGTGTAGCTGTACCGCTCGTACACCCGCACGGCACAGTGGGTGTCTCCCATCATGTAGTCGTTTCCGTTTTCAAAGGAGGCGGACATACTGCCATCTAAAATGGCGTTGTGGAGTTTGTGGAGAACCTGGTCAAAATCTCCTGTGAGGGTGCGCTCTAAGATAGCCATGGCTCATGCTCCTCTCTCTTTGTATATTAGGTGAGTGTCTTACCCATCAGCTCCACCAGGGGGGTCACCTTGTCCATGAGGCGGCGGAACTTCTCAGGGGTCAGGGACTGCTGACCGTCGCACTTGGCACAGGCGGGGTTGTTGTGCACCTCGATCATCAGCCCGTCAGCCCCCACAGCGGCGGCTGCCATGGCCAGAGGCTCCACCATCCAGTACATGCCGGCGGCGTGGGAGGGATCCACCACGATGGGCAGGTGGCTCATGCGGCGGATGGCGGGGATGGCGGACAGATCCAGGGTGTTACGGGTGTAGGTCTCAAAGGTGCGCACGCCCCGCTCACACAAAATCACATTCTCGTTGCCCGAGGCCATGATGTACTCTGCCGACATGATCCACTCCTCGTAGGTGTTGGCCAGGCCACGCTTGAGCAAAATGGGCTTGGACATCTTGCCCACCTCTTTGAGCAGGTCGAAGTTCTGCATGTTTCGGGCACCGATCTGCACCACATCCACCTTTTCCTCGAACAATTCGCAGTACTTGGGACTCATCAGCTCGGTGACGATGGGCAGCCCAGTCTCCGCCTTGGCCTCCAGCAGCAGATCCAGGCCGGGAGTGCCCATGCCCTGGAAGGCGTAGGGGGAGGTGCGGGGCTTGAAGGCGCCGCCCCGCAGCAGGGAGGCCCCGGAGGCCTTCACCGACTGGGCCACGTCAATGATCTGCTCCCGGCTCTCCACCGAACAGGGCCCGGCGATGACGGTGAACCCGCCCCCGCCGATGACGGCATCTCCAATGCGCACGGCACTGTCCTCGGGGTGGAACTTGCGGTTGGCCTTCTTGTACGGCTCCTGCACCCGCATCACCCGATCCACGTCATCGTGGATGGTGAGCTTGTCCTGGTCGATGCGGGAGGTGTCTCCCACCAGACCCAGGATCGAGCAGCCTACGCCTTTGGTGATGCTCACCCGTACTTCGGGGTGATCTGCTTCCAGCTGGTGGGCCAGACCCTGGATGGCGTCCTGGGTGGCGGAGGGTTTCATAACAATAACCATGGTGTGTTCATCCTTTCTGTGTTACGAAGTCAGGAACGTCTGACACAGGGGTGAGAGCTCCAAAATAAAAAACCGCCCATTGACCACCTCTTGCGTCAATGAGCGTTCCGATTCGGTATGTTGGATTCTGCCCCCAAAAGCTGGGTGCAAAATGGCTCACTCAATGCCGCGTTGTTCCATGACAAAATAGCCGTACCCGGTAAATCGAGTAAAGCCATAATAAGCCGTGAAGTTGTGGGCGGAAGTGTGGGTCATCACTGCAAACCTCGCTTTATGAAGTGAGGTCATTATATCCCAACCGTGGGGAAATTGCAAGCCTTTTTTCTCATGCACTAAAGCGGGAAAGATGCGGGGCATTGACAACAGGGGGTGGGTGGGGCTAGTATGGCAGCAAAGACCACAGGAGGGAACGCAACATGGAACATCGAGTGGAATTGCTGGCGGTGGGCACCGAGCTGCTGCTGGGCAACACCTTAAATACCAACGCCTCCGACTTAAGCCGTCTGTTGTCCGGCATGGGGTTGAATGTGTATCACCACACGGTGGTGGGAGACAATCCCGGGCGGCTGCAACAGGCCGTGGAGGTGGCCAGGAGTCGGGCGGATATCCTCGTCACCACCGGTGGGCTGGGGCCCACTTGTGACGATTTGACCAAGAAGGTGGTGGCGGGAGCCTTTGGGCTGCCCCTGGAGTACCATCCCCAATGCGAGGCCAGCATCCGTGCCTATTTTGCCAAGTCGGGGCGCACCATGACGGAGAACAATTTGCAGCAGGCCTATCTGCCAAAGGGGTGCACGGTGCTGGAAAACCACTGGGGCACCGCCCCTGGGTGTGCATTTTGTGTGGAAGGGGTACACGTGGTGATGCTGCCCGGCCCGCCCCGGGAGTGCATCCCCATGTTCCGGGAGGAGGCGGTGCCCTACCTGGCTCAGCTCACCCAGGGGGTCATCCACTCCCGCACTCTGCGCATCTTTGGCCTGGGGGAGTCAGGGGTGGAGCAGCTGCTGCGGGACAAGATGAACGCCCTTCAAAATCCCACCCTGGCCCCCTACGCCAAGGAAGGGGAGGTGGAGCTGCGCATCACCGCCAAGGCGGAGAATGTGGAGCAGGCCCGTGCCATGATCGTCCCGGTGGAGCAGGATGTGCGGTCTATGTTGGGCGACATCATCTACGGGGCGGATGTGACCTCCCTGGAGGAGGTAGTGGTGCCTCTGCTGGCCCGAAAGGGCCTGACCTTGGGCACGGCGGAGAGCTGCACCGGGGGACTGATCGCCAAGCGGGTCACCGACGTGCCCGGGGCATCGGCGGTGCTGCGAGGGGGTGTGGTGAGCTACACCAATGCCGTCAAGCACCAGGTGCTGGGGGTGTCCCAGCAGCTGCTGGATGACCAGGGGGCAGTATGCGCCGAAGTGGCCCGGCAGATGGCCCAGGGGGCCAGAAGGGTGCTGGGGTGTGACCTGGCGGTGTCCACCACCGGGGTGGCAGGCCCCGACAGCGATGAGCGGGGCAACCCAGTGGGGCTTGTGTATGTGGCCCTGGCCACGCCGGAAGGGTGTGAGGCGGTGGAGCTGCACCTGGGGGGCGCTGCCCAGCGCCGGGACCGGGTGCGCACGCTGGCGGCCAACCACGCTCTGGATCTGGTGCGGCGGTACTGCCAAAACAAAGAATGATACGCCCAGCATCCGTCAGCCTGCAAATAAAAAATGTGGGAATACCTCGGGGTATTCCCACATTTTTGCGTTTATAGTTGCTGGTACATGGCGCTGGCATCCGCCTTGCCTACGATGTCGGCCGTGGAGAGTACTTCCACCCGGATGGACTTCTCGCCGAATTTCATCTCCAGCACATCTCCCGCCTTCACCTCGTAAGAGGCCTTGACGGTGCGCCCGCCCACGGTGATGCGGCCGTTGTCGCAGGCCTCGTTGGCCACAGTGCGCCGCTTGATGAGCCGGGACACCTTCAACCACTTATCCAATCGCATAAATTTCCTCCTATAAAACAGGGGCAGACCATGCCGTCTGCCCCCATAGCTTGTTTATTCTGCCACAGCGTCCTTCAGTGCCTTGCCAGGCTTGAACACAGGGGTCTTGGATGCGGGAATGTTGATCTGCTCCTTGGTGTGGGGGTTGCGGCCAATGCGGGCGGCACGGCTCTTCACCTCAAAGGAGCCAAAGCCCACCAGCTGCACCTTCTCCTCCTGGGCCAGGGCCTGGGTGATGGACTCCAGGGCGGCGTTGAGCACGGACTCGGTGTCTTTCTTGGACAGGCCGGTTTTTTCAGCGGCGGCGTTGATGAGATCGGCTTTGTTCATGTTGTTGTTCCTCCTCATGGTATGGGGTTTTTATGGGCGTGCTTGATGGCGTTCCAGATCTCGTCCAGCTGGGCAAGACTCATGTCCTCCATCTGCTTGCCCTGGGCGGTGACCTCCTCCTCCACCCGGCGGAAGCGGGCGGCGAACTTGTCACAGGCAGCCTGAAGGGCATCCTCAGGATCCACCTTCAAAAAGCGGGCCACGTTGACGGCGGCAAAGAGCAGATCTCCCAGCTCCTCGGCGGGGTCGCCGTGGCCGGAAATGGCCTGCTTCACCTCGCAGAGCTCCTCGGAGAGCTTGTCCACAGCGCCGTCTACGCTGTCCCAGTCAAAACCCACCTTGGCGGCCTTCTTCTGCACCTTCTCTGCCCGCCACAGTGCGGGGAGAGAGCGGGCCACGGCATCCACGGCATCGGCCTGGGTGGCCTGGCCCTTCTCCTTCTTTTTCAGTTCCTCCCAGTTGGCCAGGATCTCCCCGGTGGAGGACACGGACACATCCCCAAACACATGGGGATGGCGGAAGATGAGCTTTTTGCACACCCCATCGGCCACGTCGTCCAGGTTGAACCGACCCTCATCCTCCTCAATGGAGGTGTGGAAGACTACCTGGAGCAGCACGTCACCCAGCTCCTCCTGGAGGTGCTCGGTGGAGTTCTGATCGATGGCCTCTGCCACCTCATAGGCCTCCTCCAGGAAGTTGCGGCGGATGGACTCGTGGGTCTGCTGGGCGTCCCACTGGCAGCCGCCGGGAGCCCGAAGCACCCGGACAATGTCTACCAGATCCTGGACATTATAATGGTCCTTGAAAGAAAAATCTACCATAATATCACCTACAATGCAAGGATTTTGTATCAACAAGTTGTGTGCGGGGAGATCACCGAGCGGGGGTAATGCGCAGCAGGCGGCCGATCTTATCCCCCTTGGGCATAAACTTGAGATCCTGGGGAGAGATGGCCCGCAGCGCCACCACCAGCACCAGGTACACCGTTCCGCCCACCGCCACCGAGAAGAGGGTGGCCACGGCGTTGGCGGAATTGCTCAGGCCATCGGCCCCGGACAGGAAGGAGGAGGCCAGACCGTAGCAGGCCCACACTGCAAGACCCATCACCAGGGCGGACACCAGGGGCTTGCCAAAGGCACGCACCAGGCTCAAAGACCGGGGCAGGGTGCGCTTGATGATGACCAGGTCCATAATGGCGATGAGGCCAAAGCACATCAGGATGCTCACCGGAGCGCCTTTGATGTTGATCTGGCGGTTGCCCACCAGAATGTAGTTGATGGGCAGCTTGAACAGGCAGCCGATGATGGTGGTGATCATGGGGATGATGACCAGGTGGTGGGCCTGCATAATGGCGTTACACACCAGCATAAAGCACACGAAGACCACCGCAATGGCCAGAACGGACAGAATCCAGCCTCCCAGCTCCACGTCAGTGGAGGGGTAGAGCAGCCGCATGATGGGACGGCTGAGCACACACAGGCCCACACCGGCGGGAATGGCCAGCAGAGCGGTGGTGCGCAGGGCGGTCTCGCTGATCTGAGCCCCCAGCTTTCGGTTGTGAACTGCCTGAGCTGCCGACACCGCCGGGATGATGGAGGCGGTGATGGGCACCATGAAGGAGGAGGGCAGGTTGTACAGGGTCACAGCCTGGTCATACACACCCTTCAGGGAGCGGGCCTGCAGCAAGGTGAATCCGGCGGCATCCTGAAGCCGGCCGTAAATCATACTGGTGTCAATGAGGTTGACAAGGCCGATCACCGACGAACCCAGGGTGATGGGGATGGCCAGCTGGAGCAGGGTGCTGAAGATCTTTTTGGAGGACTGGGGGCGGTCATTGCCCACGGGGTACTCCCGACGCTTGGACCGGAAGCAGATGAAGGTGTACAGCATGCCCAGGCCGCAGCCCACTGACACGCCGCAGATGGCGCCCGAGGCGGCCAGAGATTCATTGCTGGAGGCAGAGAGCAGGGCGGTGGCCAGGGAAAGGCCGATGACCAGCTTGCCCACAGCCTCGATGATCTGGGACACGGCGGTGGGAGTCATGATGGCGTGGCCCTGAAAATAGCCCCGCATGGCGGACAGTGGGCACAAAAAGAAGATGGCGGGGGCCAGGGCACGGATGGAGTACCAGCTCTGCTCGTTGTTGATGAGCCCTGCCAGCTGTTTGGGGAAGAAGAACATCAGGCAGAAGCTGATGGTGCCCAGGATGAAGAAGGTGGAAAATGCCACCCGGAAGGTCTTGTTGACCTGGTTGTACCGGCCCTGAGCGTGGGCCTCGGAGATCATCTTGGACAGGGCCACCGGCAGGCCGCCGGTGGAGACGGTGATGAGCAGGGAGTAGATGTAGTAGGCGGAGTTGAAGTCGGAAAAGCCGGCCTCCCCCAGAATGTTGCCCAGGGGAATTTTGTACAGGGCTCCGATGAGCTTGACAATGATGAGACCGGCGGCCAAAATGGCGGCGCCGCCGAAAAATGTATTCTTTTTTGAGGTGGGATTCGTCATATTCTCAACCTTTCACCAAGTTTTCCGTCAACCGAACAGGAGGGGGAGGGCATAGTTGTGCACCTCGGCCCGGATGCGCTCCACATCCAGGGTGTGGAAGGTACCGTTTTCATATATGATGCGGCCCCGGGCCATATTCATCACCACGTTGGAGCCGTGGGCGGCAAAGACCAGATTTTCTACCACGTCGTGGCAGGGGGTGAGGTTGGGGGCGGTGAAGTCCAACAAAATCAGGTCTGCCACCTTGCCTGCCACGATTTGTCCGGTGGGACGGCCCAGCGCCCGGGCGCCGCCTGCGGTGGACATCTCCAGGGCCTGCCAGGGAGACACCACGCCGGGGGCGCACCGCACCCCGCTGGGGAGCAGAGCCGCCAGTTTCATATCCGCAAACAGATCTGCGCTGTTGTGGGAGGACATCCCGTCGGTGCCCAGGGCCACATTCACCCCGGCAGTGAGCATATCGGGGGTGGGGGCGATGCCGGAGCCTAATTTCAGGTTGGAATAGGGGTTGTGGACGCAGGTGACGCCCCGTTCTGCCATGATGGCCCAGTCCTCCGGGGTGGTGTACACACAGTGGGCGGCGATGCCGCCGTTGTCCCACACCCCGTACTGGTTCAGGGTCTGGATGGGGGTCAGGCCGTGGCGGGAGAGACAGGCCTGGTGCTCAGACACCGTCTCGGACACATGCACGTGCATCCGCTGATGGTGGTCGTGGGCAAACTGGGCCATCCACGCCCACAGGGGGGCGGAGGAGGTGTATTCCCCGTGGATGGAGGCGTCAATGAGGATTTGACCGTCCCCAGCCCCGTGCCACTGGTCAGTGAGTTCCCGCTGGGCGATGCAGTCCCCGCAGGTGTTGGGGTCAAACTGGGCGGGATCCCCGAAGTACACCCCGCCGCAGGACAGGTTGGCGCTGATGCCGGCATTCAGAATCTCCTGGGCGATGGTGGAGGTGAACATATACATATCCGCCACACAGGTCACCCCGGAGGCGATCATCTCCGCCAGACCCAGCCCAGCCCCGGCGGACACGGCCCGGGCATCCAGCTTGCCCTCGGCGGGAAAGATGTAGTCATGGAGCCAGGTTTGCAGGTCGCACCCGCCGCCGTACCCCCGCATCAGGGTCATGGGCAGGTGGGTGTGGGCGTTGACCAGGCCGGGCATCATCACCTTGCCGGAGCAGTCCACCACCCGTTCAAAGTCCCCCTGGGGACGCTGGGTGCCCACATAGGAAATGGAGGTGCCCTCCACCTGGACATAGCCGTTTTTCAATATGGTACCCGCTGCATCCATGAGCACAGCGGTGACGTTGGTAAACAATACGGACATGGGTTCCTCCTTACAACGCAGCCAGACAGCCCAGCACCAGGGGAGCGAAGCGGTGGCGGGCGGCTTTGCCAGCTTCCAGCACTTCCTCCTCGCTCAGGGGCTTTGGCAGCATCCCGGCGGCCATATTGGACAGCAGAGAGAAGCCCAGCACCTCCATACCGCAGTGGGCGGCTACGATCACCTCAGGGGCGGTGGACATGCCCACCGCATCCCCACCCAGGGCACGGATGGCCCGGATCTCGGCGGGAGTCTCATACTGGGGTCCGAAGCTGTAATAGTATACCCCTTCCCGCAGCACGCTACCCAGGCCAGCGGCCACACGGCGGGCCACATCTTGCAGCCGGGGGGTGTACAGGTGGGAGGCATCGGGGAAGCGCACCCCGAACTGGGGGAGATTTTCCCCCCGCAGGGGGGACTCCCCGGAGAGTTTGATCTGGTCGGTGATGAGCATGATGTCCCCGGCGTTCCAGTCCCCATGGACGCATCCGGCGGCGTTGGTCACCAGCAGGGTGTCACATCCCAACAGCCGCAGCACCCGCACCCCGTAGGCCACGTCCTCATAGGAGTACCCCTCGTAGTGGTGTACCCGGCCCTGCATCACCGCCACATTCCGTCCCGAAAGGGTGCCAAACACCAACTGCCCCACATGTCCGGGGGCGGTGGAGCGGGGGAAGTGGGGGATGGCGGCATAGGGAACAGCCACAGGATGCTCCACCTCCTGGGCCAGATCTCCCAGTCCGGAGCCTAAAATCAGTGCCACTTTGGGTACAAACTGGCCCAACTGCCCCTGAAGATAGGCTGCACTTTCCTGATAATGGGAAAAGGGATGAGACATAGGCTTCCCTCCTGACAAAATCTCCTGGAATATGATTGCATTACAAGCTAGTCTACACCATTTTTTCCGGAAAATCAATCCTGAGCCGGACACATTGGCAGCAGGGGAGAAATATGGTATCATGGGGAAAAGCGTAACATAAGGAGGAAATTTCATGGCAGATCAAAGACCTCTGGTGGTGGTGGTGGATGGTCACGGCGGCGGCATGGGCAAGGCACTGGTGTCCCGGCTCAGAGAGCGGCTGCCCCAGGTGCATGTGCGGGCAGTGGGCACCAACTCCGCCGCCACCGAGGCCATGCTCAAAGGCGGCGCCGAGGATGGGGCCACCGGTGAAAATGCGGTGATCTTCAACGTGGGAAAGGCGGACTTTGTGGTGGGCTCCGTGGCCATTCTCATGGCCAACGGCCTGATGGGAGAGATCTCTCCCCGCATGGCCCAGGCCGTGGGGGACAGCAACGCCATCAAAGTGCTCATCCCCGCCAACCGCTGTGGCATCCGCATCGCCATGGGCCAGGAACAGCCCCTGCGCTGCTACCTGGACCACTGCGTGGATGCCATTGCCGCTGAACTAAATACCTAGAGAAAATATATCCATATTTGCCCTTATTTTGTCTATCTGTGAGCGCCAATCTGGCCTGACTGCCGTTGACAAACGGCGGCTACTTTTATAAAATATGTGTCGAGATAGTATGAAAGGGCAGGGTGTGCCCTAAAAGATGGAATTATATGGAAGACCGGTGCCCTTTGCTGGGGCAAAGGCCTGGTCTGGAGGAGAATAAGGAGAGACTATGTTGCACAGTGGCAGAAGAGTGGAGAAGAAAACCAGAAAGCTGGCAGGAGTCCTTGCAGTCTTTTTCACCTGCATGGTGGTCTTGTCTGTCTTTGTTGCAGGTTACGCCGGCAGCGCACGCTACGGCATGGTGACTGGTACAGATGGAGATGGACTGAGCGTCCGAGAGGGGGCAGGAACCACATACAAGCGGTTGGGTCTGATCTACGACGGCACAGTGGTCACCATCACCGGGGAGAAAAAGGCCTCCAATGGGGTTCTGTGGTACCAAATTAACTACAACGGCGGCACGGGCTACGTCAGCAGCCAGTACATTGTTCTCATCGGTACTCCCGCAGACGACAAGGAGTTTGAGGCCTACTTAAAGCAGCAGGGCTTCCCGGAGTCCTATTGGGATGGGCTCAAGCTGCTCCACGCCATGTACCCCGAGTGGGTGTTCAAAGCCTACCACACCGGGTATGAGTGGGACTATGCGGTGGATCAGGAGACGGTCATCGGCAAGAGCCTGGTGCAGTCCACCTCCAAGTCCAGCTGGAAGTCCACCGACCCCAAGGCTTACAACTGGGATACCGGGGTGTGGACCGTGTTTGACTCTGGCGGCTGGGTGGCTGCTTCTCGGGAGATTGTGGCCTACTACATGGATCCCCGGAACTTTTTGAGCAAGAACAGCATTTTCCAGTTCCTTCTCCAGAGCTACGACGGCAGCGTGCAAAACGTGGCTGGGGTGGAGCGGCTGGTGGATGGCACCTTCCTGAAAGCCACCGTCACCGACACCGATGGCAAAAAGATCTACTACCCCCAGGTGATCTACGATGCAGGCAAGCAGGTGGGGGTCAACCCCTATGTGCTGGCGGCTATGATCATCCAGGAGCAGGGTACCAAGGGTCAAAGCGAGAGCATTTCCGGAAATGTACCGGGCTACGAGGGATATTTCAACTTCTACAACATCGGTGCAGCGGCTGGTGGCGGAAACACCGCCATCAAAAACGGACTGATCTATGCCAAGGGCGGTACCAGTGGAAACGGCGTAAGCAATGGACGGCCCTGGAACAGCCGGGCCAAGGCCATTACCGGCGGCGCCCAGTTCTATGCCAACGGCTATGTGGCTGCGGGACAGGACACCCTGTACTTAAAACGGTTCAACGTCCAGGGGGACAACCCCTTCTGGAACCAGTACATGACCAGCGTGTGGGGCGCCTCCTCCGAGGGCCTGAGTCTGGCCGGCGGGTACAGTGAGGAGCTGCGCCAGGCACCCCTGGTGTTCTCCATTCCCGTGTACAAGAATATGCCCGGCTCTCCCTGCGCACAACCCACCGGGGACGGCTCCCCCGACAACCGCCTGAGCAGTTTGAATGTGGGCGGCTATTCCCTGAGCCCCAGCTTCAACAACGATACCACCAATTACAGCGTGGTGGTGCCCAACTCCGTGTCTTCCGTCAATATCACTGCAACCACCAAGAACGGAAAGGCGAAAGTCAGCGGAGCGGGGAACGTGTCGCTGAAGGTGGGCAGCAATACGGTGAAGATCACCGTCACCGCTGAAAACGGCAGCAAACGCACCTTCACCCTCACCATTGCCAGACAGGCCGGAGAAGGAAACTTCTCCATAAATCCCAAGTACACGGTGAGCGGGGCCAACTATGTCTCCGGCATCGCTTTGAATACCAAGGTGTCTGACTTTGTGAACAACCTGAACATCCAAGGGGGTTATGCCCAGGTGCGTGACTCCAGAGGTGTGAAGGGGAACAGCGAAAAGGTGGTCACCGGAGATACCGTATATGTCTACTATGACAACGGCACCCAGTACGCCAAGTGGACGGTGCTGCTGTATGGAGATGTGAATGGAGATGGAACGATCTCCAATTCGGATCGTATTAAGATCCGCAACCATGTGCTGGGGACCAACAAGCTTACGGGTGTCTATTTTGAGGCTGGAGATGTAAACAAAGATAGACAGGTGAGCAATACGGACCGTATCAAAGTGCGCAACCATATTCTGGGGACTACCCCCATCACTCAGTAAATAGGGAGCAATTCAATGAAACAATTCTTTTCTCAGAAACTGGCTGCTTTGTTTGTGGCCTTGGTTATGGTTTTGGCCTTGACTACCCCTGCGAGCTTGGCGGCAGCGGCGTGTCGGGTAAGCTTTTCCGACCCCAGCGTCACCGTGGGGAACAATGTTACCATCAATGTCAGCGTGTCCGGCAGTGTGGCGGGGGCCACCATTCGCATGAACTATGACCAGAGCTATTTACAGTATGTCTCGGGTAATTTGGGCTATGGCAGCGGCGGCGGTGGGATGGTGGTTTTGGACAACGAAAACACATCCGCTGGAAACATGAGCTTTTCCATGACCTTCAAGGCGCTGAAGACGGGAAGTACCACCGTCACCTGTGCCAGTTATGATATTGTAGACGGAAATGGTGACCCCATGGCGGTGACGATGGGGCAGTCTGCCGTCACCATCAACGCCGCCCCCACGGCATCTTCCAACAACAACCTCAGCTCCCTGTCCATCAGCCCCGGCACCCTGTCCCCCGGCTTCTCCGCCGGCACCACCAGCTACAAGGCCTGGGTATCCAACTCCACCACCAGCGTGGCGGTGTATGCAAAGACCCAGGACGGGAAGGCCAAGATGGTCTACTGGGGGAACAGCGACTTTAAGGTGGGCGATAACACCGTTACCGTCCAGGTCACAGCAGAGAACGGTGCGAAAAAGTACTACACCATTACGGTCAACCGGGCCGCAGGCAGTACCGGCGGCAACACGGGGGGCAATACCGACACAAAACCGGATAACACCCCCGTTCCCACCCC
>NZ_JACSNZ010000023.1 GCF_016902575.1 Pseudoflavonifractor capillosus | reverse complement strand
TGGCCGGGGTGGTGGGGGACGGCTCCGACCACGCCCGCACCGCCCGCTGCGCTGGGCAGATTCGAGAAATTTTGGAGGAAACCCCATGAAGATACGCATAGGAAGCCGAGACAGTCGGCTGGCCGTCATACAAAGCGAGATGGTCATGGACGCCATTGGGGCCTATGACCCCACCCTGGAGGTGGAGCTGGTTACCATGAAGACCACCGGAGACCTGATTCTGGACCGTCCCCTGAGCCAGATTGGAGGGAAGGGTCTGTTCGTCAAGGAGCTGGACCGTGCCCTTTTGGAGGGCCGGGTGGACTTCACCGTCCACTCCAGCAAGGACTTGCCCATGGACATCCCTCCGGAATTGCCCCTGGTGGCCTTCTCCCACCGGGCAGACCCCCGGGATGCCCTGGTACTCCCCCAGGGGGTGGACACCTTAGACCCCGCAAAGCCCATCGGCTGTTCTTCCCTGCGCCGCACCCTCCAGCTCCGCAAGCTGTTCCCCAACCACACCGTGGCCCCGGTGCGGGGCAACGTGCAAACCCGGCTTGCCAAGCTGGACCGGGGGGACTTCTCCGCCCTGGTGCTGGCCAGTGCGGGGCTGGAGCGGCTGGGACTGGAGGGCCGCATCTCCCGCCGCTTCTCGGTGGAGGAGATGCTTCCCGCCGCCGGACAGGGCATTTTGGCGGTGCAGAGCCGCCAGGGGGTGGACACCACCTGCCTGTCCGCCTTCCACGACCCAGTGGCGGCGGTGTGCCTTACCGCTGAGCGGGCCTTTGTGGCGGCCCTGGACGGGGGCTGCTCCTCTCCGGTGGCGGCCTACGCCACCGTGGACGGAGATACCGTCACCCTCACGGGCTTTTATGTCAGCCCCCGTGGGGAATCTTACATCCAAAGCAGCTGCTCTGCCTGTTCCGATGCGCAAACCATGGGGGCGGAGTTGGCACACCGTATGAGGAGGGACTGCCTATGATGGGACAGGTCACACTGGTGGGCGCAGGCCCCGGAGACCCCGGCCTGCTCACCTTAAAAGGGAAAAAAGCCATTGAACAGGCGGATGTGGTGGTGTTTGACCGCCTGGTAAGCCCAGAAATTCTGGCCCTCATCCCCCCCACCGCCAAGGCCATCGACGTGGGCAAGCGGGTGAATGTGCACCCGGTGCCCCAGGAGGAGATCAACCAGATCCTTCTCACCGAGGCCCTGGGAGGCGCCAACGTGGTGCGTCTCAAGGGCGGCGATCCCTTCCTCTTCGGACGGGGCGGCGAGGAGCTGGAGCTGCTGGCCCAGCATCAGGTGCCCTTCCAGGTAGTGCCTGGGGTCACCTCCGCCCTGGCGGTGCCCGCCTATGGCGGCATCCCAGTGACACACCGGGACTGCTGCTCCTCTCTGCACATTGTTACCGGACACCAGCGGGCTGGGAAAGCGCTGGACATCGACTTTGATGCCCTGGTGGCCACCCGTGGCACCCTGGTGTTTCTCATGGGTGTGTCCGCCCTGCCCCAGATCTGTGAGGGGCTTCTTCAGGCGGGCATGGACCCCAATACCCCCGCTGCCATCGTAGAGCGGGGCACCACCCCCGCCCAACGCCGCATCAGCGCCACCCTGGCCACCCTGGCCCAGGCCGCCCGGGACCACCAGGTGGAGAGCCCCGCCATCAGCATTGTGGGGGGCGTGTGCGCCCTGGCGGATTCCTTCGACTGGTTCGACGCCCTGCCCCTGAAAGGCCGCACCTTTGTGGTCACCCGCCCCGCTGCCCGCAAGGGCACCCTGGCCCAAGGCCTGCGGGAGCTGGGGGCCAAGGTCTGGGAGTACCCCTGCATCCACACCACCCCCATCAACCCCTGTCCCCCCCTCACCGCCGCCTTGCAGCATCTGGAGGACTACCAGTGGGTGGCCTTCACCAGCCCCGTGGGGGTACAGGTATTTTTCGATGCCCTGAACGCCCAGGGCATGGACAGCCGGGCTCTGGCGGGGGTGAAGCTGGCTGCCATCGGCCCCGGCACCGCCGCCACATTGAAGAAATACGGCCTGACGGCGGACTATGTGCCCAAAGTATACACCGCCCAGGACTTGGGCCAGGGCATCCCCGCCACCGGGACGGTGCTGCTGCCCCGGGCAGAGGAAGGCTCCCCCCTCCTCACTCAGGCCCTCACCGAGCGTGACATTCCCTATGAGGAAGTTGCGGTGTACACCACCCACTACGATAACCCCCGCTCCCCCGAGCTGAGAGAAGCACTGGAACAGGGGGAACTGTCCTACGTCACCTTCACCTCCGCCTCCACCGTCAAGGGATTTGTCTCCTCGGTGGGGGAGGATGCCCCTCTGGGCAACATCACGGGTTTGTGCATTGGGCACCAGACCGCCCAGGAGGCCCAGCGGTACGGCATTCCCGTGCTCATAGCGGAGGAAGCCACCATCCCCGGCCTGCTGCGGCTGGCCCAGTCCTTGTAAGATAGAGAAGGAGGAATCCCTCATGGAATTGACCCATAGACCCCGCCGCCTGCGCACCTGTCCTGAGGTGCGCAGCCTGTGCCGGGAGACCCGGCTGTCCCCGGACAGCCTCATTTACCCCATTTTCGTGGACGAAACCCTGCAAGGCACCCGCCCCATCCCCTCCCTGCCCGGACAGTTCCACTACGGTCTGGACAGCGTACATGAGGCGGTGGAGGAGTGCCTGAGCCACGGGGTGAACAAGTGCATCCTCTTTGGCCTGCCCGCCCACAAAGACGAGATCGGCTCCTCGGCCTGGGACGACAACGGGGTGGTACAGCAGGCTATCCGCACCATTAAGAAAAGCTACCCCAACTTCTACGTCATTGCCGATGTATGTATGTGTGAGTACACCAGCCACGGACACTGTGGCATCCTCTGCGGGGAGCACGTGGACAACGACGCCACCCTTCCCCGGCTGGTGGACATCACCCTGTCCTATGCCCGGGCCGGAGTGGATATGGTGGCCCCGTCGGATATGATGGATGGCCGCATTGGAGCCATGCGAAAGGCTCTGGATGAGGCTGGATTTGTCAATCTGCCCATCATGTCCTACTCCGCCAAGTACGCCTCCGCCTTCTACGGCCCCTTCCGGGCCGCCGCCGGTTCCGCCCCCTCCTTTGGCGACCGCAAAGGCTACCAGATGGACCCCCACAACGCCCGGGAGGCTCTGCGGGAGTGTGCCCTGGACGTGGAAGAGGGCGCAGACATCCTCATGGTCAAGCCTGCCATGAGCTACCTGGATGTGCTGCACCAGTGCAAAGCCGCCTTTGACCTGCCCATGTGCGCCTACTCCGTGTCGGGAGAATACGCCATGATTAAGGCCGCCGCTGCCGCCGGGCTGGTGGATGAGTACAAGATGATGTGTGAAGTGGCGGTGTCCATCTACCGGGCCGGGGCGGATATGCTCATCACCTACTACGCCAAGGAACTCTCAGACGCCATGAAACGGGGGGACATTGGATGAACCTCCACAACTCGGAAGAACTCTTTGCCGCCGCCTGTCAGGTACTCCCCGGCGGGGTGAACAGCCCTGTGCGGGCCTACCGCTCCGTAGGTCTCACCCCCCGGTTCATCCAGCGGGCAGAGGGCAGCTGCATTTATGATGTGGAGGGCCACCGCTACATTGACTACGTCTGCTCCTGGGGCCCCATGATTTTGGGCCACAACCACCCCATCATCCGTGAGGCGGTGGAGAAAGCGGTAGCAGACGGCCTCAGCTTCGGCGCACCCACCCCCCGGGAGGTGGAAATGGCCCAGCTGATGGTGGACATGGTGCCCGGACTGGAGATGGTACGCATGGTGAACTCCGGCACCGAGGCGGTGATGTCCGCCCTGCGTCTGGCCCGTGGCGCCACCGGCCGGGACAAGCTCATCAAGTTTGAGGGCTGCTACCACGGCCACAGCGACTGCATGCTGGTCAATGCCGGGTCCTCCGCCCTGGCGGGAGGCCACCCCTCCTCCTCCGGCGTGCCCGTGGGGGCCGCCCGTGACACCCTCACCGCCCAGTTCAACGACCTGGCCAGTGTCCAGGCCCTGCTGGAGGCCAACCGGGGTGAGGTGGCCGCCGTCATCGTAGAGCCGGTGGCCGCCAACATGGGTGTGGTGGGCCCCGCCCCCGGCTTTTTGCAGGGGCTGCGGGAGCTGTGCGATACCCACGGCACCCTGCTCATCTTCGACGAGGTGATCACCGGGTTCCGTCTGGCCCCCGGCGGTGCCCAGGAGTACTTTGGGGTAAAGGCAGACCTGGTCACCTACGGCAAAATCATCGGCGGCGGCATGCCCGTGGGTGCCTACGGCGGCAGCCGGGCCCTCATGGAGCAGGTGGCCCCCTGCGGCGCCGTCTACCAGGCGGGCACCCTCAGCGGCAACCCCGTGGCCATGGCCGCTGGCCTGGCCCAGCTGCGCTATCTCCAGGCCAACCCCCAAGTGTATACCCACATCAACCACATGGGTGCCCAGCTGGCCGGGGACATGGCCAAGCTGGCAGCTCAGTCCCAGGTGCCCGTGGTCATCAATCAGGTGGGCTCCCTCATTTCCCCCTTCTTCACCCCCACAGAGGTGTCCACCTTCGTGGATGCCAAGGGCAGCGATGTGGGGATGTACGCCCGCTACTTCGGAGAAATGCTCCAACGGGGCATTTACCTGGCTCCCGCCCAGTTCGAGGCCATGTTCCTCTCGGACGCTCACAGCGGGGAGGATCTGACCGCCACCCTGGAGGCTTTTGGGGCCACCCTGGAAGCCCTGTCCCACGAATGATTTGGAGGTAACGATATGAAAGAAATTATCCTGCTCAAGCAGGGCGAAATGGTGCTCAAGGGCCTCAACCGCCGGGCCTTTGAGGAGAAGCTCATGGGCAACGCCAAGCGGCGGCTGAAAAAGTACGGCTCCTTTAAGGTATACACCCGCCAGTCCACCACCTACATTGAGCCCCAGGACGAGTTCTGCGACTTTGAAGGGGCCTGGGAGGCCATGGGCAAGCTGTTCGGCGTGGCGGGTCTGTGCCGGGCCCGGGCCTGCGCCAAGGACAAGGACGCCATTCTGGCGTGCGTCAAGGAGTATCTGGGGGACGAGCTGGCCATGGCCCGCTCCTTCAAGGTGGAGACCAAGCGGGCGGACAAGACCTTCCCCATGACCTCCATCCAGCTGTCCCAGTACGTGGGCGGGGAGCTCCACGATGCCTACCCCCACCTGATTGCCGACATGCACAATCCCCAGTTCACCGTCCACGTGGAGGTGCGGGATTTTGACGCCTTTGTCCACGCCAATCCCACCGAGGGTGCGGGCGGTCTGCCCATCGGCGTGGGTGGGCGGGCTCTGTCCCTGCTGTCCGGCGGCATCGACTCCCCCGTGGCCTCCTGGATGATCGCCAAGCGTGGCGTCATTGTGGACATGATCCACTTCTACTCCTACCCCTACACCTCCCCCGAGGCCAAGGAAAAGGTGCTGGATCTGGCCCGGCTGCTGGTGCCCTACACCGGGAAGACCTGCGTGCACGTGGTGCCCTTCACCAAGATCCAGGAGGAGCTGCGCCGCTCCTGCCCTGAGAACCTGTTCACCATTCTCATGCGTCGGTTTATGATGCGCATTGCCTGCCGGGTGGCGGAGAAAAACGGCATCCAGGCCCTGGTGACAGGCGAGTCGGTGGGCCAGGTGGCCAGCCAGACCCTGGAGGCCATGGCCTGCACCAACGCCGTGTGCACCGTGCCCGTGCTGCGCCCGGTGGTGGGCATGGACAAGGAGGAGATCGTGCGCATTTCCCGCAAGATCGGCACCTTTGAAACCTCTATCCTCCCCTATGAGGACTGCTGCACTGTGTTCACCCCCAAGCATCCCCGCACCAAGCCGAAAGTGGAGGAGCTGGTGGAGGCCGAGCAGGCCCTGGATGTGGACGCCCTGGTGGAGGAAGCCGTGGCAGGGATTGAGCGGGTCATGCTGGATTTCTAAAAACCATAAGTCAAGAATATTTAACCCCCAGACTGCATAAAAAGCAGCCTGGGGGTTGTTTCATATTTTTCGCATCTATCAGTCCGTCTACAAATACAGATTTTATATTGTTTATGCTATTACTTTTTCTTTAGCTTATCAATTTCATTAGCGATTAGGAAGGCAGAACCCTTAGACCAAAATGCATCTTCTTCTGCCGCTTCGGCAGCACGTTCAGAGGCATCAGCACTTCTCTCCATAGCAGCAGCATGTCTTGCATAAGTTTCTTCCATTCTTTTGTTATGCCGTTTTAATTCATGCAAGCTTTCTTCTTGATTCCACTCAAATTCCATTAAATTAATAGCTTCTTTCAAGGAATCAGCACGGCAATTTTCCAAATATTCTAATAAATCTTTTGCCCAAGTCAAGTATTTCTTTGGCACAACATTTTGCTTTTCCAGGCTTTCTAATTCTTGCTGTGCAATATTTTGCTTTTTCTCAGCCTCGCGTATTCTTTCTTCCAATCTGGGTATCTTTTTGAGTCTTATCTCGTTCACTGCAAGTTCCTGTCTATTTCCCTTTGGAGTAGTAATCTTATCATGAACTCCCAAAATAATACTTAAAACGAAAGCAGGTATCAGGGAAAATGTAAAAAAGCCCAGAATCCCCTGTATGACAGTAGGATTTTCTGCGTCCCCTTTCATAATATACACTACCGGACGCACCCAAAACTCTATAAATTGAGCGCTTTTCAATTCGACCGTCATGCTGTTATTTTTGTAATCTGTGATTAGCGCTTCAAAGAAAAAATACACACCAACATACAGCACAGATTATCCCCAATATCACCGTACCTATTATTGTCCAAATAAGGATTTCAATTATCGTCCCAAAAACTCCAAATTCTGGAGTTATCTCCGGTTCCTTCTTACATTCTTCGAGTTCTCTTTTACAATCTTCTGTATATGCCGCTCTAGAAAAATATGCTTTCTCAGCTCTGATATAATTACGCAACCACCTTATCGTCTGCTCTTTGGTCATATTCTCACCCCACACACTTCTTTAGGCTCATTATACCATTTATTCCAGACAATTCAAGTATAATAGATTTGATATACCGTCAAATAATCTGATATGAACATATAAACATAAACAAGTATTGAAAATTTTAATTTCAGAATTTTTGAAATAAAAGACAGTGTAGACATACAATCTGTCTGCACTGTCTTTTTCATTCGCACTCTGGTGTCCGCCAATAGCCCCGGGCATCCCGCTCCAGCAGCCCCTCCCCCACCAGGTCTCGGCGGAGAGTGCACACATCGTCATGGTACCGGGCCAGAATGGCATTTACCTCCGGCTCGGGGTAGATGCGCTTTGGCTCGAACTGCTGGGCCAACACCTGGAGCACAATGCGCTCCTTTTTGCTCTGGGCGGGGATGGTTTTGAGCTTTCCGTCCTGGAAAAAGGAGTCCAGGACGTGCTGGCGGTACGCCTCATCCCGCTGGGCCTGGAGGTCCGCCTCCTCTGATTTCTCCTGCACAATATCGAGGATGGTGGTGTCAAAGAGGTCCCGGTTCAAGGCGTACATGGTGTAGTACTGGCTCTTATAGGAGGACACTGCCTCGGCCTGGGCCAGCTTTTTCAGATGGAAGGACACGGTGGCGGCGGTGAGCCCTAACCGCTGGGCCAGCCGCTCTACATACATATCCTCCACCGCCAGGGATTTCAGAATTTGCAGACGGGACTTGTCCGCCAGACACTTAAACAGGCCGATGGCCTCGGTCTCTGTCATGCCTTCGCCCCCCAGATGGCCCGGAAGGTACAGCCCACGTTCTCCGACGCCTCCAGCTTCAACCGCTCCAGATGGGCGGTCACCTCGTCCCCCCGGGCCGCTGCCTTCTCCCGGGCCTCCACCCAGTAGGCGGGAATCTCCTCCAGCTTTTTGAGGAAAAAGCCCTCCACCCCCTGGGAATTGTCGGGGTTTTGCTCCACAGCCACCTTGAGAATTGTGGAAAAAATACCGTACACATTGCCCTGGATGGCCTGGAAGTTGGCCTCGTCCCCCCGGTGGTCCGCCGTGAGCTGGGCACGGGCCTGGGCGCACCGGGCCACCTGTTCCTCCAGGTACTCCTTCATGCGGGATTGCTTCTGGTCCATGTTCGTGTCTCCTCTCTGATTGGGTTAATCTATTTATACACTTATAAAATTAGATTGTCAATACTATTTAGATAAATATCAATATACCTTTATTCCTAGGCTTGCCAGCGCAGTCCTTGGGATGCTGAGTACGAAAAAGGCTCCCCTGTGCAAGGGGAACTGTCAGCCGCAAGGCTGACTGAGGGGTTGACTCTACCCTGGTGCCAACAATCCCTCCGTCCCGGCTTACGCCGGGCCACCTCCCTTTACACAAGGGAGGCTCATCCTAGCCCTCACCGTGACAAAACAAGACGGTGCAGACCAACCACTCGGTCTGCACCGTCTTGTTTCATACAACAGCCTTTTTACCCCTTTGATTTTCTCGGATGGGTTGCCTTTCCCTGCTCCCTGCGTCGATTCGCGGTGTCTTGCACTGCCTGGGGGAGCCATGGGCTATGGCAATCCTCCAAAGGGATTGGAATTTCCTGAATCGAATCTCCCGGAGACGGCCGTTTCAAATGGTCGGGCAAATACGTCAGCCCCACTTCCCGCAGGGACAAAACGCCCTCATGCAGCCATCCCACTGGCTGATTGTCGCAGTACAGGCAGTAGCACCCAAACATCTTCTTGACACGGACATTCAGTCCTTTCAATGAGTCCAGCCATGTCTGAACAACTCCATCCTCTGGATATTCCATTCTTCTTTCCTCCTTTTCCAGTAAGCCCGACCAATTTCGGTTTATCTATCCTGATTATACCTCATTTTTCTCTGTCGGCACAGGTGTATGTTTGCAATGTGTGGAAATTTTCGCCTTTGTACTTCCCTGGTTCAGGCCTGCCAGTCAGGGGACGCGCTCCCCACTGGGGGTGCCTTTCTGCTGCCAGAAAGGCACGAAAGACCACCAAAGGAGGGGTCTTCCCCCTCCTTGTGGAATCCACCCCGCCGGTACGGGGCTGCGTGGTGCGTCCCTCTCTTTTCGGCCCTTGGCCAGGTGGGGTCACATAGATGGTTCAAAAATCCTATGGGTCGTACCTGCTTCTCTGGTGGATGGTACTTCGATTGTCAGGGCCTCACCCTGGTGAGCAGTTGTTCCCAACTGCCGGTGGCCTGGCTGACGGCGGTGGCAACACCGCTTCTCCAGGGTAGGCCCGGACGTGGAAATCACCACGCCATAGGGCCAGCTGCCCCGGGTAGCCTGGTGTGGTGGCAGTACCAGGAGCCACAACAAGTGTGACGGGCCGAAGATAGGCTTGACGCAGTTCCAGTCAGGTACCCCAGGGAGGTCCTTAGGGGGGAACGCCCTAAGCGATTCTTTCCCCGATTTCTCATCGCTGAGAAATCGGGCCCAGCGGAGCGTCCCCGCCAGACCGGCAAGGCAATACCAGAACCCCAGCGAAACACAGGCCCTCTCCGTCAGCCCTGACGGGCTGCCACCTCTCCCAGGGGGAGAGGCAAGGCAAGACCAAGGCCCCCAAGCAAAGATGCAAAAGGAGCGCCGCAGCTGCGGCGCTCCTTTGTTGCGTTTGGATGAGGTTTTAGTGCACGTCCAGCACGTCGGCACCGTGCTCCACCTGGCCCTGAGCCACCAGCTGGCAGGTACCGAAGTCGTCCACGTTGCCCACCACCACGGGGGTGATGGTGCGGTAGCCCGCCTCCTGGATGGCCTTGCGGTCCATGGAGCCGATGAGGTCGCCACGACGTACCTTGTCGCCCTGGCGGATGGTGAGCATGAAGGGTTTGCCCTGGAGCTGCACGGTGTCAATGCCCATGTGCACCAGCACCTCCAGGCCGCCGTCGGTCTGGATGGTGAAGGCGTGCTTGGTGTCAAAGACCATGGTCACTTCGCCGTCCACAGGGGAATACACCTTGTCGTCGTCGGGCTCCACGGCGAAGCCGTCACCCACCATCTTCTCGGAGAACACACCGTCGCCCACCTCAGAGACGGGAATGACCTTGCCCGTGAAGGGGCTGGCCACCACGCCGCCCTTCACGGCGGGAGCGGCCTCAGTCTCGCTCTCCTGGGCAGCAGGCTCCTGATAATTGGCCAGATAGGACTCCACGTTGGAACGGATGACGGACACCCGGGGGCCATACACGATCTGTACGCCCTTGCCAGCCACGATGACACCGGAGGCACCGGTGGCCTTGAGCACCGCCTGGTCCACCTTGCCGCCGTCCTTCACGGTGCAGCGCAGGCGGGTGATGCAGCAGTCCACGTCGGAAATGTTGGCCTTGCCGCCCAGACCACGGACGATCTCAGCGCTCAGGGCATCGTCACCGCCGCCCGCTGCGTTGCCGTCGCCCTTCTTCTGGGCGTCCACGTCCTGACGGGTGTAGAGCTTGATCTCGCCGGCATTCTCCTCACGGCCGGGGGTCATAAAGTTGAACTTGCGGATCATGAAGGAGAACACCAGGAAGTAGACCACGAAGTAGGCGGCACCCACAATGACCACCCAGATCCAGCTGGTCTTGGCGTTGCCCTGCATGATGCCGAACAGAGTCAGGTCGATGAGGCCACCGGAGAAGGTCATACCCACGCCCACGTTGAAGATGTGCATGAGCATGTAGGCAGCACCGGCAAACACACAGTGGACGATGTACATGGCGGGAGCCACAAAGAGGAAGGTAAACTCCAGAGGCTCGGTGATACCGGTAATCATGGAGGTGAGCGCAGCGGAGAGCAGCAGACCGCCCACCACCTTGCGGTTTTCCTTGCGGGCGCAGCGGTACATGGCCAGAGCAGCGCCGGGCAGGCCGAAGATCATCAGGGGGAACTTACCGCTCATAAAGCGGGTGGCAGCCACGGAGAAGTGCTCAATGCCGGGGGTAGCCAGCTCTGCAAAGAAGATGTTCTGAGCGCCCTCGATGAGCTGGCCGCCCACCATGGCGGTGCCGCCCACGGCGGTCTGCCAGAAGGGGATGTAGAACACATGGTGCAGGCCGAAGGGGATGAGGGCACGCTCAATGAAGCCGTACAGCCAGGTTCCGCCGTAGCCGCTGGCCAGCACGAAGCCGCCCAGATGGTTGATGCCGGTCTGAATGGTGGGCCAGATGTAGTACATGGCGATGCCCACCACCAGATAGGTGGCGGCGGAGATGATGGGGACAAACCGGGTGCCGCTGAAGAAGGAGAGCACCTGGGGCAGCTGGATCTTATAGAACCGGTTGTGCAGCGCTGCCACGCCCAGGCCCACCATGATGCCGCCGAACACGCCCATTTGCAGGGAGTTCAGGCCCACCACGGTGGCGGTGGCGCCGGACAGGTCGGGTGCGCCAAAGGCGTTGATCATGGCTCCTATGGTGGCGTGCATGACAAAGAAGGCGATGGCAGCGGACAGAGCAGCCACTTCCTTCTCCTGCTTGGCCATGCCGATGGCCACGCCCATGGCAAAGATCAGGGGCAGGTTGTCAAAGACCACCGAACCGGCGGCGTTGAGCACCTGCAAAATGGCATAGATAAAGGTGCCGGGGCCCATAATGCCCATCAGGCCGTAGGTCTCCAGCATGGTGGTGTTGGTAAAAGAGCCGCCAATGCCCAAAAACAGACCTGCCACGGGCAAGATGGCGATGGGGAGCATAAAGGAGCGTCCCACACGCTGCAATACGCCGAAGATTTTGTCTTTCATCAGAAATTCTCCTCCTTGGTTTGGCCCATAGCCAGGGCCAGACGTTGTAAGTGGACAGTCAAAAAGGTGAGCTCCTCACCGGGCAGGTCCAGGTCGAAGACCCGTTTGAGCCGCTCCCGTACCCGCAGAGCACAGTGGAAAGCCTGGGGATAGTGCTCCCGGATCATACCCTGGAAAGCGGCATCCTCCTGAACTTGAGATCTGGGCCGAGCCAGCCGCTGGCCCAAAAATTTCAGGTGGGTGATGAGCCGCTCGTAGTCCAGACCCTGCTGACAGGGGGCCTCGCCATAGCACTCGGCCACCTCCGCCATGATCTCCCGCACCAGCTCGGTGATGCGCACCATGTCCGACATCCGCCCATCCAGCTGGGCGTTGACGATGTGCAGGGCGATGAAGCCCGCCTCGTCCTCGGGCAGACGCACACCCAAAGCACTCTCAATGATCTCCAGGGCCATTTGCCCCACCTCATACTCCTGGGTGTAAAAGGTCTTGATCTCCCACAGGAGCTGATTGGGGTAGTACACCCCGTTTTTGTGCCGCTGCATGGCAAAGGAGATGTGGTCGGTGAGGGTGATATACACATTTCCCGATAACCGCCGCTGAAGCTGCCGCTCCGCACTCTCAATGATCTGGGTGCTCACCTCCAGGTACTCCGGAGGCAGCTCCACCATCAGCTGGGTCAGGCGCTGGGATTGGCTGTGGTCTTGCAGGGCGTACACCTTCTCCACCCGGGAGGGAGCCACCACGTCCCCCGGTTCCTTTTTGAAGCCAATGCCCGGCCCACGCAGCACCACCTCGTGACCGCTGCTATCCTTGGCACAGACAAAGTTGTTGCCAATGGCCCGGACGATGCGATAGCCCCCGGGCTGTCCGGGATTTGGCGGGATGTTTTCCATGTCGCTCACCCTCTCTCAGGTAAAAATAAAAAGACCAAACCCACAGTGCCATATGAATTTCATATGCGTTTCCACTGCATCGGTTTGATCTTGCCTGCCTGACCAGTCACAAGTCCTTGTGAAATTGTCCAGGGACAGAATAGCTCACCGCCATGGGGTTTGTCAAGAAAGAATCCTCGAACTCACAGACTTTTGTCACCCCACACAGATTCATAGGGTGGATTTTTGTGAAAAAACACGGGCGCACCCAGGGCGGGTGCGCCCGTGTCTGCTATTTTTTGCCGCACTGGGAGCAGTCTCCCGTGCAGCCGCAGCACTGCCCCTTGAGCTGGCGGCGGATGGTGCGCACCAGGTACCACACCGCCCACACCGCCAGAACTGCCACCAGGGCATAGATCACATATTTCATACCAAACTCCTTAAAAGATCAGCATTCCCACCTGGAATACCACAAAGGACACCAGCCAAGCCGCTGCCAGCTGCCAGAGCACTGAGCGCAGGGTCCACTTCACGCTGCCCATCTCCCGCACCATGGTGGACACCGCCGCCACACAGGGGACGTACAGCAAAATGAACACCAGGAAGGCATAGGCGGCCACAGGGGTGTGGAAGGTTCCAGACAGGGCCGTGGCCACGGTGGCCCCGGCATCCAGGGTGGACACGCCGTAGAGCAGGCACAGAGTGGAAACCACGGCCTCCTTGGCCACAAGGCCGGTGAGGATGGCCACAGCGGCCTGCCAAGTGCCAAAGCCCAGGGGGCCAAACACAGGGGCCAGCATGGAACCGATGGTCCCCAGCATGGAGTGGCCGGGATCCTCCACCATGGCAAGGCCCTGAGCGGTGACCCCAAAGCTCTGGAGGAACCACAGCACCACACTCATGGCCAGAATCAGGGTACCTGCCTTGACCAGGAAGCCCCGCACCCGCTCCCAGACGTGCGTCAGGCAGTTGCGAGCGGTGGGCAGGCGGTAGGGGGGCAGCTCCAGCACAAAGGCAGCCGGTTCACCCCGGAACATGGTGTGCCGCAGGATGATGCCGGACACAATGGCGCACAGCAGGCCCAAAACGTACAGAGAGAAGATGATAAGACCCGCATTTTGGGGAAAGAAGGCCGCTGTCATCAGGCCGTATACCGGCAGGCGGGCGGAACAGGACATGAAGGGCACCAGCATCATGGTCATGCGCCGATCCTTCTCATTTTCCATGGTTCTCGCCCCCATGATGGCGGGGACGGTGCAGCCAAAGCCCATGAGCATGGGGATAAACGCCTTGCCGGACAGGCCGAAACGGCGCAGCACCCGATCCATGATAAAGGCGGCCCGGGCCATGTAGCCGGAATCCTCCAAAAAGGACAAAAAGAGGAACAACAGGGCGATCTGGGGCAAAAACACCAACACACCCCCCACACCGGACAAGATGCCGTCCACCAGCAGGGAGGAGACCCAGGGAGCGGTGTCCGCCTGCTCCAAAAATCCGGTGACCACCCCGGCCAGCCAGTCGTTGAAGAAGAAGGCCACCCCGTCGGCCAGCACCTGGCCGGGGCCGAAGATGATGCCGAACAGAGCCAGCATCATCACCAAAAACACGGGAACAGCCAGGAATCGGTGGGTGACAATGGCGTCGATTTTGTCCGAGACGGTCATGGTGCCCACGGGCTGGCCCCGCTGCACCCCCACCTTCACCACCCGCTGAATAAAGCGGTACCGGGCATCGGCAATCAGGGTCTCCCGATCCCCCAGGGGATAGGCCTCCTCGTACCGCTGGGCGATGCGATCCACCTTCCAACGGGTGGCCTCGTCCAGCCCCAGGGCCTTCTCCACCAGCTCGTCCCCCTCAATGAGCTTGATGGAGGCCCAGTGAGCGGGAATGCCCACCTGGTAGGCCCGGTCGTGAATAAGGGCATCTACCTGGTGGTGGATGTAGTGGGTGAAATCATCGTACAGGTCATCCGGCTCTACGGTAAAGCCGGTGTGCATTTGGTGGTGGGCCTCCTGGAGCAGCTTCTGGATGTTCTCCCCGGTGCGGGCGGTGATGGGGATGACGGGCACACCCAAGGCCCGGGAGATCCGCACCAGATCCAGCTTATCCCCCCGCTTTTCCACCTCGTCCATAAAGTTCAGGGCAATGACCATGGGCCGCTCCAGCTCCAGCAGCTGGGCGGTGAGGTACAGGTTGCGCTCCAAGTTGGTGGCGTCCACAATGTTGATGATGGCATCGGGGTGTTCCCCCACCACAAAGTCCCGGGCCACGATCTCCTCCATGGAGTAGGGGGACAGGGAATACACGCCGGGCAAGTCCACAATGGTCACATCCCGGCCGTCCACATGGGCCACGCCCTCCTTCTTCTCCACCGTCACCCCGGGCCAGTTGCCCACATACTGGTTGGAGCCGGTGAGGGCGTTGAAGAGGGTGGTTTTGCCGCAGTTGGGATTACCCACCAGGGCGATCTTCATCTCCCGCACGTCGTGGTTGTCCCGCTTATCGCCCCCATGCTCCTGGCGGTGGTGGTCATGGGCCTGGGTCATGCGCCGCACCGTCTCCTGGTCAGGGGTAATGTGCTCGGGGCGGCTGCCGTGGGGCTCCTCTCCAGGGGCACACAGGAGGATGTTGGCAGCATCCTCCTTGCGCAGAGATAGCTCATATCCCCGCAAATTGACCTCAATGGGGTCACCAAAGGGGGCAATTTTCCGTACCGTCACCTGGGTGCCGGGGGTCAGCCCCATATCCACCAGCCGGCGCTTTACAGGGCCCCGGGGATTGGCCAGAGCACGGATGACACCGGATTGCCCCGGCTCCAGCTGTTGCAAAGAGATGGTCTGTTTGGTCTGTTCACCCATACTCCTTCACCTCGTTTCCGTATGCCAACTGTGGTATTGTACTCCATTCATCCCTAAATTGCAATGTGCGGAGTGTACGAAAAAGGGGACGCTCCCCGCTGGGGGTTCCTTTTGTACGGGCAAAAGGAACCAAAACCCGCCAAAGGAGGGGCCTTCCCCCTCCTTGTGGAATCCACCCCGCTTTCCTGGGCTGTCAGGAGCTGCTTCCCAATCCGGGCCGAAGGGCGGTTCCCATGCCAGGGAGAATATAGGCTCTTCCCCACCCAGTGGCTGCTAGGGTGGTGCTTCTGTTCTCCTGGTTTCGGCCCTACCTGTGGTGCATCCCGGCCCACAGGGGCCGGGCGGCGGCCCCTGCCCCCAGACTTGAAAGCCTGGTGGGTTGCAGGTTTCTTGCTGCGGAACTCCAGGGTATCGGCGGCTGGCAACAGCCGCTACCGCCAGAGAAAGGCCCGGACAGGGAAACTGCCCAGGCTCTAGGGCCAGCTGCCATGCTGACCTGGCGTGGCGGCACAAGCAGGAACAGCAGGAGCCCTTCCGGGCCGTGGACATGGGACGCAGTGCCAGCCTGGTACTTAAAAAAGGGGGGTACCTAGGGGGGAAAGCCCTAGGCGATTCTTTGGTGGCTTTCTCATCGGGGAGAAAGCCACCCTGCGGATCAAACCCAAGCTGCCTGTTTGGCAGTTTCCTTCAAATCTTGGACAATCCCCCATTACCGTAGCAACTGCTTTCCCCACACTGGACAACACTACCCGCTGGGGGATTCTGTTCTCCTGGTTTCGCCCTTACCTATGGTGCACCACTAATAACCGATATTGGTCAATATGATTGTAGACCGTGTTCGGTTAATATGCAAGAGAAAGGGGGTGTGAGAGAGATGATTTCCTATGACAGACTATGGGCCACCATGAGAGAAAAGGGCATCTCCCAGTACGCCCTCATCAAGAAGTACAAAATCAGCCCTGCCCAAATCACTCGGCTCAAGCGCAACGAGAGCGTCAGCACCCACACCATCGAGGTATTTTGTGAGATTCTGGATTGTCGGGTGGAAGATATCATGGAGTATATCAAGGAAGAACCATAAACCCGCTTGCAGTGTTGAGATTACTGCAAGCGGGTGGAATTTTTATGCGGACTTTTTCTGATACAGCATCCGGCTGGCGTTCAAAATGGCAATCACCGCCACCCCCACGTCGGCAAACACCGCCTCCCACATGGTGGCCACGCCGAAAGCGCCCATCACCAGGAACAACCCCTTCACCCCCAGGGCAAAGACGATGTTTTCCACCACAATGGCCCGGCACTTGCGGGCAATGGCCATGGCGGTGAGCAGCTTGGCGGGGTCGTCGTCCATAAGTACCACGTCGGCGGCCTCGATGGCAGCGTCCGAGCCCATGCCGCCCATGGCAATGCCCACATCCGCCCGGGAGAGCACCGGGGCGTCGTTGACCCCGTCTCCCACATAGGCCAGGGCGGAACCCTGGGGCTTTTGCTCCAACAGCTGCTCCAGCCGCTCCACCTTATCCTGGGGCAACAGCTGGGCGTATACCTGATCCAGCCCCAGGCGGCGGGCCATGTCCTCACCCACCGCTTGGGTGTCTCCGGTGAGCATCACCGTGCGCACCCCCTGCTCTTTGAGCTGGGCAATGGTGTGGGCAGCGTGCTCTTTCACCTGGTCGGCAATGAGGACATATCCCAGATATGCCCCATCCGCTGCCACATGCACCACCGTGCCCACGGACACGTCCTGGCTGGGTTTTAGCCCTTGTTCCTCCATAAATCGGGCATTGCCCGCCCAAACTTCCACTCCGTCCACCTGGGCTGAAATGCCCCGGCCGGGGATTTCCGCCACATCGGTGACGGCGTGGCTCTTCACATCCCCCGCCCAGGCTGTGCGCAGGGACTGGGCAATGGGGTGGTTGGAGTGGCTCTCCGCCAGGGCTGCCCACCGCAATAGAGGCTCCTCCTCCCCCGCTGTCACGGGGTACAGCCCCTCCACGGCAAACTTGCCCTGGGTGAGGGTGCCGGTCTTGTCAAACACCGCCGTCTGGGTCTTGGCCAGCAGCTCCAAATAGTTGCCCCCCTTCACCAGCACACCTTGGCGGGAAGCCCCTCCAATGCCGCCGAAGAAGGCCATGGGAATGGAGATCACCAGGGCGCAGGGACAGGAGATCACCAGGAAGATGAGGGCACGGCGTACCCACTCCCCCCACTGTCCGGTGGCCAGACCACCCAGTACCGCCAGTGCTACCGCCCCCAGCACCACCGCCGGGGTGTATACCCGGGCAAACCGGGTGATAAAGTGCTCCGCTTTCGCCTTTTTGGCGGCGGCGTTCTCCACCAGCTCCAAAATTCGGGCCACGGTGGACTGCTCAAAGGGCCGGGTGACCTCCAGGTGGAGAAGCCCTGTGAGGTTGACACAGCCGGAGTTGACCTCCTGGCCCTCCTCCACCTCCCGGGGCACTGACTCCCCGGTAAGTGCAGCGGTGTCCAGGGTGGAGGAGCCCTCCACCACCACGCCGTCCAGAGCCACCCGCTCCCCGGGGCGCACCACCAGGGTCTCCCCCACCTGCACTTCATCCGGGTCTACGGTAACTTCCTTCCCCTTTCGCAGCACATGGGCGCTGTCCGGGCGAATGTCCATGAGCTGGGAAATGGAGCGGCGGGACTTATTCACCGCCATGCTCTGGAACAGCTCTCCCACCTGGTAGAAGAGCATCACCCCCACCGCCTCGGCATACTCCCCCAGCACCAGAGCCCCGATGGTGGCCACGCACATGAGGAAGTTTTCGTCGAAAACTTGGCCGTGTCTGATGTTGCACGCCGCTGCCCACAACACATCCCAACCCACAATCAGGTAGGGAATCAAGAACGTAGGCAGACGCCACACATCATGCTGAGGTGCACCGATGTTCACCAGCAACAGCACCGCCGCGGTGGCAATGCGGCCCAGATTCTGCTTCTGTCTGCTTGTCATAGCTGTTCACACCCTCACTTGACAATGCGGCAGTGCCGCTCCACCCGGGAGATGCACTTCTGAGCCTCCCCCACGATCTCCTCAAAACGGGCATCCTCCCCCTCGATGGTCAGCTTCTGGGTCATGAAGCTGATGGAGGCACTGGTGACACCGGGGAGTTTACCGATGGCCTCCTCCATTTTACGGGCGCAGTTGGCACAGTCCAATTCTTCCAGCTTAAATACCTTTTTCATGACAATAACCCCCTGTTATTCCATAATATGTTCCATCCCCTGGGCGATGATCTTGCGTACATGGTCATCCGCCAGAGAATAATACACCGTCTTGCCCTCCCGCCGGGGCTTCACCAGCCGCCCGGCTTTGAGCACCCGCAGCTGATGGGACACCGCCGACTGGGTCAGCCCCAGCAGCTGAGCCATGTGACACACGCACAGCTCCGACTCGAACAGGGCATACAAAATCTTCATGCGGGTGGTGTCTCCAAAGAGTTTGAACAGCTCCGCCACATCATACAAGCACTCATCTGAGGGCATCATCTCCCCCACCTGCTCCACCACTTCCCCGTGGCAGCAGCTGGTCTGTTCCAACACGTCCTGCTCCATGGCTTTCCGCCCCTTTCAACGAACACATGAACATCTGCTCATATGTTAACACATCGTGCCCCATCTGTCAATGGGGTTGCTCTCCCTGCCCCATGCAAACACCCCCCAGGCCGATTTCTCGGTCTGGGGGGTGCGTTTGTAGTTCTCGGTGATGGCAATTTCCTCTGTGGTCTTGCCGTCGTCGGAGACATAGAACAGCTTCAGGTTGTCCACAGACAGGTTCTCAGGGATGGCGAAGGTCATCTGCACCTTGCCGCTGGGCTGAACGGGCTTGCCGTTCAGGGTGGCGGTGATATCCAGAATGGCGGTGTGCGTCATGTCAGCCACCACATCCTTCAGGGCTTCCTTCACGGTGTTGTAAATCTTACCCTGGGTAACGCTCTCCACGGTGATCACGGTGCCCTGCTCAAATACCTTGTCGGCGTTGCCCACAGTGATCTGGTTGTCGGTGTTATTGTCCAGGATCACGTCTCCACCGGTTCTGCGGGGTTCTCGTTTCTTTTATATCTCCACCACCCGGTCACAGCTCCGGGCCAGGGTTGGCTCATGGGCCACCAAAATGGTGGGCTTCCCTAGTTCTTTCAGCCGCTGGAGGATGCGCTGTGCCCGCTGGGGGTCCACCCCGGCGAAGGGCTCGTCCAGCAGCAGCACCTCCCGCTCCAAGGCCAGGCACCGGGCCAGAGCCAGCCGCCGGGCCATACCCCCGGACAGCGCAGAGGGATAAGCCTTCTCCTCCCCCTCCAGCTCCACCAACTCCAGCCACTGCTCCGGCGGGGCAGCAGGGTGGCGTGGGGCCACATCGGTAAGGTGCTGCATGGCGGTGCGCCAGGGCAGCAGTCGGTTCTCCTGGAACAAGAAAGCAGTGCTTTCCGGCCCCAGCCCGGTGACCCGCCCCTGTTGGGGGGTGAGCAGACCCCCCAGCACCCGCAGCAGGGTGGTTTTTCCGCACCCTGATGGGCCCACCAGGGCAGCGACCCCCTCCAAGGGGATGGTGAGGCTCACATCTTGCAGGGCCGTCTTGTCCCCGTAGCGCACGGTGAGGTGTTCCACGCAAATCATGGCTTTCCCTCCCCTCTGGGTTTCAGCCAAAGCCCCAGCAGCCCCTCCAGCACCAGGGACAGCACCACAATGACCGCCGTCCAGGCAAACAGCTCCGGGGTCTCCAGCGCCTGTCGGGCCTTTTGGATGCTGCTGCCCACCGCCCACTTGGGGGGACAGAGCACCTCAGCGGCCACCCCAGACTTCCAGGCCAGACCGAAGCCGTTGAGTACCGCCCCAGTGAAGTGGGAACGCAGGGAGGGTAGGTAAATGAGGCGCAAGGTCTTGAATGAGGAGAAGCCATAGGCGTGGGCCAGCTCCAGCAGCTGACCGTCCACAGCTCTCAGCCCTGCCGTCAGGCTGCCCCATACCACCGGGAGCACCATCATCCCGGCAATCAGGCCGGGGATATTGGCCCGGGACACCCACAGGTACACCAGCAGGATGAAGGACACCACTGGGGTAGCTCGGAGCACCCGAATGGCGGGTGAGAAAATCCAGTCCGCCCAGGGACAGAAGTGGGTGAGAAAGGCCAGCAGGGTGCCCAAAATCACCCCGCCCGCCAGTCCTGAGGCCACCCGAAGCAGGGTGTACCCCGCCGAGAGCCAGAACTCCCGGGTCACACCCAGCCGCAAAAGGCTCTCCCACACCGACACCGGGGCGGGCAGCAGCAGCTCCCGCCCCACCCACAAAGACGCAAGCTGCCATACCCCCAGCCAGACGGCCAGGGGTATGGCAACACGCAATGCAGTTTTGCCCGCCTTAGGGCACATAGTAGATGCCGTCATCGGGCACAGCCCCGCCCACAGCGGTGGGGTCAATGGCGTAAAGTACTTCAAAGTAGCCATTGATGGCGGGCTTCATGTCCGCTCCAGACAAAAACACCAGGTTGCACTGGGGAATGGCCTTCTGGGCAATGGCAGCGGAGGGGGCAATGCCGAACCCGGCCACCAGTTCCCCGGCCTCCTGGGGATTCTCCTTGACATAGGTCACCGAAGCCTCATACTCCTCCAGAAAAGCCTTCACCGCCTGGGGGTGCTCCTCAATGAAATCGGCCCGGGCCACCACGGCGGACATGATGAGCTGGCTGCCGTTGTCCAGCTCGTTCCAGGCCGCTGTCAGGTCGATGGCGTCCCGGACGCTGCCCTGGCTCTTGGCGATGGCGGCGGTGGCGGCGGGGACAGGGAGCATGGCGGTGTCGATCTCCCCGGACAGCAGCTTTGCGCTGATTTCAGTGGGGTCAGCAAAGACGATCTCCACGTCCTCATCGGGATTCAGGCCGTTTTCGGTGAGCAGGTGGCGGAGAATGTACTCCGGGTTGGCACCCTGTCCGGTGGCGTAGATGGTCTTGCCCTTCAAATCCGCCATGGACTGGATGGCGGTGCCCCCCTTGCCCTCCAGAATGTGGAGCACACCCTGGGTTCCCAGGGCCAAAATCTTCACATCCCCTTCGGTCTTATTGTAGAGGTTGGCGGCCATATTGGAGGCCACCATGGCAATGTCAAACTCCCCGTCCTGGCTGGTGAGGCCGGACACCACCTCGTTGTTGTCGCTGGCAATGGTATAGGTATAGTCATTGACGGTCTGGCCGTTATCGCTGTCCGAGAGCAGCTTGGCTGCCCCGATGCCGGTGGGGCCGGAGATCACAGCCAGACGCACCTCCTCCCCCTGGAACTCCCCCTGGGTGGGCTGGGGTGTGGCGGTGGTCTTAGGCTGGCTGGCAGCGCACCCCATAAGCCCTGCCGACAGGGCCAGGGCCATGAGCACAGACACAACACGATTTCGTTTCATTTGCATTTCTTCCTTTCCTGGTCTTTGGTGCCTATACACCCGCCAAAACGGGGTGCATAGACCTATTCTCCGTCCTTCTAGTTCCGTTCGACACAGTATTCTAGCCACCCCGTTTCCCTTTGTCAAGGGTGGGGCTTGTGTTTTTCCCCGCCGTGCCGTATACTGTCACCAACTACCTACAAAGGAGCGATGACCATGAACCATCAAACCATCACCGCCGCCGGTGCTCCCGCCGCCGTGGGCCCCTACTGCCACGCCAAGCTGTGCGGCGATACCCTGTACTGCTCCGGCCAACTGGGCCTCATTCCGGAGACCGGCGAACTGGCCCAGGGCGTGGAGGCCCAGGCCAAGCAGGCCCTGGAGAACCTGGGCGCTGTGCTCCAGGCCGCCGGCATGACCTACGCCAACGTGGTAAAGACCTCCGTGTTTTTGGCGGACATCGGGGACTTTGCCGCCATCAATGAGGTGTATGCCACCTACTTTGCCGAAAATCCCCCAGCTCGCTCCTGTGTTCAGGCCGGTGCCCTGCCCAAGGGCGGCCTGTTTGAGATTGAGGCCATTGCGGTGAAATGATACAAAAAAATCGGTGGAAGTCCAGACTTCCACCGATTTTTCTCAGAATTTTACCAGGGGAACCTCTCCGTTGTCCTCCCCCGGCTCAATGGCCCGGATGATCACGTCATAGCCATAATTGTCGTTGACTTGCACCGTCACCCGTTCACCCACCCGGCGGCCCAGCACCGCCCGGCCCACCGGGGACTCTTTGCTCACCAGGCCCTTCAAAGCATCCTGGCGCATGGTGGTAACGATTTGGATGACCATCTCCTCGTCATCGTCCTCCACATACAGCGTCACCTTGTCGTACAGCCCCACCGTCCCCTCCTGGGAGCGGTCGGAAATGATGGTAGCGGTGCGGATCACATTTTCCAGGTAACGGCATCGGCTGTCATTGCGGTTTTTCTCCTGCTTGGCGGCCTTGTACTCGAAGTTCTCGCTGAGGTCTCCAAAGGCTCTGGCCTCCTTCACCGCCTCAATGAGCTGGGGGCGCAGCACAAACCGGCGGTGGTGCAGCTCCTCCCGCATCAGCTCAATGTCCTTCTTGGTCAGTTCCTTTCCCATGGCTCTGTGCCTCCTTTTCCCTTCAGTTTGGCACACCTCCGCCCCGCCGTCAAGACGGAGTTTCCCTTTTTCAAAAATTTGTGTTGACATCCCCCCTGTGGTATGGTATTATAATTCTTGCCCACGGGCCGGAGTGGCGGAATTGGCAGACGCCCGGGACTTAAAATCCCGTGGGAGAAATCCCGTGCCGGTTCGATCCCGGTCTCCGGCACCACAAGTTTATATCGCGGGGTAGAGCAGCTTGGTAGCTCGTCGGGCTCATAACCCGGAGGTCGTAGGTTCAAATCCTGCCCCCGCAACCAAAAATCCCGGATGCGTCAGCGTCCGGGATTTTACTTATTCCCTCTAACCTATTCACTATTCACTCAAAACAGTTCCTATCCGGGATTTTTGGAGTGAATAAGTTATAGTGAATAGGGAAGAGGCATTTTTGTCTGACCCTCTGCTAAATGCACTTGACCCAAACGCTGACCCATACGGGAGTTTGGAGCGGTTAGGGGCGGAGAGTTTCGGAAAGTTCCCTCCCGGCATCAATCTCAATGATACTTTCTGCACTACTATTTACTCCGGGGGTATAGCCATTTTTCTTTCTCTGTGATAGAGTGGTAAAGCACATCACAACAGAAATGGGAGTAGATGAACTTGAATGTTATGGCCTATATTTTTGAGGTAGCCCTACTGGTATGGTTCTTCGGATGCATTGTGACATATCGCCTGGGACGTGTGCTACTGGTAGAAGGCATGGGCATAAAAAGTGCTGAATTCGGCATGTTTGTCGTCTATACGGCAAGCCTTGTACTAAGAATTACTTTTCCGCAGGTAGGAAAATGGTTTATGCTGGTAGTATTAGTTTTCTGGTTAGTAGTGCAGTATTTCTGCCATTGGCATTTCACAATTTTCGGAGCAAGTCCAGAAAAAATCCGGGGATATAATCAGTGCTTCGAAGGCAGCCTTTGTATTGTACCACGCCGGGAGGACAGATTGATTCCGGACTTCTATCATATTGCCCTGCATGGTCTAATTGTTTTGAATCTTGTATTCCTATGTCTAGTATAGAAAGGTTAGTCAAGTAGTTTTTAGCCATCGGTCAAGTCTGAATCGTCCCCGCCAGTACACTCCCCATGGTCTGCGCCGCCTGCCGCTGGGCGGCGCTGGTAATGTGGGCGTAGGTGTCCAGGGTAAACCCTGCCGAGAAGTGGCCCAGTATCCCGGACACGGTCTTCACATCTACCCCGTTTTGCAGGGCCAGGGTGGCGAAGGTGTGGCGCAAGTCGTGGAACCGTACCTTGGGCAATCCTGCCCGTTTCAGCACCCGATGGAGCATATGCAGTACACTGTCCGGGGAGATCGGCCCGCCATTGGGGGACGGAAACACCCATGGGCTATTGCCCACTTTCTTTCTCTGCTCTTTCAGCACGCTTACCGTATCCTCTGCCAGGGGCAGGGTACGGTAGGCGTTTTTCGTTTTCAGAGGGGCTTCCACCACGTCCCCGTTGATCCGGGAGACTTGCCGACGTACCCGGAGGTCACCCCGTTGCAAATCAACATCTTCCCATTTCAGCCCCAGCAATTCACCCCGCCGCAGACCTGTGGCCAGTTCCAGGTAATATAGCTCAAACACGCCACTCTCTCTGGCCTCCCGGAAGAAGGAGGCCAGCTGCACCGTGGTCAGGGTTTTCATCTCCTGGTGCTCCACCCGAGGCAGGGCGCAGCCCTCCGCTGGATTGGTGAGGATGAGCCGCTGCTCTTGGGCCAGTTTTAAGGAAGAGGATAGAATTTGGTGGATATTCCGCACCGTCTTGGCACTGAGGCCCTTGGGCTGTCCCTTGGCCTCCACTCGGTCTACCCTGCCTTGGGTCAGCAGCTTTTTGTAGAACTTCTGTAGGTCCAGAGACGTGAGCTTTTCCAGTGGAATCTCTCCAATATTGGGCTGGATGTGGTTATGGATGTAGCCCTGGTAGGTCTGATGGGACGAGGGCCGGACTTTGATCTTGGCGTAGTCCTGGAACCACACCTCCATCCACTCCCCCACCGTGTACTTACCCGCCTTGGTGATGTCCAAGGCCTGGGTTTCCCCAATGGCCTGTTTCAGTTTCTCCTTCACCTCTGCCTGGGTTTTGCCCAGCACGTTCTTGTAGATGGCCTTCCCCGTCTCCGGGTCATGCCCTGCTGTGTATCGGCCTTCCCAGCGTCCGTCTTTTCGCTTCCGGATGCTGCCTTCGCCATTGGCTCGTTTCTTTGCCATGTGTGTCGCCTCCTTTGTAACGACACAGCATACCACAGAATTCTGCAATAGCCAGGGGACACGGGCAGAGTTATCAGAACAGTAACAATTTGTCCTGTTCATGATCTTTGTTAACGCTGTACTATTTTCAATCATCCATGTAAATGATGTTTTTTCGTACTGTTAAAGTCCAAATGTTTTGGGTGACAGATTAATTCCCAACATTTCACCGAATCCCAGTGCCCACTTGATAAAGTTATAGGACACAGAAGTAATGATATTCCCTGAACGTATGTATCCCTCTGGGATAGGCTCTCTGATGTTATCGTCCCATCCTTTCATCAAAGATAGTTCCTCGCTGGTGTAGCCCTCATCAGCTAATTCCTTTTGATTTACGCCTGCCATGAATGGCTTTCCCTCCAACATACCAGCCTTCAGCAGAAGTAGAGGAGCAATGGAAATTGCACCAATGGGCATACCATCAAATTTCTTGATAAAAGACAGGATTACTTCGTCCTCGATGACGTCTCTGATATCCAAGGCCCCTGGCAAAAGCAGGCTATCATATTCTTCCAAGTTCAGCTGGTCAATAATTCTTTCCGGCATGACCATCAGTCCCTCTTCACTTCGCACAGGGACAAGTGATTTAGCAAAAATGGCAATAGGCTTTTCTGCAATAGCCAGCATTTCCAACGCTGGTGCAATTTCAAAATTGCAGAATTGGTCATAAATCAATACCGCCGTTTTCTTCATAAGTGTCCCCCGTCTTCAAAATCTTGTTAACACTGCTTCAAATGTGTCCTTGATTGACCTCCATTTCATAAAGTGCCATAGATGCCCATTGGGATAGTCAATGATGTCCACAATTTTATAGCCAGCATTCAGGTAAATCTTTCTGACCACCTTCTCGTCCAGTCCGGTATCCAAGCGGATATATTGGATGCCACGCTGGCGACACTCTTCCCGAAATGCTTCTGTAACCAACTTTGTCATGCCCAGTCCGGCAAACTTCCGGCGCACACAGAATTTGTGCAGGTATGCAGCTTCATATTTCGGTGCATTGGGCCAATATTCTGCATCTGTCCATTGCAGAATGAACGAACAGGCTACCTCACCGTCAATCACTCCAACACAAAAATTTTCTGGCTGTGCATCAGAGGTGATTAGCTCCTGCTGCGTCAGCCATTCATCTGGCCAGACCCGGAATCCCTGCTCTCGCCCCCAGGATGCAACCTCTCGCATCACAGCAATTGCAGTTTCTACTTCATCAAATCGAATCTTTATTTTGTTTACGTCCAACGAAACAATTGTGGTTTCAGCCCTGGCCATATCGTTCCCTCCAAATGCATCTTGCTTTTTATTCTACCAAAGCCCCACAATCTCAGCAAGAGCGGCTCCTTATTCTGTTTCTCTCCGTCCCCTGCGGAAGGGCCTTTTATCTTTGTTTATGCGACGCAAATCCTGAGCCATGAAACAGTCACACCCCCTGTAAATTTGTTGCGGCTCTAAGAATACGGGGAATCAGGTCGCTCCTTGGCGATTATTTTGCCATTTACAACGCCCTATTTGACCCCTATGAAAATGCCCGCACTGCGGGCATTTGTGGCCGGAGAGGGGGGCGGTCACGCCCCCTCTCCTTTCTCCTGCTTTTCTTTAGTCGACTGCCCACTGCTCCGAAAATCGGCCAAAATCTCCTCGAGAGGCCCTGCTGGGGCAGTTACCCTCCCCATCCGCCAAGAGGCCACACAGCGGCTCACAGTGGAAATGGGGCGTGAAAGTTTCGCTGCCTCCTGAGTTGTAAACACGGCACTGTCATGGTACACTGGTTTCAGGAAACAGGCAGCACAGATTACCCGGAGGAGGGCTGAATATGGACAACGCCAAGTGGTATTTCACCCATGAGAGCGAGGAAGACCGGCTGTGGTACGGAACCTTTTTCTCCATGTGCAAAAAGTTCAACGTCTCCTGGCCCACAGCCACCCCCACACAAAAGGCGTTCATGGAAGAGATCACCCGTGTCAACTATGAGCGACAGCAGGCCGCAGCCCAGAAAACAGCCCCCCAATGGAGGGCCTACATAAGGAAGTAAGTTCTCCCTTTGTCTGGCATCGCAACTTGCCGACACAACATCATTTACACATAATCACGCTCTGAAAGCGGTATACGTCGCTCATGCCTCTTTTTTACCTGCACAGTAGAATTTTTCATAATTTATACCATAATCGTTTCGTATCAAAAGGATAAACTGGAATATAGAAAGGCGAATATTATGAAAACCATTACAATATGCGGTAGTATGAAATACGAAAAAGAAATGCATATAATAGCGTTTGAATTAGAAACAAAACATGGTTATAATGTTTTACAATGTGTGTATAATTCGGAAAAGAAGGAACTGACTTCTCTTGATTTGGATGCTCTGAAAAAGGCACATTACAAAAAAATAGATATTTCTGATGGGATTTATGTCGTGGATATTCAAGGATATATAGGAAGTTCAGTAAAAGAAGAAATACAATATGCGAAAGAAAATGGCAAAGAAATCATCATACACTCGACCTATAATTTGTAAAACTATAAAAGTCAGATTCTGTGATCACGCCAATCCTTTGATTGATCGAATGACAAAAGCATTATTAGAAATCGAACTGCAGCACGAAACGATGACGCTACACCCGAAAGCAAGCATAAAAAGCGGCATAACCGATATGGCTACACCGCTCAACAAAAGCAATAATTCATTTTGATATAAACGCAACGCCGCTTGGGACATTTTCTTTATGTATGGTAACCCAATGAAGCAACTTTTATTTCTCTATCTCCCATGGTATAATATTTCCAAAAGCACACCAACTGCAAAAGGAAGTACGCAGGTATGTCTGAACGGATCTACTCCTTGAACGAGATTTCAGCTGTGGTGTTAGCCTTGCTGAAGAAGTATCATGCGGAACGGGCCATCCTGTTTGGCTCCTACGCCCGGCAAGAGGCAACTGCATCCTCGGACATTGATTTGATTATTGTTGGTGGCAAGAATTTTGATCCCACTGATGTGCTGTGCATTGCAGAGGAACTGCACACGACACTGGACAAACCTGTTGATGTATTCGATCTCAGAGAAATCGACTCTGATTCCGCCCTCTACAGCACCATCATGGGAGAAGGCGTGCAAATCCCTTGACCCAAACCCTGACCCATACGGACTTTGGACCGGGTGGAGCCATCGCAACACGCAGGACCAAACACTATCCCCCACTCCAGAAAACAGGGATAAAAAGCCCTCAATGGAGCCAAAATGGCCCACGATCCGCAGCTCATAACCCGGAGGTCGTAGGTTCAAATCCTGCCCCCGCAACCAAAAATCCCGGATGCGTCAGCGTCCGGGATTTCACTTATTCCCTCTTACCTCTTCACTATTCACTCAAAACAGTCCACATCCGGGATTTTTGGAGGGAATAAGTTATAGTGAATAGGGAAGAGGTATTTTTGTCTAACCCTCTGCCCAATGCACTTGACCCAAACCCTGACCCATACGGGAGTTCGGAGCGGTTAGGGCTGTAGAGTTTCAGAAAGCTCTCTCAGCTTCATTCACAATGATGCTTTCTTCGCTGCTGTCTGTAATCTCATAAAACGAACTGAAGCTCATAAGCACCATCAGAAGATTGACTATAACGAAAGCAACTAGTATTCCCACCACGATTTTCACGATCAGCTTTGTGCGTCGATTCTTTATCGCAAGCTGCTCAGCAATCTGAGCCAAATATTCTGCAACCTCATTCTCGTTTGTTGTGTCTGCAACCTTTTGACCTAAAAGCTGAGTAATTGGCACCTCAAGGACTTCCGCAAGACGAACCAACTGTTCTGTATCAGGGACAGAAAGACCTTTTTCCCACTTTGAAATGGTTTGACGGGTTATATGCAGTTTGATGGCCAAAGTCTCTTGGGTCAATCCCTTTTGTTTACGAAGTGTTTTCAAGTTTTCGGAAAACATACGCCTCCCCCTTTCCGCGCATATTATAGCGTGCTAACCGTGTTATTTGCAAGCAACGCATTCTAACATTTAGGAAAATCAGCCGACAAGGGGT
>NZ_JACSNZ010000022.1 GCF_016902575.1 Pseudoflavonifractor capillosus | reverse complement strand
GGATTTCAATTTATTTTCCCGCCTGGGGGCGGGAAAACTCTGCCGAGGGCTTTTCCCATGCAAGATAGTCAAGACTTCTTGCATGACTTTTGCGTTTTTTGACAGTCTGGGGCTCCCTTGTCTAAAGGGAGCCGTTCAGACTGGCAGCCGTTCCCCTTGAAACCCTACAAAACATATGGTATTATAGGACTAAAGAACTTTGGGGGGGATCAACATGAAAATTTCCACAAAAGGGCGCTATGCTCTGCGGCTGATGGTGGATTTGGCCGCCCATGGCGGAGAGGCCACCCCGGTGTCCCTGCGAGATGTGGCGGGACGTCAGCAGCTCAGCGACAAATACTTGGAGCAGATCGTCACCCCTCTGTCCCGGGCTGGCCTGGTACGGTCGGTGCGGGGGGCGGGCGGCGGCTACCTGCTCACCCAAGCCCCGGAGGAGTACACCGTAGGGGACATTCTGCGGCCTCTGGAGGGGGATCTGGCCCCGGTGGAGTGCGCCACCGATGAGGGGTACTGTGAGCGGTGCGGGGACTGCGTCACCATAGAGCTGTGGCAGGAGATCCACCGGGCGGTGTCGGCAGTGGTGGACGGTACCACCCTGGAGGACCTGGTGGAGCGCTACCGGACCAAGCACTGCGACCAATGAGTGAGACGTTGAACCAAGGGGCACAGCGGAAGTGGCTGCTGCCACTGCTTTTCATTCTCCTGGGGGTGGCGGTGCGGCTGGTTCAGCTGGGCACTATGCCCGGAGGGCTGAACCAGGACGAGGCCTATGCCGGGTACGAGGCCTACTCCATGCTCACCTACGGGGTGGACTCCTGGGGCTACCACAACCCCTGCTACTTCATCTCCTGGGGCAGCGGTATGAACGTGCTGGAGAGCTATCTGGCCATGCCCTTTGTGGCCCTGTTGGGCCTCACCGAGCTGGCCGTCCGCCTGCCCCAGGCCATTCTGGGCTGTATCAGCCTGCCAGTGGTGTATCTGCTGCTCACCCGGCTGTTTTCCCGCACCGTGGGGCTTGTGGGGTTGGCACTCACCGCCATCTGCCCCTGGCACATCATGCTCAGCCGATGGGGCTTGGAGTCCAATCTGGCCCCGGGCCTGCTGCTGCTGGGGCTGTATTTCCTGGTGCGGGGGCTGGATTCCCCGCCCTGGCTGCTGGCTTCGGCGCTGTTCTATGGCCTGTCCCTGTACGCCTACGCCACCCTGTGGGTGGTGGTGCCCCTGACCCTATGCGTGCTGCTGGGCTATCTGATCTACACCCGGAAACTGACGGTTTCCCCCTATCTGGTGGGGGCGGCGGGGCTGCTGTTTGTGCTGGCCTTGCCCCTGCTCCTCTTTGTGGGGGTGAATCTGGGGGTGTTGGAGGAAATACGCACCCCAGTGTTCTCGGTGCCAAAGCTGGTGTATATGCGTGCCTCTGAGGTGGACTGGCGCAACCTGTTCTCCCTGGAGTCCTATTACAATCTGGGGCAGATGGTGTTTGGAGAAGGGGAGGGCCTTGTGTGGAACAGCCTGCCCCAGTTCGGCATGTTCTACCCCTTCAGCTGGCCCTTTATCGTTGTGGGCGGCGTGCGGATGGCTCTGCGTGCGGTGGCGGGGCTGAAAGCCCGTCGGTATACCGGGGAGGGGCTGGTGCTGCTGGGGCTTCTCTGCGCTGGCCTTGTGAGCCTGTCCCTGGACTATCTCAACATCAACAAGGCCAATTCCCTCCACTTCTACCTGGTCATGCTGCTGGCCTTGGGGGTGGACTGGCCCATTGGGTACTGCAAGGCCCGCCCCGTGCTGCCCTGGGGGTTGGCAGCGGCGTATACCCTGGCCTTCTGCCTGTTTGTGGGCACCTACTTCACCACCTATCAGGAGGACATTGCCGTCCAGTTCCGGGCCGGGGTGGGGGATGCGGTGGCGTTTGTGAAGGAGCAGGGCTTTGGCCGGGTGGCGGTGGATGCCACGGTGTCCTATGCCCAGATCCTCTTTTATGATCGCACCCCCCAGCCGGAGTTTGCCGCCACGGTGGCGTATGCCAACTATCCGTCCCCCTACCTCAGTGCCTCCTCCTTTGGCCGATACACCTTCGGGGTGGATGAGCATAACCTGAGCCCCTACACTGCCTATCTTGTCTATGCAAACAGCTTGGACACCTTCCGCCAGGCGGGGTATACGGTGGCGGAGTTTGGACTGTATGGCGTGGCGTATATCGAATAAAGACAAAATTAGCACTCTTACAACGAGAGTGCTAATTGTTTACACTTCGTTCATGATTTTTCCTACCACAGAGGTATACTAAAGGCAAATGACAGATTGGGGCTTGTGCCCCATGAAAGGAGAGTTGCCTTTATGAACATGAATCAGTTTACCCAGAAGTCCCTGGAGGCGGTGCAGGCCGCCCAGACCCTGGCTACCGAGCATGGAAATCAACAGATTGAGCAGGTGCATCTGCTCTGCGCCCTGGTGGAGCAGGAGGGAGGCTTTATTCCCCAGCTGCTGACCCACATGGGGATGACGGTGGAGTCCTTTGACGCCGCTTTGCGCCATGAGGTGGAGAAACTGCCCAAGGTGTCCGGTTCCGGCCGTCGGGCCGACCAGGTGTATGTGTCCAGCGGTGTGGATCAGGCCCTGAACCAGGCGGTGTCTGTGGCCGGAAGTATGAAAGACGAATATGTGTCGGTGGAGCACCTGTTTTTGGCCCTCATTGACAAGGCAGATGCCACCATCAAGGAGCTGCTCAAGACCTACCGGGTGGAGCGGGAGCAGGTGATGCAGGCCCTGGCCGCCCTGCGGGGCAACCAGCGGGTCACCAGCGACAATCCCGAGGAGACCTACGAGGCCCTGAAAAAGTACGGCACCGACCTGGTGGAGCGGGCACGGCAGAACAAGCTGGACCCGGTCATTGGCCGGGATGACGAAATTCGTAACGTCATCCGCATTCTGTCCCGGAAGAGCAAAAATAACCCGGTGCTCATCGGCGAGCCTGGCGTTGGTAAGACTGCCATTGCCGAGGGGCTGGCCCAGCGGATCGTCAAGGGGGATGTGCCTGCAGGGCTGAAGGATAAGACCATTTTCGCTTTGGATATGGGCGCACTCATTGCCGGTGCCAAGTACCGGGGCGAGTTCGAGGAGCGGCTGAAGGCGGTACTCAACGAGGTGAAGAAGTCCGAGGGGCGCATCATCCTCTTTATCGACGAGCTGCACACCATTGTGGGGGCGGGCAAGACCGAGGGCGCCATGGACGCCGGCAACCTGTTGAAGCCCCTGCTGGCCCGGGGTGAGCTGCACTGCATCGGCGCTACCACCCTCAACGAGTATCGGCAGTATATTGAGAAGGATGCCGCTCTGGAGCGTCGGTTCCAGCCCGTCATGGTGGCGGAGCCCACGGTGGAGGACGCCGTGGCTATTCTCCGTGGCTTGAAGGAGCGCTACGAGGTGTTCCACGGGGTGAAGATCACCGACGGTGCCATTGTGGCCGCCGCCACCCTGTCTGACCGTTATATCACCGACCGATTCCTCCCCGACAAGGCCATTGACCTCATCGACGAGGCCTGCGCCCTCATCCGCACCGAGATGGACTCCATGCCCACCGAGTTGGACGTGATCTCCCGTAAGATCATCCAGCACGAGATTGAAGAGGCCGCCTTGAAGAAGGAGGAGGACGAACTCTCCCGTGCCCGCCTGGCGGACATCCAGAAGGAACTGGCGGAGATGCGGGATGAGTTCAACGCCGGGAAGGCCAAGTGGGAGAACGAGAAAAACGCCATCGGCAAGGTACAAAAGCTGCGGGAGGAGCTGGAACAGGCCAACGCCCAGCTGGAGAAGGCCCAGCGGGAGTACGACCTGGAGAAGGCCGCCCAGCTGCAATACGGCACCATCCCCACCCTGCAAAAGCAGCTGCAGGAGGAGGAAGCCGTGGCTTCCAACCAGAAGGAGAACAACCTGCTCCGGGACAAGGTCACCGAGGAGGAGATCGCCCGCATCGTGGAGCGGTGGACGGGAATTCCCGTGGCCAAGCTCATGGAGGGTGAGCGGGAGAAGCTGCTGCACCTGGAGGACATCCTCCACCAGCGTGTGGTGGGCCAGGACGAGGCTGTGCGCCTGGTTTCCGAGGCCATCCTCCGCTCCCGGGCCGGCATCGCCGACCCCAACAAGCCCATCGGCTCCTTCCTGTTCCTGGGCCCCACCGGTGTGGGTAAGACCGAGCTGGCCAAGACCCTCAGCGAGGCCCTCTTTGACAGCGAGAAGAACCTGGTGCGCATTGATATGAGCGAATACATGGAGAAGTTCTCCGTGTCCCGCCTCATCGGAGCACCTCCCGGATATGTGGGCTATGAGGAGGGCGGTCAGCTCACCGAGGCGGTGCGCCGTCACCCCTACTCCGTCATCTTGTTTGACGAGGTGGAAAAGGCCCACCCCGACGTGTTCAACGTGCTGCTCCAAGTGCTGGACGATGGCCGCATCACCGACAGCCAGGGCCGCACCGTGGACTTTAAGAACACCGTCATCATCCTCACCTCCAACCTGGGCAGCCAGTTCCTGCTGGACGGCATCCAGGCGGATGGAGAGATCAGCCAGGAGGCCAAAAACCAGGTGGAGGAGCTGCTGCGCCGCTCCTTCCGCCCCGAGTTCCTGAACCGTCTGGACGAGATCGTGTTCTACAAGCCCCTGACCCGGGACAACATCTTCCACATCATCGACTTGCAGATGGACTCCCTCAACCGCCGTCTGGCCGACAAGCGGCTGCGTGTGGAGCTCACGGACCGGGCCAAGGATCTGGTGCTGAACTCCGCCTACGATCCCATGTACGGTGCCCGGCCCCTGCGCCGGTACTTGCAGCACACCGTGGAGAACCTGGTGGGCCGCAAGATCATTGCCGGAGAGGTGGCCCCGGACACCACCATCACCGTGGATGCCCAGGGGGATGAACTGGTCATACAATAATCCACACACAAAGGGTCTGTTGCAAACGTGTGCTTTTGCAACAGACCCTGGCTGTTTTGCCCACCTCTTTGGGCTGACAGAGAGGGGCTGTCCCGCTACCGTTTCTCTGGCATTGCCTTGCCGGCTTAGGTTTGCTCCGCAGGGTGACTTTCTCCCCGATGAGAAAGTCACCAAAGAATCGCCTAGGGCGTTCCCCCCTAGGTACCTCCCTTTTTTTGTCCAGGCGGGCACTGCGTCCTATGGGTTACGGCCCGTAAAATCTTCTGCTGTTCCTGGTTGTGCCACTATCCCAGGCCACCATGGCAGCTGGCCCTAGTGGCTGAGTGGTTCCCCTGGTCCGGGCCTTCTCCTGGCGTAGCGGCTGTTCCCAGCCGCTGAGGGCCTGGAGTTTCGCAGCCCAGCGGGTAGCGTTGCCCAGGGTGGGAAAAGCAACCGCTATGATGATGGGGAATGGCCCAAGATTGGAAGGCAACTGCCAAACAGAAAGCCTGTTGCAAACGAATTTTGCAACAGGCTTTCTTGTCAATACAGACACTGCCCCTGCTTCCAGGTGGACACCACCTGAATATCCCGCAGATTCTGAGGATTGACCTCCAGGGGGTTGGCGGACAGGCGCACCAGATTGGCCTGCTTGCCTACGCTGAGGGTGCCTTTTTCCTTCTCCTCTCCGTACTGCCAGGCGGCGTGGACGGTGACCGCCTTCAATGCCTCATAGACAGGAATCCGCTGCTCAGGGCCCAGCTGCACCCCGTTTTTGGTCACCCGGTTGACGGCGCACCAGATGGTCTCCATCATGTCGCAGGGGATGACGGGGGTGTCCTGGTGGAAGGTGAAGGGCATACCCAGATCCAGGGCGGTTTTGGCAGGGGAGATGGCGGCAGCCCGCTTGGCACCCAGGTTTTTCAGGTGGATGTCCCCCCAGTGATATACATGGGCCACGAAGAAGGAGGGGGTGAAGCCCAGGGCCTTGGCCTGGGGCAGCTGGTCTGTGCCCACAAGCTGGGCGTGGATGATCACCGGGCGCACCTGGCGGAGGTTTGGGTGGGACTGGGAAACCTTGGCCCCCATGTCCAGATACTGTTGGGCGGCGGCATCCCCGTTGCAGTGGGCCAAAATCTGTACCCCTTCCTCTGCTGCCAGGGTCAGGGCCCGTTCCACCTGCTCATCCGTCATGGTGGGGTAGCCCCGGTACTCCCTCTCTCCCTGGTAGGGGGTGCGCAGCCAGGCGGTGCGGCCCTGGGGTGAGCCGTCCAAAAAGATTTTCACGCCCCCCAGCCGCAGGCCGCCCCCATAGCCGTTCACGCTGTCCGGGAAGGCAACCCGGGCGGCGTGGAAGTCAGCCACGCCGGGGTAGCCCACCACATCCAGGGTCAGGGCGTTCTGGGCCACCAAGCCCTGGTAGAGGGGGAACAGCTCGGGAGCCATCATCCCCTCCTGAGCAGTGGTGATGCCGTGGGCGGTGTACATCTTTTGGGCCTGGGCAAAGGCCCCTTTCAGCTGCTCAAAGCCGGGCATGGGGGCACGGCGCAGATTTTGTACAAAGGCGTTTTCCTCCGCATATCCGGTGAGCGCGCCGTCTTTTCGCCCAAAACAGCCCCCTTCCGGGTCGGGGGTATTTCCGCTGAGAAACAGCTGGTGGAGGGCAGCGGAGTTGAATACTCCCATGTGCCCCGAGGCGTGCTGAATGACCACAGGGTTGTGGGGTGCTGCCCGGTCTAAGAGTTCTTTTGTGGGGTGGGCGTGTTCCACAAGGTGGTTGTGGTCGTAGCCCTGGCCGAACACCCATTGTCCGGCAGGGATGTGGTTGTCCCGGATGAAGTCTGCCACTGCCCCTTCCAACTGGGCAAAGTCGCACACATCCCCCAAAGGCACCTGGAGCAGGCCGTTGGCGGCGGCGGACAGGTGGCTGTGGGGGTCCACAAAGGCGGGCAGCAGCGTGTCCCCCTGCAAATCAACCCTTTCTGCCCCAGTGGCATTGAGGGCATCTGTTCCCAGGGCCGCAATGCGCCCATTCTCCACCAACAGAGCATCTGTGGGCAGGGGGGACTCCATGGTGAGTATGGGGCCGTTGAAAAACAATGTCCGGCTCATGGCATCAACCTCCTTTTTTCTCTATTATGTCCTCTTTTGGGGGAGTTATCAAGTATAGCAAGAAACGCCCATGCAGGCACCTGACAGGACTGCATGGGCGTTTTGTTGACTCACTCCCGCTGAGACAGAGGAACGAACTTCCGCATGGGACATACGGCCTTGTAGGCGGGGCGGATGATGCGCCCGGAGGGATTGTACACCTCTTCCACCCGGTGTGCGCACCAGCCCACGATGCGGGCAATGGCAAACAGCGGGGTGTACAGCTCGGGGGGAATGCCCATCATCTTGTACACCAGGCCCGAGTACAGATCCACGTTGGCGCACATGGCTTTGGACTGGCCTGTGACCCGGTGGAACACCTGGGGGGCCAGCTTTTCCACCCGTTCAAACAGCTCCAGTTCCTCCACAAAGCCCCGCTCCTCTGCCACTTCCCGGGCAAACCGCTTGAGCATCACCGCTCTGGGGTCGGACAGGGTGTAGATGGCGTGGCCCATGCCGTAGATCAGCCCTGAGCGGTCCCCCGTCTCCTTCTCCAGAATCTTCTCCAAGTAGGCAGCCACTTCCTCGTCGCTGCTCCAGTCCTTCACATCCCGCTCAATGTAGGTGAACATCTCCATGACCTTCTTGTTGGCGCCGCCGTGGCGGGGGCCTTTCAGGGAGCCTACGGCAGCGGCAATGGCGGAGTAGATGTCAGTGCCGGAGGAGGAGAGGACACGGCAGGCAAAGGCGGAGTTGTTGCCGCCGCCGTGGTCCATGTGCAGCACCAGGCACAGATCCAAAAGCCGTGCCTCTGCCTCGGTGAATTTCTTGTCCGGGCGGATGGAGCACAGAAAGTTTTCCGCCACACTCAGCCCGTCCTGGGGCCGGTGGAGCACCAGGGACTCGTTGTCGAAGTAGTGGCGCTTGCAGGCGTAGGCGTGGGCCACGATCACCGGGAAGCGGGCAATGAGCTGAATGGCCTGGAACAGCTCCACATCCAGCTCGTTGTTGTCCGGGTCCGGGTCGTAGGAGTACAGGGACAGGGTGGAGCGGGCCAGCTTATTCATCAGATCCCGGCTGGGCCCCTTCAAAATCATGTCCTCCGTGAAGCCCGGGGGCAGATTGCGGTAGTGGTTGAGCAGGGAGCAGAAGGTGTTCAGCTCGTCCTTGGAGGGCAGAGAGCCGAAGAGCAGCAGGTAGGCCGTCTCCTCATAGCCGAACCGGCCCTCCTTCAAAAAGCCCTCGATCATCTCGCACACGTCATAGCCCCGGTAGATGAGCTGGCCCTGGGCGGGGGTCTTCTCTCCGTCCTGGAGGTAATAGCCCCGGACATTGGCGATGTTGGTGATGCCTGCCATGACACCGGTGCCGTCGGCGTTGCGCAGGCCCCGCTTCACCCCGTACTTTTCATACAGAAAGGCGGGGATCTGGTGCTGCTGGGCATACTCGCCGCATATATGTTGAAGGAAGGACAGGGAATGCCCATCCATGAGATCAAAGGATTTGATGGAATACATGGTGCACCTCCTAAATACCCCTGTGGGTGGTTGCAATTCCTTTTTAGTATAGCGTATTAAAGTGTGACAGTCAAGACGAAACGAGGAGGAGAGACAAGTGGCACGATGGCCCATAGACCGGGACGGGATGCGCATGGTGGCCGCGGGAATGCTCATGGGGCTGGCTACCCTGCTGGTATTTCCCCTGTTGGCCCTGGGACAGGCTGGGGGTGGAGAGGCGGTGGCTACCCTGCCTCCGGAGGGAGTGGTGTCGGATGCGCCCCCGGCGGAAACCCAGCAGCCCAAGACCTGGGATCAGAGCCAGACCCTGCGGGTGCTGGTGGGGGAGGGACAGGTGGAGGAGATGACCATGGAGGAGTATCTGTGGCGGGTGGTGGCAGCGGAGATGCCCGCCTCCTTTGAGCCTCAGGCCCTGCGGGCCCAGGCGGTGTGCGCCCGCACCTATTCCCTGTGGAAGATGGGGGCCAACACCCACCAGGAGCAGGGGGCGGACATCTGCACGGACTTTGGGTGCTGTCAGGCGTACATAGACCCCCAGAAGGCCGCTGAAAACTGGGGGGACAACGCCCAGAGCAACACAGAGAAAATTGCCCAGGCGGTGTCCGACACCGCCGGGCAGGTGATGACCTACGACGGGAAGCCCATTCAGGCGGTGTTTTTCTCCTCCTCCACCGCAGAGACCGAGGATGCCCAGGCGGTGTGGGGCAACAGTCTGCCCTATCTGGTGTCGGTGTCCAGCCCCGAGGGGGAGGAGGTGCCCAACTACTACTCCACCGTCACCCTGACCCGGGAGGAGGTGGAGAAGCTGGTGAAGGAGGCCTATCCCGACGCCGATCTGTCCGGGGACCCGGCGGGGTGGCTGTCCGGGATGACTCTCACCGCCTCGGGGCGGGTGGCCACCATGAAGGTGGGGGGCGTGGAGCTGTCCGGCGGTGCGGTGCGCACCCTCTTTTCCCTGCGCTCGGCCTGCTTCCAGGTGACGTACCAGAACGACACCTTCACCTTCTCCGTGACCGGGTACGGCCACGGCGTGGGCATGAGCCAGTATGGGGCCAACGCCATGGCAGCTGAGGGCAGCGGCTGGCAGGACATCCTCAAGCACTATTACACGGGAGTGGAGATAGAAATGAAGAGTGGAGAATGAAGAATTGTGGTGTGATGCCAAAGCGGCACAGATTTCAAAAACGCCCCGGCTATGCGCCGGGGCGTTGGTGTGTAGCTTATGAGGGCAAAACCACCCACAGGATCAGCAGCAGGGCCAAAAAGGCCAGATTGAGGGCGGTGAACTGGGCCAGATAGGCCCCTTTTTTCTGGGGAAAGGCCCGGGCGATGTACTTGTAGGAGATGAGGCTGGCCATGGAGGCAATGAGGGTGCCCAGCCCGCCCAGGTTCACCCCCAACAGCAGCCCAGATCCGTTTTCCGTAAAGCCGGAGAGGAGCAGGGCGGCGGGGACATTGGAGATCACCTGACTGGCCACCACCCCACACAGCACCTCGTGACCCTGGATCAGGGACTGAAATAGGGAGGTGAGGGCGGGGATGCGACCCAGATTACCCACAAAGATGAAAAAGCCCACAAAGGTGGCCAGCAGAGCGTAGTCCACATGGAGCAGCACCTTCCAATCAGCTGCCAGCATCACCACCACCACCAGAGGGCACAGCACATACAGGGGCACCACCTGGGCCACCCCTCCCAGACACAGGGCAAACAGCACGCCGTAGCCAGCCACCCGCACCCCGGACAGAGGGGGAATCTCTCCGGAGACGAAGGGAACCGCCAGGGAGTGGCTGGGCCGCACCAGCAGAAAGACCGCCAACAGCACCAGACAGGCCAGGGCATAGGGGAACACCGTGGCGAAAAATGCAACCAAGTCCATGTGATAGCGGGAATAGAGATAGAGGTTCTGGGGATTTCCGATGGGAGTGGCCATGCTGCCCAGATTGGCGGCAATGGTCTGCATCACCACCACGGGGATGACCCGCTGGGTCTGTCCCGCCAGGGAGAGCACCTCCAGGGCGAAGGGGACGAAAGTGATGAGGGCCACGTCGTTGGTCACTGCCATGCTCACAAAGAAGGGCAGCAGGATGAGCACTCCCTCCAGCTGTCGGGTGGTTTGGGTGCGCTCCAGCATGGCCCGGCCCAGGCGAAAGAACAGCCCCTGCCGTTGCAGGCCCGCCATCACCGCCATCAGGGAGAACAGCATTCCCAGGGTGTGTACATCCACATAGTCTTTATAGCCCGCATCCGGGGGGACCATTACGGCGGTGACCAGGGCCAGCAACCATGCCACCACCAGCACCGTTTCCCCACGAAGCCATTGCAAGATTCGTTTCACGTTTTTCCACGCTCCTTTTTGCGTCAGATATGGTAGCACAGGCAGGACAAAAATGCAATATTTTCCAGGAGGAAAAGAGAAAAAACAGAAAAATTCTGTCACAGATTGCAAAAGATTGTGTAAAGTGGTAGAGTGTGGACAGGACCATAACAGGAAGAGAGGGATGGGAAATGGCATCTCCAAGACGTCTGGCCCCCAAGAAGCCGGGAATGGTATCAAAACTGAAGAATATACCCCGCCCAAAGCTCTCTTTGCCCAGGGTTTCCCTGCCTCATGTGTCCCTTCCACAGGTGCCGTTGCCCAAGGCCACTCCGCCCACCATGGCACGCCACCGAGGCAGGCGGGTGAAAGGCTCCCCGCTGATTTCAGCGGTAAGTTTGCCGCTGATGCTGCTCTACCACGAGTTGTTGCTGCGGCTGTTTGACAGGGAAATCTCCTTTTTTACCCCTGCTCTGGTTCTCGTCGTGGTGTTTTCCCTGGCAGCGGGATTGGCGGCATTTTTGCTGCTGGACCTGATTCCCCACCGCAAGACGGCCCGCATTGTGGGCGGTGTGCTGGTGGCGGCGTGGACCGTGTTTACCTGTGTGGAATACTGCTGTAAGAGCTTTTTCAAGATTTATTTCGGCCTGGGCTACATACAGGGCATGGCGGGCCAGGTGGTGGGGGACTTCAGCGGCACCATGGTGGAGGTGGTGCTGGCCCGCATTCCCTTTATCCTCCTGGCGTTGCTCCCCCTGGCCGTCTATGTGTGGCTGTGTCCGGTGATTTTCCACGAAAAGGGGCAGCGTGCCCCGGTGCGTGGAATGCTGGCGGTGCTCATGGTGGTGTTTCAGCTGGTAGGCGTGTTTGCCGCCCGGATTGGCGGGGCCAAGAACTACTATACCTACGACTTTTCGGTGAATGCCTCCATTCCTCATTTTGGCCTGGTCACCACCCTGCGCCTGGAGTTGAGCTATGCCGTCACCGGTATTCCCCAGGCGCCTTTGGATCAGCTGCTCCCCGACGATCCCCTGCCCAGCGCTACGGTGGCCCCCACCGCTGACCCCACAGGCACCGATGCGCCCGAGATTCCCACCGGGGACAACGTGCTGGACATCGACTTTGAGGGCCTGGCGGCGGGGGAGAGTGACGAGACCCTCAAGGCCATGCACCAATTCTTTGCCGCCAAGAGTCCCACCAATAAAAATGAGTACACCGGGTATTTTAAGGGGAAAAACCTGATTTTGATTACTGCCGAGGCATTCTGCCCCTATGTCATTGACCAAAAGCTCACCCCAACCCTGTACCGGCTGGCCAACCAGGGATTTGTGTTTGAAAATTACTACCAGCCCGACTGGACCCAATCCACCACCGGGGGGGAGTTTGCGGTGATGACCGGGCTCATCCCTACCTGGGTGGGGGGAAGCAACCTGTCCTTCCGGGTCAGTGCCAACAACGATATGCCCATCGCCCTGGGCTGGCAGTTCCAGAAGCTAGGCTATCACACCCTGGCCTACCACAACAATACCTACACCTACTATGGCCGCAACGAGACCCACCCCAACCTGGGGTATGAATACCACGGCCTTGGAAACGGCCTGGAGCTGAAAAGCAACCTGTGGCCCTGCTCCGATTTGGAGATGATGGAGGCCACAGTAGATGGGTATATCCAGGACTATGTGGAAAACGGAACCCCCTTCCACACCTACTACATGACAGTGAGCGGACACTGCAACTACGACTGGACGGGCAACGCCATGTCCCGGAAAAATAAGGACATCATCCAGAACCTGTACCCCGATGCCTCAGAACAGGTCCAGGCCTATCTGGCCTGCAACCTGGAGCTGGAGTACGCCATGGAGTACCTGGTGGAGCAGTTGGAGGCGGCTGGGATTGCCGACGACACGGTGATCGCCCTCACCGCCGACCACTACCCCTATGCCCTGGTGGAGGGGGATCAGGACTACTACAATGAGCTGGCGGGCACCAACGACACGGAGCGGGACACCTCCCGCTACCGCAACAGCTTCATCCTGTGGAGCGGGTGCATGGAGGAGCCGGTGGTGGTGGACACCCCCTGTTCAGCCATCGACGTGGTGCCCACCCTGTCCAACCTGTTCGGGCTGGAGTACGACTCCCGGCTCTACTCCGGCCGGGACATCTTCGCCACCAACTACCAGGAAAACCAGTATTCCAGCAATATGCCCCTGGTGGTGTTTGCCAACAAGGGCTATGGCAGCAGCTGGATCACCGATGCCGGCACCTATGAGGCATCCACCAAGACCTTCACCCCACGGGAGGGCGTGACGGTGGACGAGAACTACGTCAGCCAGGTCAGCCGCCTGGTCAGCGCCAAGTACACCTACGCCAAGCTGGTCATTGAGCGGGATTATTATTCTCTGGTTTGGCCCAAAAGTGCGTAAAACAACCCCCCTCCGGCCCAGGCCGGAGGGGGGTTCAGACTGTAAAAAACACAAAAGTCATATGCCTTTTCCAACGAGTTAGTTTCCGCAGGCGATGACCAAAGCCCGGGAGCGGTTGGAGATATCCAGGTCGGTGTACTCCCCGCCAAACTCCCCGTCCACCGTCCAGGCCAGGGGCTGGGGGCTGACGAAGTGGGCCTGCTTGCAGGTAAAGCCCACCACACTGCCGTCCTCGGGCAGCTTCTGGGTGGTGAGGGCGGTGAGGATGGACTGCCAGTCCTTGGCGGTCCTGGGGGTACGGATGAGCAGAGCCTCAAACTGCCCGTCGTCCAGGCACACCAGGTCTCGGGGCAGATTCACCAGTCCGCCAATGGACACGGTGTTGGAAACCATGCCGTAGATGAACTCCCCCTCTATGTCCAGCCCCTGGTCGGTGGTGACATGGACGTGGTAGCTGGGGAAGTTCACCAACCGCCCTGCCCCCTCCAGCACATAGGCCAGGTGGCCCAGCAGGTTTTTGGATGCCTGGGGTGTGGAGTAGGACACGTCGGTAAACAGGCCGAAGGCGGCGATGTAGAGGAACTGACGCTGGGCCAACTGTCCCACGTCAATGGCCCGGGGCACGCCGCCGCAGGCCACACGGGCCAGGGCTTGGGTGGAGCGGGGCAGATTGATGTTGCGGGAGAAGTCGTTGGTGGTGCCTGCCGGAATATACCCTAAAATGGGCCGGGCCTGCTGGGGCAGGGTGAGCAGCCCCTGTACCGTCTCGTTGAGGGTGCCGTCCCCACCACTGCACACCACCCGGTCATACCCGGCAGCGGAGTCTGCCACCACCTGGGTGGCATCCCCACGGCTCAGGGTGGGACGAATGGTGATCTCATATCCTTCCTGGGCGAACACCGTGAGAATCTCAGACAACATGGTCTTCACCCGCTGCCGCCCCGCTGTGGGGTTGTATATAAAGAGCAGCCGTTTCATGCCAGCACCCTCCTCCAAGCTATTTCACATAAGTATACCCAAAAGTAAAGGAAGAAACAAGGCAAAAAGTGTGAACACTGCTCTTGTCAAAGCCTCTGCACTTTCGTATAATACAGTACAAAAGAATTTACCCAAGGAAGTGACCCCCAATGAACCGGAAAACCTTAGCTGCCGCCTTTCCCTATACTATACCGGTGCTCATGGGCTATCTGTCCATTGGCATCGTCTTCGGATGGATGATGTCGGCGGCGGGATATGTACCGCTGTGGTCGGCCCTGATGTCCATGACCATCTACGCTGGCAGCGGGCAGTACCTGGGGGTCAGTCTGTTGTCCACGGCGGCGCCTCTGGCAGATGTGGCGCTGCTCACCCTCATCATCAATTTCCGACACCTGGTGTATGGCCTGTCCATGCTGGAGAAATTCCGGGGTATGGGGTGGCGAAAGGGGTACATGATGTTCTCCCTCACCGACGAGACCTATGCCCTGCTGGCAGGGGTGGAGCCACCGGCGGGGGTGGAAGGCCGGGACTTCTACTTTGCCATTGCCCTGCTGGACCAGCTGTACTGGATCGCCGGGTCGGTGATCGGGGCGGTGGCGGGAGCCCTCATCACCATCAACACCGAGGGCATCGACTTTGCCATGACTGCCCTGTTCTTGGTCATTGCCGTGGAGCAGTGGCGGGGAGCCTCCCGCCACCTGCCGGTTTTCCTGGGGGCTGGGGGGACGCTGCTGTGTCTGCTGGTGATGGGGTCGGAGAATGGGCAGTTTCTCATCCCCGCCCTGGGCATTTTGGTGGCGGGGCTGCTGCTGCTGCGCCCCTATTTGGACAGAGAGGAGGAAAAAGCATGAGCGTTGCCCACACGGCTGCCGCCATTGGGGTGATGGCGGTGGTGACCTTTCTCACCCGAGCGCTGCCCTTTTTCCTCTTTGATCGGGGGGACAAGCCCCCCCGGGTGGTGCTCTACCTGGGCAAATACCTGCCCGCCGGGGTCATTGCCATGCTCATTGTGTACTGCCTGAAGTCGGTACGCTTCTCCTCGGCTGGGCAGTGGCTGCCCGCTCTACTGGCCTGCGCTGCCGTGGTGGGGCTCCATTTGTGGAAGCGCAACAATATGCTGTCCATCATGGGGGGCACCATCTTTTACATGGTGCTGGTGCAGGCGGTATTTTGAGTATTCTGGAAAATACGAAATTTCAATTTATTTTCCCGCCTGGGGGCGGGAAAACTCTGCCGAGGGCTTTGATTGCTTGGACAGTATAAACGCTGGGGTCTCGCATCTGCGTGACCCCAGCGTTTTTGAGACGCCCTTATTTAGATTGAAACAGATCCGCAATGGTACGGGCAAAGAGCCGCCCGGCGGTAGTGGCCTCTTGCAGGGTGTTGCCGTGGCTGCCGATCTCCACCAGCAGACACCCAGTGGAGTAGTGCTGGTTGAAGCGGGAGGTGCGCAGAGCGATGGGCCGGGCCAGGGTAGACCACTTATCTGCCAGGGCCTTCTGAATGGCGGTGGCCAGGGACAGATTGACCCGCCAGTTGGGGTGGGTCTGGCCCTGAGAGTCGGTGCCCATGACCATCATCACCTGGGCGCAGTTGTCCACCGTACCTGCCACAGTCTTGTAAATGGTGCCGTCGTTTGCCACCAGGGCATCCCGATGTACGTCGATGACCAGACGAATGGAGGGGTATTTGTCCAGCGTCTCCTTCACCGCCTGGGAGGAGCGATTGTAGGCTTCGTTGTAGTCCGGGTAGTCGTAGAGGGTGGTGTCGTGGATGACCTCCAGCCCTGCCTCCTCCAGAATTTTGGTCATCTCGGTGCCGATGCGCACCATGTTCTGCTCTGTGTTCAGGGTGCGGTGGTTGTCGGTCTCCTCATACATGTCGGTGCCGTCCATGGTATAGGCCTCGGTGGCGTGGGAATGATAGATGAGAACATCCGGGCCGTCCTCGGCTGGGGTGAGCTGGGGGGCTGCCTCCAGCAGGGCTTTTACATCCAGGGGGTAGTCGGTATAGTTGCGGATGCTCACGTTGTCATAGGTGGCATAGACCGGGGAATTGCTGGCCTTCAAGGTGCTGGGGATGATGCCGTCCGGGGCGGTGGTGGTCTGGGGCGGTGTTTCATCCTTCTCCTCCTCCACGGTCTCCGGCTCCGGGGTGGCGGTGGGAGCGGGTACGGCGGTGGCCTGAGCGGCGCCGGAGAGCAGGGAAGACTGACCCAGGATCACCTGCTCCCACACAGGCAGGGAGCTCTGGGTGTCCCAGGGCAGCTCAAAATCCAATAGGGCAGAGGTCAGCTGGTCCAGTTGGGCCAGCTGTTTGAGCTTTTGTAGGGCCAGGGCGGGATCTGCGGTGAGGTAGATGATCCACAGGGCCACAGCTGTCAGAAAAAGGGCGATGCCCTGCCGCATACCACGCAGCAGGGGGGCTCTTGTCCGATTCTTTTGCATAGCATTCACCTCTCCACCAGCTTATGCCCCGGAATGGGGGGTTAGAACCCGTGGGGCAGTGGTTGCAATTTTCCCCGGTTTGGGATATGATATTTCCCGATGTATGGAAAAGAAGGAGGCTGTTTTCCATGAAAGACGGCTTGATTTGTGTGGCTGCCGGCACTCCCTCCATCCGAGTGGGAGACTGTGCCCATAACGGGGCGGAAATTGTCCGCCTCATGGAGGAGGCCCAGGAGCAGGGTGTGAAAATCCTGGTGCTGCCTGAGCTGTGCCTCACCGGGTACACCTGCGGCGACCTGTTTTTGCAGGATAAGCTGCTGGATGGGGCTTTGGAGGCCCTGCGCAGTGTGATGCAGGCCACCCAGCACCTGGAGGTGCTCACCGCCATCGGTATGCCCCTGCGTGCTGGCGGGAAGCTCTATAACTGCGCCGTGGTCATCCAGTACGGCCAGGTGGTGACGGTGGTGCCCAAGACCCACATCCCCAACTACGGGGAATTTTACGAGCAGCGGTGGTTCACCTCCGGGGAAGGGCTGTTTTTCGACCACAGCTTTTTGGTGCGCCTGCCCCACCTGGAGGACGGGTGGCAGGAGATGTACGGGGCCTCTCCCCTCATTGAGTGCCCTGACGTGCCGGGTCTGCGCATTGGCGTGGAGCTGTGCGAGGATTTGTGGGTGTCCGATCCCCCCTCCCGCACCCTGGCAGAGTACGGGGCTACGGTGATTTTGAACCTGTCCGCCAGCAACGAGATCGTGGGCAAGAGCGACTACCGCCGCAATCTGGTGGTGGGCCAGTCCGGGCGGCTGTGCTGCGGCTATGTGTACGCCGACGCCGGGGAAGGGGAGTCCACCACCGATTTGGTGTTCTCCGGCCACAACATGATTGCGGAAAATGGCACCCTGCTGGCCGAGCGTCGGTTTGAAACGGGGCTGACCGTCTCCCAGCTGGACATTGGGCGACTGTGCCACGAGCGGCAGCGGCTGACCACCTTCCAAAGCCGCCACCCGGAGGGGTGGGCGGAGGTGCGCTTCACCCCTGTGGACACCAAGCTCACCCGGCCCATCTCTCCCACCCCCTTTGTGCCCCAGGATGAGGCAGGGCGGGCAGAGCGGTGCCAGGAGATTCTCACTCTGGCGGCGCTGGGGCTGGCCAAGCGGTTGGAGCACACCCACGCTGCCACCGCCGTGGTGGGGCTGTCCGGCGGACTGGACTCCACCCTGGCTCTCTTAATCACCGCCCGGGCCTTCGACCTGCTGGGCCGGGCTAAGCGGGATATTCTGGCCATCACCATGCCCTGCTTTGGCACCACCGCCCGCACCCGCTCCAATGCGGAGATTCTGGCGGGGGAACTGGGCACCGGATTTGAGGAAGTGAACATCGGGGCAGCGGTGCGTCAGCACTTTGCCGACATTGGTCAGGCTATGGAGGATCACTCGGTGACCTTTGAAAACGGACAGGCCCGGGAGCGCACCCAGGTGCTCATGGACATCGCCAACCGCACCGGGGGCCTGGTCATCGGCACCGGGGACTTGTCCGAGCTGGCTCTGGGCTGGGCCACCTACAACGGGGATCACATGTCCATGTACGCCGTCAATGCCTCCATTCCCAAGACCCTGGTGCGCCACCTGGTGGACTATGTGGCCCGGGAGAAGGGGGGCAAGCTGGGTGAGGTGCTCCAGGATATTTTGGACACCCCTGTCTCCCCCGAGCTGCTCCCGCCCAAGGATGGGGAGATTGCCCAGAAGACCGAGGACCTGGTAGGCCCCTATGAGCTCCACGACTTCTTCCTCTACTATGCCATTCGCTGGGGCTTCTCCCCCCGGAAGGTGTTCCGTCTGGCCCTTTATGCCCTGGGAGATCGGTATGACAAGCAGACCCTCCACCGCTGGCTGGGCAACTTCTACCGCCGTTTCTTCGCCCAGCAGTTCAAACGCTCCTGCCTGCCCGACGGGCCCAAGGTGGGCTCTGTCACCCTCTCTCCCCGGGGGGACTGGCGGATGCCCAGCGATGCTGTGGCCCGGCTGTGGCTGGAGGAATGGGAGGATTTGGCGTGAAACGATACCTGGAGCTGTTTTTCACTTTCGCCAAAATCGGCGTGTGTACCTTTGGCGGCGGCTATGCCATGCTCCCCATTTTGCAGCGGGAGCTGGTGGAAAACAAGGGCTGGGCCACTGACCAGGAGCTGGCGGACTACTACGCTGTGGGCCAGTGCACCCCAGGGGTCATTGCGGTGAATACCGCCACCTTTGTGGGCTATAACCGCTTGGGTTGGCTGGGCGGCGTGGTGGCAACCCTGGGTGTGGTGTTTCCCTGCCTGGTGATTATCATGGCAATCGCCGCCTTTTTGAGTAACTATATGCACATTCAGTGGGTGATTCACGCCTTTAATGGTGTTCGGGCGGGTGTGGTGGCCCTCATTTTGTCCAGCGTGCTCAAGCTGCTGAAAACCTCCCTGGTGGACTGGAAGACCCGGCTCATCTATGTGGTGGTGTTGGCCCTGGGTGCTGTGGGGGTCTGGGCCCCCCTGCCCGGCGGCGCCCTGGGCCAGGTGGCTGGGGTGCTGTGCTCCCCGGTGTTCCTGGTGGTGGTGTCCGGCCTGGTGGGCCTGGCCATTTACCGGGAGAAGGGAGGGGAGAAGGCATGATCTACCTGCGCCTCTTCTACGAGTTTTTTAAGGTGGGACTGTTCTCTGTGGGCGGCGGCCTGGCCACCATTCCCTTCCTCACCGACCTGGGTCAGCGCACCGGGTGGTTCACCTCAGGCCAGCTGGCGGATATGATTGCCATCTCCGAGTCCACCCCCGGCCCCCTGGGGGTGAATATGTCCACCTATGTGGGCTTCAACACCGGCGGCTTCCTGGGCGGCGTGGTGTCCACCCTGGGCCTGGTGGCCCCCTCCATCCTGGTCATTCTCCTCATTGCCCGGATTCTCCACCAGTTCCGCCAGTCCCGGGCGGTGGGCGCCATCTTCTACGGGCTGCGGGCGGCCTCGGTGGCCCTCATCACCGTGGCACTGCTCCAGGTGGCGGTGATTGCCCTGGCCAAGCCCGGCAGCCCCATGGGGGTGCACTGGCTGGGGGTGGCACTGGCTGCGGTGGTGTTTGTGCTCATGGGGTACACCCCCGCCAAAAAGCTCCACCCCATTGTGTTCATCGCCTTTTCTGCGGTGGTGGGCATTGTCTTTCAAATGTAACATATCCCGCTGCATCGAAAGGGTGCAGCGGGATATTTTCATGCCAAGGCTCCCAGGGCGAGAAACACCAGAGATAACACCAGTAAAATAACCAGCAGCTTCCAGATAAACCTCAAAAACGCCCCGTAGGGCACATGGCCCAAGGCCAGAGCGCCCATGACCACCGCACTGGTGGGGGTGACCAGGTTCACCAGTCCCGAGGCAGTCTGAAAGGCGGTGATGACCACCTCCCGGCCCACCCCTGCAAAGTCTGCCAGGGGTGCCATGATGGGCATGGACAGGGTGGCCAGTCCCGAGGAGGAGGGAATCAGGAAGGACAGGGGCAGGTACAATAGGAAGGTGAGCAGGGTGAAGCTCACCGCACTGGTATCCATCAGGGCCTGCTCTCCCCAGTAGAGCACCGTAGCGGTGATCTGTCCGGCATTCATCAGCACCGTAATTCCCCGGGAGATGCCGATGATGAAGGCCACACCCAGAAGGTCGGCAGCACCATGGACGAAGGCTCCCACCGTCTCCTCCTCTCCCAGTCCACAGCACACACCTGTGAGAATGGAGGCGGCCAGAAACAGGGCAGACAGCTCAGGGAACCACCAGCCCAGGGCGGGCAGGGGCAGACCCATCTCGTCAAAGGGGATGACGGCGTAGATCATCACCACAAAGGTGAGGGCAAAGAGAATGAGGGCCAAGGTCTGCACCCAGGTCAGCTTTACCCCCTCCTGCCGGTGGGCGGCAAAGCGGGCGGTGTACTCCGCCCGGCGGTGGGCCATCAGGGAGGACTCCGGGTGGGCCTTCACCCGGGCGGCATAGCGCATGACAAAGTAAATGGATGCCGCCAGCATCACCACCAGCATCATCACCCGCAGCAGCATCCCGGTACCCAGGGACACCCCGGCAAATCCGGCGGCAATGCCGGTGGCAAAGGGATTGACGGTGGAGGCCAGAGTGCCTACCCCCGCCCCCACCAAAATCACCGCCACAGCGGTGATGGGGTCGTACCCGGCGGAGATGAAAATGGGGAGCACCAGGGGATAAAAGGCGATGGTCTCCTCCGCCATGCCAAAGGTGGTGCCCCCCAGGGCGAACACGGTCATCAAAATGGGGATGAGCAGGGTTTCCTTGCCTTTGAGTTTGCCCACCAGGGCGGAGATGCCCCGGTCAATGGCCCCTGTCTTGCCCACCACCCCCAGAAAGCCACCCACCATGAGGATGAAGGCGGCGATGTCGATGCCCTCATACAGCCCCTCCAGGGGGGCGGTGAATACGGAAGTGATGGGCTGCCCCTGTTGGGGGATCTGCTCATAGGTGCCTGCCACCGGCTCCCCTGACGCCCCCGTCTGGTAGCGTCCGGCGGGGATGGCCCAGGTCAGCAGAGTCACCGCCAGCAGCAGGAAAAAGAGAATGGTGTAGGCAGTGGGCATACGAAAGGATTTCATAGTGTACCTCCTTGTGCCCCGTCAGGGGCACACGTTTTCCCTCTTTCCTCTCCCCTTGGAAGAGGTGGCAGCCCGCAGGGCTGACGGAGAGGGTATTCTTCTCCAATTTCTCAGCCGCAAACTTGCGCGCCTGGTGAGGACGCTCCGCTGGGGTCCATTTTGAGTGGCCAAAATGGACGAAAAGCCACTTAGGGGCCTTTCCCCTAAGAACCCCGCTTTGGGTACGAGGTTGGAACTGCGTCAAGTCTATGTTCGGCCCGTCACCCTTGCTGTGGCTTCTGTTTGTGCCACTATATCAGGCTTTCTTGGCAGCTGGCCCTATGGCTGGGTGGTTTTCAAGTCCGGGCCTACTCCGGTGGTGCGGTGTTGCCACCGCCGGAAGCCAGTCTATCGGCAGCTGGGAACAGCTGCTGCACCGGGGTGAGGCCCTGGGAAGTAGAAGAAACAGCAGACACCAGAAGGAAGCAGTCCCCACAGAGTTTTTGCACGATCTATGTGACACCGCCAATCCAAGGGCCGAAAGGAGAGGGACGCAGACGCAGCCAAGTACCCCGGCGGGGTGGATTCCACAAGGAGGGGAAGGCCCCTCCTTTGGCAATTCTTTCCCCAATTTCTCCACGCTGAGAAATTGGGCCCAGCGGAGCGTCCCACCAGGCTGGCAAGCCTAATACAGCCACATGGGAACGGTCAATCCCTCAGTCAGCCTAGCGGCCGACAGCGCCCCCAGAGGGGAAGCCAAGAGTGGGCCGTCAAGCGGTCACCCGGGTCCCGCACTTCCCCGCCAGGGCATCCAGACCCTTGTCCAGGCTGGTGATGATGGCACGGCGTCCGGGAGCGGAGCGGGCGAACTGAATGGCCGCTTTCACCTTGGGCAGCATGGAGCCCTCCCCAAAGTGGCCCTGGTGGGCGTACTGCTCCAGCAAATCTGCCTTGATCTCCCCCAGGTTTTCCTGTTGGGGAGTGCCAAAGTGAATGGCCACAGCGGGCACTTCTGTGAGGATCATCAACACATCTGCCTCCATCTCAATGCCCAGACGGCAGGCGGCCAAGTCCTTGTCGATGACGGCGGCCACCCCTTCCAGATGTCCGTCTGCCCCCTCCACCACCGGCACACCGCCGCCCCCGCAGGCCACGGTGATGGTGGTGTTCCAAAGGGTTTTCATGGTGCCGATCTCCACAATGCGCTGGGGCTGGGGGGAGGGAACCACCCGGCGGTAGCCCCGATCCCCGTCTTGCTTCATGTGATAGCCCCGCTCCCGGGTGAGGGCTTCCGCCTGCTCCTGGGAGTAAAAGGGGCCAATGGGCTTGGTGGGGTGGGAAAAGGCGGGGTCGTCAGGGTCCACCACCACCTGGGTCACCACCGTCACCACAGGGATTTGCTTGCCTTTGGAGCGCAGGGCGGCGGTGAGGGTCTGCTGGATGTGGTAGCCGATATACCCCTGACTCATGGCCCCGCACACGTCGAAGGGCATGGGGGGCGTGACCTGGGCCGCCGTCTCACTGGCCAGAAGGATGCGCCCCACCTGGGGGCCGTTGCCGTGGACGATGGCCAGCTCATATCCGGACAGGGACAGCTGGGAGAGCTGCTGGGCGGTGCGCTGGAGCACCTGGTGTTGGGATTGGGCGGTGGGGGGAAGCTGCTTATCCTCCAGAGCGTTGCCTCCCAGAGCCACCACCACTTTGGTGGCCCCCCTCATAGGGTGGCCACCAGGATGGCACGGATGGCGTGCATCCGGTTCTCCGCCTCGTCAAACACCACCGAGTGGCGGGAGCGGAACACCTCGTCGGTGACCTCCCGGATGTCCACCCCCTTGTCCATCCACTCCTTGGCCAGCTTGGTCTGGAAGTCGTGGAAGGAGGGGAGGCAGTGCATGAAGATCACCTCCGGGTTGCCGGTGGCGGCCAGCATGGTGTGGTCGATGCGGTAGGGGGTGAGCAGCTTGGCCCGCTGGGGAATCAAATCCTCCTCCCCCATGGAGGCCCAGATGTCGGAGTAGAGCACGTCCGCCCCCTTCAAGGCATTGGGGTCACAGGTCAAGGTGATATTGGCTCCGGAAATGGCCCCTTCCTGCTTGCAGGCCTCCAAAATGGTCTTGTCCGCCCCGTCAATGAGCTCCTGAGGGCCGTAGCCCACAAAATCCACCCCCATCTTGCAGCAGCCGAACATCCAGGCGTAGCACATATTGTTGCGCACGTCTCCCACAAACACCACTTTGCAGTCCTTGAGGGGCTTATTCACATGCTCCTCCATGGTCATCATATCGGCGATGATCTGGGTGGGGTGGTCCAAATCGGTGAGGCCGTTGTACACCGGCACTCCGGCATGTTTGGCCAGGGTCTCCACAATGGCCTGGTCGTAGCCTCGGTACTCGATGCCGTCAAAGAATCGGCCCAGTACCTTGGCGGTGTCCTCCATGGACTCTTTCTTGCCCATCTGGGAGGAGCCGGGGTCCAGATAGGTGACCCGTCCCCCCTCCTCCGCCATGGCCACCTCGAAGGAACAGCGGGTGCGGGTGGAGGTCTTTTCAAACAGCAGCACGATGTGCTTGCCCTTCAAAGCCTCCCCGTGCAGCCCCATCTGCCGCTTGGCCTTGAGAGCGTGGCCCAGATCCAGCAGGTGTCGGATCTCCTGGGCGTTGAGATCCATGAGGGTGAGGAAGGATTTGCCTTTCATGTTCACTGCCATAACTGTTGGTCTCCTTTGAAGAAAGTTAGATTGCGCCCCGCACCAGGGGCATGGTCATGCACCGGGGGCCGCCCCGGCCCCGGGACAGCTCGCTGCTGGGGATGGTGAGCACCTCAATGCCGGCCTCTTCCATCACCCGGTTGGTGACATGGTTGCGGGAGTAGGCCACCACCCGGCCTGGTGAGAGACAGAAGGTGTTAGAGCCGTCGTTCCACTGCTCCCGGGCGGCGTCGATCACCGACCCGCCGCCGCACTTGATGAGGGTGACAGAGTCCAGCTTCAGATGCTCTCTGAGAATGTTCTCCAGGCTGTCCTCCTCCTCGGTGATGGTCAGGTGGTGCCCATCCTCCAGCTCCAGGACAAACAGGCGCAGGTGGGAGGAGATGCCCGGGTGCATGGTGAATTTGTCCACATCCACCATGGTGAATACGGTGTCCAGGTGCATAAAGGCCCGGTTTTTGGGAATGTCGAAGGCCAGAACCTGGGAGAATCCAACTTCGGGGGATAAAAGCCGCTTGGCCAGCTGCTCGATGGCCCAGGGCTGGGTACGCTGGGAGATGCCAATGGCCACCACCTGGGGGGAGAGCACCAGAATGTCCCCTCCCTCCATGGAGCTTTCCGCATCCCGGTCATAGTACACCGGGGTGTCGTGGTACAGGGGATGGTGGGCAAAGATATATTTGGCAAAGAGGGTCTCCCGCCGCCGGGTGACGGTGTGCATGTGGTGGATGGTCACCCCGTGGCCAATGGCGGCGAAGGGGTCACGGGTAAAGTACAGGTTGGGAATGGGGTCTAAGACAAAGGGGTAGTCGTTGGCCAGGTAATCGGTGAGGTTTTTCCGCCCGTATCCATGCACCTGGGACTTGCGAAGCCCGGCCATCATGGCTGAGACCATGTTGTGGGTGGACATGGACAGAAAATGCTCTGCGATCATGGCGCAGCGCTTTTCCCCCCGCACCCCGGCCTCTCGAATATACTCCGAGACAAATTGCTCTTTGACCGCCGGGTCGGTGAGGGATTCCGAGACCAGGTCGGTGAGATACACCACCTCCACGCCGTTGTCCCGCAGCAGCTGACAAAAGGCGTCGTGCTCCTCCTGAGCGATTTTCAGATAGGGAATGTCGTCAAAGAGCAGACGCTCCAGGTATTCGGGCATCAGGTTTTCCAGTTCTCCCCCAGGGCGGTGGAGCAGGACCCGCCTCAAGGGCCCAATCTCGCTTTGAATGTCAATGGCCGGCTGACCCATGCAATCACTCCTTTGGTATCACTTGCATGGTTACTCTGCCCCCAAGGGAGAAAAAATATGCAAAAAAAGTGTGGGCTGCACAGTGGCAGCCCACACTTGGGGGAAATATCTTATTTGCTTGCCCAGTTTCCGGTGGCGGAGGCGGTGAGGTAGGCGTTGATGAAGCCGTCCAAATCGCCGTCCATCACGGCGTTGATGTTGGATGTCTCGAAGGCGGTGCGGTTGTCCTTCACCAGCTGGTAGGGCATGAACACGTAGGAGCGGATCTGGCTGCCCCACTCGATTTTCAGCTGTACGCCCTTGATGTCAGAGATCTTGTCCAGGTGCTCCTGCTCCTTGATCTGGATGAGCTTGGAGCGCAGCATCTTCATACAGGTCTCCCGGTTTTGCAGCTGGCTTCGCTCGGTCTGGCAGGCCACCACCAGGCCGGAAGGCTTGTGGATCAGTCGCACAGCAGAGGAGGTCTTGTTCACGTGCTGGCCGCCGGCGCCGGAGGCACGGTAGACCTGCATCTCAATATCCTCGGGGCGGATCTCCACCTCTACGCTGTCGTCAATTTCCGGGGTGACCTCCACAGCGGCAAAGGAGGTCTGACGGCGGGCGTTGGCGTCAAAGGGGGAGACACGCACTAAGCGGTGCACGCCGTGCTCGCTCTTCAAGTAGCCGTAGGCGTTCTCGCCGTCAATGCGGATGGTGGCGGACTTGATGCCCGCCTCGTCCCCGTCCTGATAGTCCAGGATGGAGTAGGTAAAGCCGTGGCGCTCGGCCCAGCGGGTGTACATGCGGTAGAGCATCTGGGCCCAGTCCTGGGCCTCGGTGCCGCCGGCACCGGCCTGGAGGGAGACAATGGCGGGGGAGGGGTCATACTCGCCGGAGAGGAGGGTGGCCAGCCGGGCCTCCTCCATGTTGCGGATGAGGCCCTCATAGCCCTCTTCCACCTCGGGCACCAGAGATTCGTCCTCCTCCTCGTTGCCCATCTCGCACATCACCATCAGGTCGTCCCAGGTGGACAGGCGCTTGGCCTGGGCATTGATCTTGCCCTCCAGGTGGCTGATGCGCTGCTGGATCTTCCGGGCCTTCTCCACGTTGTCCCAGAATCCATCGGAGGCGGACTCGGCCTGGAGCATATCCAGCTCCCGCTCAGCACTCTCCAGATCCAGGGCCTGGCCCAGCTCCTCCAGCTCGGGCTTGAGATTGTTGAGTTTTACTTTGTATTCGTCAAATTGCAGCATTCTCGTTCATCCTTTAACCGGCCCATGGCCATAATATATCCCATATATTATATAGAAAGGCGGATGGGTTGTAAAGGGGGGATATTCCCGTCAAAAAGATGATTTTTCACCCTCAACGCTGGCTGACGATTGGCCCAGCCTGGCCCGTAAAGATCAGATCGTCCACGTCGGGAGTGGGGGTGGTGGATTTCGGGGGTGTGCTTTGCAAGAACATGGTATATCGCTCCGTTTCTATGAAATTCTATGGGAGAATGGGCGTTCCTTGCCGCCACACTCCCCCGTATACCATGTAGTATATGCAAAGGAGGGTGAAAAGTTGCGTGAAACTTGGGGAAAGGGAAAAAGAAACCCGGCGGTGCACAGATGCACCGCCGGGTGGAACGGATGGTCCCTTATTCCGCAGAAATCATATAGTAGTACACGGGCTGACCGCCGCTGAGCAGGGTGATTTCGGCGTTGGGGCACAGACGCTGGAACAGCTCCAAGGCCTTGCCGGCGGACTCCTCGTCCACATCCTCGCCGTAGAAGATGTTGATAAATTCGGCCGTTTGCTGGGTTTCAGCCTGAGCCAGGTTCTCCAGCAGCTCCTCCATGGACTGAGCGGTGCCAAACAGCTGCCCGTCGCTGAGGGCCATATAGTCGCCCTCTTTGATGGCAAAGCCGTCAAAGTCAGAGTTGCGGGCGGCATAGGTCACCTCGCTGGTGTGCACGTGGCCCATAGCCTCGGTCATGGCGTTGACGTTGTCCTCCGTCGGACCCTCGGGGTCCATCACCAGCAGAGCGGAAATGCCCTGGGGCACGGTGCGGGTGGGGATGACCACCACTTCTTTGCCTTCAATGAGGCCCACGCACTGCTGGGCGGCCATGATGATGTTCTTGTTGTTGGGCAGAACAAATACCACCTCGGCAGGGGTACGGGCGATCTCCCGCAGGATGTCCTCGGTGGAGGGGTTCATGGTCTGACCGCCGGAGATGATGCCGTCCACGCCCAGGTCACGGAACACGGAGGCCAGGCCACCGCCGGCGCACACAGCCACCACGCCGTACTTCTTCTCCGCAGGGGCCACAGCGGGCTCCTCCTGGACTTCCTCCAGGATCTCGGTGTGCTGCTCCCGCATGTTCTCGATCTTCACGGTGAGCAGAGCGCCGTAGGTCAGAGCCTCTTCCAGCACTCGGCCGGGGTGGTTGGTGTGGACGTGAACCTTGATGATCTCGTCGTCGTCCACCAGCACCAGGCTGTCACCCATGCCATTGAGGAAGGAGCGCAGCAGGTCGGGGTCCTTGGTGTTGTCCCGGGAGCAGATGAACTCGGTGCAGTAGCCGAAGGTGATATCCCCGGTCTCAAAGGAGGCGAAGTCCGCCTTGTCCTTGGCCTGGGGAGCCTCGTCGGCATCCCCCTGGGGAGCGGCGATGCCCCGCATCTCGTCCAGCATGCCCTGGAGGATGATGAGGAAGCCCTTGCCGCCGGCATCCACCACACCGGCCTTTTTCAGCACGGGGTTTTGGTTGATGGTCTCAGCCAGAGCCTCCTGGCCCTGGGCAATGGCAGCCTCCAGCACGTGCTCGGCGCTGTTTTGCTCCTGGGCAGCCTCCATGGCGGCCTTGGCAGCCAGGCGGGAGACGGTGAGGATGGTGCCCTCAGCGGGCTTCATCACGGCCTTGTAGGCGGCGGACACGCCCTCGTTGAGGGCGGCAGCCAGGGCCGCACCGTCGGCGGTGTCATGCTCCTTCAGACCCTTGGACACGCCACGGAACAGCAGGGAGAGAATGACGCCGGAGTTGCCGCGGGCGCCCCGCAGCAGAGCGGAGGCGTTGGTGGCGGCAGCCTGAGCCACGGTGGCGGCAGGCTTCTTCTTGGCCTCAGCGGCGGCGGTGCCAATGGTCAGGGACATATTGGTGCCGGTGTCGCCGTCGGGCACGGGGAATACGTTGAGCTCGTTGATGCTCTGTTTCTGGGCATTGATGGAGGCGGCAGCATGGATCACCATGCGTTGAAACAATGCGCCGTCAATGATGTCGATCATAGTTCAGCAAATTCCTTTCTATCAGCTCTGGCCGTTAGCCAATGACCATGGAGTCTACGCACACGGACACACTGCGTACCTCAACACCGGTCAGGCGGTTGACGTTGTACTTGACTTCGCTTTGGATGGAGCGGCTCACAGCCACCAGGTTCACACCGTTATCTACAATGATGTGCAGCTCGATGGACACAGAGTCATCCTCGTGATAGACCAGCTTGACGCCCTTGGACATGGACTCACGGCGGAGCAGATGCACCAGACCGTCGGTCTTGGAGCGGAAGGCCATACCCTTCACGCCATAGCAGCTGGTGGCCACAGCACCGGTGATGTTGCTGAATACTTCGCTGGCAATGCGGATGCGGCCCTGTTCAGTTTGTATCTTCATGGAACCCTTCCTTTCTGTGGTAAGAGTGGAGTTGCGGGATGAAACATAATACCTTTAGTTTATACATTGTATTCCATTTGGAGGGAAAAAACAAGTGGAGTTTTTCGCTGAGGGCCGGTGAAAGAATGGAAAAATCCATAGATTTTTGCCACTTTGTGGTGCAAAGCGTGGAAAACCAAAGAGGTTGTACGAAAGGAACAGGGGGCATGTGTGAAATTTTTTCAAATCCCATTGTATTTTTTGCGCAAATCGTGTACACTATGACGTACCGAGACATACAAGGAGGGACTGAAAAATGAAAGTCATCCGCTTGATCCTCAAGGCAGCTGCTGTGGCCATGGCTGTGAGCGCCGTGGTATGCCTGGTGATGGCCTACTGGGACAAAATCGTGGACACCTTCTACGCCATTGCTGACAAGGTGGAGGAGAAGAAGGCAAATTGTTGCTTCTGTTCCTCCGAGTACGACGACTACGAGGACGTGGAGCTGTAAAAGAGCACACAAAAAGGGCCGCTGGATTCCAGGCAGCCCTCCAAACAGAGAGAGTCCCCTGGCTTCCATCACGGAAGCCAGGGGACTCTCTTTGTATAAAAGGATGTGTCGCAAAACGTAAGTTTTGTGGCACATCCTTTTTTACTCTCAACAGCAAAAACGAATCCAGTATGTGGAACTTCCGCAGCGTTTTGGGCATGCAAAAG
>NZ_JACSNZ010000021.1 GCF_016902575.1 Pseudoflavonifractor capillosus | reverse complement strand
TGTGACCTTTGTCTCTATACTGACCTTTTGTTTCTGTGGCATAGCAATGCTCCCCCTATGTTTGACAGTGTTTTATTTCACTGTCTCTCATAGAGGGAGCATATCATTGCTGAAACTGGAAGATCTCTGTTTTTGTGTCAGGACTGCTTCAGCCACGCCACAAACTCATCCAGAGTGATGGCGTTGCTGTCGCATTTCTTTTTCATTTCTCTGGCCTGTTCGCTCCAGGCGTAGAAGTCGGTGTCCGAGATGCGTCCAGCCTTGATCCAGGCAAAGCGCTTCTTGTATTCTTTCCGGTAAGCCTTAAAGATTGGGTCATCGGATTGTTTCTTCGTCCACTGCTGGAACGCCCCGGCCTCCCGGCAGGTTTGCTGTCCTTCCGCCACAGGGCGCTCGCAGTACTCTGCGCTGACCCGACCAGTCTGGGGGAAGTAGCGGCCACAGTTCTTGCAACGCCGAACTGTAATACCTCTCTCCACGCAGCTGCGCAGGGAGTAGTCGATCATGTCTGAGATGCTGGAGGAGTACAGGACGGGGGAACAGCGTCCAGGCTCCACCGGCTCAAAGCTGAGAGGGATGGGGCGGAAGGGAAACAGCTCAGGATCTTTGGGAGCATCGTATAGATAGTTCTGAGATGCTTGAAGCTGAGGGTTGCGTCCAGCGCTGTCCACGTCCAAAACTAAGTCAAAGAACCGTTGGATCTGCTTCTGGTACAGAGGGAGCTGCTGGGGAAGGCACTGCAGCTCGTCCAGCATCTGCTGATCCTCCACACTACCACGATCCCCATAGATGCCCATGCGGGAAAAACGGTCATACCAACGCACATACACGAGCTCCAGGTAAATGTGTCGCTGTCCCAACTGGGCCAGTTCCACCATGGCCTCAGTCCCGGCCTGCCGGTCATCCTCTGCAATCAGGCGGTACCAGTTGTGGCTGATTCGCTCCAGGGGAGGGGAGAGTTCCTGGCAATCCATCTCCAGAAAGGTGAGCAGGCTTTCCAAGAAGGGAAACTCCCGGCAGGAGGCTGGTGCGCCCTGAGTGCCGGAGGCATCATACTGAAAGAACTCCCGCTTCTCGGAGAAATACATTTTGCTATACCACATGGTTGGTCACCTCGGATTAGACTAATAGTAAAAAGATAACTCGATAGACTTGACGCGGGCGTGGAGGTTGTGTTACCATGGTCAAGTGATAGACTGTCTAAAATAAATTAAGATAAGTCTAACACTAGAGAGATGATCTGTCAATGAAAAATTCTCTCTGCCGCACCTTGAAAACGGAACACCCATCACCAGAGATGATACTCACCGGGGAAGTACCGCCGTGACACTGTTACAGGAAAAGCAGTAGAGCGTACCAAGGGGAAGTAAACGCCGTGTAGGTTAAGCAGGGCAGGAACGGGTATGGTGTATGGCCAAAAGGTAAGTGAAAAAAAGACCGCTGAACTGCTGCAACAGTTCAACGGCCCGCTGCGTTACGGAGAACACAGCCCAATCTGTGTGTAGTTTATCAGAGAGACCTCCGAAACGCAAGAAGAATCTGTTCTCTGAATGTGAATGGAAACGGAGGTATCAGTGAAAAAATCTATCTATCAAAATTATGAAGAACTGCCGCTGTTTTTGAACTCTGAGACGGTGGCAAAAACATTAGGTGTCTCACCATCCAGTGCTTACGAGCTCATGCACGAACCAGACTTCCCGATCCTGCGCATTGGAAATCGCATGGTGGTACCCAAGGAACAGTTCATCCAGTGGGTGACGGAGCACACGGGAGGTGGAAGATGAAGTACCAGGGAAACTTTTTCTCTCTGCCCAATGACATCTTTGTCTTGGGGCTGTGCTCAGGTGAGCTGTCGGTGTACAGCTATCTCCGCCGATGCGAAGACCAGAAAACACACCAGTGCTGGCCCAGCTATAAGAACATCGGAAGTGCCGTGTGTATGAGTGAGAACACGGTGAGTAAGTATGTGCAGATGTTGGTGGAGCGTGGCATGATCACCACGGAACCCACCAAGGTCACAACCAGGAAGGGTGTGACCCGAAACGGAAATTTGTTGTACACGGTACTGCCACCACTGGATGTGATTGATCAGCACTACCAGCAGAAGCTGGTGGAACTGGGACAGGAAACGGAGCGGATTCGGGTGCAGAAGCTCCAGGCGCAGGAAGCACTGTGTACGCCACTGTGAGGGCCTGTGTGGCCGATTGCGGGGCAGGGGAAGGCCCTGCCCCACCTGGGGGATTGGAAGGGGAATTGGGCTGCTTTCGAGGACTCTGCGGAGGACAAAACGGGGCCCCCGCCGAAGCCCAGCGCAAGCGGGTTCGGTGGGGAGAGGAGGAGCAGTGGAATGAGCGAGTTTTCGCCCTTTGGGGCGGAAATGAGGGATATGGAGCTTGCGACGACGAAAGGCAGGATAAAGGCCTGGTGTCACCTGGCCAGCCACAACTGCCCGCAGTGCGGGCAGTGTCAACGGTTTCCGGGGTTTGCTCCATGGGGTCAAACCCGGAGAAATACGGAAATTCTGCGGTCGTTATCCCGAAACCCTTACTCCCACAACAAAAATACTGGGGTCAATACCCCGAAAGGATGAAATATGAGCAAAAAAGAAAAATTTCCTCTCTATCTCACACCAGAGAAAAAAGCACTTCTGGAACGGCGGTATCCAGAGGATGGCAGCCGAAGCATCACCGCCTTTATCGAAAATGCCATCGACTTTTACCTGGACTATCTCAGCGCCAACAACGCCGGACTGTTTCTCCCCACCTCGGTTCAATCCTATCTGGACGGCAGACTGGATCAACTGGAGAACCGCATCTCCTGTCTGCTCTTCAAGCAAGCGGTGGAGCTGGACATGGGGTTGAGTACTCTGGTGGACTGCGTTCAGCTGGGTGAAGAATACCTGGAGCGACAGCGCTCCAACAGCGTCGCCAATGTGAAGCGCACCAATGGTCGGCTGCGACTGGAGGAGAAGATGCGTGACGCCAACAGGAGTGATGACGAGTGGCAAGACTGATTGTCAAAAGCCCATACATCAAGTGCAACGGTAGCCAGAGTGCAACTGGCTACATGAAGTACATCGCTACACGAGAACGGGTGGAGATCCTGCCGGATGACCGTCCACCTACTCGCAAGCAGGAGCAACTGATCTCAAAACTGTCCAAAGACTTTCCAGGTGTGAAAGAGCTGCTGGAGTACGAGGACTATACCCAGCATCCCACCAAGGCAAACGCCTCAGCTCTCATCACCCTGGCTCTGGAGGAGAACTGGTCCAAGGTCAGCTCCTCCGAGGGCTACGCCAAATACATCGCCACTCGTCCTCGTGCCCAGCGTCTGGGAGATCACGGACTGTTCGGGGATGAAGATGGTGTGGATCTGGACAGGGCCATGGCGGAACTGGAACACTACCCCGGAAACGTGTGGACACACATCATCTCTCTGCGTCGGGAGGACGCAACACGCCTGGGCTACGACAACGCCCAGGCGTGGCGGTCTCTCCTGCGTACTCACCGCAACGAGATCGCTGCAGCCATGAAGATTTCTCCCCAGGACTTCCGGTGGTACGCTGCCTTCCACGACGAGGGGGAACACCCTCACGTGCATATGATGGCCTGGTCTGCGAAACCCGGACAGGCGTATCTGTCCAAGGACGGGATCAAGTAGATCAAATCTACCCTCACCAATCAAATCTTCAAGCAGGAGATGTACCACCTCTACGAGCAGAAGTCTGCCAGCAGAGATGAACTGGTACAGGAGGCTCGGAAGGTGATGCTGGAGATGTCTCGTCAAATGGCGCAGGGGATTTGCGAACATCCAGACATGGAGCAGCTCATGGGAGAACTGGCCCAGCAGTTGGGAGGCGTGAAGGGCAAGAAGTCCTACGGCTATCTGTCCAAGCCTCTGAAAAAGCTGGTGGATGAGATTGTCAATCAAACGGAGCGCCTGCCTGTGGTCAACCGGTGCTATCAGACGTGGTGGGAACTCCAGTGTCAGGTAAATCGATTCTATTCCGGACAGGAACAACAGCGCCCGCTACTGTCTCAACAGAAGGAGTTCCGAGCTATCAAAAACGCCGTCATCAAGGAGGCCGAGCGCATCCGGTTCAACGAAATCTCCTTTGAGGATCGTGGTATGGAGGACAGAGGTGGTTGGGTAGCAGATCAGGAACTCCCCTGGGACTGCTATGAGCTTCGCTCCATCATGGAAAATGAGGACCTGTCCCGGGAAGAGCGTGTGGATGCAGCGGTGCAAATGAAACAGCTGGCCCAAGCAGGTGATGCCTACGCCCAATATCTGATGGGGCTGCTGTACCGGGACGGTGGCCTGGTGATTCCGGACACGGAGAAAGCCCAGTACTGGATGGAAGGAGCGGCAACACAGAATGTGCCAGCAGCTCAATACGCCCTGGGAAAACTGCTTCTCTCTGATGATCCCCTGGTACATGATTCAGACCGGGGCATTCGATGGTTGAAAGCATCTGCTCAAAACGGCAACGACTACGCCTCCTATGCCCTGGGTAAAGAGTATCTCAGCGGCAGATATGTGTTCCAGAACGCAGAAAAGGCGGCAGACTATTTCCGTCAGGCGGCCCAGAGAGACAACCCTTGGGCGCAGTACCTCCTGGGTAAGCTGTATCTCATGGGGGATGGGGTAGAGCAGGATGAGAACACTGCCTATCAATGGTTCCAGGCTGCAGCAGAACGGGGGCATGTCTATGCTGAGTTCTTTGTGGAGCGCATGGATCAGGGGTGGATAGCCTCACCCCAGCTGATGCTCTCCACCACCCGACTCCTACACCACATGGGCAACATCTTCCGGGACAACACTCCAGCTGCTTCAACATCCGGCGGGCCACACATCGACCGGAAACGGCTGCAGAAGCTCCGGGCAAAGAAGATCGCCCTGGGCCATAAGCCGGACGATCATGAGGAGGAGCAGCAGAGCTGGGGCATGAGCATGGGCGGATGGTAAGAGTGGACATAGTCAAGGGCCTCCCGCAGTTGAGGGAGGCCCAATCATACTCAAGCTACATTTAATCCGCCCACATAGAACTCAGTCATGTCGTCCAAACGTAGGCAAGCCAGACGGCGATTCATGACGTTCAAGTGGCCACACCCGCAATCAATGTCGATGATCCTATTCCCATGCCAAATGGAATAATCCTCATCTATTTTGTCAGTGAGGAATACTGTGGGCGTGTGGCCGACGATGCAGACGGTGTCCGGGTAGGGGCTTGTGCTGTCCGGCTCCACCCGGCCCCAGATGCGAGTTTCGTGGTCCTCACCGGGGCAGCCATGGACCAGATGGAACTTCTGACCGTCCACAGTGAGATCCAGATGGTCTGGCAGGCCAGAGAGAAAACGCAGGATGCGGTTTCGCTGCTGAGGAGTGTGGTGGTAGAGCAGTTCCCGGTAGGTGGTTGCTCCACCGTTGTACCGCCACAGATCCCGGGCGCCGACTTCATTGCATGGGCCCAAGGTGCTTAGACACATCTGCTCATGGTTGCCCAGGAGCATGGTTATATTGGGAGCATCCATGATTTGCTCCAGGATGTCTACGCCGCCGGTGCCCCGGTCGATCACATCGCCAAGAATATATAAATGATCTGAATCGGAGAAATGAATCTGCTCCAACATCTCCTGAAAGAAATCCAGCTCTCCGTGAAGATCTGACATACAGTAAATCATACGTCTCGCCCCCTTCGGTGGGAATAGAATAATCGCATCTTACCATAGGGACTAGACAGATACAAGATGGTGCGCAGGAGTTGCGCCACATAAAACAAAAAAGCCCGGGCAAATGATAACAATCTGATAACTCATTGGGATTGGGATAGCTATTGGCCTTGCTCTGTGGTATTGTGTGTCGCTGATAAGGAGGCGACATCCTATGAACGACTACATGAAGGCCCTACACCAGCGGTTCTTCCAGAAGCCGGATGTCACGGAGCTGGAGGACGAGATTGAAACTGCTCGTCAGGAAGTGCGGGACTGCCTGGACAAAGCGCAGCGACGCAGGCTCATGGACCTGGTAGATGCTCAAACCCTATTGCGAGAAGAGATTTCCCAGGCCAGCTTCACCGCAGGATTCAAACTGGCCTGGGGCATTGCAAAGGAACTGGAGGCGGATGGCCTGTATCCTTTTGAACAAGAGGAGACAGAGCGCATCTGCCGTGGTATGGAAATGAGAAGGGAGGGATGAAAACATGGGAAAGCGCAGACCATCTGGGGACGGCATGGTTCGCAGACGGAAGGATGGCCGCTGGGAAGGCCGCATCGTCATCGGCCATAAGAACAACGGCAGCCCTATCTTCCGCTATGTGTCGGCTAAGACCCAGAAAGAGCTACTGAAAAAGCTCCATCAGAGTATGGAGGAATATCAGGGGGTGGACCTCAATGAGGAAAGCAAAATGCCCCTGAGCCAGTGGTTGAACCGCTGGCTGGAGGAGTACGCCGCACCATCGGTGCGTCCCTCCACGCTGGAGGGCTACCGGGGTTACATCAACCGCAACATCAAACCCTATCTGGGGAATAAGCCGGTGGGGAAGATCACCGCCGACGATGTCCGGAAGCTATACCGGGAACTGCAGAGAAACGGACGGCAGGAACACCACCCGGAGCATGGGCACAGACTGTCCGGCGGCACCATCCGACGCATCCACGGGGTCTTCCATGAGGCTATGGATGCGGCGGTGCGGGAAAACCTCATCCCCAGGAACCCCACCGAAGGCATCACCTTACCGAAGAAGAAAACGGCACCCAAGCAGATTCTCAATGACGCCCAGTTGGAGAAATTCATGGAGGTAATTCGAGAGGATTCTATTTGGCACGACTTCTTCTACACGGAGCTAACCACCGGCTTGCGGCGAGGTGAACTTTGTGGCCTGATGTGGAGTGACTTCGATGAGAAGCACGGAACCCTCTCTGTTCGCCGGACAATACACAGGCAGAAGGGAGGAGGGATGATTGCAGGAGAACCCAAAACGGGAACGGGAAAGCGAACCATCACCCTGCCGCCCAGCACGGTCCAGCTTCTAGCCCAGCGCAAGAAAACATCCTACTCCCAGTGGATATTCCCAAATCCACTCAGCCCCGAGCAACCCACCAGTCCCAACGCTGCATACAGCCGCCTAAAGATGCTGTTGCAAAAGGCTGGCCTGCCTGACATTCGCTTCCACGATTTGCGGCACACCTTCGCCACCCACGCCCTGGCCAGCGGCGTGGATGCCAAAACTCTCTCGGGTATCCTGGGGCATACCCAGGCTTCCTTCACCCTGGACACCTACACCCATGTGACAGGGGATATGCAGAGGCGAGCCAGCGAGATTGTAGGTGGCTTCATGGAAGCCATGATGGTGAGGTGAGCGTATGGCTGGGAAACGAAAGAAAGGGGAGGGCACCGTCCGCCTGAGAAAAGATGGCCGCTGGGAGGGCCGGGTGGTGGTGGGCTACGACGAGGAGGGCAACCCCAAGACAAAAAACGTGCTGGCCAAGACCAAGAAGGAGTGCGTGGATAAGCTCAAGGAGCTGAAAAGCCAGTGTGGCGTGGTTCGGCCCGTTCAGGTGCAATCGGACATGCTCTTCCGGGATTGGCTGGATTACTGGTATCAGAACCACGCAAAGCCGAAACTTCGCCCGACCACCCAGCAGGGGTATGAATACTGCATCATCCACCACTTGATTCCGGGGGTGGGGAACATCCCCCTCAACCAGCTGACCCAGGCGGACCTCCAGCAGTTCTTCCGGCGGATGAAGGAGAGTGGACGTAAGGCCAATGTGGAACAGCACGGTGCCGGTGTGGCAGATCGAACAGTGCGCAACTGCCACGCGGTATGCCAGATGGCCCTGGAGAAGGCAGTGGATGAGAAGCTGATCCACGCTAACCCGGCGGTGGGCTGTAAGCTTCCGCCCCTGAAGGGCAAGGAGATGAAGATTCTCTCCCAAGAGGAGATTCAGCGCTTCCTCATCCAGGCCAGGGCAGAGGGAATGTACGAGCTGTTCCTGCTGGAATTGACGACAGGAATGCGCAGGGGAGAGCTGCTGGCCCTCCGATGGGATGACCTGGACTTCACCACCGGAAAACTGCGCATTGACAAGCAGGTCTGTCCCGTGGGTGGAAAGCTGGTCATCAGCGAGCCAAAGACCAAAGCAGCCAACCGGACTATTATCTTGCCGCCTGCCATGGTGGAACTGCTGGCCGAATATAAAAAAGGTGTCTTCTCTGACCTGATGTTTCCGTCTCGCACCAAGCCGGATCAGCCCATTGACCCTGGCTATGTCCGAAAGTGCCTACAAGTAATCTTGGAGCGAGCAGGATGCAAGAAAGTGAGATTTCATGATTTACGTCATACCTTCGCTACCCTGTCCCTGGAGAATGGAATGGATGTGAAGACCCTGTCCACAATCATCGGCCATGTCTCCTCGGAGACCACACTAAACACCTACACCCACATCACCGATGAAATGCGGCGCAAGGCGGCGCTGAGCATCGACCAGGGGATTGCTAAGGCAGAGGTGCAGCCGCTCCCAGAGGAGGAGCATGAAGAGCCAAAGAGGGAAGTGTTCACCCCTGTCCAGCCCACTCGGCGCAGGCCAGGGACTGGAAGTGTCAGTCAAATCAACGATCACCTCTGGGAGGGGAGATACTCCCCGGTGTGGCCGGACGGCAAGAAACGCCCTCGGAATGTTTACGCCCCCACCCAGGAAGAGTGCGAGGAGAAGCTGGCAGAGCTAATCCGGGATATGAACAGGGAGATTACAGCTCTCCGCTCTGGGGCAAGTGTGGAATACCCGGACGGTGTGAACCCCAAGAAAAAGGCCATTGCGGACTATCTGCGGGAGAACCCAGGCGTGACCAACAAGTCTCAAATTGCCAGGGAACTACATATGAGCCGCCCCACGGTGCAGCGGTACTATGATGAGGTTAGGTCGGAGCTTCGAAAACAGGCATGAAAAAAACGGGGAGGCTGTGCAACATTCAAAGCATGGTCTTCCCGATTTGATCCATGACTGGTAAAAATGCATTTGTTGGTATGGACTACATGGACTCGCCTCGTATAAACTGAATGTACCTTTTTTATCCCATAGAAACTTGTAGAATACAGTCAATGAAGGTATAGTAGTGATGAGGTGAGAAGAATGTATACGGTGCAACCCAAAAAGATGTTGATTATCAATATTTTAGATATTTTGAAGAAGTACACAGATCAGGACCACAGACTGAGTCAAAAGGAAATCATGGAGATTCTCGAATCAGGGTACAACATGAAGGTGGATCGGAAAGCGGTGAAACGCAATTTGATGAATCTCATCGACTTCGGTTACGACATCGAATACAGCGAATCGGTACGCAGTGTGCTCAACCCCTCCACAGGAGAGATGGAGGACAGTTACATCTTATCGGATTTTTACTTAGTGCGGGATTTCTCGGACAGTGAGTTGCGGCTACTCATTGACAGTTTGTTGTTCTCTAAGCATTTGCCTTATCGCCAGTGCAAGGAACTGGTGGGGAAGCTGGAGGGGCTGTCCAATCGATATTTCCGCTCCCGCGTCAAACATATCCGCACCATGCCGGATTTGTCGCTGCATAGCCAGCAGCTGTTTTATACCATTGAGGTTTTGGATGAGGCCATCAGCAGAAAGCGTCAGGTCGCCTTTACCTATAATAGCTATGGAACAGACAAAAAACTCCATCCCCGCTTGGACGAGGGCGGAAAAGTGCGGGAGTACGTGGTCAACCCTTATCAAATGGCGGCCCTCCACGGCCGATATTATCTTATATGCAATTATGATAAGTATGACAATCTTGCCAACTATCGCTTAGATCGTATTACAGATATTAAACTGCTTTCCGCTCCCATTAAGCCATTGAGTCAGGTTCAAGGAACGGAAAACGGACTGGATTTACCCCAACACATGGCTGAGCACGTCTATATGTTTACCGGAGAAAGCGATATGGTGACCTTTCGAGCGAAAAAATACTTGATCAACGATATCATTGATTGGTTCGGTGGTGGAGTCACCTTCTTTGACGAGACAGAGGAGGAGGTCGGCGTTCGGGTGCGGGTCAATCTGAAGGCTATGCGACGTTGGGCGTTGCAATATGCGCTCCATGCCAGAGTGTTGTCGCCGGAGTCCTTGGCAACACAGATCAAATGTGATATTATGACGGCGATGGGAAATTATGAGATGCCTTGCAACGACCAAAGAAAAGCGGATGACATTCCACAATGACGACGAAAGGAGATGCTGTTATGCATAAGGGAGTGTTTGAAGGAGCAAATCTGTGGCAAAATCAAAAAATCTTAATTTTGGGTGAATCCCATCACCACGGGGAGGGCGATGATCCGGAGTACACCACAGAGCGGGTGGTAAAGAACTATTTCAATAATCCCAGCGACAAGTGCTACAAATTTTTCGATAAGATTGCAGCATGTTTTGGGTTTGTTCCTGACGACAGAGAGAAATTTTGGAATCAGGTGTGGTTTGGAAACTATGTCACCGAATCTAACTGTGGGGTTGGAGACAGTAAGGCCAGGAAGTTGATAGGAGAGAACCGAGGTCAGTATAACAAGGAACTGTTTGAGTTTGTCAATGAACACGGCATAGATCTCATTTTCTGTTTCAGCCGACTGGTCTACGATAACCTACCGGACGGGGCATCCTTTGAGTCTGGGGGCATAAAACATAATGTGCCAAAGCTACATGGTAAACAGAATTATATCAGGCAGTTTGTCTATCAACCGGGGGAACGTCCCAATGGTGATGTAGCCTTGCACAAACCATTAACCGTTTATGGGTTCCGTCATCCCTCGGCTAGAGGTGGCTTTAGTGTGGAACATTATGCTCCGTTTATTAAGAAACTCGTCCAGCTATGAATTGAACACCTTCTATGAGGAAAAACTTACCCAATATTTAGAACAACCGAATGAAAAAAGCCGTGAATGGAGGTTATCCGTTCACGGCTTTTTTGTGGGATTATGGACCATAAACGGGCCATACTGCCTGATACACTGAGGGTGGATCGAAAGAAGACGGTGATGAGTAGGAGGTTCAATATGGAATGGATTGAATTGTATTCTGACGTAGACGGATCTGAGCAGCTATCTTACGTGGTGCCCATGGAGGCCCTTGACCAATTGCTGCACCCAAATTATGAGCAAGTTGAACGGGAACAACAAAAGTGGCTTAGAAGCAAAGTACAGCAGGCCTTGTGCGAGAAATATGGAGATTGCCCGGCTCAAGGAATTTTACAGCGTTTCCAGTGGGAGTTGGAGCGTATAGAGCATTTGAATATGGCGGGAGAGGTTTTGTTTCTGCGGGAACTTGTAAAAATGGTACATGAGGCTGGCGGAGAAACTTTTATAGGCGGAACTTGGGGCAGTTCGTTCCTGGTATATCTGCTGGGAATCACAGAACTAAATCCGTTGCCTCCGGAACTGGACTCCGAGGGATTTGATCTTTGCCCAATGTCACTGCTGGGAACAGATAAACCGCAGACATTTGCAGAAATCCATTTGCCAGGGAAGCTCATTCCATTGATAAAGGAAAAGACAGAACAGTTGTATGGGAAACGGATGATGGAACTGTATTGTGCTGCCATCAATCTTGAAGATGCAGTGGAAACACAGGATACTCTGAATCAGTGTTATCCGCCCACGGAATTAGAGGCACTTGGCGCATTCTGTCAAGAAATACGACAGCATCGTGAACCTGTTTCTTATAACCCTGACTGGCCGTGGCTCTATCTGGTACCGGAGGAGAAAAATCTGTCTGCAATCCCTGCAGTTTTGTCTGGCTCTGAGGACGCGGTGCGGTTGGTAACTGACCACCCTATGTGGCTGAGCCATGTGCCCAGTATACATCTTGCTGATGGTCTGGTGCAATCTGCTCTGAATCTGTGTGCTCAACGGACTGGAGTGCGGTCAAATGAGATTCCCTTGGATGATGAGAAGCTCTATGCGCTGCTGTGTAAGGTGTTCGAGAACCACGAGGCAGAGTCCCCGGTGGCGAAGGCGTGTAAGACGGTTGGATTGGAGGTTGATGGGTACTTATCTGAGGTATTCCGCATTATGAATGTTGGGGACATACACTCATTGAGCCGCATGATAAGCCTTGCACATGGTACGGCGGTTTGGTTTGGTAACCAACAACAGATGATCGAGAATGGAAGCATGAACCCTGCACAACTCATCACTTGTCGGGAGGATGTCTATAGATATCTGATGAGGTGTGGCGCTGCACATACTGAGGCATTATCCTTCATGCAAGATGTCGGGAGGGGAGATGTATGCCGCAAGGGATATACAGATTTACAACTGAATGTGCTGAAAGAATGTCAGATAGAAGATTGGTTCATCCAGGTCTGCAAAAAAATAGACTATCTCTTTCCCGAAGCGCATTGCGTTCAACTTGCGGCAAATCTAGTTCAGTTGATTTGGTATATCCAGCAAGATCCAGAGGCAATTCCTATTGTTTTGAATGCATGTGATGCCTACCTGGAAGAATGTAATGCTTTTTCGGATAAATAGTATGTTCAACGGCTGGTCTCTGCCAAAGATGTGTAGATAGGGGGAAGCGTTTCAATCCTCTTTATATGAGTAATGTTACCCTCAAACCCTGCGCCACAGAAAACAAAAAAGCACTCCTTATAAAAAGAAGCACCCTTCCTGTGGTCAAAAAATAAAACCTGTCTGTGGTATTTATGTGGTCAACCTGAAAAAGGAAAAAATAGCCCAAAATTCAGGAACCTTTTTACTGAAAAACGAGTAACAGAATTTGAACCTATGGCCCCCAGAGTTGACACTCTGAGGGCCATAAGGCGGCGGATTTTAATGCAAGAGGCCGCAGGTTCAACAAAATCACGCAAAACAAAAAACACCGCCGACATAGCGTCGACGGTGTTTTTTGGTCCGAGTGACAGGATTTGAACCTGCGGCCTCTTGGACCCGAACCAAGCGCGATACCAAGCTTCGCCACACCCGGATATTTGTTGTCATACGTCCCCACAGGGGAGGGTATAAGAAAACGCCGCAAGCGCCTCGACACTTGCGGCGATATGGAGGCGCCACCCAGATTTGAACTGGGGCATCAGGATTTTGCAGACCCTTGCCTTACCACTTGGCTATGGCGCCAGAGACACTTCTATGATATGCACCCTCCACTTAAAATAGAAGTGGAAGATCCGCTTCTATTTTAAGTGGAGCGAGTGACGAGGCTCGAACTCGCTACCTCCACCTTGGCAAGGTGGCGCTCTACCAGATGAGCTACACTCGCAAATGGTGCCTCCGGCCGGAATCGAACCAGCGACACGTGGATTTTCAGTCCACTGCTCTACCAACTGAGCTACAGAGGCATAAAAGTGGCGACGCGGAAGGGACTTGAACCCTCGACCTCCGGCGTGACAGGCCGGCGTTCTAACCAACTGAACTACCGCGCCACAAATGTTGACATCCCAACTGGAATGTCTTGGTGGGAACAACAGGGCTCGAACCTGTGACCCCTTGCTTGTAAGGCAAGTGCTCTCCCAGCTGAGCTATGCTCCCCAGTTGCTTGCGCCTTGCTCGGCGCCGTCGCTCGTCAGACGACGTTGGTTATTATAGCAACGATTGGGGGGAATGTCAACAGTTATTTTCAAATTTTCTTGAAAATTATGAAGTTGCCTCTAAAAGTAACTGTTCCAGCTCACTTTTGGAGAAATGATAAACTTTATCGCAAAATTGGCAGGTGAGTTCAGCGCTGCCTTGCTCGGCAATCAGAGATTCCAACTCGTGTCGGCCCATACTGATAAGGGCCCGGGACACTCGCTCCCGTGAGCAGTGGCAGCGGTATTCCACCGGTGTGGTCTCCAGGACTTCCAACTCAAATTCACTCAGTACCTCTTGGAGGAGGGACAGGGGGCTAATGCCCTGATCCAGCTTGGCACTTACGGCACCTACCTTGGCAATGCCGCGTTCTACCGCAGAGATGACGGAATCATCAGCGCCGGGGAGAAGCTGGATAAGGTAACCTCCGGCGGCCTGGACTGTCTGGTCAGGGGCAATGAGCACACCCAAGGCACAGGCGGTGGGGATTTGCTCACTCTCCACAAAGTAAGCGGCAATGTCCTCGGCGATCTCGCCGCCCACCAACTGCACTGAGCCTACATAGGGCTCCCGCATTCCGATGTCTTTGATGACAGTGAGCTCTCCGTCACAACCCACAGCGGCACCTACGTCCAGTTTGGCGTGAGCTTTGCGGGGCACATCCACTGCTGGGTTGGTCACGTAACCCCGGACGTTGCCATGACTGTCAGACACAGCGGTGACAGAGCCCAGTGGGCCGCCACCTCGGATGCGCAGGGTCACAGATCCGTCCTCGTTTTTCAACATGTTTCCCATCATGGATGCGCCCATGAGCAGACGGCCCAGGGCGGCAGTGGCCACAGGCCAGGTGTCATGGATGGCCCGGGCCTGCTCTACCAGGTGAGTGGCAGACAGGGCAGTGGCCTTAATGGGGGCTTCCTTGGCGATGACTCTTACAAGTTCGTCCATAAAATCTTATTGTTCCTTTCTGGCTGCAAAGAAAATGCGTTGGGCATCCGCAGTGGGTGCTCGCATTTTCAGATTGTCATATAGTTTAATAGAGGAGAAGCCTGCTTGGAGCAGAAAGTCAGTGAGTTCCTGAGGGGTGTATGCGTACTCCTCATGATATTCGCTCTCCCGGTTCCAGGCCCCGTCAGAGCGCAGCGTGAACAGGTCGATGCCGTATCCGCAGATCCTACGGCGGCGCTCATAGTCCGCCCGCCAGACGCACATCAGACTTTCGTCTTCATCCAAATAGGTCTGCCCATCAGCTTCTTCAAAGGCCAAAGGGGTCTTGGCGTCAAACAGAAAAAGCCCACCGGGGGCCAAATGGCGGTACACCCGGGCAAAGGCCCGGCATAGACGCTGGGGGCGGGTGACGTAGTTGACACTGTCCAGACAGCAGATCACTGCGTCCACCGGCTCCATAAGGGTGAACTGGGCCATATCCTGGCACAGAAAAAGCACCCCCTGATCCTGGCACTTCTGTGCTGCCACGCTGAGCATATCTGCTGAAATGTCCACAGCGGTCATCTGGTAGCCTCGGGAAGCCAGGATGGAGGTGAGGGACCCGGTGCCGCAAGCCAATTCCGCCACCGAGCGCACAGGACGCTTCAGGCGGCGGAAATGCTTTTCCACATAATCTGCCCATCGGGTGTAGCCTACGTCTCCAGTGAGACGGTCATAATACTCTGCCAGAGTGGTGTATTGTTCCATAGGGGATTACTTCAGTCGGGGCAAAACGGTCTTGTATCCGTCTGCGCCATATTGCAGGGCACGGTTGACCCGGCTGATGGTGGCGCTGGATGCGCCGGTGCGCTCCAGAATATCATTGTAAATCATGCCGCTGTCCAGCAACACAGCAACCTCCAGACGCTGAGCCATAGCCCGAAGCTCGGCTACGGTGCACAGGTCCTGGAAGAACGCACGGCACTCTTCGGTAGAGGAGAGCGACAAAATTGCCTGATACAGCAGCTCTGCATTCTCAGAGTTGTTTTTCTGCATAGTGCAGCCTCCATTTCTATTTCTTTGTTGTATACGTTAGTGTATTACCGTGTCTATCATACCATTGCGCTTCAAGAAAGTAAAGAGGTAACAGAATACAGAATAAGAAAATCATATAGAAAATCGGAAAATGCTTGCACCCAATGGGAGATGCTATTATAATGGATGCAGAATGCTCTGCGGATAAGGCAAATCCATGAACATGGTTGCGAATCCCGCATTGCGGAGGTAATTATGGTTAAAGCAATCGTAGGTGCCAACTGGGGCGACGAGGGCAAGGGCAAAATCACTGATATGCTGGCGGAGACCTCTGATGTGGTTATCCGATTCCAGGGCGGTGCTAATGCGGGGCACACCATCATCAACGATTTTGGCCGCTTTGCACTGCACATTCTCCCTTCCGGCATTTTTTACCCCCATGTCACCAATATCATTGGCAACGGAGTGGCATTGGACGTGGTAAAGCTGGTGGAGGAGCTCAAGTCCATCATTGATCAGGGTGTTCCCGCTCCCAAGTTGATTATTTCTGAGCGGGCCCAGCTGCTCATGCCTTATCATGTGCTTCAGGACAGCTATGAGGAGGAGCGCCTGGGCGGCAAGGCCTTCGGCTCCACCAAGAGCGGCATTGCTCCTTTCTATTCTGATAAGTATGCCAAGATCGGCATTCAGGTCTGTGACCTCTTCGACGAGGAGCGGCTGCGTGACCGGTTGACCCGGGCTGTGGAGCTGAAAAACGTGATGTTCCAGCACCTGTACCACAAGCCTCAGCTGGATGTGGAGCAGCTGTTCCAGCAGCTGCTGGAGTGCCGGGAGATGATTCGCCCCTATGTGGGAGATGCGGTCACTTTTGTCCACGAGGCTCTGGCTCAGGGCAAAACGGTGTTGCTGGAGGGCCAGTTGGGCTCCATGAAGGACCCCGATCTGGGCATTTTCCCCATGACCACTTCTTCTCATACCCTGGCTGGCTTCGGCTGTGTAGGCGCAGCTGTGCCTCCCACTGCCGTAAAAGACGTCATCTGCGTTACCAAGTCCTATTCTTCCTCCGTGGGTTCCAACACCGAGCCCTTTGTCAGTGAGGTCACCGGGGAAGAGGGAGATGAACTGCGCCGTCGTGGCGGAGACAAGGGCGAGTTCGGTGCTACCACCGGCCGTCCCCGCCGTGTGGGCTGGTTTGATGCTGTGGCCACCAAGTACGGCTGCATGGTGCAGGGGGCGACTCAGGTTGCCCTGACCTGTCTGGACGTGCTGGGCTACCTGGACGAGATCAAGGTCTGTGTAGGCTACGAGATCGACGGTCAGGTCACCGATCGGTTCCCCACCACCCCCAGCCTGATGCGAGCCAAGCCTGTGTTTGAGACTCTGCCCGGCTGGAAGTGCGACGTGCGGGGGATCACTGACTTTGAGGCCCTGCCCCAGCAGGCCAAGGACTATGTGAAGTTCCTGGAGTCCCACATTGGTGTACCCATCACCATTGTCTCCACCGGCCCCAAGCGCCACGAGATTGCACTGCGTCAGCCCCAATAAAAACCTTGCCCCCTTGTCCCCGCAACGGGACAAGGGGGTTTTTGCACCCTTTTTTTCGGTGGTCATACAATGGGAATGGAAGAAGGGAGAAAGTCTCTTTTCTTGTTCCCATCAACCATCGGGAGGTATTGATTTATGGCTGAATTGATTGAGCCCGGCCCCATCTGTGATACTGCTGGTATCCGAGAGGCCGTGTGCATTCACACCAGAAAGATTTACGACAGCTGTCGAGACAAGGACTGCGTAGAGGATTTGCGCCTGTACCCCACCGCCAGTTCCCAGGCCGTCATTGACCGAGCCATCAGCCTGAAGGCTGGAAAGGCGGAGCTGCTGTACGCCTACATTGATGTGGAGCCCATGGGCTTCCACAGAGGGTTTTACACCGTGGATGTGCGGTATTTTTATCGCATCACCGCCGATGCCTTTGTGGGTGCGTCTCGCCCAGTGTCTGTGTGCGGCCTGGCAGTGTTTGACAAGCGTGCCATTCTCTTTGGCAGCGAAGGCTCTGCCAGGGTGTTCTCCTCCAACGCCTCTATGGGCAGCCTGGACAGCCAGGATTTGGAGAGCACCAACCTGCCTGTGGCAGTAGTGGAGACTGCTGCGACCAACTAGGCAGAGGAGAAACACCCAGACATAGGTGCAATGGAGAGGCAAGAATGGAGATGGCATGGGTGAAAGAAACAAATTGTAAAAAAAGTTTGGGAAATCTATTGCTATTTTCATCGCCGAAAGCTATGATAGAGGTAACCGCTTCTGCCAAGGCTCCAAGGCACGGGCAGAGGGAGGAAAAAACAGACATTCTAAGGATGGAGAAGAGCGAGCAGCTCACATCCTCAGAAGTCGGATTGTATTTAGGAGGTTTTCATTATGAGATTTATTCCTTGTGCTGACTATACGGCTATGAGCCGTCAGGCTGCAAATCTCATCTCTGCACAAGTCATCGTCAAGCCCAACTGCGTGCTGGGTCTGGCCACCGGTTCTACTCCCATCGGTACTTACAAGCAGCTGATCGAGTGGTACAACAAGGGCGATCTGTCCTTCGCTCAGACCCGTTCCGTCAACCTGGACGAGTACAAGGGCCTGTCCGGCGACCACGATCAGAGCTACCGCTACTTTATGCAGAACAACCTCTTTAACCACGTGGACATCGACGTGGCTAACACCAGCGTGCCCAACGGCATGGCTGAGGACGCTGACGCCGAGTGCGCTGCCTATGACGCCCACATCCGTGAGCTGGGCGGCATCGACCTGCAGCTGCTGGGCATGGGCCACAACGGCCACATCGGCTTCAACGAGCCCGCTGACGAGTTCGTGGGCCCCACTCACGTGGTGGAGCTGGCTCAGAGCACCATCGACGCCAACAAGCGCTTCTTTGCCTCTGAGGCTGACGTGCCCCGTCACGCTTTGACCATGGGCATGGCCGCCATTCTCCAGGCTCGCAGCGTGGTTGTGGTGGTCAGCGGTGAGGACAAGGCTGAAATCGTTCACAAGGCTTTCTTTGGCCCCATCACTCCCCGTGTCCCCGCCTCTCTGCTCCAGCTGCACCCCAATGTGACCGTGGTGGGCGACGAGGCTGCCTTCTCCGTTCTGCGTAAGGAGGGATGCCTGTGAGACTCACGGGCGGACAGGTCTTTGATCCCCAGGCCGGCTTTGTAGCCAAGGACGTGTGCCTGGAGGGCGGAAAGATCGTTGAGAATTGTCAGGACAACGTGGTGGATGTGTCTGGGTGCTATGTCATCCCCGGCCTCACCGATGTCCACTTCCATGGCTGTGTGGGCGCTGATGTCTCCGACGCAGATGCTCAGGGCCTGGCTGATATGGCCGCATACGAGCTGTCTCGTGGCGTGACCCAGATTTGCCCCGCTGGTATGACTCTGGCTGCCGAGCAGCTGGAAAAGGTGTGTACCACCGCTGCCCAGCACCGTGCCGCTGGTGTGCCCGGCGCTGAGCTGGTGGGTATTCATCTGGAAGGCCCCTTCCTGGCCGCTGCCAAGAAGGGGGCTCAGAACGGCGCTTGGCTGCGCAACCCCGACGTGGCGCTGCTGCGCCGTCTGGAGGAGTGCTCCCAGGGGCTGGTGAAGCTGGTTTCCGTGGCTCCTGAACTGGAGGGCGCTATGGACTTCATCCGTGAGGTGAAGGACGAGGTGTCTGTGAGCCTGGCTCACACCACTGCCGATTATGATACTGCAATGGCTGCCTTTGAGGCGGGTGCCAATCACGTCACCCACCTGTACAATGCCATGCCTCCCTTTGCGCACCGGGATCCCGGTGTCATCGGCGCCGCTGCTGACAGCAAGGACGCCTATGTGGAGATCATCTGCGACGGCGTGCACGTGCACCCCGCCGTGATTCGGGCCACCTTCCGCATGATGGGTCGGGACCGGATGGTGCTGGTCAGCGATACCATGCGTGCTGCCGGCATGCCCGATGGTGAGTACACACTGGGTGGACAGGCCGTTTTTGTCAAGGGTAACCGGGCGGAGCTGGCTGATGGCACTCTGGCTGGTTCTGTCACTGACCTGATGAACTGCATGAAGACCGCCGTCTCCTTCGGTATTCCTCTGGAGGATGCGGTGATGGCTGCCGCTGTCAACTCTGCCAAGTCCATCGGCATCTATGACCGTGTGGGCAGTCTGGATGTGGGCAAGGACGCCAATGTGGTGGTTCTGGATCAGGACCTGAACCTGAAGGCGGTTCTGTTCCGTGGCCAGCTGGTGCACAGAGCACTGTAACAAGTACATCTGTTTTCCCTTTTGCAGGGGCCGACCATGATAGGTCGGCCCCTGTTTTGCGTTGGCATAAGGGCTGGGGAGCAACTCATATGCTGATGCGAAGGAGGGACGTGTGATGAAGAAATCAGTCCGTTTTGAGATGGTGGATCCCAATGAAGAGGGAGCATTGAGAAAACTATGGATCAAGATTTTAATGGATAAGCTGTGTAGCTGCTGGAGATAGAGAAGGGGAAAAGCCCTTCTCTTTTTTTATCAGAGGGGAGAGAAGTGTGTGAAAATCGCAGCCTATTGCCGGGTATCTACCGCCAAAGAGGAGCAGCTGGACAGTTTGGCGCACCAGAAGGAGTTTTTCCAGTCCTATGCGCTGAAAAATGGATATGAATTGGTAAATATTTATGCAGATGAGGGCATAACAGGCACCCGAATGCAAAAGAGAGACCAGTTCCAAGCGCTGCTGCGGGATGCAGCGCAGCATCAGTTTGAGCTGGTGGTGGTCAAAGATATCTCCCGCTTTGCCCGCAATACCGTGGACTTTCTCCAAAGCGTCCGGGCATTGAAGGCGTTGGGGGTGAATACCCGGTTTCTCACCGCCGACATGGACAGCCTGGGCGAATCTGAGTTTGTGCTCACGATGTTCGGGGCTTTGGCCCAGGAGGAGAGTGCCAATCTGAGCAAACGTGTGAAATTTGGCAAGAAACTCAACGCCCAGAAAGGGCGAGTGCCCCAGCGCATCTATGGTTATGACCGGGTGGACAATTTCACCTTGCGCATCAATGAGTCAGAAGCGGACGTGGTGCGGCTGATGTATGAAATGTATGTGGGGCAAGGGCTGGGCTGTCGTACCATTGCCCGGCAGCTGGACGCATGGGGCTACACCACCAAGCTGGGATGCGGTTGGACGCCATCGGCGGTACATCGGATCTTAACCAATCCCATCTACTGCGGCCTCCATATCAACCATAAATACGAGGTGGAGAACTACCTCACGGGCCGGCAAAGAAAACTCCCGGTCCAGGAGCAGTATCGCCATTCCCGGCCCCAGTGGGCCATCATTTCCCCGGAGCAGTTCCAGCAGGCTCAGGCCCAGCGAAAGGCACGGCATCAGGTCTATGGTTCCCATGAACAAAACCATCAAGGTCGATACAGCACCAGACACCTGTTCAGCGGCCTAATTCTATGCCAGGAATGCGGCAGGAGCTTTTGCCGAAAGAGCTACACATACGCACATACCCGTACCTATTGGAAGTGCTGGGGGAGTGATCAAGGGCTGTGTGCCAATTCCACAAAGGTGGAGGAGGATCAGCTCTTGGCTGCCATTGCCGATTATGTATCAGTCCGCGGCTCTGGCGGACAGGAGACGGAAGAAACGTTGGTGGAGTGGGCCAAGAGGCATCGTAACGGGCGAGCCCAGGCAGAGAGGGAGAAAAAACGGCTGGAGCGAAAGCGGGAACGCTTAGCCCTGCTCTACGCCAACGAGGGTCTGACTCTGGAGGAGTTTCTCAAAAAACAGGAGGAAATACAGGCAAGGATTTCCGCTTTACAGCAGTTGAAATGCGGTGAGCAGGAAGATGAACAACGGGTACGGGAACAGGTGCGACGATATATGGGGTGGCAGGACTTGACTCGGGGAGACATGGCAAAGCTGGTGGAGCGTATCACCGTGGATGGCAGAGGAGAGGTGCGGGTTCAGTTTTGTGCGGCGGGGAAAACCTGCCCAGATGATCCTGTCAGTGGAGGCTGTGGATCCCATCATCCTCAGCATGAAGCTGGTGGAAAGTTGTGAGAACAACGGGTGCTGCTGTGGCTGCTGCTGCGACCCCAGCGACATCCCGCCCTGCATCACCTCTTGTTTCCCCGGTGAGCTGTCCATGGGCAGCGAGGGAAAGCGGGTGTATGTGACCTTGGGCCAGTTCTCCATGATCCGCTTGGAGCGGGACAGCCAGCTGCTGATCCCTGCCTACGACTACTGCATTCCCAGCAAGGAGTGCACTGGAGGCAGCGAGGAGGATCCCTGTGCTCTGTTCCGCAAGGTACAGTTCCCCACCGAGGAGTTCTTCCCGCCCAACACGGTCACGCCTCCTGAGGGCTACCAGGAGGCCAAACAATGCAATCCCTGCTGTCAAGGGTAAGCGAGGGGAGGGGCGCTGCTGTATGCGCCCCTCCCATTTTCCTGGGTCGGGGCACTTTTTTTTTACGGTGAAGTCTGATATAATTACAGAATAAGGTCTTTATGACTGAATATAGATTGAGTAACACAAGCCGGAGGGTTTGCATATGAATGAGATACATAAGCTGTACGGGGAGCTGCAGCGGCGGTTTCCCGGCCTGGATTTGCGTCTGGACGAGCCTATGAGCCGTCATACCACCTTTCGAGTGGGGGGACCTGCGGCTCTGATGGCCTGTCCCCGCAACACGGAAGAGCTGGTGGAGACGGTGAAGCTGGCTCGGGAGCTGGAAGTGCCCACTGTGATGGTGGGCAATGGCTCCAATCTGCTGGTGGATGATGGAGGTGTGAATGCCTTTGTGGTGAAAACCGTGCCTCAATATGCTGCCTGTGAGATCCAGGGAGAGGAAATCACCGCCCAGGCAGGTATTCTCCTTTCACAGCTGGCCAACCGGGCAGCTCAGGCGGGGTTGACGGGGCTGGAGTTTGCCCAGGGCATCCCCGGGAGCCTGGGTGGTGGCGTGACCATGAACGCCGGAGCATACGGGGGAGAGATGGTGCAGGTGGTGCGCCAGGTAGGGGTGCTTTGCCCTGATGGAACTGTGGAGACCTGGGAGGGTGAGCGTTGTGACTTCCGTTATCGCCACTCCGCCTTCAGTGACGGAGAACACCTGGTGCTGTGGGTGAAGCTGGGGCTTCAGCCTGGAGACCAGGGGGAGATTCAGGAGAAAATGCGGGATTACGCGTGCAGACGTCGGGAGAAGCAGCCCCTGGAATATCCCAGTGCGGGCTCTACGTTTAAGCGGCCAGAGGGGCATTTTGCGGCAGCTTTGATTGACCAGTGCGGGCTCAAGGGCCTGCGGGTAGGCGGAGCTATGGTCTCGGAAAAACACGCTGGGTTTGTCATCAACGCAGGGGGCGCCACTTGCAGTGACATCCTGCATCTGATGGAACAGATCCAAAGTCGTGTGCATCAGGCCACCGGTGTGGAGCTGGAGCCAGAGGTCAGATACCTCAAGTGAGGAGGAAAAAATATGGAGCTTTTTATCGTCTCGGGGCTTTCCGGAGCAGGAAAATCCACGGTGATGTCCATACTGGAGGATAGCGGTTATTTCTGTGTGGATAATCTGCTTCCGGTGCTGATTCCCAAGTTTGCAGAGCTATGTCAGATGGGCAGCGGCTCACATCAGCGGGCGGCAGTGGTGTGTGATATTCGGGGCGGCAGCAACTTTGACGGGTTGTTTGAAGCCTTGGACGTGCTGGATGGTATGAAGGTGCCCTACAAGATTCTGTTTGTGGACGCAGATGACCAAACCATCATCAAGCGATATAAGGAGACCCGGCGCAGCCACCCGCTTATGGACACCCAAGGCACTCTGGCCCAGGCGGTGCAGAAGGAGCGGGAGGTCATGGAGCCGGTGCGCAGCCGGGCCAGTGTGGTACTGCGCACGGATGCCATGTCCACCCGAAAGCTGCGGGATCAGGTGCTGGAGTTGGTGTATCCCGGCCGCAGAAAGAACAGCGAGCTCAACGTGTGTGTCACCTCCTTCGGATTCAAGTACGGCCTGCCTATGGAGGCGGATCTGGTCTTCGATGTACGATTTTTACCCAATCCGTTTTATGTGGAGGGGCTGCGCTCCCACACCGGACTGGACGACGGCGTGCGGGACTATGTGTTCCAATTCCCCCAGAGTTACGAGTTTCTGGATAAGTTAAAAGACATGGTGGATTTCCTGCTGCCTCATTTTGTGGAGGAGGGGAAGAGTATGGTGGTGGTGGCCATTGGCTGTACTGGCGGCAAGCACCGGTCAGTGGCCATGACCCACGCTCTGGCCCAACACATTCAGGAGTTGGGATACCGGGTATCGGAAAATCACCGGGATATGACGAGGGCCTGATATGAATAATCAGAAACATGGACCGGCCATTGTGGCCATTGGCGGCGGACATGGATTGTCCGCTGTGCTGCGAGGACTGAAAAACTGCACCGATGACCTCACTGCCATCGTGACTGTGGCGGATGACGGGGGCGGCTCCGGCACCCTTCGGGAGGAACTGGGAATGCCCCCACCGGGTGATATCCGCAACTGTATGGAGGCCCTGGCAGATGAAGAGTCTCTGATGCGCACCTTGCTTGCCTACCGCTATCCCGAGGGACGGCTGGCAGGCCAGGCGTTTGGCAACCTGTTGTTGGCGGCTTTGGATGGGATCTCTCCGTCCTTTGACCAGGCTGTGGCCCAGATGAGCCAGGTTTTGGCCATTCGGGGCACCATTTTGCCGGTGACCAACGAGAATGTGCAGCTGGAAGCGGTGTTTGAAAATGGCACCCGAGTGTGTGGAGAGTCCAAAATTTTTGCGTTCAAAAAGCAACAAAATTGCGGCATCCACCATGTGAGACTGATTCCCGAGCACCCACCTGCCTTGCCCGCTGCGCTGGACGCCATTGCCCGGGCGGATGTGATTATGCTGGGGCCGGGCAGCTTGTACACCAGTGTCATTCCAAACCTGCTGGTGGATGGGATTTCCCATGCCATCGAGGAAAGTCCGGCACTGAAAATTTATGTGTGCAACATCATGACCCAGGACGGTGAGACCGAGGGCATGACAGCATCCGATCATTTGGCAGCTTTGCTGGAGCACGGCGGGCCTAAGCTGGTGGATCTGTGTCTGTGCAACAGCGCCACCATTTCTGGGGAGCTGCTTAGCCGCTATCGTCAGGAGGATGCTGTGCCCCTGGTGATAGATCGCCGGGAGATGGAGCTGATGGGTGCAGATGTGGTGTGCCGCCCCCTCACCGACGAGAACATTGGGTATGCCAGACACTCTGGTAAAAAAGTGGCGGATGCTGTCATTGAGCTATACAAGCAGCGCTCACACACCCAGATATTCTAATGAAGGAGCAGATGCCTGTGACCTTTTCTGCCCAGGTAAAACAAGAGCTATGCAGACAATCTATGAGCCGCCGTTGCTGTGCCCAAGCGGAGGCCTATGGGATTCTGCTCTACTGCAATACATTTCACGCCCATCAGGTGCGCATTATCACCGAATCGCCCCAGCTAAAACAGCGGTTGCCACTGCTGTTCCATAAGGCGTTTCGGCTCGAGTTTGACGTGATCCCTCCTATGGGGGAAGGGAAGGGCAGCTTTTTGCTGGAGGACCCCGCCAAACTGCGTACCATATTTGATACCTTTGGGTTGGAGCGAGACAGTGCAGTCTCACTGCACATCAACTTTGCCCACCTGGAGGAGGAACACTGCCAGACGGCGTTTTTTCGGGGTGCATTTTTAGCAGGAGGGTCAGTGACTGACCCGGGTAAGAGCTACCACCTGGAGCTGGCCACCTCCCACGCCGCTGTGGGGCGGGAGAGCATTGCCCTGCTCCAGGAGGTGGGTTTCACCCCCAAGGACACCCAGCGCAAGGGGAATCATGTGACCTATTTCAAGCAAAGTGACCATATTGAGGACTTTCTCACCACCATTGGTGCACCGGTATCTGCCATGGAGGTGATGACTGCGAAACTGGAGCGAGACTTGCGGGGCAGTGTCAACCGCCGGGTCAACTGTGATGCCGCCAATCTGGATAAGACCGTGGAGGCAGCCCGGTGGCAGATGGAGGCCATCTACCGCCTGGAAGAGCGGGGGATGCTGGAGAATCTGCCGGACAAACTCAAGGAGGCGGTGGATCTGCGCATGGCCCACCCGGAGCTCACTCTGGCCCAACTGGCAGAGCTGTGCACTCCGCCGGTAAGCAAGTCCGCCCTGAACCACCGTCTGCGTAAGCTGGCCCAGCTGGCTGAGAGCTGAGAGACCGTTTTTTACCCAGGAGGAGACACCCATGTCATTTGTCCATCTACACGTACATACAGAATATTCCCTGCTGGATGGAGCCTGCCGAATCAAGCAGCTGGCCCAGCGGGTGAAGGAGTTGGGGCAGGAGGCGGTGGCCATCACCGACCACGGCGTCATGTTTGGCGCTGTGGATTTCTACCGGGCCTGCTTGGGGGCGGGGATCAAGCCCATCATTGGCTGTGAGGTGTATGTGGCCCCACGTTCCCGCTTCGACCGCACCCGAGAACTGGATGGCTCCCCTCGCCACCTGGTATTGCTGTGTAAAAATGAGACAGGGTATCGGAACCTCAGCTATCTGGTGTCCATGTCCTATGTGGAGGGCTTTTACGGAAAGCCCCGGGTGGATATGCAGCTGCTGCGAGAGCGCAGTGAAGGCCTGATTGCCTTATCTGCCTGTCTGGGCGGTGAGATTCCACGCCGCCTGATGGCGGGGGACTATCAGGGAGCGTTGGCCCACGCTCTGGAGATGCGGGAGATCTTTGGAGAGGACAATTATTATCTGGAACTCCAGGATCATGGAATATCCCAGCAGCAGTCGGTGAATGCCGGTATTTTCCGCCTTCACGCTGAAACTGGGATCCCCCTGGTGGCCACCAATGACGCCCACTACCTGACCCGAGAGGACTCGGTGATGCAGGATGTGCTCATGTGTGTGCAGACGGGCAAGCGGTTGGACGATGCCGACCGGATGCGGTTTGAAACCCAGGAGTTCTACATCAAAAGCGAGGAGGAGATGCGCAGCCTCTTCCCCCAGTGCCCTGAGGCCATTGAAAACACCGCAAAAATTGCCCAGATGTGCCAGGTGGACTTTCAGTTCGGCGTCCACCATCTGCCTGAGTTTAAGCTGCCCCCCGGAGAGACGGACGGAGATGCCTACTTTGAGCGTCTGTGCCGCCAGGGCTTTGCCCAGCGGTATCCCCAGGCGGGGGAGGAGTACAAGAAGCGTCTGGAAATGGAGATGAATATGATCCGACGCATGGGCTTTGTGGACTATTTTCTCATCGTCTCCGACTTCATCGGCTATGCCAAGAGCCAGGGGATCCCTGTGGGGCCGGGCCGAGGCTCTGCTGCCGGCTCCATGGTGTCCTACTGCCTGTATATCACAGACATTGACCCTATGAAGTACAACCTGTACTTTGAGCGATTCCTCAACCCTGAGCGTGTGACCATGCCGGATATTGATATTGACTTCTGCATCCGGCGCCGTCAGGAGGTCATTGACTATGTGGCCCGGAAGTACGGAGAAGATCACGTGGCCCAAATCGTCACCTTCGGCACCATGAAGGCCAAGGCCGCCATCCGAGATGTGGGGCGGGTGATGGACATGCCCTATGCGGAGGTGGATGCCATTGCCAAGCAGGTGCCCTTCGCCCTGGACATGACATTGGACAAGGCTCTGGTTCTGTCCAAGGGACTGGCAGACCTGTATAACGGGAACGAAAAGGTCAAGCAACTGGTGGACATGGCCCGCAAGCTGGAGGGGATGCCCCGCAACGCCTCCACCCATGCCGCCGGCGTGGTCATCACCCGCCTGCCGGTGTATGAGTACGTGCCTTTGGCCACCAATGATGAAGTGCCGGTGACCCAGTATACCATGGTGACCCTGGAGGAACTGGGCCTTTTGAAGATGGACTTTTTAGGGCTGCGTAACCTGACCATTTTGGACGATGCGGTGAAGATGGTGAAGGAACACGATCCAAACTTCTCCATGAGTCAGATCCGGGATGATGACCCGGAGGTGTTCCGAATGCTTTCGGAAGGGCGCACATCAGGGGTGTTCCAGATGGAGTCTTCGGGTATGACCGGGGTGTGCGTGGGGCTCAAGCCTCAGAATATCGAGGATATTACGGCTATCATTGCCCTCTACCGTCCCGGCCCCATGGACTCCATTCCCAAGTTCATTGCCAGTAAGCATGACCCACGCTGTATCACCTACCGAAATCCGGCCCTGGAGCCCATTTTGTCTGTGACCTACGGGTGTATCGTCTATCAGGAGCAGGTCATTGAGATCTTCCGCCGTCTGGCCGGGTACTCTCTGGGCCAGGCTGACATGGTGCGCCGGGCCATGAGTAAGAAGAAGGTCAAGGACATTGAGCGGGAGCGAGAGGCGTTTATCCACGGAGATCCGGAGCGGAACATTGAGGGCTGCGTAGCCCGGGGGATTCCGGCGGAGGATGCCCAGGGTATTTATGATGAGATCTATGCCTTCGCCAACTACGCCTTCAACAAGGCCCATGCGGTGAGCTATGCCATTGTGGCCTACCAGACAGCGTGGTTTAAGTGCCATTATACCAGGGAGTATATGGCGGCGCTGCTCACTTCAGTGCTAGACTCCCAAGATAAGGTGGCGGAATATATTGCCGAGTGCAAGGAAAACGGCATCGCCCTGCTGCCCCCGGACATCAACGAGTCGGGGCTGAGCTTTACCGTGTCTGAGGGCAACATCCGCTTCGGCCTGGCAGCCCTCAAGGGGGTGGGCCGGGGCTTTGTCAATGCAGTGCTGGCCCAGCGGCAGCAGGGAGGGCCTTTCACCTCTTTCCCGGACTTCTGCGCCCGCATGAGTCACAGTGATCTGAACAAGCGGGTGCTGGAGAGCCTGATTCGGGCGGGATGCTTTGACCGTATGGGCTACCGCCGCAGCCAGCTGCTGCGGGCCTTTGACCAGGTTGTGGACTCCATCCTCCGGGACCAGCGGCAGAAGCTGGAGGGGCAGTTTGACCTCTTTGGCACTTCGGAGAGCCGGGGACCGGAGATGAAGCTGCCGGATATTCCGGAGTTTTCTCCCGCAGAGCTTATGGCCATGGAGAAGGAGGTCACAGGTCTATACCTCTCCGGCCACCCCATGGATCAATACCGACATCAGGTGAAAAAACTCAAGGCAGTGCCCATTGCTGGGCTGATCCAGGGCTGTTCTGAGGAGGGCGACCGTCCCCCCAAGTACTCTGACGGTCAAAAGGTGACTGTGGCGGGTGTGGTGGCCTCAGTGAAGACCAAGACCACAAAAAATAATACCCTCATGGCCTACGTGAATCTGGAGGATGCCACGGGCGCCATGGAGCTGATGGTGTTCTCCCGAGTGCTGGGGGAGTGCGGACACTACCTGAAGGCAGGCTTGCCGGTGGCGGTGACGGGCAGAGTGTCCCAGCGGGACGAGAAGGAGCCGCAGATCATGGCTGACTGGATCGGCCCTCTGGCGCAAGAGGCCCAGCCTGAGGCCACCGAGCAGCAGGAGGCCCAATCGGGGGATACCCTGTGGATCCGACTGCCGGACGGAGAGGCATCTCTGGTATGGCTGAAAAAGCTGCTGAACATGTTCCCAGGTGGGGAGCGCACCATTGTGTACCTGCAGGACAGCGGCAAGAAGCTGCTCACCGCCTGCCTCCACCACACTGCGCTGCTGGAGGAACTCAAGGAGAAGCTGGGCGTGGATAGCGTCGTACTGCGCTAAAGGAGAAGCTATGAATCGGATACTGACACACATCGGAAGCCTGCTTTTTCACCGAGTAGGCATTATGGCCAGCCTCATGGTCATTCAGATAGGCTTCTACATTTTCGCCCTGTCCCAACTCCAGGAGACTGCCTTTTACAATGCCATACACTGGGTGTTTTTGGTGCTGTCCATCCTAGTGGTGGTGTGGATCGTGGCCAGCAACAGCAATCCCGGCTATAAGATCAGCTGGATCATCATTGTCCTGGGACTGATGCCCTTTGGCTCTCTGGCCTACCTGCTCTTGGGTGGCAACCATTTGTCCAAGTTTAACCAGGAGCGTCTGCGTATCATGGAGGAGAAGATCCAGCAGAACCTGGGGGAGGAGTGCTGTAAATCCGGTTCTTTGACCCAGCTCATTGGCTCGGACGCGGCGTGCATGGCCAACTATTTGGAACAGAAAGCCCATTGCCCCGTGTATGGCAACACAAAAAGTCACTACTATCCCCTGGGCGACAACTGTTACAGTGACATCTTGGCTGCCCTTTGGGGGGCAAAACGGTATATCTTCATTGAGTATTTTATCATTGAAGAGGGAAAACTGTGGAACTCCATTTTGGACGTGCTCCAGGTGAAGGTGCAGCAGGGGGTGGAAGTGCGAGTCATCTACGATGACGTGGGCTCCATCTTCACGCTGCCGGCAGATTATCCGGATCGACTGGAAAAGCTAGGCATCCAGTGCCGGGTGTTCAACCGCATCCTCCCGGTGATCTCCCTGCGGCAAAACAACCGGGATCACCGAAAATATATGATCGTAGATGGTCAGGTGGCCTTCACCGGGGGTATCAACATGGCCGACGAGTATATCAACGTCAAATCCCGATTCGGTCATTGGAAGGACTCTGCCATCCGCCTGGAAGGGGATGCGGTGTGGTCGATGACGGTGTCCTTTTTGTCCATGTGGGACTTTACGGAAAACAGTCAGGAGGATTTTGACGCCTACCGGCCTCAGCCCTCGGGATGGAGTGAGGTGGGATATGTGCAGCCCTACCAAGACTGTCCCTGGGACAATGAAGCGGTGGGGTTGTCTGTGTACCTCAACCTCATCAACCGGGCCAAGCGGTACGTGTATATCACCACGCCATACCTGGTCATTGACTACTCCATCACAGTTGCTCTGACCACGGCAGCCAAGTCCGGCGTGGATGTGCGCATCATTACCCCGCACATTCCGGATAAAAAGACGGTGTTTGAGGTGACACGAGCCTGCTATGAGGAGCTGCTGGAGGCTGGAGTGAAGATTTACGAGTATGCCCCGGGCTTCATCCACGGCAAGAACTTCGTGGTGGACGACTGCTATGCCACAGTGGGCACAGTGAATATGGATTACCGGAGTATGTTCCTCCACTTTGAAAATGGTGTGCTCCTCTATGGCACTCCCACGGTGCATGAGATCCGCAACGATTTCTTGAGCACCCAGGAAAAGAGCTTGGAGGTAACCCTGGAGAAGTGCAGGAGTGTACCTTATTATCACCGCCTGGTGCGACAAATTTTGCAGGTGTTTGCACCACTGCTATAAGAAAAGAACGGATCAGGAGTTTGTTGCCTCCTGATCCGTTCTTTTGTCTTTTACTTGCGCAGGTAACGGGCTACCGCCTGTTCCAGCAGCTGCTGGCCCTCTTTGGAGCGGAGCACGTCCACCACAGCGTCGTGGACGGCTTGCTGGAACCCGGCACTTTTCAGAATAGGGTCCAGCATGGAGCCCTCCTTCACAGGGGCGGAGCGGACTGCCGGGGCCCGCTTGGGCTGGGGCGGGAGATAGGG
>NZ_JACSNZ010000003.1 GCF_016902575.1 Pseudoflavonifractor capillosus | reverse complement strand
AGACCCCCAGCGGGTAGCGTCCTGCCAGGCTGACAAGGCACATCTGGGGAGGTTGGGAAAGAGAACGTGTGCAGGACCTGTTGCAAAATTGCGATTTTGCAACAGGTCCTTTTTTTACATTTGCCCCTTGACAAGATGGTTAGCATGTGCTAACTTATGAATAGTTAGCAAAGCCTAACTAGAAGGAGGCACACCATGCAACATACCTTAGATCAGCTTTTTGCCACCCACTGTGCTCCTGCGCTCACGGGGGTGGCCCCTGCAAATCTCATCTCCCTGCGGCGCAGAGATTTTCCACACCTGGAGGAGGAATTGCGGAAGTATCAGCGGGCCTTTGCCCGCCGAGGGGTTCGGTTTGAGACCCTGTGTTCCTGTCCCAACCACGAGCTGATTTTGGTCTATCGGCCTGAGCTGATGGTACAGGCCCTGGCCCGGGCAGGGGTGGAGGAGATTTTAGCTCCCTGCGGCTACGATGAGACCTGGCCTGTGGAGAAGATGGTGGCCCATTTGGGCCGACGGGTGCGGGAGAGCGGTTCCTTTCCCCATGAAATTGGTGTGTTTCTGGGCTATCCCGTAGAAGACGTGGTGGGCTTTATTGAACACAAGGGGCAGAACTTCAAGCTGTGCGGGCCGTGGAAGGTGTACGGCGATGTGGAAGCGGCCAAACGGTGTTTTGCCCGGATTCAACGGGTGAGTCAGAAAGTGCGGGAACGCATTGACGAAGGCAACACCTTATTCCAGGTGTTTGCTGTGGCATAAATACAATGTATTAGGAGGTACGGAACATGAGCAAAGTTGCTGTGATTTATTGGAGCCAGACGGGCAACACCCAGCAGATGGCTCAGGCCATTGCAGAAGGTGTTACCGCAGCGGGGATGGAATGTGATTTGCTGGAGGTCTCTGCTGTCACTCCCCAGCAGGCTTTGGAGTATGAGAAACTGGCCCTGGGCTGTCCCGCCATGGGAGCTGAGGTGCTGGAGGAGTCTGAGTTTGAGCCGTTCTTCTCTCAACTGGAGGGACAACTGGGCGGCCGCAAGGTGGCCCTGTTTGGCTCCTATGGATGGGGGGATGGCCAGTGGATGCGGGACTGGGTGGAGCGCACCCAGAGCAGCGGGGCCAACCTGATGAATGAGGAGGGCCTGATGGTCAACGAAACCCCTGACGCAGACGCTTTGGAGGCGTGCAAGAAGCTGGGCGCAGAACTGGCAGCATACTAAAATGATACGCACATACCCCCTCGGCTTTGCCGAGGGGGTATGTGCGTTTAAGACTTGCTCTCATAGGCCACACGCAGCTTTTCCAGGGCCTTTTTCTCGATGCGGGAGACGTAAGAGCGGCTGATGCCGCACAGGGTGGCGATCTCCCGCTGGGTGAGGGGGGCCTGTTGGTTGAGCCCGTAGCGCAGCTTGATGATGTGGGCTTCCCGGGGACTGAGGCAGGTGTCCACACAGGAGCGCACCCGCTGGCAGGAGTCCCGGAGGTCCAAGTCGTCCAGCATGGTGTCGTCCACACATACCACGTCCATCAGGGACAGGGAGTTGCCCTCGGGGTCCCCGTCCAGGCTCTCGGACAGGGACAGCTCTCCCTGGGTCTTTCGCTGGGAGCGGAAGTACATGAGGATCTCATTTTCAATGCAGCGGCTGGCATAGGTGGCCAGACGCACATTTTTATCCCCCTTAAAGGTGGACACCCCTTTGATGAGGCCGATGGTGCCGATGGAGATGAGGTCATCCTGATCCCCCGACTGGGTGTAGTATTTCTTTAACGGCTAAAGCAAACGACCAATTTGAGGAAAGTGGCGCACCCAAGCTGTTGTCAGGCTCCGTGCGGGTGGACGGGTATAACCGGCATTTGGACATCCTCTATGATGCCAAAATCCTGGTATCCAGATAATTTTAAGGAAGAATAAGGCCCGGAAGTCATTTAGGAGAAGGACTTCCGGGCTTTATCTGTCCCAAGGAGGTGATAGTTTGGCTGCGGAGCTTTCCTATTATTACGGTTATGAAGCGGAGCAGTTCTCGTTTTACCGCATCCCCAAGCTGCTTTTTACAGACAGCCGGTTCGCCGGTATATCCACCGATGCAAAGTTGCTCTACGGCATATTGCTTGACCGCATGAGCCTGTCCATGAAGAACGGATGGCACGACGATCAAGGCCGTGTTTACATTGTTTTCACTTTGGAAGATGTGGCTGCTACACTCGGTTACAAAACCGAGAAGGCAATCAAGTTATTCAATGAGCTGGACACCAAGAAAGGAGTTGGTTTAATCGAACGTGTTCGTCAAGGCCAGGGACGAGCCTCCCTGATTTACGTTAAAAACTTTGCCGGAGAAAACCAGACTTCGGAAAATCGGAAATCAAGACCTCGGAAAAACAGAGGTCAAGACCTCGGATAATCGAAGGTCAAGACTTCCGAAAAACAGAAATCAAGACCTCGGAAAAACAGAGGTCAAGACTTCCGAAAATCGAAGGTCAAGAACTCGGAAAAACAGAAGTCAAGACTTCGGAAAATCGGATTTCTAAAACTCGGCAAATCCGAAGTCTTGACCTCCGAAAATCGGAGACTAATAAGACTGATTGTAGTGATACTGACTGGAGTAAGAAAAGATTACTTACCGAGAAAAGAATAAGAGCGGCCCCCCCTCTTTTGAGGGACAGGCCCGAAAACGAAACGGAGGTGCCACTATGCACACTATCGCACTGGCAAATCAGAAAGGCGGTGTCGGGAAAACCACCACGGCGGCAAGTCTCGCCATTGGTCTTTCTCGGCAAGGTAAAAAAGTTCTCCTTGTTGACGCAGATGCCCAGGGAAACCTCACGCAGCTGCTTGGCTGGGAGCAGCCTGATGAGCTGAATCCCACCTTGGCGACCATCATGACGAAAATCATTACCGACCAGCCCTTTGCGCCCCAGGACGGGATTCTGCACCATGCGGACGGCGTGGATCTGATGCCTGCCAACATCGAACTATCTGCCACTGAGGTGACGCTGGTCAACACCATGAGCCGTGAAACGGTTTTACGGCAATATCTCAGCACCGTCCAGAAAGACTATGACTACGCCATTGTGGACTGTATGCCATCCCTGGGGATGCTGACCATCAACGCACTGACCGCAGCCAACAGCGTGATTATCCCGGTACAAGCCCACTACCTTCCCGCAAAAGGCTTGGAGCAGCTTCTCAAAACAGTGATGCGGGTAAAGCGGCAGTTGAATCCCGGCCTGGAAATAGGGGGAATCCTGATGACAATGGTTGATAGCCGAACCACCCTTTCCCGTGGCGTCATTGACCAAATCCGGGTAGCCTATGGAGGCCGGGTATTCCGCAGCGAAATTCCCCGTTCCATCCGTGCCGCCGAAATCAGCCTGGAGCATAAAAACATCTTTGAGCATGACAAGGACGGACGGGTTGCGGGTGCCTATGAATCTTTTACGCAGGAGGTGTTGAAACTTGGCAGGCAACGTCAAAAACATGGGCCTGACCTCTCTCGATGATCTGTTCAAGACCGAGGAGGAGCGGCAGCAGGACAGCCATGAGCGTATCCTGAACATCCCCATTGATGAAATCCACCCCTATGCCAGACAGCCCTACTCCATTGAACGTCCCACCCCCGATCTGGTGCGGCTGATGGATAGCATTGAACAGGTGGGCATCGCGGAGCCTTTGATTGTTCGACCCCGCAATGAGGGCGGTTATGAGATTATCTCCGGCCATCGCCGTGACTACTGTGCCAGAACCGTGGGTTTGGAAAGTTTGCCGGTTATCGTCCGGGAATACACCGATGATGAAGCTGACATTCTGGTGGTGGACTACAACATCACCCGTGAGGACTTGCTGCCCAGTGAGAAAGCCAGGGCATACAGCTTGAAACTGGAAGCCATGAAACGGCAGGCTGGACGGCCACAAAAAAATTGTACCCAAGTTGGGGACAATTTTCGTGGAAGAAGATCGGTGCATATTTTAGGCGAGCAAGTTGGTGAAAGTGCAACTCAAATACAGCGATTTGTGAATCTCACCAAGTTAATTTCTCCCCTTCTGGAGCAGGTGGACAAGGGAGTTTTGAAGGTCACACCGGCAGCAGATTATATCTCCCATCTGAGTGAGAAAGAGCAAGCGGCCCTTTTGGTTATCATGGAGCGAGATGAGGTATCCCCCAGTTTGGGACAGGCCAAGCGGTTCAAGGAACTCAGCGAGGAGGGGAAGCTGGATACCAACGTCATGGAAGTGTTACTCCGTGAGGACAAAACACTGGCTCGTAAAGTGACGCTGAAAAATGACCGGCTGCAAAAGTATTTTCCCCCGAATTATACGCCGAAGCAGATGGAAGAAGTGATTATCAAGCTGCTGGATCAGTGGCAGCGGAAAAAGCTGCGGGAACAGGAGCGATGATATGCACCAGAATGACAAATTGCCTATGGATGAACACCACCTCCAAAACAAAACCCTTTCCTTGAAGGCAAAGGGGCTGTTCTCTCTGATGCTGGATAAAATGAAAGAAGTACCGGACTGGAATTTTACCATCCGCAATCTGGCTGAACTGAATAAGGACGGCATTGAAGCGGTGGGCAATGCCGTCCGTGAACTGGAGCAGGCCGGATATGTGGAGCGACATCGGACATACAGCCCGGAGGGACATATCAGTGGTGTACGATATATCCTGCACAGGATACCATTAACGGAAAATCCGATGCAGGATAACCACAAAACGGAAAAGTAAATCATAATCACATTGGACGGCTTTCAGAGCCGTTTTTTTGTTACTCAGAAGGAGGCCATAATGAGAAATAAGTTACCGGAACTCTGTTGTTCCGTACTTCCCAGCACCGGAGAGCTGATTATTATTAAGCGTGGTGAGCGTGGCTACTACCGCAGTGAGTGGAATACCGACAGCCGGGAGGAAAACCAGAAGATTGCCGACTTTACCAACAGCCGCCTGGGAGTGACCCCGGCAGAGTTGGAGGCCATGATCTGCGGCTCCATGAACGGCTGGCACGCTCCCGGCGCACATCCCCAATTCTATCTCGATATTGCTTCCAGAGAAAAAAGCACCGAGATTACGGGCCACCTCAAACACCCCATCTTGTCCTCGTACTATCCCGTAAAAGGGTATCTGCATACCTACCGCATCATGGGCAAAGAGGTCTACTACATTGATTTTGCTTCCATGCCCAAAAGCATGATGGAGGAACGTCTGGGATATGTCTATTCCCCTGATTTGGTAAATGGGAAGCCCATGATGCCTGTTACCTATCACCAGGGCCAGAACGGAAGCTACACCCTGAACCTTATGAGCGGCTCATTTCAGAATATGTCGTTGAAACATGAGGGATACGCTATCATGGCTGCTGCAATGGTAGGCAACCGTGAGTTTTCGATTGGATTTGATCCGAAAGCCCCAGCCAAATACTCCGTCGGGGAGCGGATGCCGAATCGCACCTCCGGCCCTGCCCATGCGTTCCACAACGGCAGCTATCATGCACAGTATGCAGAAGCCATGAAGGACTGCGAAACCCGCATTGCCACCGCCTATGCAAAGCGTTGTCGCCAGCCGCACAAAAATCGGAAGGCCAAAAATGACACGGAAAGGGAGCGATAAGATGAGCGCACCGGAAAAAGCAGGAGACTATGAAATCATCCAATCTGTCCGCCTGGGTGGGCGTGTGATGCTTCTGGGATATAACCCCCAGGACAAAGAAGCCACCTATATGACCTGCTATCAGCACTTCAACTTACTGGGCGAAAAGACATATCCCCTGGCTGTTGCAAGCGAAAACTACCTTGAGATCATGCAAGAGTTTTTGAAGCGGGTACAGGAACAGCAGCAGGAAGCTGTTGCCTTCCGTGCAAAGCGCAACGTCCCCATTGAAATACTTGGAGAAGAACATTGCCGTCAGCGTGGCGAGGAGGAATCGCTGGAGGGAAAGCTGGTTATCATAGCCCCTTCCAGTCTGGCCGCAGAGTATCGCACCGCAGACTGTCAGCTGGGCTTTGCCGTCGGCGGCTTTGGCTGCACAGCTGGTGCCAGAGGACGTGCCGTATATTTTCAGGAACTCTATTCCGGTGAGCGGTGCCGATGGGACGCAACGGATATTCTGGGAATTGCAGACCTGGACAAGCTGCCCGACTGGGCCAGAGACAAGCTCAAAGAACGTGAGCGAACCCAACCGAAAAAGGAAAAAGGAGGACAGGAACGATGAGCCAGGAGCCGGTCAATATTGCAGGCGTATGTGCGTTCCCAAACCCCAATGGTGTGCGGGATATGCGTTTTGTGGACTGCTATTACAACACCCTGTTTTACCTGCCCAACCACAGCAACATCATTATTACGAAACCTGACGGCGCCCAGATGAAACAGCAGTGTTCCTATATCGACGATTACCACACCTACATCGGACAGTGCGGCTTTCATATCATGGAGTTTGCAGAAATCGCATGGCGTAACGGTTACTCCTATTTGCCGGAGCATCCGCAGGAAAGGGATTGCTGCGATACCTACGCACTCTATCAACTAAAGGACATCATTCGCTCGGACTACTTCTGTTCCAGCTATGAGAGCGCAAAGGGACGAATCAGACCTTCTGATTATCGGTGCGTGTATCGTGGCAATCTCGGCCCGGGTGTACCGCTGGAGGATCTTCGCAAAAAGCACAGCACCGATCACCGGCCCAGAAGTGGGAATCTCCGTGCCATTTGTGACAGTGACATCCTCCTGGTGAACCAAGGCGGCAAGCAAACGGCCTATTATGTGGAGAGCGAGAAGTTCCAGGAACTTCCCCCTGACCTCACAGAAAAACTTGCTCGTCAGAATGAGCCGGGAAAAACCAAACGGAAACAGGAACCGGAACGATAAGGAGGTAACATGGCAAGCAAGTTGCAAATGGTCACAGAGTTCAGCTACCATAAGACCCTGGAACTGTCCTCTGTGCGTGGAAATTGGCAGCGGTACTTAAAAACTGCCGCCAGGATTTATAAGTACCCCTTCCGGGATCAGCTTCTGATTCACGCCCAGCGTCCCGACGTCACCGCCTGCGCCACCATTGAGTTTTGGAACAAAAAGATGGATCGGTGGGTGAACAAAGGCACCAGCGGCATTGCATTATTGGACGACTCCGGCTTTAAGACACGGCTCAAGTATGTCTTTGACGTGTCGGACACCCACCCTGGGCGATACCGCCCGCAGGAGCCGCAGCTTTGGCAGATGCAGCCTGCTTATGAGGCGTCTGTGCTGGAATCTATCAGTAACACGTTCGAGGTTGAGCGTGAAGCTGGGGCTTCCTTTGTGGAACAGATTTGTGCCATGAGCCAGGTCATTGCGGAGGACAATTTGCCTGATTATCTGGAAGAACTTCGCAACACCAGGGAGGACAGTTTTCTGGAAGATCTGGATGACCTGAATCTCTCCGTCCGGCTGAAAACCCTGCTGGCAAACAGCATTGCCTATACCGTTTTGACCCGCTGTGGCTATGATGCTGACCGCTACTTTGACGAGACGGACTTTGAGTTTATCCACGATTTTTCCACCTACGAAACCGTGTCTGTTCTGGGAAACGCCTCCAACTCTATCTCTAAAATGGTGCTGCTGGAAATCGGGCGCACCATCAACCAGCAGGAGCGCACTTCAAAATTTGCCAAACAGCAAAACTCTGTGTATGATAGAGCCACAAAGGAACAACCCAGAGCGGAACGAAAGGAGAATGAACTCTATGACCAGAGAACTGACCTACACTCAGATCGGGGATTACCTGTATCCCGACCTGTACCTGCCGGAAACCGAGGAGGATACCCCGATGGGCAAGTACGGGATGCTGCACAAGACGTACCTGAAGGAGAACAAGCCGATGCTGTACGACCGGCTGCTGCTGGTGGGCAAGCTGGACGGGCATCTGATGGACATCGACCGGCGAGCCAGCGAGATGGTGGAGCAGCTGACCAAGGAGTTGGCACAGCGGAACGGAGTGACCGAGGAGCTGAAGGCCACCGATCAGATGGCGTGGGTACAGGCCATGAACAACTTCAAGGCATCGGCGGAGGAAGTGGTACTCCGGCAGCTGATTTACAGCTAAACCAACCTGAACAAGTTTATATCCCATCCACAGAAGCGGAGAATGTATTGCCTACATCCTCCGCTTTTTTTGTTGGGCAACAGGCCGTTGACCAGTTCCTGCGCTATGGCGGTAACACAAACCAACTGCGTATGCGGGTAGCACTCCTCTATCAGAAAGATTTGCCACCGGAAGAAATCGCAGACCATTTGCAGGTGTTATATCACGGCGGCAACGGCATTACCACCGAAGAAGGTCGGATGAGCGCCTGGTTTGGAGAGGACGGTATCCATCTTGCTCATGGAGAGCGAGCCAGATATGAGGCCACTGCCCAGGTCATTCCCTGGGAGCGTGCAGTAGAGCGCATTGGTGAGCTGCTGGAGGCCGGACAGTTTGCCAGTAACGTAGAATTGCTGGAAACAGAAAGCTATGAACGGCATTTGCTTTCTGAAAGTCTGATATACCTCTATCGAGACATTGACCATTCAGCAGGCCGTCCCGATCCACTTCCCAGTCTGAATCGAGATCATCAAACACCTGGCTTCACAGAGCGTCAGGAGAATTTGTCTGACCTGCTGGGAAATCCTGAGTTTCGCAAAACTCTGATAGCAGAATACGAGGGCTTTCTGAACGCATATCGTGAAGATCGCTCTACCATGCGGTATCCCCAGCGTATGGATCGGCTGCATGAAATTCTGGAACGCCTGGAGGATTTGGACTTACCTCGCAAAACTTTCACCACCACGATGGCAGAACTCCCAGCTATCATGCCCTTTATCACGGAGGACGAGATTGACGAGGCTCTTTCCGGTGGAAGCCACTTTGAGGGTGGGACAAAACGAATCTTTAGCTTCTTCCAGGAGCCGCACGACACCACGGAAAAAGCGGCATTCCTGCGAAAAGAATATGGCACAGGCGGTCATTCTCATGCGCTTTCCAGAGCCGGTCACAGTAGTGAAGATCACGACAGCAAGGGGGTTCGCTATACCAAACAGGATTGTCCTGTGGTGAACCTGTCCTGGGATAAGGTAGCCAAACGCATTGAAGATTTAGTGCGGAAGGATCGCTACCTTCCTCCGCAAGCCATGGCAGCGTATGAAGCTGAACTTGCTAACCAGACCGTGCCGGAGGGCCAGGAGCCTACCCCCATGCAGTACAACGCTGTCAAAGAGCGATACCCTGACCATGTGGTGCTGTTTCAGGTAGGCGACTTCTATGAAATTTATGGAGAGGATGCCAAGGCCGTTGCGCCGGAGCTGGGGCTGACCCTGACCACCCGCCCTGTCCCTGGGGTTGGCCGGGTGGAGATGTGCGGCCTTCCTGCCCACCGGCTGGAACACTACACAAATCGCCTGCGCCGCAGCCATGACATTCTGATCTCCGCTATTCCCAATGGGGATACTGAGCGTCGTGAAATGGCCATGCAGAAATTCGATGGCCCCCGGCCCTACCACATCCCTTTGGGCAGCACGGTATATATTGGCACAAAGTCCTATGAAATGCAGGCCATCGGGGACGATATTGTAACACTCTATGACCCTGAATTTCCGCTGTTTACCCAGGAGTTTCCCCGTGCCGACTTTGATCGGAAGCTGGAGGAAAATCCGCTCAATGAACATTATTTCCTTCCCCCTGAGCAAGACCAAGCCGCAAAAGAAACTGTCACAGCACAGCCGAACAAACCCGTTTCTCCAACACTTCTTCGCTATACCATCCGTCTACTCCCAAATGAGGGAGGCATCGCCGGTATTTGGGACGCAGCCCTTAACCGTTTCTACATGGAGGATGGTCAGATTCTCCGCTTTGCAGAGCAGGACAATGCCATTGCCCATCTTGCAGGCATCCAGAAATCTCCCAATATCGAGCAGGCAGGCCCGTTCTTCTCAACTCCTCTGGGGAATGTCTATCGTGTCGGTGACAGGGTTTCCGAGGTTGACCCGGATGATCCGTCCCCGTATGTCATGGACATTACGCAAGTTACCGAAGATCAAGTCTGGTTTACCATCATCAATGTGCCGGAGAATCCACCTACGGTTGTTGACCGCACCTCTTTTGAGCGTTATCTGGACACCGGCCATTACTCCCTGGTGGAAGATACAGAAATTATCCGTAATCCTGGGCGCAGAACTTCCCGTTATGAGGTGGTTGTTTACCACCCCTTTGAGAATGGCTTTGATGAAAAGCTGGACTATCCGACGCTGGAAGAAGCGGCAATCGTCGCCCAAAAATATCTGGATGGCTCCATGGAGCCGGATGGCTTTGCCTACGACGGAGCCGCAGTCTATGATCTGCAATCGAAAATGTATCTGCGGGTCTACGGCAATTTCCCTGATAAAACGGCACAGGAACACATTAACGCATGGAAAGAAGGGATGAACCTTCAGGTGGAGCTGGAGGCAGAGGAAACACAGCGGGTACTGGAAAAGCAAGCCGTAATAAATGGCCTTTCCGAGCAGGAGCAAACCACTGTCCGGGCCATGGAAACCGCCGGTTTTATTTTTGAGCCTGGGATGGCCAACCCTGGCATGAGAGAGAATCTCGTTTTCACCGCTGGTAAGAACGGCTATCCGTTGACCTTTGAAACCTGGGAGCAGGCGTATGAGCGGATCGACAACGCTCAGTTAAAGGACACCCCCGGCCTGCGGGAGCAAGTTCAGGCTATTCTTCATCCGACACCCGGCGAAGTAATTCCGAGCGATGCCGAATACGCCCAGGCCAACCTGATTCCCGGTAAAACCGAGTTTGAGCAGAATGGCCGCAGATACCAAGTACACAATGTGGACATCACCACGGGAAAGGTAGAACTGACCGACCTGACCTTCGTACAGTCAACAGGTTTCCCCATCGTGAGAGTGGAAAACATCGGTACGATCCGGGCCTATCTGGAATCCCTCTTACTGAAAGAACCACCCATACAGCCGAAGCGTTCTTCCACGACTACGCTTTCCAATGTCCTTCACCCGGAGCAGACCGACCGGCACGACCACCGTATCACAGATGATGCTCTTGGCGTCGGTACGCCCAGTGAGCGGTATCAGAACAACATTGCCGCCATCCGGCTGCTGAAACAACTGGAGAGCGAGGACAGACTGGCTACACCGGAGGAACAGGAGATTCTTTCCCGGTATGTGGGCTGGGGCGGTTTGGCAGACTGCTTTGAGGAAACCAACCGCAACTACCTGGAGCTGAAAAACTTGCTGACTCAGGAGGAATACGAGGCAGCGAGAGAATCTACCCTGACCGCCTTTTACACGCCCCCGGTGGTCATCCGTTCCATGTATCAGGCGCTGGAGCAGATGGGCTTTGAAACCGGCAACATTCTGGAGCCGTCCTGCGGCACCGGCAACTTCCTGGGCATGATCCCGGAGCGTATGTCCACCTCTAAACGCTATGGCATCGAGCTGGACGAGATCAGTGGACGGATTGCCCAACAGCTGTACCAGACCGCCTCCATCACCATCAATGGATACGAAAAGACCGACTTACCCGACAGCTTCTTCGACGTAGCCATCGGCAATATCCCCTTTGGCAATTTCAAGGTAGCTGACCGGCGTTACGACAAGCACAACTTCCTGATTCACGATTACTTTTTCAGCAAGACGCTGGATAAGGTGCGCCCTGGCGGTATTGTGGCCTTTGTCACCAGCAAAGGCACTCTGGACAAGGAAAACCCGGCTGTGCGAAAGTACATCGCCCAGCGAGCCGATCTACTGGGTGCCATCCGTCTGCCCAACAACACATTCAAGGGTGCTGCCGGCACGGAGGTCACGTCCGATATTCTGTTCCTGCAAAAGCGGGATGCTCTCATAGATATTGAGCCGGACTGGGTACATCTTGGCGTCAATGAAAACGGCCTGAAGATGAACCAGTATTTCATCGACCACCCGGAAATGATTCTGGGCGAGATGCAGGAGATCAGCGGCCCCTATGGGCCGGAAACAGCCTGTATCCCCTTCGATGACCAGGAACTCTCCGACCTGCTGACTTCCGCCATCGGCAATATTGGCGGCTCCATTCAGGAGTATGAGCGTGAAGAAGGCGACGAACTGGAGGAAGATCGTTCTATCCTGGCTGACCCCACCGTGCGAAACTTCTCTTATACCATCGTGGACGGAGAGGTGTACTACCGTGAAAACAGCCGTATGAACCCAGTGGAGGTATCCACCACCGCACTGGGCCGCATCAAGGGGCTGATTGGCCTGCGGGATTGTGTGCGGCAGCTCATTGAGTACCAGACCGAGGATTACCCGGAACATTTCATTACCGCCGAACAGCAAAAGCTGAACAATCTGTATGACAGCTTTGTGAAAAAGTATGGCCGTATTTCCCAGAGGGCCAATAACTCGGCATTCCATGATGACAACTCCTATTTCCTGCTGACCTCCTTGGAGGTCACAGACAGCGATGGCAACTTTGTCCGCAAAGCGGATATGTTCACCAAGCGCACCATCAAGCAGAAACTCAACATTACCCGTGTGGATACCGCATCGGAGGCCCTGGCCCTCTCTCTGGCCGAAAAAGCCGGGATCGACATTCCCTACATGACCGACCTGACCGGGAAAGACGAGGCTACCCTGGTAGAAGAACTGCGTGGGGTAATCTTTCAGCTCCCCGATATGGCAGACCACGAGGGCCACCCCATCTATGTGACGGCGGACGAATACCTTTCCGGCAATGTACGGAAGAAACTGCGGCAGGCAGAGCAGGCCGCAAATGCCGATCCGCAATTCCGTTCCAACGTGGAGGCCCTGAAAGCCGTGCAGCCGGTGGATTTGACCGCCAGTGAGATTTCCGTGCGGCTAGGCGCTACCTGGCTCCCCCCGGAAGATGTGGCACGGTTCATGTTTGAGCTGTTCGACACCCCAGGCTATGCCCGTTATAACATCAAGGTACATTACTCCAAACTGACCGGCACCTGGAACATTGAGGGCAAGAGCTACGACCGTTCCAGCGTCAAGGCCAACAACACCTACGGCACCAGCCGCATCAACGGCTACAAGATCATCGAAGAAACGCTCAATCTGAAAGATGTACGGATTTTCGACTATGTGGAGGATGCCGAGGGCCGCAAGACAGCAGTTCTCAATAAAAAGGAAACTGCTATTGCCCAGTCCAAGCAGCAGCTCATCAAACAAGCCTTTGCAGATTGGATTTGGAAAGACCCGGAGCGCCGAGAGCGGTTGTGCAAACTCTATAACGAAACCTTCAACTCGGTTCGTCCCCGTGAGTACGACGGCAGTCACCTGAATTTTGTGGGCATTAACCCTGAAATTAAACTGCGCCCCCATCAAGTGAACGCCATTGCCCACATTTTATACGGTGGAAATACGCTGCTGGCACACGTTGTGGGGGCAGGGAAAACCTTTGAAATTGTCGCCGCTGCCCAGGAGAGCAAGCGGCTGGGGCTATGCAGCAAATCCCTGATTGCCGTTCCCAACCACCTGACCGAGCAGTGGGCCACCGAGTACCTCCAGCTTTATCCCTCTGCCAACATCTTGGTAGCCACAAAAAAGGACTTTGAACCCAAAAACCGCAAGCGATTCTGTGGCCGCATTGCCACCGGCGATTACGATGCTATCATCATCGGCCACTCCCAACTGGAGAAAATTCCTATGTCCTTGGAACGGCAGCGAGCCATTCTGGAGGAGCAGCTTCAGGAGGTCATGGACGGCATCAGCGACTTGAAGCAGAGCCGTGGGGACAACTTCTCCATCAAGCAGATGGAGCGCACCAAAAAGGGGCTGAAGGCCAAGCTGGATAAACTCAACGACCAGAGCCGCAAAGATGATGTGGTGACGTTCGAGGAATTGGGCGTGGATCGGCTCTTTGTAGACGAGGCACATAATTATAAAAATTTGGCCGCTTATACAAAAATGCGGAATGTGGGCGGCATCAGCCAGACCGAAGCCCAGAAAAGTTCTGACCTCTATATGAAGTGCCGTTATCTGGACGAGCTGACCGGAGGCCGTGGCGTAGTCTTTGCCACCGGCACCCCCATTTCAAACTCCATGGTGGAGATGTATACCATGCAGAAGTACCTCCAGCACGACACCCTGCAAGGGAACGATCTGCTGCACTTTGACGCCTGGGCCTCCACCTTCGGTGAAACGGTGACAGCCATTGAGCTGGCCCCGGAGGGAACCGGCTACCGGGCCAAGACCCGGTTTGCCAAGTTCTACAATCTCCCGGAGCTGATGAGTATGTTCAAGGAAGTGGCGGATATTCAGACTGCGGATATGCTCAATCTCCCCGTACCCAAGGCCAACTACCACCATGTAGTGCTGAAACCCTCCGAACATCAAAAGGAGATGGTGGCAGACCTCAGTGAGCGAGCCGAGCGTGTCCGCAATAAAATGGTGGACAGCAGCCAGGACAATATGCTCCTCATCACCAACGATGGCCGTAAGCTGGCGCTGGATCAGCGGATGGTCAACCCGCTGCTGCCGGACAGCGACACCAGCAAGGTCAGCGCCTGTGCCGACAATATCTTTGCCATCTGGCAGCGCACCACCGAGCAGAAATCTACCCAGTTGGCCTTCTGTGACCTGTCTACTCCCAAAAACGACGGCACGTTCAATGTGTACGATGATCTGCGGGACAAGCTGATTGCCAGAGGTATCCCCGCCGAGCAAATCGCCTATATCCATAACGCCAACACCGAGCAGCAGAAAAAGGAGCTGTTCGGCAAGGTTTGTGCCGGAGAAGTGCGGGTTTTGCTGGGAAGTACCGCAAAAATGGGCGCAGGAACCAATGTTCAAAAGAAATTGATTGCCTTGCACCATCTCGACTGCCCCTGGCGACCGGCTGACCTTCAGCAGCGGGAAGGCCGCATTATCCGGCAAGGCAACGAAAACAAGGAGGTTGAGATTTATACCTATGTAACGGAAAACACCTTTGACAGTTACCTCTACCAGCTTGTGGAGAGCAAGCAGAAATTCATCGGGCAGATCATGACCAGTAAAAGCCCGGTGCGCTCCGCCGAGGACATTGATGAAACGGCCCTCAGTTATGCCGAGATTAAGGCCCTGTGTACCGGCAATCCCTACATCAAGGAAAAGATGGACTTGGACATTGATGTAGGGCGGCTGAAACTGCTGAAAGCCAACCACCTCAGCCAGAAGTACAATCTGGAAGATCTAATTCTCAAAGGGTTTCCACAAAAGATTGCCGGGTTGGAACAGCGGATCACCGGCTATAAAAAGGATATGGAACACCTGGCCGAAGAAACAAAGCCAAATGGCGACGGCTTTTCGCCAATGGTGGTCTATGACCATGCGTATACAGAAAAGAAGGATGCAGGCACAGCGATTCTGGAAGCGTGTAAGGCTATGACCAGCCCGGAGGCCGTTGTTATCGGCTCCTACCGTGGCTTCTCCCTGGAGTTGTCCTTCGATACCTTTCGGCGGGAATACCAGATGGTATTGTGCCATGAGCTGCGTCACACGGTCACTTTGGGAACAGATGCCTACGGTAATATCCAGCGCATAGACAATGTCCTGGACGGCCTTGAGAGCCATCTGAAGGATTGTATCGCCACACTGGACAATACCAGGGTGCAGCTTGAGAATGCCAAGGTGGAAGTGGAAAAACCCTTTGCTCAGGAGGAGGAGCTGGCTACCAAGTCTGCCCGTTTGGAGGAGCTGAACGCCCTGCTGAATATGGATCAAAAGGATAATGAGCTGGCCGAGCCGTCGGCAGAGGAAGTAGAAGAAGAAAATAACCGGCGAACCCCGACACGCAATCGAGGGATGGATCGGTAATGCCGAGAGGCACCCAGCTATATGGGTGCCTCTCATTTCATAGGAGGCGATTTTGTGAATGAAACGCAAGTGAATCTGGCCCTGTACGATAAAATGCGGATTGAGCAAGATGATTACCGTGAATGGCTATTGTCGCAGCCCCGGCAGGAGATTCTGAACCACGCCTATGAGTACAGTGTCCGTGAGGACATCCTGGCTACCATGAGCGAGGGCCACCTGCCTCCCATGCTCGCTAAGGCACTTTTGGAATCCAAGCAGCCCCTGGCAAGCGTATATGCCGACTGGAACAGAGGCGAGCATGGCATCTTTGAAGAACTGATCGAGGTTATCCAGGAGCGAGCCAAAAAGGAATTGCAGCAGTCTCCCAAGTTCATGGAAATCTGTATCTACCAAATCGACCTTGATAAAGACACACATCGAATTGCTTTTCGCCCATCAGACGAACTGGCCAGATTTCAGGGCAGTGACCTTGTGGAAAGCGGCATCTATAACCGTGTCTTTGAGGGCATTGTGGCGTGTTCCTCGCTGGAAGGTATCTACTATATGTTTAACACCAATCACCCGGACGGTTATACCGGGCGCTCCCTGTCTGTATCGGATGTTGTTCAGGTTGTTCATTCTCCCTCTGTCGAGCCTGGATTTTATTTTTGCGAGAGCTTCGGGTATAAGAAAATTGACTTTGAGCCGGAGAAAACGCATGACATGACCAACGCAATTCCTGTTCTTCTGTTGGAACCGGGACGGGTAGCCAAACCGACTTTGGTAAACAATACTTTGGAGGATATTCGGAAGTTGATTGGTGGGGTGATTGAAACCACTTCCTTGCCGGATGGTGGAACCCTTATTTGCAGTGCAGGCAGAGAATTTCTCTCTTTTCCTCAAAACCGTGCTATCAAAGATGCCAGCGGAAAAGTCCTGGATATTCTTGTTGGCACCTGTTTAATCTGCGGTACAAAAGATGGTAATTTCACCGGCCTGACGCCCGATCAAATGCGGCACTATAAAAAGGAATTTCAGTATCCGCAGAAGATTTTCCAACGCAACGGCGAACTCGTGGCCAAGGACATAAAACTGCGTGATATGGAACGGTAGGTGAAGTCAAAATGGGCTATCAGGAGAGTTTGTTTTATATCAAGCCGCAGCGCCATTTTGACAAAATGGTTCGGGCTTACGAGAAGGCCGAGTTCACCGGATATTATGAAGTTGTCGGTGCGAAACCCCGTTCTGTTGTGGTACTGAAAAAGCCCCTGGGTGAGCTTCCTGCCGGTACAAAACTTTTGTGGGTATGCGGAGATCGCAGCTTTCATTCACCTGCCGGAGTATTCGGCGGGCAGCTCCATACCGGAGGGAAAATCGAGGTCATCCCGGTTGAGAAACTATTTGAAAGTCCTGAAGATCAGCGGCTATCTGGCATTGAGTTTGATTCTTCTCAAACCACGGAAAATGACTATTTGAAACGGTACAGCGCAGATCATTATGCCTATCGCATCAAGTATGATCGGGAGCGTTAATCTGTTGTTGTTTCCGGCAAGAAAACCAGTTTTGAAAAGAAGGTGAAGCGTATGCCGTACTACTCTAAGGAGCAAATCGAGCAGGCTCGCCAAGTGGATTTATTATCCTACTTACAGCGCCATGACCCCGGAGAATTGGTTCATGTGAGCGGTGGAACTTACTGCACAAAAACCCACGACTCCTTAAAGATTTCCAATGGGAAATGGTGCTGGTGGAGCCGTAATATTGGTGGCACAAATGCCGTGGATTATCTGGTGAAGGTGTGTGGCTACAAGCTGCCGGAAGCTGTTGGAATGATCCTCGGTGAGCAACCGCCACTTCCTTCTCGGCCTGTCTCAAAACCGCCTCCCAAGGTGCATCCTGATTTTCAGTTGCCAGAACCGCACAGTGATAACAGACGGGTATTTGCGTATCTGTCCAGCCGAGGAATTGACCCTGAAATTATCAATCACTGCATCAAGTCAGGGCAGCTCTATGAAGATGGCAAGCGGCATAATTGTGTGTTTGTCGGTTTTGAAAATGGCATGGCAAAGTACGCTTCTTTGCGTGGCACATTGTCCCAGTCAACCTTTGTTGGTGAGGTGCCAGGGAGTGATAAACGCCACTCATTTTGTATGCCGATCCAGGCGACGAAGCGAGAAAGCCTCTGTGTGTTTGAGAGTGCCATCGACGCTCTTTCCTACCTGAGTATTCTCAAACGAAAAGGGCGGGACTGGCGGAGCGCCAACTGTCTTTCTCTCTCCGGGATTTATCGCCCCAAGGCCGATGCAGAGCTAAAGCTGCCGCTGGCTTTGGAAACCTACCTCCAGCACAATCCGGGTATTCAAAAAATCATTTTGTGCCTGGACAATGACGAGCGTGGCCGGGAAGCATCACAGGCACTTCAAAGGAGCCTGAACGGATATGAGGTGCTGGACAACCCCCCACCGAAAGGGAAGGATTACAACGACTATTTGCAGATTCAGAAAGGAATCGCAGGCCGGGTAAAGACCCGTGGCGGCGAGGAACGGTAGTCTTTTTCGGAAAGGTGCCAGGGGAAAGGAGCGGCTTTGCCGCTCTTTCCGCAAGCATCGCATTTGGACGGCCAAATGCAGCTTGTTAGGGGGAAGCACCCCCTAATACCCCCGTTTAGAAAGGAGGCTTTCATGCGAAACCGTCCTATCAAGTTATCCGTCCGTGTCAATCAGACGGAATACCAATATCTCACGTTGCAGGCGGATTCATCCGGCCTTTCCAAAGAGGCGTTCATTCGTAAACGCATCATGGGAGAACCAGTCAAGGCACGGCCACCGCAGGAATTACCGGAACTGCTGCGGCTGCTGAAATCCACCAGTGACAACATCAACCAGATTGCCCGTGCCACCAATGCACGGCACTTTGTACGCTCGGAGGAGCTGGAGGAAATCTACTCCAGACTGGACGATATTTGGTCTAAAGTCAAGGAGTTGTGATATGGGCGTTACCAAGATTCTCTCCATCAAAGGGCAGTTGGATTCTCGCCTCGCTTATGTGACCAACAGCGAGAAAACCCATCTGGCAACAGACATTACTTATATCACCAATCCAGAGAAAACGGAGCAAAGTTTCTTTGTCTCCGCTATCAACTGTTTGACCGCCGAATCCGCTTTCGATGAAATGATGAACACCAAAATCCGTTTCGGAAAAACAGGTGGAGTGCAGGGCTTTCATATCATCCAGTCTTTCGCTCCCGGCGAGGTAACACCGGAGCAGGCCCACAGCATTGGGCAGGAGTTTTGCAAGCGGCTTCTGGGCGACCGCTTTGAAGCTGTGATTGGAACGCACTTGGATAAATCGCATCTGCATAATCACATCATTGTAAACTCCGTTTCCCACATAGACGGCAAAAAATATCACTCGTCTTATCAACACTACTACCGTGAAATCCGAAAAATATCGGATGAGCTTTGTGCGGAATATCATTTGAAAGTCATTGATCCGAAAGGCCACGGGAAACACTATGCCGTGTGGAAAGCGGAAAAAGCCGGGAAACCTACGCTCTCTCAGATGCTGCGGGAGGAGATAGATTTAGTCATCCGTGATTGTTTTGATTTTCCCGAATTTCTCAATCTGTTGGAGAAAAAGGGATACGCAGTTTCCCGGAATCCTAACCGCAAATATCTGACGGTACGGCCACCAGGAGCAAAGCGGAATTTTCGTCTGGATCGGCTGGGCGAAGGGTACACCGTGGAGGACATCAAGCGGCGCATCCAGGAGCAGCAGCGAGCCATTTTGGAAGGCCGTATTTCTGCTTATCAGCCGCTTCCAGTTCGGCACTATCGTCTTGCCGGTTCGTGGCAGCATACCCGCAAAAAAAAGATCACCGGCTTTTATGCTCTCTATCTCAGGTACGTCTATTTGCTGCGCCGGTATAAACGCCCAACCCGAAAAAGAATCTCTTATGAAATGCGTCGTGAAGTGATCCGTCTGGAACGCTATCAGGCGCAATTTTTATATCTCCATGAGCATGGCATTTCTACCACGGAACAGCTTGCAATGCGGCAAGCACAAATCGAGCAGGAGATTCAGCAGCGGACAGAACGCAGGCAACCGCTTTACACAAAAAGGAGGCAGGAACCCAATGAGGAAATCCAGGAAGTGCTCACCCGTGAGATTGACCAGCAGACCACCGCCTTGCGGGAGCTTCGGAAAGAGCAAAAACTCTGTAAGCAGATCGCAAATCAGGTTCCCGGCATTCAGCAGAACTTACGGGAGTTTGAGCAAAAAAGAGCTACAAAACAAAAGGAGGTTATGAGATATGAGTACCAGCGGAGAAACCGCTGATCTGATGGTACGGGAAGGGATTCAGATTACCGAGAGCGCCTTAAAGCTCGCTGGACTGGGAGCCAAAAATCTGGCGGCGCTGCTGATTGCCCTTGCCAACGACAACCAGAAAGTCGCCGGTAAAACCACGTTGAAGCGGCTGATTCAGGATCGGGAGGAACTCACGATTTTCTCCATCAAGGAGCAGGACTTGGCTGCGTTCAAAAAGGAAAGCACTCAGTACGGTGTTCTGTACTATCCGATCATCAATAAGGCGGAAAAGACCGGCACAGTGGAGATTATGGCAAAGGCCAAGGATGCACGGCAGATTAACCGCATCCTGGAGCGTATGGGCATTGACGTTCCTGTTCGGCAGGAGGATGAGGAAGCAAAAAAAGAACCGTCCCGTGTTCCATCCGGCGAAAAATCCAGGGAATGCGGGACAGATACGAGAGCAGCTGCCACTCAGAGTATGACCAATGACCCCAAGCAGCGCCTCTCTGTGCGAAAAAAGGTGGAGGCCATCAAAGCGCAGGAGGCGCAGCGTGATAAGGGACAGCCCCAGCGTGAGAAAGGCGCTCCTGTTTTCCACCGATCCAGGGGCGGCAAAAAACAAAAAGGAGGACTGGAACGATGAAGCGTTTCGTTTGCGCCATGTGTGCCATGACGCTGCTGCTTTTCGGAGCAATGCCTACCGCATTGGCCGCAGCAGCCCCTTCGCCGTCCGCTCAGACGGCAGAAAGCGAGGACAGCACCCCGGCTCCCTCTACCGAGGATTTGCCCACCTTGCCCATTCCTGAGCCTGACCCGGTGCCGCTCTATCCCGCCGAAGTGAAGCAGAGCGAGGAAAACGGGATTACCCGTATTGAGAAGATTTACTATCTTTCCTCCCGGGATGACCCGTCTAACATTCCCACCGAGGACTTTGAGCGTGAGGGCAAGACCTACACGCTGCTGGATGTGTTGAAGCAGGCTCAGATCGAGAGCGACACCCAGGACTATGTGGAGGTTTTGACCCTGGATTCCGACACGCAGGACATGGAAAAAATTCTTGCCATGCTGGAGCCGGAACTGGAGGTGCAGACCGAGGACGGCTATCACGGTGTTCTGTCTCTGGATCATACCACCATCACCGTGGAGGCCGCAGGCTACAAGACCAGCAGCCGCACCGTATCTGCCACCCGTACCTATCCCAACCTATCCGGTGCGGATGTGTCCCTGATCCCTAAAACCATCACGGACGGTGGCCGGACGCTGACGCTGGCCGATGTGCAGTGGCAGGAAGCCGCAACCACCCAGACTGACGGGTATGACATGGCCCTGCGCTACACCGCCAATGCCACCTATACTGGGACAGCTACCAGCAAATATGCTACCGGCTATGTGGTAACGGCAAATTATGTAGGTGAAGTGACCAGGGTAAGCACCGATGTAATTACCTATACCGCCATATTTTCTAGCACCGATCCCACACCCACCGAAGAAATAACCGACACCCCGACCGACACTCAGCAGCCCATGCAAGAAAGCAGTTCCTTCTCTTTTGATTGGAAGTGGCTGCTAATTCCCCTGGGCCTGGGCGCTTTGGGCTGTGCCGGTTATTTTGGACATAAAGGCTATAAGCACTACATCAATAAGAAACGGGGGTACGAATAACCATGAAGAAACTTCTTGCCATGCTGCTTGCCACCTGTTGCCTGATGGGAGCCACCATGCTGCCTGCCAGTGCGCTGGAGTATTCCTTTGATGCACCGGACAATCCGCTCTTTGGTAGGCCCACCTCGGATGACACCATCTATGTGACCACCGATGCACCGGCCAACACCGACCGCAGCAAGAACGCTGCCCTGATCCCGCCTGCCTTTGGCTCGCCCACCTCCTACGTCCTGGGCAGCGGCGAGCTGCTGACCCCGAATCTGATCCGGGATGGGCAGATTTATACCGGCCCTGGAAACAACATCTCAACGGGCAGCGGCACACCCACCATCCCCAACACCACGGTTACGCCCACCTTGCCCAGCGTGGACACCAGCGGCAGCGTGACGGCCTATACGCCGGTTACGGATGCCCTCTATTACAGCGGGGGCCACCTGGCTACCCTGTCCATCCCGTCCATTGGGCTGAATGTCAAGGTATATGAGGGAACTGACGCCACAGCTCTGGCTACCGGCGCAGGGCATTTTGAAAACACCAGCATCTGGAATGGCAATGTGGCAATCGCAGGCCATAACAGAGGTGTAAATAACCACTTTGGCAAAATCCATACGCTGTCTGGAGGTGATAAGATTACCCTGACCACCAAGCTGGGAACCCGCACTTACGAGGTCTACTCGGTGCAGAAGATTCTCAGCACTCAGGTATCCGTGCTGGATGCCAGCCATGACAATATCATCACACTTGTGACCTGCGTCATGGATCAGCCGGAGTACCGCTGGTGCGTACAGGCAAAGATGGTGTAATTGTTTTTTTGACAGTCCCCTGAATCATTGCTATGATGTCAGCAGATACCATACTGACAAGGAGGCAATCAAGATGAAAAAGAATATCCCCATATTCCTTGCAGGTCTGTTCTGCGGAGCCGCCCTGTTCGGCGGTAGCGTAGCCTATGCTGCTGGCATCCTTGCAACGCCCACCACCGACACCGACCAGCGAATCACACTGGACGGTCAGGAAATCGAGCTGACCGGCTATCTGATTAACGGCAGCAACTACTTCCAGCTCAGGGATATTGGTGACAAGCTTGGCTTTGGCGTGAGCTGGGACAACGACACCCGCACTGTGGTGATTACCACAGAACCTACCGGGCAAAATGGCGAGCAATCCACTACTACTGCCACTGATCCGTATCACGCAGCAGCAGCAACCGGCTCCAGATACCAACCCAAAGTGGGCGACCAGATCCTCTGCGATGACGGTTCTACCTACACGATTACGGATGTGAGCCGCTGGGATAAGAATATGTTCCAGGACGGCCCTCTCCCCGAACTGCCCACGGCCACCTGTGACTGGAGCCTCATGCCCCAGGTGGAACTACCGGCCCCGGAGGTTCGTCGGTATAACAGCGGCGGTCAAGACTATCTCTATGTCCGCAATCTCTACGAAACCCGCCGGATGTTATATACACTCTACAATGCCATTGGGGACAATCCCGAAACCTGGATGGACGGCAAGCCCGTACTCCATCCCAGCGGAAATGACAAGGTGAAGATCTCACTCACCATTCCCATGGGGACTACTCCGCAGGCATTCTGGCCCTGGAGAGCCACAGAGATTACCAATCTATTCAACTCCTGCCCTCCCGGAACTTATCTGATGGAAGCGTGGGATGTATATAAGGACGGCATTTTCCAGCGCACAGAATACAATATCATGCACCAAATCTAATCTGATTTTCAACTTTATATCCACCATAATAAAGACGCCCAATGCGATTGCATCGGGCGTCTTTGCTATTCAAACAAGGAGGTCATACCATGACACGGAGACTGATTGCACTTCTGTTGTGCATCGCTACATTGCTGAGCCTCTGTACCGGCTTTGCCTCTGCTGCCAGTAGCGTAGAAGAAGCCTTGGGCGAGGTTGATATTTATAACGGCGGCACGAAGCTGTCCTATCTGTCCGTTAATGGCAGAGTGCAGACCCTGATCTACACCTATTACAAGTACCAGAACGCCCAGGGCGTGGTCAGAGAAATTCCCGCATACTGTGTGAATCCAACGACCCCCGGTGTCCCGCAAACCGTTGGAGTGGGGGAAAGCATTGAATATCTTGCGGAAGAAAAGACCAGCGACCCCAAAATCATGGGCATTATCGCAAATGGCTATCCGACCCGCAGCCTGGGTGAGCTGGGCCTGGAAAATAAATACCAGGGATACTACGCCACCAAAATTGCCCTGTGGTGTTACTTGCTGAGTAATTGGAATATCAACAATGTCAAGATCAATCCCTCCCTGACCGGCGAGGAGCTTCAGCGAGGGCAGAAAATCCTTGCCGCTGCAAAGGACATTTATGCTAGAGGTACAAGCTGGACAGAGATTCTTTCTCCCAATGTCACCTGTACCCCGGATCGTGACACTGCATACGCCGTCACCGTAGACGGCAAGCAGTATAAGCAGCAGATCTTCACCTTTTGGAGCAAAACATGGGTGTGCGATTACACAGTCAATGTAGCTTTTACCGACCCCGACTCCGTCCCGGAAGGCACTCGGATTGTGAATCTCAGCAATCAGGATATTACCACCATTACGACCGAAGGCACCGGCGATGGCTATGCCGGTCAGTTTAAGGTGCTGTATCCGGTAGAGAGCATCCAGGGCGAAACCGGCAGTGTGCAGTTGTCCTTCAGTACGGACGTTTACAAGTATGCGGTGTTCTACGCTATTTGCCAGCAAACAGACATCTACGGCAACTTGCAGAACTATGTGGTAGATACCGACCCCACCGTTACTATGGATTTGTCTGCGTACAGTAACTACACCGACGATCCTAACGATGATCCCGAAGGCACCGGCCTGCGGATTCTGAAATATGAAACCGGAACCGAGCTGCCCCTTGCTGGTGCGCTGTTCGAGGTCATAGGGCCGGAGGGTGACAGTATCGGAACCTTTGCCACAGATGGCAATGGCGAAATCTACATCCCCCTGCTTCATACCGGCAACTATACTGTGATTGAGCGTCAGGCCCCCCAGCACTATCTCATCAGTGAGCAACCTGCCCAGAATGTCACTGTGGTCTATGACGAGGTGGCGGAGGTCACATTTTTCAATGACCCCTATGGCAGTCTGCGAATTGAGAAAAAGTCTGACACGGGTATGAATCTGCCGGGAGCCGTCATTACCATCGAACACATTGAGAGCGGACAGACCTATACAGCCACAACAAACTCCGCTGGCTGTGCCATTTTCACCGAAATCAAGCCTGGAGCCTATCGGGTTCAGGAAACGTCGGCCCCTGTTGGCTGGGAACTGGATGATACCATCTATACCACAACCGTAGTCGCCGGTGAAACCACCACATTCCCCATCATCAACAAAGAACTACCCGGCCTGCGGATCATCAAATACGACCGCAAAAACTATGTGGCCATGCCCGGAGTAACCTTTGAAGTGTGGAAGGATGAGGAAAGCCTGGGTACGTTCCGCACGGATGAGTTTGGCGAGATTCTCCTGACTAACCTGGAGCCTGGAACCTACCGTGCCGTTGAAGTGGATACCGGCGACGATGGCTATATTCTGGACACCACCCCCCAGTCGGTGGAACTGGAAGCTGGCAGCGGCATTAAAGAGCTGACCTTCTTTAATGACATGAAACCCGGCCTGAAGCTCATTAAGGTGGATTCTGCTGACCCCTCCAAGGTCATTCCCAATGCGGTCTTTGAGATCAAATCGGTGGCGGGGGACTACGGCCCGGAGGAGTTTACCACCGATGAAAACGGCGAGATCGACCTGTCTCATCTGCCCGCTGGGGCCTATGTGGTGACGGAGAAGTCCTGCCCTGGCTACATCATTGACGAGGCCCAGCGTATTATCCAGCTTGACCCCAACGAGGATGCTCAATTTGTGTTCACCAACTCCATCAAGCCGTCTTTCCAGCTGATTAAGCTCAGTGCAGACGGTTCCCGGCTGGCTGGTGTTACCTTCCGCATTGCTAAAATCGAAGATGGGAGCCACTACCTTGACCGTACCACCAATGCCCAGGGCGAGATTCTGATTGCCGACCTGGAGCCGGGTGTGTACTCCGTCAAGGAAACCGCCACCGTGTCCGACCACATCTTAGACCCTACCGAATACCATGTAGAGCTGTTCCCTGGACAGACCTCTACCATTACCATCCAAAACGATAAGCGGCCTAATCTGACCATCCGCAAAACGGACAAGGACACCGGCGAACCCATCCCCGGCGTGACCTTCACGCTGAACTATGCCGACGGCCCCACCATCACTACGGAACCCACCGGCGAGGACGGTACCGTAACCATTGAGAACCTGCTGCCCGGTGTCTACACCGTCACCGAGCAGAGTGTCCCGGAGGGCTATATCCTGGACACCACCCCCCAACAGGTGACGTTGGAGCCGAATCGGGATGCCACGGTGCAGTTCCAGAACTACAAGCGCCCCACACTGACCATCCACAAAGTGGACATCAACGGCAATGCCCTGACAGGAGCCATCTTTGAGGTCAAGACCAAGGCAGGCGTGAAGATCGGAGACTTCCCCGTAGGCCCGGACGGTTCTATTACCGTAGAAAACATCCATCTGGATGAGGGATACTACATCGTCACCGAGATTCAGGCCCCGGACGGTTATATCCTGGACTCCACGCCCCATGAGGTCTATCTGCGGCCCGGTAAGACTACCGAAATTACCATTGAAAACGAAAAGAAGCCGGGCCTGACCATCAAGAAGATTGATTCAGTCACCGGCAACCCTCTGAAGGGGGCCAAGTTTGAACTCTGGGTATCCAAGGACAACACCGAGGACGGCACGTTCCAAAAGCTGGATCAGAACTTCTATTACACCGATGAAAACGGTGAAATCTATCTGGACAAGCTGGATACCGGCTGGTACAAGGTAGTGGAAGTTGATCCGCCTACCGGATATGCCCTCCGTGACCCCTCCGAGCAGATCATATATGTGGACAATGATAAAGGTGTGCAGCTGATCTTTGAGAACACCCCATTGTCCGCTCTGGTAGTCTGGAAATACGATTCCGTCACTGGCGAGGCCCTGGAGGGCGCTGTGTTCCAGGTGCGCTACCTGGGCGGCACCTCCGGCAGCGGTGGCACCGTCATCGGTACCTATAAGACCAGCGCCAATGGCAGTTTTACCGTCACTGGCCTGGAGGCAGGCACCTACGTTGTGGAGGAGCTGGCCAGTCCGAATGGCCACGTCATTGACACCGCACCCCAGACCGTTTTTATCTCCGGCAAGGAACAGGATGTGGTGCAGCTCTATTTTGGGAACAGCCCCAAAGGTAGCCTGCTGATTAAGAAAATTGACAGTGAAACTCATGAGCCGCTTAGCGATGTAGAGTTCATGGTTACAACCGCAGACGGCACGGTGGTGGGCGACGCCAACGGCAAGTTCGTCACTGACAGCGCCGGTACGATTCTCATTGAGGGGATCGACCCCGGTACTACCCTGGTAGTCAAGGAAACCAGAGCCAAGACCGGCTATGAGCTGGATGATACCCCCCAGACGGCCACCATCAAGGCAGGGCAGACCGTCACCCTGGAGTTCCGCAACACCCCCCAGGGCTGTCTCCTGATCACCAAGGTGGACAGCGTAACTCGTAAGCCTCTGTCCGGTGTGCAGTTCAAAATCGCTGGGTGCAATGGCTGTGAGTATCCCGCAGGTACCTATACCACCGACGCCAACGGCCTAATCAAGTTGAGCAATATCCCTGCTGGCTGCTACTCCATCACCGAAACCAAGGCCGCAGAGGGCTATCTGCTCAACGGCACCGCTCAGACCGTTAAGGTGGAAAGCGGCAGCTGCAAAGAAGTCACCATCGCCAATGAACCCCTGGGTGGGCTGGTCATCAAGAAGATGGACAGCGTAACCAAGGAACCGCTCAGCGAGGTAATCTTCAAAGTGACCACTACGGACGGGGCCGTAGTCGGTACGTCCAACGGTGAGTTCCGCACCGATGAAAATGGTTATATCACCATCCCCGACCTGGAGCCGGGTGGCTATGTGGTTCAGGAGGTCAAGCCCAAGGACGGCTACCTGCTGGACAATACCCCCAAGACCATCCAAATCAAGGATCACCAGACATATACCCTGGAGTTTTTCAACCAGCCCAAGGGCAATCTCATCATCAATAAGCTGGATTCTGTCACCAAGGCTCCCCTGGAGGGCGTAGAGTTTAAGCTGACCTACTCGGACGGCTCCTATGTGGATGCCGAGGGCGGTACTCTGTCCAGCAAGGGCATTTACACCACGGACAAGAACGGACAGATCATTCTGTCTGGACTGACCGGCACCATTGTAGTGACAGAAACCCAAACCATTGAGGGCTACACCATCCACGAGGAAACCCGTACCCAGACGGTGGTTATCAATCCCAACGACACCCAGGAGCTGACTTTCTACAACGATCCGGTGGGCGGCGTGGAGATCATCAAGGTAGACGAAGCGGACAAAACAGAGCGGCTGGCCAATGCCACGTTTGAAATTCGCAAGATGGATGATGCCCTGGTGGACACCGTGACCACGGACAAGAATGGCCGGGTGTTCCTCTCCCTGGAGGACGGAGCCTACTATGCCGTGGAGATTGAAGCCCCGGACGGCTATAAGCTGGATGACACTCCCCATTACTTCGAGGTAAAGGAGGGCAAGACCAGCAAGCTGACCGTCACCAATAAAGCCTTCTCCGGTATTCTCATTCACAAGACCGACAGCAGCACCGGCAAGGGCATTTACGGCGTGACCTTCTTGCTGTATGACGCCAGCAACAACCCCGTAGGCCAGTACACCAGCGATGACCAGGGTTACGTCTACATCGAGAATCTGGAAACCGGACGATACTATCTCCGTGAGCTGGAAAACGAGGGCTACATCCTGGATACGCAGCGCAAAACGGTCTATGTAAAATCCGGTGAGACAACCCTGGTGGAGTGGGAGAACACCCCCATCATGGGACAGATCCAGATCATCAAGAAATCCGCAGACGATAACCCCATCAACGCCCTGCCTGCGGGGACTTTGCTGGAAGGGGCCGTGTTTGAAATCTACGACAAGGCCGGTAATGTCGTGGACACCATCGTGTCCGATTACAACGGCAGAGCGGTATCCAAGCTCCTGCCCCTGGGCCGCTATACCATCCGTGAGGTACAGGCCCCCGATTACTACGCCATCAATCCCACTGTCTTGACCGCATATCTGGACTACGAAGGCCAGATCGTGACATTTGAGGTGGAGGACAACAGCGTATCCACAGGCGTAGCCATCAAAAAGACTGGCTATGCCGAGGTCATGCCTAACCAGCCCATCCAGTACACCATCACCGGCATTGGCAACACCTCCACCGTGCCGCTTTCCTCTTTCTATTGGAGAGATACGCTGCCCGGTCAGGTGTCGCTCTCCAAGGTAGTTACCGGCACCTACAACCAGCAACTCTCCTATAAGATCGTCTACAAGACCAATCTGAAGGACAGCTATCAGACGTTGGCTGACAGCCTTTCCACCACAAAGAACTATGTGCTGGAAGCCAGTCCTGCGGCCCTGGGCCTTGCCTCTAACGAGCGTGTCACCGAGATTATGTTCGTGTTCGGCACCGTCAAGGGCGGCTTTGGGCAAGTAGAAACTGCTTATATCCACGGCAATGTGGTGGGTGGCCTTGCTAATGGCTCCAGCATTGTCAATGTGGCTGATGTGGGCGGTGTCTACAATGGTCAGTGGATTCAGGCTGTAAGCCGCTGGGTGACCAAGGTTTACGCCAAAACCATCACGACCCTGCCCAAGACTGGGTACTAAGCCGTGAAGCGCAATCAGAGTTTTCGCAGTGCCGCCCCTTTGTGGGCGGCACTGTCCATTCTGGTGGTTTGGGCCGCTTTGCTGATTGCCACCGCCTATGAAGATGGCATGAACCTGTTTACCCTGACGGAACGGCTCTCCGGGCAGTTCGCCCATCCGTTCTCCATCCAGTGGAAGCCACATTCCATGAAGGTTGTGCTGATCTGTCTGGTGTGCTATGGCTGTGGCATTGGCCTCTACTACACCTCCAGTGAAAACCGCAGACCGGGGGAGGAGTATGGCTCCGCCAAATGGGGCGACCCCAAGGCCCTCTGCAAGAAGTACGCCGATGCCAAAGACCCCTTATCCAATGTCATCCTGACGCAGAATGTCAGTATCAACTTTAACAGCTACAAGCACCGCCGTAATCTCAATATTGTTGTGGTAGGCGGCTCCGGTTCCGGTAAGACCCGGTTCGTGGCAAAACCATGGCTTTATAGCGCAAATTGTTCCTATATCATTACTGATCCGAAGGGGGAGCTGCTGCGTTCCTCCGGGAATCTGCTCAAAGAAATGGGATATGAAATCGTGGTGTTCAACCTGATTGACCCCAGCCAATCGGACGGATATAACCCCTTTGCCTATATCCGCAACGAGGCCGATGTGCTGAAATTGATGGACAATCTGATCCGCAACACCACTCCAAAGAACGCCAATAACTCTGACCCCTTCTGGGAAAAAGCGGAAATTGCACTGGATTCTGCCCTGATGCTCTATCTGCTCCATGAAGCTCCGCCGTATGAGCAAAACCTTGAAATGATTACCTACCTGCTAACTTGTGCGCAGGTAAGAGAGGAGGACGAGGAATACCAAAGCCCCTTAGACCGGCTCTTTTTGCAGCTGGAATACGACAAACCAGACCACATTGCAGTCCACCAGTACAAAATTTTCAAGCAGGCCGCAGGCAAGACCGCAAAGACCATCCTTGTCTCTGCTGCTGTTCGTCTGGCGGCACTGGCAATGCCCCAATTTGCAGCTATGACCTTCCGGGATGATATGGACTTTGGCTCTCTTGGCGAACGCAAGAGGGCTATTTTTTGTGTCATCCCTGTGGCGGACGGCAGCATGAACTACCTGGTGGGTATGCTCTATACCCAATGCTTTCAGGAACTGTACCGGGTGGCGGATGAGAAGTATAAAGGTAAACTGCCGATTCCGGTGCGTGTCATTCAGGATGAATGGGCCAATGTTGCCCAGCCGGACAGCTACCCTAAAATCCTGGCTACCTGCCGCAGCTACAATATCAGTCTCAACATCATTGTTCAGAATATCGCTCAGATCAAAAACATCTACGAGAAGGAATGGGAGAGTATCATCGGCAACTGTGATACCCTCCTGTTTTTAGGTGGCGGCAATGAGCCGACCTCCCTGGAGTTTATGAGCAAGCTGCTGGGCAAAGAGACGCTGGACACCCGCACCCGTGGCCTGACCCGTGGACACAGCGGCTCCAGCTCTACCAACTATCAGCAGGCAGGCCGTGAGCTGATGATGCAAGAGGAAATTCGTTTAATGGATACCAACGATTCCATTCTGCTCATCCGTGGTGAGCGCCCTGTGCTGGACAAGAAATACGACCTCATGAAGCACCCCAATATCAAGCTGACGGAGGACGGCGGCGCAGCGCCCTATGTCCATAAGAGCCTGCCCACCAAATTTGAGGTATCCGATCTGCCCTACGATTTTCGTTCTCTGGACGATTATCAATTTGAAACAATGGAGGAATCCGAACATGAAAAAGCTGATGAAGAAGAATGAACAGTCCAACACCCTGAACCGCCGAGCCAGACGGCACTATTTCGCCGGAGCCTTGACGATGCTGGCTATGACCCTTTGCACGGTGCCTGCTATGGCCGCTGGTTCTGACCCTCTGACCATCGTCAACAGCCTGTCCGACTTTATTTTCAACATCATCAAGGCCATTGGTGTTATCATCCTGGGCTGGGGTGTTGTCCAGGTGGGCATGAGCATCCAGTCCCATGACGCCAGCCAGCGTACCCAGGGCTTTCTGTGCCTGTTTGGTGGGCTGATGATCGCCTTTGCCAAGGAGATTCTCACCACCATCGGCGCTATCTAAGAGAAAAAGCAGCCGGTCTGCCATTCCGACAGACCGGCTGCTCCTTTAGATATGCTCCGGGATATTCCGACGATTGTAGAGGATGCGGCGCACTTCCATGACATCGCCAATTACAACGTAGAAAATCACATAATTCTTTACATAAATCCGATAGTACGGATACTGGCGTTCTTTGGCGGAGTGGTATGGTTCAAAGGCTTCCGCACAGGTAGTTCGCTCCCGAATGGCCTCCTGGACGGCATCCACCAACTGGTCAGCCGCTATGGGATTCTTCAGGCGATAGGCAATATAATCCACAATGCCTGACAAATCTTCTTCAAATAGCGGCAAGAATCGCAGCTTATAGTGCTTTCCGTTCATGCAGCCGACTCCTCACTCTGCCAAACACTTCTTCCTCTGTATAGCGGACGGTATCTGCTGCCGCAGCCCGGTCAGCTTCATCCAGGCGCAGCTCCACTTCATCGGTCAAAGCGGCATACTGTTCCAGACTGAGTACCACCATGGAGCCGTAGCCATTTTTGGTCAAATAAACCGGCTGACCACCCTTGACTGTTTCCTCAATTTCGCTGAATTTGTTGCGCAAATCGGAAACCGGACGAATATCCAACATAGAAAAGCCCCCTTTCTGATGTGGCTATATTTTATCACAATTACGCCATTTTATCAAGACGGCGGACAACCTGATCCCATCGAAAACTCACCTGGAGGTGAATCAATTTGGACAACAACTGGGTTGTAGACAACCTTCAAAACGCTTTTACCACATGGAACACCAAAATGGAGGAACTGTGGGGCCTGCTGACACAATCCCCGGAAACCTTCAAAGGCGGCACAATCTGGAGTACCATTGTCACCATCAACGGCGGGATGCAGGCCATCGGCTATGGCTTGCTGGTGCTATTTTTCGCCATTAGCCTCTTTCGGAGTGCTGCCAGCTTCCGGGATTTTCAGCGACCGGAATATGTGGTGCGCCACCTGATCCAATTTGTATTGGCAAAGGTGGCCATTACTTACGGCATGGATTTTCTGACGAAAATCTTTGCGGTGTGCAACGGTATTGTGGCGACCGCAGCAGGCAGTGTCGGCGGTGCCGATGGAGCCTCCATTACTATGCCAACGGAAATGATAGATGCCATCAATAGCCTGGGCTTCCTGGAGAGCATCCCGCTTTGGCTGGTCACGCTGCTGGGCAGTCTCTTTATCACGGTGCTGGCCTTCATTATGATTCTCACAGTCTATGGACGCTTTTTTAAGCTCTATATGTATGCGGCCCTTTCCCCCATAGCCCTATCCTCCTTTGCGGGAGAAAGCACATCTTTTATCGGCAAGTCCTTTCTCAAAAGCTACATTGGTGTGTGCATGGAGGGAGCCGTGGTGGTGCTGGCCTGCATCATCTTTACCGCCTATGTCTCCAGCGGCACACCTGTGATCGACGCCGAAGCAGCAGTCATCACGCAAGTCTGGGGCTATCTTGGCGAAACCATCTTTAATCTTTTGGTGCTGGTTGGTTTGGTGAAAGCTGCCGACCGCATCGCAAAAGAAATGTTTGGAGTGTGACGCATGGAAATTAAGATCAACAAAGAAATCCTGACCTATCAGGAAACCATTTTTTTCGGCTTGACCATGCGGCAGTTTGTCTGCTCTGCATTGGCCGTAGGCACGGCGGTTGGCTTGTATGCCTTGCTCAGTAGATTTATGGGCCGGGAATCGGTGAGCTGGATTTGTATTCTGGGCGCTGCTCCCTTGGCCGTGGCTGGTTTTTTCCAGTATAACGGCATGAAGTTGGAGAAGTTCGCCTGGGTGTGGTTCAAATCCTGCTTCTTGCTGTCCAATCACCGTGTCTGGAAGTCTGAAAACAGCTATATCCCGAAGACCACGCAACAGGAGGGAAAGAAAAAATGATTAAACCCTTTAAGGGGAAAAACCCCAACCACGAAAAGTTTTTTATTCCCCGCAGCGTCCAGCAATCTATCCCCATCAAAAAAGTGCATAAGGATGGGATTTTTGAAGTCGCCGGTCTTTACTCCAAGACCTGGCGATTTTTTGATATTAACTATGCCGTTGCCGGGAAACAGATGCAGGAATATCTCTTTCTGCTCTACTGCGCCTTCATCAATGCACTGCCTGCCCGTACACAGGTAAAAATCACCTTATATAACCGTACCATGAATCAGCAAGAGTTTGAGGAAAACCTGCTGATGAAAATGAAAGGGGACGGGAGAGATCATTATCGCACGGAGCATAATGGAATTCTTACCAGTGCTGCGGAAAGCAGCAACAATATCAGCCAAGAAAAGTATCTTACCATCTCCGTGGAGAGAAAGACGGTAAAGGAAGCCCGTTCCTTTTTTCAGCGAGCGGAAACCGATCTCAAAACCTACCTTGGCCGCTTGGATGTAAAAGTGGCAGAAATCACAGTGGCAGAACGTATGCGTCTGTTCCACGATTTCTTCCGTCCCTCCGAGACGCAGTTCTATTTTGACTATGATCGTATTACGGAAAGCGGAATAGATGTACGGGATTCTATTGCACCGGACTATATGCTGTTCCGCAACGATCATTATGAGGTGGGCAACCAGGTGGGCCGTGTCCTTTTCATCCGGGAGTATGCGAATTTCATCCGAGATCGCATGATTACAGACCTTGCCGATCTGCCTCGCAACATGATGGTGACGATTAACCTGCTGCCGATTCCTACGGATGAGGTAGTCAAGGAAATTCAGCGAAGATTGATGGCCATTGAATCCGATATTACCCGTAACACACAGCGTCAGGTGGAACACAATAATTTCAATGCCTCGGTTCCATATCACCTGCGTCAGCTGAAAGACCAGACTGAAGAACTTTATACGGACGTCACAGAGCGGGATCAGAGCCTTCTTCTGGCACAAGTCGTGATTACGCATCTTGCGGATAACATGGAACAGTTGGAGCAAGATACCGAATCCCTGGTTTCTATCGGCAACAGCCACGGCTGCACAATCTCGAATCTGATGTTCCAGCAGGAGGACGGCCTCAATACCGTGCTTCCCTATGGGTTGCAGCGGATTGATTCCTTGCGCAGCTTGACTACGGAAAGCACCGCCGTTCTCATGCCCTTTAAGGCACAGGAAATCATGGATACCGGCGGTATCTACTATGGCAGAAACGCCGTTTCGGGCAACTTGATTATCTGCGACCGCAGAACGCTCATGAATGGTAATGGCTTTATCTTTGGTGTTTCCGGCTCCGGTAAGTCTATGGCAGCAAAGCAGGAAATGGCCTCCGTAGCATTGAATACCGACGATGATATTATCATTGTCGATCCTGAGCGAGAGTATGGCCCACTTGTGAACGCCATGGGAGGTGAAGTCATTGTAATCTCCAATACGGGCGGTGGCAGCTATATCAATGCTATGGACATTTCCGATGAATACGATGAGGGCCAAGACCCACTGAAACTGAAAAGTGGTTTTATTATGTCCCTCTTTGAGCAGTTGGCAGAGGGACGAATTGAGCCGGGGCAAAAGTCGATTATCGACCGCTGCGCTGGCAATATTTATCGGCAATATCTGAAAAACTTCCGGGGCGATCCCCCCACGCTGAAAGACCTCTATGACGATTTGAAGCGTCAGGTGGAACCCGGTGCTGAACAGCTTGCCTTGATTCTGGAGTTGTTTACCACGGGTAGCCTTGACGTATTTGCCCACCAGACCAATATCAACTCGGATAACCGGCTCCTCTGCTTTGACATTCATGAACTGGGCGAGGAATTGAAGCCGGTTGGCTTGTTGGTGATGCTGGATGCAATCTACAATCGTGTCATTCGCAACCGAAGAAAAGGCAAATATACCCATGTTTATATTGACGAGATTTATCTGTTTTTTGCCGCCAGCGGAGGCGGAGGACAGAACAGAATCAACCAGTACAGTTCGGAGTTCCTCTACAAATGCTGGAAGCGATTCCGTAAGTACGGTGCAATGCTAACTGGCATTACCCAGAATGTAGAGGAGTGCCTGGAATCCGAACGTGGAAAGTTCATGTTTGGAAACAGTGAATTTATGCTGATGTTCAATCAGGCAGCCAAGGATCAAGAGCAGCTATCTGAAATTCTGAAAATTTCAGATACACAAATGGCCTATGTCAATAACTCCCCGGTAGGCCACGGTTTGATTAAAGTAGGCAGCTCGATTGTTCCTCTTATCAACGATTTTCCCAAGGACACAGAGTTGTACCGTTTGATGAGTACCCGTCCGGGCGAGGGATAACGCCATGGCCGACATTAAGAAAAAAGGCTCCCTGGAAAAGCCAAAGTCAAAAGCCGCAGGGTTTATCCCCAGGGAGGCCAAATCCATCATCAAAGAGAAATACCAAGAGCAAAAAGAACGCAACGCACCGGGCCAGAAAGACCCGGTGCGTTATGCTACGGACAAAGTAGAAGGCGGTGGCAAGCGTGTGGCGAGAACTGCTGGTGATGCCATCAAGCAGAAGGCCAAACACGAGTTCATCAAGCAGCGGCAGCGCAAAAAAGCCGAAAAGAAAGACACTCCACCGCAAAACGAACCGCAGCTCCCGCCTGGTGAGCAGACTTCCCCGGCAGAATCCAGCGCACCGGCACCGAATGAAGCGGCTGAGCAAACTGTCCCGCCCACCTCATCCAACGCATCGCCTGTGGATGGCGATGGGAGTGGGCATACCGTCATCCCCGAAAGTCAGGGTGAATCCGCAGCCCCCTCACAATACTATGGGCAAAATTCATCCACAGAATCCACCAGATTTTCCACAACCGATAGGGCAAACCACCATGCAGAAACACAACATACAGGGGAACGTGGAAAGGCGTTAGGAAAGCAGAAGGCCATACAGGATGCCAAAAAGACGAAGGAACAGCAGGTGCAGCAGAAGAAGTTCCTTACACGGGATCAGGCGCACTTGATGGACTCTGCCCAACAAAACGGCTGCGTGAACGGCAAAGCCCCCTCTGCTGGTGTGGATGGTGGAAAAGGCGGTACGATTACAAAGCCCTTGCGAGGTGAAGCGCAGATTTCTCAGGGCCGCAGAGGGGGAGCAGTACCCGATCTACCAGCCGCCAAAGAAAGCAGTTCCAGGGTTCTGGGCAAGAAAACCGGCAGCAAGTCCATTCGCCCGGTAAAAGCAGACGGCAATCGGCCCAAAACGGGGACAGTCCTTCAAAAGAGGAAAACAATGGCCAAGGGCGGTAAGGTTGCCCAGAAGCAGGTGTCTCCGGCACAACGGGCCAAGGCCCTTACCCAAAAGAAAGCCCGACAGAAAGCGCAAAAGGCCATGGCCAGGAAAGCGGCCCAGCAGACAAAGGTGGCAGCGGCAAAGGCCGGAAAACTTGCCATGCGGTTTGCAATGGCCGTTGGACGAGCTGCGGCGGCAGCGGTGCAAGGCATCCTGGCTGCTGGCGGCGGTATTGTTCTTCTTATTGTAATGCTTTGTCTAATACTCGTCGCTGCTATTGCCGCATCCCCGTTTGGTATTTTCTTTGCGGGTGGTGGAAGCGAGGAGGGGGTGCCGGTGTCTGTTGCCGTGGCCCAGGTCAACTACGCTTACAATGCAACCCTGGAGGAACTGCAATCGGACGATACTTACGATGATGTTGTGATGGAAGGAGCCGGGGCGGACTGGGTAGAAGTGCTTGCCGTCTTTGCCGTAAAGGTTGCCGGCAGCAATGAGATAGATGCCACGGATGTGGTCACACTGGATGAGAACCGTATTGACCGCCTGGAGGCCGTCTTTTGGGATATGACCACAATTTCCCATGAGGTAGAGGAAATAGAACACCCGGAAAGCAGTGAAGGAGCCGACGATGGGTACACGGAGCGAGTGCTGCACATCACCATCACCGGCAAAACCGCCGAGGAAATGGCGGCAGAATATGGCTTCACAGACCAGCAGCTCGAAATGCTTCAGGAACTGCTGGAGGAGCGAGAAATGCTGGAGGACTTGATCGGCAGTCTGATGGACGTGACCGCCGATGCAAAGGACGTTCTTTTGAACCTGCCGGAAGATTTGTCTCCAGAGCGTGAGGCAGTCATCCGTGCAGCCTGTTCTTTGGTAGGTAAGGTGAATTACTTCTGGGGTGGCAAGAGCCTTGTCCTGGGCTGGGACAGCCGCTGGGGACGGATCACGGAGGTCACAGCGGCAGGCAGCAGCACCACCGGCACCTACCGACCCTACGGTCTGGATTGTTCCGGCTTTGTGGACTGGGTGTTTTACAATGCCACAGGCGGTGAGTACATCATCGGCCACGGCGGTGGAGCCATGTCCCAGCATGGCTACTGCACCAGCATCACCTGGGCCGAGGCGCAGATCGGTGATCTGGTCTTTTATCCGGAGGATACCCATGTGGGCATCGTCTGCGGCTGGGATGAGAGCGGCAATGTCCTGATCCTACACTGTGCCAGCGGCTATAACAACGTGGTCATTACTGGCCAAGAGGGATTTACCTCCATCGGTAGGCCAGTTTTTTATGGAGGTACTTAATGGAACTTTTAGAGCTGCTTGCCCAACAGAAACAGTGCAACTATATTTCTGACTTAAGATTTCTCCCGAAATCTGACCGACATTTCTCGGAGCTTAAAGAAGTTGATATTACAGCCTACTCAGATCGGGAGTGGAAAGAAGCGGCTTGGTATATCCTTAACCGCAGGTGTAGAAGCGGTGGACAGGCACGGAGACTTTTAATTGGATAAACTCTGGGGGCGATATGGCTGATTGCCATATCGCCCCCATTTTTTCTTATAGCTCATCTTTAATATACTCCATAACATCCTCAACTCTACAATCGAGGATTCTGCAAAATGTTTCAATCGTATGCGTACTTACACTCTCATTCCGTTTCAAACGTGTAATCTGCGCAGGGCTTATACCGAATCTCTTTATCAACGCATATTGCGTGATTCCCTGTTCTTTCATAGTCATCCATAATTTTTCATAAGAAATCACAATATATAAGCCCCCCTTCATTTGAATATTAACCGAACATGGTATATAATCATATTAACCAAAATCGGTTATCAAAATAAAAAGGAGCGGATATTATGGCCGAAAAGACTTGCTGTGTGACGGGCCACCGAATTATTTCTGCGGCTTGTATTTCCTATGTGGAGCAAGAACTCCGGCGGGAAGTCCAGACGGCGATTGACGATGGATATACCCGTTTTATTTCCGGCTTTGCCGATGGCACTGACTTAATATTTGCGGCGATTGTAGCCGAAGAAAAGAAGCGCCATCCAGAGCTGAGCCTGGAAGCTGCAATCCCGTATGCAGGCAGACTGAAAACCAGAGACACGAGATTCCATGAATTGCTACGAGCCTGCGATGGTATCAAGGTGGTATGTCAGACTTATATACCTTCCTGCTTCATGCAGCGGAACCGTTATATGGCGGGGCAGGCCCATAGAGTAATTGCTGTCTATGATGGCCGGGAGCGTGGAGGGACACTGTTCACCATGCGTGAGGCACATACGCTCGGCAAGGAAGTCCGGCTGATAAAAATATAAAAATGTAAAATGGAGCCTGTTGCGGTCAAACTGCAACAGGCTCCATTTTTTACTACTCTTGGATGGTAAGTCCCAGGCGCTCAGCAATCTCCTCCGGCTTCAGACCGGCCCTTTGTGCCTGCTTCATTAAGTCCTGGATTTTCTCCTTCTTGGTCTTTCTCGGCTTGCGAGGGGGCTTAGGGGCCAGGATCGCCGCTTTCTGCTTTTCCAGTCCCTTGATCCTGTCCATCACCTTGGCAATGCGATCATTGTAGGCTGTAACAGCTTCTTGCTTTTTTTCCTCAAGACTCTGGATTTGCCCGTTGAGTTCTTCGATTTTTGCATTGACCTCAGCAATGCGCTCCTCGGTTGTCCGGCGCACTCTTTTCTTTTCGGTATCGGACATGTAAATCACCTGCCTTTTAATCAATATATCACATAAAGACCCCTGTTTCAATAAGTGTACGAATTCCTCCCTTGACACTCTACCGGGAATATGGTACATTCTCCTTATAAGATACTCTATCGGCTATATGGTACAAATGAGGGGGATGTTAATGGGTAGACAGAATTATATGACAATCACAGTATCTGATACCGTCCAAGATATTTTTAGTGAATTTGTTGCAGAAAAGGGCATTACTAAAACTGCGGCTCTCAACGATGTCCTAGAAATGTATATGTTGGCAAAAGATGAGGATCTTTATCTAAAATTGAAGAAAAAATATCTTCATGTAGAAGAGGTGAAAACTATGATTGCTGATCGTGATGATCTCCAGATTAACGATACTGATTTTATCTTCATGAAATTGGGACTCTCCTCATCTAGCGGAAATCTCCTAGATGGTGAAGAAACGATAGCGGTGTATATCCAAGATGAAGCGAAGCGAGGTTATACATGGTTTTCTACGCAATCTCTCTTTTTTGGGATGAGTGATGCTCGAGTAAAACAGTATAACGATAAGATTAAATCCGGGAAACCTGTTCGAATTCTTTTTGCGATCAATAATGAAAATTACGACAACGACATTGCTTTTTCAGCAAATATTGAGGAGATTTTTTCAGCTAAGGCCCCTGTGTCCTGCCCAGATAGTACAAACTACCCTGATGAATTTCACGGAGAACTTGCAAGAATTTGGTTAAAACTCTCCCACATTCAACCTGAAACGCAGATCACCGCCGAAATGCTAAAAATAACAAGTACGGGACGTAGTTTGAAACAAACGATTTCAGATTCCCAATATCATTTTGGATATGTTTCATTTAAAAAATGGCTCTGTCACAACAAATGGTTGATTTTTGACGAGAAATAGCGTATAATAATAGTAAGAAACAGTACCACCGAAGGAGGTAATTGGATATGCCTACTATCAAAGACGCATTAGATATTATCGGTAAGTTGACTGTCGCAGAGCAGGAAAGCCTTAAAACAATGCTTTTAAGTCCTGCCTTTGTAAAGTCTTTGAATATTGAAGATTTCGTAGCAAAGGAACGCTTTGCAAATGGTCGTGTATGCCCTCTTTGTGGCTGTATCCATGTGGTTCGCAATGGTCATCGTAAAGATGGCACACAGCGATATGTATGTAAGGATTGTGGCAAGTCCTTCGTGATTGCTACGAACTCCATTGTGTCTGGTACAAGAAAAGACTTGTCCGTGTGGGAGCAGTACATTGATTGTATGATGAATGGCTTATCCATTCGTAAGACTGCTGTTGCTTGTGGGATTCACAGAAACACCGCATTCCTTTGGAGACACAAGATTTTGGATGCACTTCAGAATATGGCAGACGATGTTACCCTTGACGGCATTATTGAGGCTGACGAAACTTTTTTCGCCATCTCGTACAAGGGCAATCATAGCAAGAGTAAGACATTTGCTATGCCACGCAAGGCTCATAAGCGTGGTCATTCTACACATATCAGAGGCTTGTCCCAAGAAAAGGTATGTGTTCCTTGTGCGGTTAATAGGAATGGCTTGTCTATCTCCAAGATTACGAATACTGGTAGAGTTTCTACAAGAGATTTACATCATATTTATGATGGTAGGATTAAGACCAATTCCACTCTTGTTACGGACAAGATGAACTCCTATGTGAGATTTACAAATGCCAATGGCATTGACCTTGTGCAGTTAAAGACTGGCAAAGCCAAGAAAGGCATTTATAATATCCAACATATCAATAGCTACCATAGCCAGCTAAAGAGGTTTATGCGTGGCTTTAACGGTGTTTCTACCAAGTATCTGAACAACTATCTTGTGTGGAATAACCTTGTAAATTACGCCAAAGAAAGCGACATGGAGAAAAGGAACATCTTCTTAACTTTTGTTTTGGCAACATTGAAAACTGCTAAATGCAGAGATTTATCAAACAGACCAGCAGTTCCTCTGGTCGCCTAATTAGAATTTGTGGAGATGATAAGATGGTCAATATAACAGATGTAAAACAGATTCTTCAATTTGCAATAGATGCGGAGATTAAAGTCTTTCTTGATGGTGGCTGGGGTGTAGATGCTCTTCTTGGATATCAGTCAAGAGCCCATAATGATATTGACATTTTTGTAGAAAAGAACGATTATCAGAACTTTATAGAAATAATGAAAGCTAATGGCTTTTATGAGATTAAGATGGAATATACAACATTGAACCATACTGTATGGGAAGATTTGAAAAACAGAATTATTGATTTGCATTGTTTTGAATATACGGACGAAGGTGAAATTCTTTATGATGGGGATTGTTTTCCGGTAGAAACTTTTTCGGGTAAAGGAAGAATTGAGGAAATAGAGGTTTCCTGTATTGAACCATATAGTCAAGTAATGTTCCATCTGGGATACGAGTTTGATGAAAATGATGCACATGATGTGAAGTTATTGTGTGAGACACTTCATATCGAAATTCCAAATGAGTATAGATAACTGCAAATAACAGTTTGTAGGGGAGTTCTGATACTCCCCTATAAAAATGGCTATTTATCAACTGTTTGTTGTGACATAGCCTAAAAAATAAGTATTACTTCACTAGGCCCTACGGAATTATATTTCCGTGGGGTCTATATTCACATTTTCCCACCTGAAAGCTACATGATATGCTATAATATAAAAGTCAACAATGCTGTCAGGAGGAACTTAAATATGGCAGATTCTATGGAACTTATTCATTATCAAAACGAGCTTTTCCGGGTATATGACCAACTTGATTTTTCTAAGGAACCCAATTTTCAAAAATGCCGAAATGTTATAATATCTGCCCCCCCTGTATTACATGACGATTTGCAGAGTAAATATTGTGACTTGCTTTTAGATAGCTTGACAATGGGGTATCTCAGATATTCAGAACTAATGAAATACGATGTTCTGAAAGATCCCTGCTTTATCGAATACCGAAATTCTGTTATGAGATTATCGAATGGTGATCCCATCAAGCAAATATATTTTGCAGTAATTGACTTACTTACCGGAAAATCTGGAGCAATTAACGAAAGGCTCGCACAGTATGTTCCTGCAAAGATAAAGCGTTATTTGGCTGAAGATGAAGAAATGTCATGCTCAGACTTTATTTATTGTCTGGTCTTACCGCTAAAAGAAGGCATTCCTGGAATGTGGAGTTATTTGCGAGAACTGCTCGATAGACCCGGCGTATGTATAGGTATTCCAGAAATGTGTGAGGCATTGGAAAGCGTTTATTACGGGGCAAAAAATGAAGATATTGCAGATGCGTTATTACGAGTGTTGCAAACTAACAGCGATATATATTTGGCAAAAGAATTATTGGGATACACTTATTACAATATGCAAATGTGGAGCAACGCTCTATCGTATTTAGAACAATATGAGGACGTAGAAGATCGTGTAGGAATATTCTATACAGATAACATTTACTTTTGGATGGCTTGGTGCTATGGGAAAAAGCGCAACTATCAGTTAGAAGAAGCATATTACAGGAAAACATTAGAAGTTTTTCCAGGGGCAGAAAACGCCTTGAATAACCTGGGCTATTGTCTGTTTAAGCAGAAGAAATACCATGATGCTGAAGATGTATTTTGTAAATGCTTATCTGAGAAAAGAGATATACGCTTTGCAGCAAACAATCTCGTTCGTACTTATTTGGCATTAGTTCAACCAGACAAGGCAAAAGAATTCGTTCAGAAAAGCGGATACAAAGTGTCAAAACAACTTATTGCTCGGATTGAACGTCCCCTGGCAACAAAAAAGTGTGATGTCGATACAGATTCTCAAGATAGCACAGTAGACACTTCCACGATCAACATAGGAATAAAAAAGCATCAATTTACCAGTGAAAAACTTCTTGAAGATGAACTAATTCAGAGAATGGAACAGGGCATTCCGGTTTTTGGCCTTCCACTAAAGGTCTATCAAAAAAGGGGCGTGTACGGCAGGCAATTTATTCTTCGTACAGGTAGACTTGATATTTTAGCAACGGATAATAATAACGACCTTTATGTGATTGAGCTAAAAAAAGATTCCGGTTATGATGATGCTTATGCGCAAACCAAAACATATATCGAATGGGTTGAAGCGGATATTGCAAAGTCTGGACAACACGTTTACGGCCTTATATGTTTGAACAGTCCTACTTCTGAACTTAAAAGAAAAGTCAAACAGGATTCGCAAATGCGTCTTTTTGAGTATAGCATTTCCTATACTGAAATTTGAAACTTAAAAGCTCCTCTTTTCGCATAGTTTTTCACTGAATAGCACTGCCCAGATAAACGGGAGCTGCTTATTGGGCAGCTCCCGTTTATCTGTTTCATACATTGCCTTTTCCCCTAAAATCTGACATAATAGACAAAAAGAATGCAGGGACAAAGGAGGGGATAATGCCATGCTGCAAACACCGTTTCATGCCTATTACAAGGCTCGATTGTTGGAGCAGCTACCGGAGGATGAGCGGTTCATCCCGGTCTTTGCATCATCGGATATTGAAATCTATCCGTTCCAGATTGCAGCGGCCAGCTTTGCCCTGCGTTCTCCCTATCAAAAGGGAGCTGTCCTGTGCGATGAAGCCGGTATGGGCAAGAGCCATGAGGCCATGCTGGTCATCAATCAAAAGTGGCTGGAGGGATACAGCCGGATTCTGCTGGTCATTCCCAATGCCGACCTGCTGCACCAATGGACGGAAATGCTGGAGCGATTCTATACCGTTCCCTATGTGGTTCTGACCAGCCGCAAAGAATGGCAGGCCCACAGCGCCCCCGACCATCCCAACGCCTTTATCCAGGATGCCATCGTTATCACCACCTATGATTTTGCTGCCGACAACGAGGAGGCCGCAAAGGTGGTCAACTGGGACTTGACGGTGTTTGAAGAGGCCAATGCCCTCTCTCCAGTCTACCAGGAGGACAACAAACAGGCCAAGGCCCTCAAGCGGATCGCCGGAGACTCCTTCAAGCTGCTGTTGACTGGCACCCCCATCGAAAAGAACATTATGGACTTGTACGGCCTGATCTGGTTCATCGACGAAACGCTGCTGCCGGGAGAAAAAGAGTTTCTGGCCCGGTATCTGCGCCGACCGGAGAACTACCCGGAACTCAGCGAACAGGTCAGCCGCTATTGTTTCCGCACCCTCCGCTCCCAGGCCAAGCACTACGCCAAGGTGACAGAGCGTGTGTTGCTGACCGTGGAGTACACCCCCAGCAAGACGGAGCGGCAGCTCTATGAGCTGCTGTATGCTTACATCAACCAGCCGGAAAAGAGAGCCTTTCCTGAAATGAACCAATATGACCTGGCTCTACGGCTGCTGGGCCTGTTGGGTTCCTCTACGGCGGCGATTTTGCAAACCATCAAGGGCATCGTCAAGCGGCTCCAGGGGCTGGAGAACGCAGCGGAGGAGCTGACCCAATGGCAAGAGATTCAGGCCGTGGCAGAAAGCATCCCACAGGATGCAAAGGCCAGTGAGCTGCTGGCTGTTCTCAAACAGGGGTTTTCCCTGATGAAGAAAACGGGAGCCGCACGGAAGTCCGTTATCTTCACCGAAAGCGTGGAAACCCAGAAGATGCTCCAGAATCTTCTTTCCGGCCAGTACCGCACCCTGGCCTACAACGGCAGCGCCGATTACTCCGTGATCCGCCAGTTCAAAGAGGACGGCGATGTGTTGATTTCCACCGACAACGGTGCCAAGGGTTTCAATCTGGAGGAGGCCGCTTTCATCATCCACTACGACCTGCCGTACAACACCTTGAAGCTGGAGCAGCGAATCGACCGCTGCCACCGGCTGGGCCAGGAAAACGATGTGCTGTCCGTGGCCTTTATCGACAAGAACAACTTTGCCGACGTCCGCAAGCTGGAGCTGGTCAACAAGCGGATGCTGGTGACCGACGGTGTCTTTGGCATTACCGATGACGTGCTGGGCGGCTTTACCGATGATGTAAAAGCGGCCTTTCCGGTCATTGCCCAGCGGCTGCGGCCCAGGGCGCAGATTGAGCAGGCATACCGCCAGACCCTGGATGCCCACGAGGAGGATAACCGGCAGACCGTCTCCGCAGCGGAGGATATTCTGTTTACCACCTTCACCAAGGAACTGGCTGACAAGGTGAAGATCAACCCCAAATATGTGAACCGCCGTGGGCAGGAGCTGAACAACGACCTTTGGGAGATTGCCAAATGGTTCTTTAACCGTTACAATGAAAAGAACGACGATTGCCATTTTGTCATCGACGAAGCCAGCCGTACCATCACGGCCACGGAGTACCGGGAGCTGCCGGTGCTGTTCTACTACTGGACGGGGAGCCGGAACCGGCCCTATCGCAGTCAGAAGGTGTACGGCATGGCAAAGGACTTCAAGCCCAAGTCCGGGCAGCTTACCCTTTCCAGCATCATAGGCCATGGGATTCTCCATGAGCTGGAGAGTGCCAACGAGGGCATCCTGACCATCCCAACGGTGCCGGAGCCGTGCCGGATTGCCCTCTATACTGTCACTCTGGTATCCGGCTCCAGCCGCACAGAACACGCCGTGCTGTGCGGCCTGACGGAGAGCGGCAAGGCCATGGACGATGCAGCTTGCCGCAGCATCCTGGACTTGCCGGTGGAGGGCTACACCGAGGATGAGCGGAGATCTCCCCATTGGTTAAAGGGGAGCAGCCGTCCCCACCCGCTGGATGATCTGGTGCCGACAAAGGCGCTGCTGGCGGCACAGCTGGAGCGCCTGTCCCCGGCCCAGGCCGAGGAAATGGAACGGATGAAGCAACAGGTATCGGCTGATAAGGCGGCACTGAGCCGTGAGCTGAACACTCTGGACAGCCAGGTGCAGCAGGCACAGGCGGAGTTGGAGGCCGTCACCGGCGACCGGCTGAAACGGCTGGCTACGCAGAAGAAAATCAACCAGCTACGCCAAGAGTACATGAAGCGGCAGGAGAACCAGTTCTTTGACGCCATGCGGCTTGACATGGAGCTGGAAGAAAAAATAAAAGCCTTTGCCGACAAAGAAAGACTGACGGCAAAGGTACAACGGGAATTTGTAGTGGCAATACGGAGAAATATTTAATGGAAACTGCTGATATTATAACTTTAATTGGAATTATTATTACTGCTGTGCTTGCTGGAGCAAACTTGGTGACAGCATTTTTCAATCAACGGCAGTCGCAAGGGTATAATCTTCGCATGGCAGATTATGAGCGTCGGTATGTTCAGCTCACTGATAATGTTTCTCAATATATTTCTATGCTTGACGCTCATTGGCTAAGCTTTATGGCCTTAAACGAGGAAGAGTACGAAGGAAAAGATGCAGAAATATATGAACGGTATCATCTGCTGGAGACGGCACACTACAAAATAAAGTTGCTTCTCAGTAATGAAAATCAATTTTTTCAAGAGTTTTGTACTATCTTGGATGATTCATTGGCGGTTGCAGATAAAGTCAGGTTTAGCAATTCAGTTGCGGAATTATGTTCCAATGGATTGCGAGACCCAGATGGATTTCTGTCTGCCTATAAAAAAGTGTTGGAGCGCAAAGAAGATTTGACTGGTGTTGTGCCCGCCTCTGATGCCATAGATGCTGCGAAGGAATACAGAGATACACATATAAGACAATTCCTTTTGGCGGCAGAAAATCTTGTATCATTTCGGAAACGGTTGGTTTCAATTACTCAAAAATATCTGGAATGTGAGAAGGAACGAGTTTTGGAGGGACAAGGAAAATGATTGAGCATACAATGGACGGGTTTTCCATGAACATAGAGCAAACCAACCTGGACAAGCTACGCTCGGTATTCCCCGAGTGCGTCAGCGAGGGCAAGCTGGACATTGACAAGCTGCTTTCTCTGTGCGGCGAGTACATCGACAACGATTTTGAAAAATACAAGTTTGAGTGGAAGGGCAAGGCAGACTGCCTGCGGCTGGCTCAGAAGCGATCCACCGGTACCCTGCGTCCCTGCCGGGAGGAAAGTGTGGACTGGGATACCACCCAGAACCTCTATATTGAAGGCGACAACCTGGAGGTCTTGAAGCTGCTACAAACGGCTTATTATCGCAAGGTGAAGATGATCTACATTGATCCACCGTATAATACCGGCAACGATTTTGTCTATGCCGATGATTTTGCCGATCCCATGGCACGGTACAAGGAAGTGACCCAACAGACCACCAAGAGCAACCCGGAAACCATGGGGCGCTATCACACCAACTGGCTTAATATGATGTATCCTCGCCTACGTCTGGCGGCAAATCTTCTGCGGGATGATGGTGTCATCTTCATTTCAATAGATGATGTCGAGATTGATAATCTCAAAAAGCTGTGCAACGAAATTTTGGGCGAAGAAAACTTTGTAGCTCAATTTGTTTGGCAAAGTAGGCAGAATAAAGACAATCGTAATATTACTGGTGTTTCAATAGACCACGAGTACATCGTGTGTTATACGAAGCAATTCGGACATCGGGTATTCCGTGGGACTGACAGAAAAATAGAACAATACAAGAATCCCGATAACGACCCCCGTGGCCCCTGGACAAGCGCTAATATGGTGGGCCTGGCTACCGCTGATGCACGTCCAAATTTGCATTATGATTTAATCAATCCCGCAGATGGTAGAAACTACGGTTGTCCCGAAAAAGGCTGGCGGTATGATCGGAACACTATGAATCGGCTTATTCAAGAAGAAAGGATTATCTGGCCCGATAACCCAGATGGGCGTCCACGCAAAAAATCATTCTTGCATGAGCTGTCCGACAATCTCCCTGGTTTTTCGTCTATTTTCAGCACTGGTGCTTACACAAATACTGCAACCAAGGAAATTGGTGGATTGTTCAATCGGTATCTGTTTGATTTTCCAAAGCCAGTCGAGCTTATTAAGCAAGTAATATCCCAAGCGTCTAACACAGATGACATCATTCTCGATTTCTTTTCTGGCTCCGCTACCACAGCCCATGCAGTGATGCAACTCAACGCCGAGGACGGCGGCAACCGGCGCTTTATACTGGTGCAGCTCCCCGAACTGTGCGACGAAAAGAGCGAGGCGTACAAGGCCGGGTACAAGAATATCTGTGAGATCGGCAAGGAGCGAATCAGACGGGCCGGAAAGAAAATTCTGGAGGAACATACCCAAGTCACCATGGATGAGGACAAGCACTCTCTGGACGTGGGCTTCCGTGTCTTTAAGCTGGACACCTCCAATTTGAAAACCTGGGACGCTACCCCCATTGAGGATGAGCAGCTTGACCTGCTATACCAGCGGATGAACACCATGATCCACCGAGTAAAGCCGGAGCGCACGGACCTGGATATGATCTATGAAATCATGCTGAAGCTGGGTGTGCCGCTGACCTACTCCGTGACCCCGTTCTCCATCAACAACAAGACTGTCTATGGCGTGGGCGATGATTGCCTGCTGCTGATCTGTCTGGCCGAGGACGTGCAGCCGGAGGACGTGGAGCAAATGACCGAATACGCCCCGGCGAAAATCATTATCTCCCGTGACAGCTTTGCCGACGATACCGCCATGGCCAATGCCTACTACATCCTGCGGGATCATGGGATTGAATTAAAGTTGGTGTAAGAAAAATGAAAAGGCTTCTAAAACATCCTGTTATCGTTGCAATTATCCCAGTTATCCTCAGCTTTATATTGACAGTGCTTTACGATATGGTAAAGAACAGGCAACTTCTAAGCACTGCTAAAAATATTTTATCCTTCATAATAAACTGTGTAACTTCCTTCCTCCAATTCAACATTAAAGTTTGGTGGATAGTAGTTGCAATGGTAATTATTATAGGAATACTGTTCATCCTATTTAAGATTGGCAACGCTAAGAATTATAAGCAGTCGAATCCTTTATGGATACAATACCAAAAAGACAGTATTAACGGTTGGAACTGGGAGTGGAAATGGCGTCGAGATTCTTTTGGAAGATATTATGTAGATGACCTACATCCGGTATGCAATTATTGTGGTTCACCTTTGGTGTATGGCGACGATTTTTGTGATTATCTAAAGTGTGTAAGGTGCAACCGAAGATTTCAGCACGGAATTCCTCAAATAGATCATATAAAAATGCTGATTAGCGATAATGTCCAGCGAGGACTTTTCCCTAAATCGGAGGATCAACAGTGAAACTAAAATTCAAGTCCCAGGACTTCCAAACCCAGGCGGTCAACGCTGTGGTGGATTTGTTTACCGGGCAGGAGAAAACCAAAAGCACCTTCTCCGTGGTAGATGAACGGCAGACATCCCTTCTCCCGGAAATGGGCCAGGGCAACGCCCTCTACATCGACCAGGAGACAATGACCGCCAATATGCACGCCGTCCAGAAGCGGAACAACCTGCCTCTGACCTCCACAGCGGAGGACTGTCAGTTCTGCATCGAGATGGAAACTGGCACCGGCAAGACATACGTCTACACCAAGACTATCTTTGAGCTGAACCGCAAGTACGGATTCACCAAGTTTGTCATTGTGGTGCCGTCGGTGGCCATTCGAGAGGGTGTCTACAAGTCCTTTGAAATTACCAAGGAGCATTTTGGCCTGCAATATGACAATGTGCCGTGCCGGTACTTCATCTATAACTCTGCCAAGCTGTCCGATGTGCGGCAGTTCGCCACCAGTTCCAACATTGAAGTGATGATTATTAACATCGACGCTTTCAAGAAAGCGGAGAACATCATCAACCAGGCCCAGGATCGGCTCAACGGCGAAACGGCTATGGGCTTCATCCAGAATACCCACCCCATTGTCATCATTGACGAACCCCAGAGCGTAGACAACACCCCCAAGGCCAAGGAAGCCATTGCCACATTGAACCCCCTGTGTGTGCTGCGGTACTCCGCTACTCACCGAGAAAAAATCAATCTGCTCTACCGTCTGACCCCGGTAGATGCCTACCAAATGGGGCTGGTCAAGCAGATTGCCGTATCCTCCAATCAGATTGCCGGCGGCTTCAACCAAGCCTATGTGCGGCTGCTTTCCGTCAGCAACGACAAGGGCTTTAAGGCCAGGGTGGAACTGGATGTGAAAGGAAAGACCGGAGCCGTGACCCGCAAGGCCGTGACCGTCAAGCCGGGTGACGATTTGTACCTGCTGTCCGGGCAACGGGACTTGTACGAGGGCTACACCGTCGCTGGAATTGACTGCACTCCTGACTTTGAGCATATTGAGTTTGGCAATACCCAGGAGGTCAAGCTGGGCAAGGCCATTGGTGACGTAGACGAGAACATCGTCAAGAAGGCTCAGATCCGGCGCACCATCGAAACCCACCTGGATAAAGAGCTGCGGTATCTGGAGAAGGGCATCAAGGTACTGTCCCTGTTCTTTATCGACAAGGTGGACAAGTACCGCCATGAGGACGGCACCCCTGGTATCTATGCCACCATGTTTGAGGCGTGCTACCAGGAGCTGATGGCGAAACCCCAATATGCCGTCCTTCAGGAACGGTTCACCACGGACGTGAGCAAGGTACATAACGGTTATTTTTCCCAGGACAAGAAAGGCCGTCTGAAGGACACCAAGGGCGATACCCAGGCCGACGATGATACCTATAACACCATCATGCGGGACAAGGAGTGGCTGCTCAGCTTTGAGTGTCCGCTGCGGTTCATCTTCTCCCACTCGGCGCTGCGGGAGGGCTGGGACAACCCCAACGTATTCCAGGTTTGCACTCTGATTGAGCAGAAGTCCACCTTTACCTGCCGTCAGAAGGTGGGCCGTGGCCTGCGACTGTGCGTCAACCAGGACGGCGAACGCATCGAGGACAAGAACATCAACGTCCTTCACGTCATGGCCAACGAGAGCTTTTCCGAGTTTGCCTCCACCCTCCAAAAGGAGATCGAGGACGAAACCGGCGTCAAGTTTGGTGTTCTCCAGCTCAGTCTGTTTTCCGGCATGGTCTATGAGGCCCGTCGGGACGTGGAGAAGCAGGTCACGACGGAACAGGCCCAGGCGGTGGTGGAGGCCCTGAAAACCGCTGGTGTGGTCAACGAGGCCGGTCAGGTGGCAACTGTGGTCAAGCCGAAAGAAGTTGAACTGCCCAAGGCTCTGGAGCCGATCAAGGAAGTGGTGCAGGACATTATCGAAAAGGCGCAGCCGGTGGCGGTGGAATCCCTGGCCGGAACCACCTACACAGAAACCGTCGTGGAGGAACATACCGTCACCCACGAGGAAGCCACGGAGCTGCTGGAGCATTTTGAGCAGAAGGGGTATATCACCAGCACCGGCAAGGTCAAAGACACCATGAAGAACGCCCTGAAAAACGGAACCCTTGACCTGCCGAAAAAATATGAAGCCGCCAGAGAGCGGTTTGAGCAGATTATCGCCAACGCTGACCGGAAGCCCCCGGTGCGGGATGCCTCCCGTGATGTGGTGGTACGGCTCAACAAACAGGTCATGCTCTCCCCGGAGTTCCTGGAGCTGTGGAGCAAGATCAAGCAGAAAACCGCTTATCGGGTGAGCATTGACACGGAGCAGCTGGTGAAAAACTGCGTCAAAGCCTTTCAGGAAATGCCTCATATCCCCAAGACCCGTCTGGTGTCCCAGACTGCCGATATTTACATCCAGCAGTCCGGTATCAGCCACATGGAACGGGAAATGCGGACGATGGATATTGCCAACGACTATCAGGCCCTGCCGGACATCATTACCGCCATCAGCGATGAAACGCTGCTGACCCCGGCTACCGTCAACCGGATTCTGGTGGAGAGCGGACGGTGTGGGGACTTTCTCAACAACCCGGAGGCATTTCTGGAGCAAGCCGTGGAACTGATCCGCAACCACCGTCACGCTTTGGCCATTGATGGCATTCGATATGTGAAGCTGGACGGGCAGGAATACTATGTGCAGGAGATCTTCGACACCGCCGAACTGCTTGCCAACCTGGATCGGAACGCTGTCAAGGTAGAACACAGCGTCTATGACTATGTGGTTTACGACAGCTCCACCGTAGAAAAGCCGGTGGCGGTGGCCCTGGACAACGACCCAGATGTGAAGATGTTCTTCAAGATTCCCAGCCGATTCAAAATTGAAACCCCCATCGGCACATACAACCCCGACTGGGCTGTGTATCTCAACAAGAATGGCGAGGAAAAGCTGTACTTCGTTCTGGAAACCAAGGGCGACACCAGCTTTATGCACTTGAAAACCAGCGAACAGTTGAAAATCCACTGCGGCAAGGAGCATTTCAAAGCACTCAACGCCGGTGTGGAGCTGGAGACTGCCACCAGCTGGACGGAGCTGCGTGAGCGGCTGTAAATAGAAATTATGACACAATGCAAAAGGGAAACCTGGACTGAATCCGGGTTTCCCTTTTTGTGTTTTATTCAGGTTTTTCTGCAACTCCATAGTCGATCAAGATATTTTCATCCCCATGAGCAGGATAGACAATACCCATCATCTCGTAGTCGTAGCGTTTGACCTTACGGAACGGCTTTAACGGTTCCGGAGCGTAGGCAGCAGTTTGGCATCCTTCGTATTCTGGCATTCCTGCCAGGTCTTGGGCCGCTGCTTTAATCAGCGCCTCCGTGACTTCGTAGATGTCCGTGCCAAATTCCACGGCCACCAGCTCGTGTTTTGTCACAGCCTTCTCTATGCTTCCAGGGGATCGGTACAGAAGATATTTCATGTCGCTCAAACCTCCTCCTGTTGTTCTGTCTGCCATCATTTTAGCGTGGGAGCGTAGGAAACGCAATATGAATTAAACCTAATTTCAGTAAAAATACCATTTTCTTTCCATTTGTCAGCAAATTTCGACCTTCCGACTGTGTTATCATTCTTTCGACCGTAACTATATGATATACTAAAAGTTTACAGAAAGAGTGATGCCAGTGTGCTGTTCTTGTTAAAGCAAAACAACTGCATAACCAGCGGTATGGTAAAGAGGATTTTCTAAGCCGTCTCCCAAAACGGAATAGAAAATCCTCTTTTCTTTTTTTATTTGACAGACCAGGCTCTCAGGAACTTGTCTGTGTCAGGCATATCGAATTTTGTCGTAAAAACGATGAGATTCGATATGCCTTTTTTTATTTGCGTTGTGATTGGTTCATAGCGCACTGGCAGCCCTCCATAGCCGCATACCCGTAGCGGCTCCTTTGAATTTTCCAAAACATTTCAAAGGAGTTGCTACTATGAAATTTATTGATTTGAGAAAAGAATATCCTCATCTGGATTCTACATATTCCGAATATCCTGTTTCCTATAAGATTGACGCTGTATTTGAGGAGTACCGACTGGCAGAGCAGGCACTGGAAAAGCGCAGAACTCGCAATGGGGACGTAGTGTCTTTGGATTCTGATCCTGGTATCGAAGCGCATATCGCAGATCATCAGCCTGGGCCGGAGGATGAAACGATAAAGCACATTCAGAATGAGGCGCTTTATAAGGCCCTGCGCTCTATCCCCAGAAAGCAGGCAGAGCGGATTTACGCTTACTACTTCATGGATATGACGTTGGACGAGATTGCTGAGGCAGAAGGAGTTTATAAATCGGCGGTTCGCAAAAGCATCATGCTTGGAAAACAAAAGCTGAAAGAAATCCTGTTGCAGGATTAACATTCGCTCAACGAGATTACTTCATTACGGTCAAACAGAATGCCGAATGTGCGTAATTTGTCAAAAATTTTATTGAGAAATTTTTCTGTTTTGGGTGTACTTTTGGCCTCCAGATGTCCTTGTTAGTAGAGGGGTTTTTACTTCTCGGTGAACCTTGATAATGGAATATCGGCAGCATGAGCAGGTACGTCACTGTGCCAATGCAATCTTTCGTTTACCGCCATGACCATCGGATATGCCGATAAGAGCGATCTATAAGCGATACGCCTGGATGCCTATGGCACATTCAGGAGGAGTGCAGCACAGATATAATGGTACTTCCAAACGGTGGCCTCCCACGTAAGAGGGGGAACCCTGCGGCGCACGGCCCGACCGACGCTGTGGAGTTATGAATCGTCCTCGCCACGGACAACCTGCCATGTTCCCACTTCGCCAGGGGTTCGATAAATGTGGCGACGAGTATGACCATCATATTCAAAGTCAGATACCACGCACTGGCAGCGCAAGTTGCCAGTGCGTTCATGTGACTTTGAAAGCAATTACATCATAGCGTTTGCCCGGATTGCATAAGGTAACGAGAGGAGGTTTGGCCATGAATGAGATTGACCGTGAGGTTGGGCTGATTCTTTTGAAACGATTGTGGCAGCGGAATATGATCTCAGAAGATCTCTATCTCTCTGCCAGCTGCTCTCGGTTTTTTGACAGAAAGCATTTTACCCATTATGCTGAGGATAAACCTTTACAAAACCAAAAGGAGGATCAGCGGCATGATGACTATTAGAAAGCTGCGAGAGCAAATGCGAATGGGCAGGTCAATCTATGACCTGCCCCTGCGGGTTACATATTACGCCCGTGTATCCACGGAAAAGGTGGAACAGCAAGGAAGCCTGGAAAACCAGGTTCAGTATTATACGGAGTTCATTCAGAAAAACCCAAACTGGACATTCGTGCAAGGCTATGTGGATGAAGGTATTTCCGGCACCAGTACCTATAAGCGGGAGAGTTTTCTGCGTATGATTGACGATGCCCACAGGGGCCTGTTTGATTTCATCATCACCAAAGAGATTTCCCGTTTTTCCAGAAGTACGCTGGACAGCATCCAGTATACACAGGAGCTGTTGGATGCCAATGTAGGTGTCCTCTTTCAGAACGACAACATCAACACTCTGGACACCGACAGCGAGTTTCGTTTGGTGGTCATGGCAGGCGTGGCCCAGGATGAGGTGCGGAAGCTGTCTGAACGCCTGAAATTTGGCTTTCGGCAGTCCATCAAGAACGGCCATGTGCTGGGCAACAACCGACTGTGGGGCTATGACAAGAAGGACTGCAAACTGACCATCATCCCGGAACAGGCCGAGGCGGTGAAGCTCGTTTTTGAACTTTACGCCACCGGCAAGTATGGAATCCGAAAAATCGCCCAGGAGCTGACCCGGCGGGGACACACCAGTCTGCTGGGCAATGAGTTCAATCAGCTTACCATCAAACACATGCTGACCAACCCCAAATACAAGGGGTGGTACTGTGGGAACAAAACCCAGACGCTGGACTATCGTACCAAGAAGAAAGCCTTTTTGGAGGAAAGCGAATGGGTCATGTATCCAGACCCCAATATCCCGGCCATTGTCTCGGAAGAATTGTGGGATCGTGCCAATGCCATCTTCAAGCAGCGCAGCAGAGAGGTTCGGACAAAATCCACCAGCTACCATAACCGCTATGCATACAGCGGAAAGATCGTCTGCGGTATCCATGGCACCAGCCTCCAACGACAGTCCTTCAAAACCCAAAAGGGTGTGCGGGAGTTCTGGCGATGCAAAATGTACCGCCAGAAAGGGAAGGATGCATGCAGCCTGCCGTCTGTTCGCAGCGATGAAGTAGATCTCGTTTTAGCAGACCTGTTTCAAAAAGTGGTAACAGAGAAAGCACAGATCATCCGGCTGGTGCTGAACAGTATCGGGGAAACCGACAACAGCGTGGACTACTCTGCGCAGATCGGGCGAATTGAGGTGCAGATCGGCCAGATTGAGGAGAAGAAAGATAAGCTGCTGGAGCTGAGCATGGCGGATGCCATTACCCTTTCAGAGTTCAAGGTGCGTAATGACCGATTCAACCGCCAGATCTCCGCCCTGGAGGAACAAAAGGCGACCCTGCAACAGCAGGAGCAAGTCCAAAAAGGAACGGAGATAAATGCCGAAGCGCTGGAAAAAGCACTCTGGGAGGAACTGGATTTTACAAACGGGATTCACTCTGAAGTTGTGGCAACGATTCTGGATCATATTGTGGTGCTGGAGCAAAGCAATGACAAGCAAATCTATTTAGAGGTCTATCTGAGACTGGGGCAACGGGCTTCAGTCCATTTTCAACGGGGCGAATTAGTCCTTTGCAATAGTCCTTCTTTACGATGTGTGCCACCAGGCGCAGATTGTGCTCAATGAGTTTGTCTCTGGCGTCGCTGTCCCCCTCTGCCATGCGCTGCAAGCACTCCTGCTCCTCCTCCCGGCTCAGGGCAGGGGGGAAGGAGCCGGTATTGTTGGCCAGACGCAGGGTGAAGAACAGCCCGTTGAGCATCAGTAAAAGCCATGCCGTCCACATGGTCACCACCTCCATGGGGAAGTGTATGCACCATCAGCGTGTCCTTATTTGTCCTCAATGGCCAATGATAAGCACTTTTGGTGGGCTTAACCTGTCCCTTCTGTACCCGGGTTGGACGAGCATGACCGAAGGGTCTGCTGCATAGGCTTGGACATGTGCCTTGGCAGCTCAGGTGTCTATGGCTTCCAAAGAGAAAAGAGTGCATAAAAACTGTTGGAAAAGGTGATTGCTATTTGGCGAAAATAATGATAGAATAATTTTTACCAAAATGAAAGGGGGAGAAGCCCATGGCGACGCTCAAGGAGATCTCCCAGCGCACCGGATATTCGCCTGCCACCATTTCCCGGATCCTGTCCGGAGACCCTCATCTGTCCGTCACTCCGGAGGCTCGCCGAAAGGTACTGGAAGAGGCGGGACGGCTCAACTATTCCCAGACAAAAAGCAGACGAGGCCGTACACCCAAGGGGGTACTGCGGGTGGGGATTGCGGAAATGCTCTCCCCGGTGCAGCAGTTGGACGACCCCTACTATCTGTACCTGAGCGGATTTGTGCGCCAGCGCTGCCTGGACAAGCGCTATACCGCCGTGCCCCTGGAAAATCGGGGCAGCGAGTTTGTGGTTCCCACAGGAGGGGAGAAGCTGGACGGCATCATTGCCATTGGCCTGTTTGAGCCGGATCAGATCCGCTCCCTGTCCACCCTATCCCCCAACCTGGTGTTTGTGGACTCCTCACCCCGGGAGAGCGAGCATGATTCGGTGGTGCTCAACTACTCTCTGGGTATCTCCCTGGCTCTGGAGCACCTGGAAAAGCTGGGACATCGGAAAATTGGCTTCATCGGCCCCGAGTGGAAGTACGATGACCTGCGCCAGCGGGCCTTGGAGACCCGGCGCAAGCTCTTTGTGGAGCAGATGCAGCTGCGGGGCACCCTGCGGGAGGAATGGCTGCTGGAATGCCCCATGCAGACCGACGAAGCGGCCCAGGCGGTGGAACAATTCCTGTCCCGTGGCGGGGAACGGCCCACTGCCTTTGTGGCAGCCAACGAAGAGGTGGCCATTGGAGCTGTGCGGGCCATGCGGGAGCTGGACATCTCGGTACCCCGCCAGATTTCCGTGGTGTCCTTCAATGACACCCCCCGTTCTGCCCTGGTGGATCCCCCCCTGACCTCCATCTCCGCCCATGTGGAGCAGATGGCCATTACCGCCCTGGACCTGCTGCGGGCAAGGGTGCCTCTGCCTGGTCGGGAGGCTGAGCGGACGATTCCCTTGAAAGTGGTGGTGCCGCCCACGATGATTGAGCGAAAGAGCACAACTTTCGCCCCGGAATTTGTGCAAGGCAACGAAGAATAAAAAGTGAGAAAAAATTGGTTGAATTTTTACTAAAATAAATATATACTTTGGGTACAAATCAAAATACGAGGTGAAAGGAAATGCGAGATTGCAACAAGCTCCTGGAGGAGCTGAAGGCGGGCCAGCTGGCCGGAGATCTGGCACGGGTGTATGACATCCACGACGGCGGAAAATCTGTGGAGGAGGGACTGCAGCGCAGCATCCATGTCACAGAGGAGTTCGTCAAGCTCTTCGGGAACCGGGAGGGCGTGGGCCTGTACACTGGCCCCGGGCGCACCGAGATCTGCGGCAACCACACCGACCACCAGCGTGGCCGGGTTCTGGCGGCTGCTGTGGATCTGGATTTCCTGGTGTGTGCTGCCCCCAACGGCACCAACACCATCCGATTCATGTCCGAGGGCTGGCACATGGTGGAGGTCAACTTGGACAACCTGGAGCCTGTGGACGGGGAGCAGGAGAGCACCGCCGCCCTGGTGCGTGGCGTGGCCGCCGGCATCGCCCAGCGGGGCTACACCCCTGTGGGCTTTGACGCCTATGCCACCAGCAAGGTGCTGCCCGGCTCCGGCCTGTCCTCCTCCGCCGCCTGCGAGGTGACCATCGGGGTCATCCTCAACCACCTGGCGTGTGGGGACGCCTTGGACGCGGTGACCATCGCCCAGATCGGCCAGTATGCGGAAAACGTGTTCTTCGGCAAGCCCTGCGGGCTGATGGATCAGACCGCCTCCTCTGTGGGCGGGGCGGTGGCCATCGACTTTGCCGACACTGCCAACCCTGTGGTGCGGCCCATCCAGGTGGATCTGGCCGGGTACGGCTACGCCCTGTGCATCATCGACTCCGGGGCGGACCACGCCGACCTCACTGCTGAGTACGCCGCCATTCCCCAGGAGATGAAGGCGGTGGCCCAGTACTTCGGCTGTGAAGTGCTGCGGGAAGTGGACGAGAGCCGCATCTGGGCAGAGATGCCCGGCTTGCGCAAGAAGGTGGGGGACCGGGCAGTGCTGCGGGCGCTGCACTTCTTCGCCGACGATGCCCGAGTGGCTCAGGAGGCGGACGCTCTGGAGCGGGGCGACTTTGACGCCTTCCTGAAGGTGGTGCAGCAGTCCGGGGAGTCCTCCTGGATGTACTTACAGAACATTGCCCCCACCGGAGCCGTGGCGGAGCAGGCTATGGCTGTGGCTCTGGCCACCGCCGCCCATGCCCTCCAGGGCCGGGGCGCTTACCGGGTCCACGGCGGCGGCTTTGCCGGCACCATCCAGGCCTTCGTGCCTCTGGATATGCTGGACGGCTTTAAGGCCCAGGTGGAGTCTGTGCTGGGCGAGGGCAGCTGCCATGTGCTCACGGTGCGTGCCGTGGGCGGTGCCGTTGTGTGCTAAATTTAGGGTATAGGATAGGAAAGGAGCGTATTCTTATGGCAATTTTGGTTCTGGGCGGAGCTGGTTACATCGGTTCCCACACTGTTTATGAACTCATCGACGCTGGCCGTGATGTGGTGGTGGCAGACAACCTGCTCACCGGGTTCAAGGAGGCGGTGCATCCCAAGGCTCGCTTCTATCAGCTGGACATCCGGGATCGGGGCGCCCTGGACACCCTGTTCCAGGCGGAGGACATCGAGGGCGTCATCCACTTTGCCGCCTCCTCTCAGGTGGGCGAGTCCATGTTTAACCCCCTGAAGTATTATGACAACAACCTCTACGGCACCATGGTGCTGCTCCAGTCCATGGTGGCCCACGGGGTGGACAAGATCGTGTTCTCCTCCACCGCCGCCACTTACGGCGAGCCCGAGTCGGTGCCCATTCTGGAGACCGACCGCACTGAGCCCACCAGCTGCTACGGTGAGACCAAGCTGTCCATGGAGCACATGATGAGCTGGGTGTCCAAGGCCCACGGCCTGCGCTATGTGGCTCTGCGCTACTTCAACGCCTGCGGCGCCCACGCCTCCGGCAAGATCGGCGAGGCCCACAACCCCGAGACCCACCTGATCCCCCTGATCCTCCAGGTGCCCAATGGCCAGCGTGAGAAGATCTCCATTTTTGGCGACGACTACCCCACTCCCGACGGTACCTGCATCCGGGACTACATCCACGTCACCGACCTGGCCCAGGCCCACATCCTGGCTCTGGACTACCTGATGAACGGCGGCGAGAACAACGTGTTCAACCTGGGCAACGGCGTGGGCTTCTCCGTCAATGAGGTCATCGAGGTAGCCCGTGCCGTCACCGGCCATCCCATCCCCGCTGAGGTCACACCCCGCCGGGCCGGCGACCCCGCCCAGCTCATTGCCTCCTCTGAGAAGGCCAAGACCGTGCTGGGCTGGAAGCCTCAGTATGACGATCTGAACACCATCGTCTCCTCCGCCTGGAACTGGCACAAGGCCCATCCCCACGGCTACGAGGACTAAGGGAGGAGCACGAGAGATGAACGAGGCCATTTCCAAGCTGATTACTTACGCCGTCCGCACCGGACTCATTGAGCCCTGTGAGACCACCTGGGCCACCAATGCGGTGCTGGAGGTTCTGAAGCTGGACAGCTACACCGACCCCGGACAGGAGTGGGGGGACATCGACCTGGCCGCTGTGCTGGATGAGCTGCTGGACGATGCCTATGCCCGTGGTGTGCTCACCGAGAACTCTGTGGTGTACCGGGACCTCTTTGACACCGCTATCATGGGTGTGCTCACCCCCCGTCCCAGCCAGGTGCGGGCCAAGTTTGAGGCTCTGTACAAGGAGGACCCGGAGAAGGCCACGGACTGGTACTACACCCTGTCCCAGGACACCAACTACATCCGCCGGGACCGCATCGCCCGTGACGTGCGGTGGAAGGCGGACACCGAGTACGGGGAGATGGACATCACCATCAACCTCTCCAAGCCGGAGAAGGACCCCAAGGCCATTGCCGCTGCCCGCAATCTCCCCGCCTCCAACTATCCCCGCTGCCAGCTGTGTGCGGAGAATGAGGGCTATGCCGGACGGGTGAACCACCCCGCCCGCCAGAACCACCGCATTGTGCCTATTACCATCAACAACTCCCCCTGGTTCTTGCAGTACTCCCCTTATGTGTACTACAACGAGCACTGCATCTGCTTCAACCAGGAGCATACCCCCATGAAGATCGACCGGGCCTGCTTCGGAAAGCTGCTGGACTTTGTCCGCCAGTACCCCCACTACTTCGTGGGCTCCAATGCCGACCTGCCCATCGTGGGCGGCTCCATCCTGGCCCATGACCACTTCCAGGGCGGACGCTACACCTTCGCCATGGCCACCGCTCCCGTGGAGACTCCCGTCACCTTCGCCGGGTTTGAGGACGTGGCTGCCGGTATCGTTAAGTGGCCCATGTCCGTCATCCGTATCTCCAGTGAAAATCCGGAGCGATTGGTGGATCTGGCCGACAAGATCTTGCAGAGCTGGAGAGGGTATACCGACGAGGCTGCCTTCATCTTTGCCGAGACCGATGGGGAGCCCCACAACACCATCACCCCCATTGCCCGGATGCGGGACGGCAAGTATGAGCTGGATCTGGTGCTGCGCAACAACATTACCACCGAGGAGTATCCTCTGGGTGTGTACCATCCCCACCAGGAGCTGCACCACATCAAGAAGGAGAACATCGGCCTCATCGAGGTCATGGGTCTGGCCGTTCTCCCCGCCCGTCTGAAGCAGGAGCTGGCCCAGGTGGCCGACTGCCTGGCCAATGGCGGCGATCTGCGGGCCGACGAGGCCACCGCCAAGCACGCCGACTGGGCTGAGGGTTTTAAGGCCAAGTACGAGAACATCAACCAGGACAACGCCTGGGACATCGTCAAGTACGAGACCGGCCTGGTGTTTGCCAAGGTGCTGGAGCACGCTGGCGTGTATAAGCGTACCCCCGAGGGCAAAGAGCAGTTCCTCAAGTTCATCGCACAGGTGTAAGACAACAAAACATGATCCCGAAGCTGCGGTTGTGGCTTCGGGATCTTTTGCTGTCTGGGGAGCCTGACTTTCCACCACGTCTCTTGTGCACACTTGCCAGCCTGGCAAGTACGCTCCGCTGGGCCCGATTTTTGAGCGGACAAAAATCGGGGAAAAACCCGCTTAGGGCGTTCCCCCCTAAGAACCTCCCTTGGGTCAGAAGACCTATGGCTCTGGATAAACGCCAACCGGCCCAGGGATAAGCTGATACTCCTGTGCCGCTGCATCCGCTGCCGCTCGACTTCCCAGGTTGGATAACACCTGCCTCAGAAGCACAGGGCCGGTGTTGGGTGTAAGATGACAGTTCCTGCCATGCACCGACGCTTTTGCCAAAGAAAAACTGCACTGCTACTTCGTAGGCATCAGCGGCAGCGGCGCAAGGAGCACAGGCTGTCCCAATACCTCAGCGGCGGTATGGGTTGCTCCGGCACCTGTCCCAAGTACCCCAGGGGGTTCCCAGGGGGAAAGCCTGGGCGATTCTTTCCCCGATTTCTCATCGCTGAGAAATCGGGCCCAGCGGAGCGTATACCACCAGGTTGGCAAGCCTAGGATATGGAAATGGTAGGAGAACAAACTCCCATCCCGGGTTTGCCCTCACCTCAACAGGAGGGCAAACCCATACCCCAACCCCATACAGGCGGGGAAGGTGAGCACCCACACCAAAAGCAGCTGACCCACCACCCCCCGCTGGGGTCGGGACGATGCCCCGCAGATGGCGGCCACCTTGGCGTGGCTGGTGGACACAGGCAGACCCAACAGGGAGCACACACCCAGCACAACCCCGGTGGCCAGGTCGGCAGACAACCCCTGGGTGGGGGTGAGGTGTGCCAGCTCATGGCCGATCTTCTCCACGATGGGCTTTCCGCCCAAGGCGGTGCCCAGGGCCATGACAGCAGCTGTGAGAAAGAGAAATGAGAGGGGCGGTTGGGTGGCGCTGACCCCATAGGCCATGAGCAGCAGGGGTAAAAACTTCTGCCCGTCCTGGGCCCCGTGGAGAAAGGCGGTGAGGGCGGCGGTGAAGCGCTGCCAGAACATAGGGTTGTGGGGGATGCCGGCCAGTTTACGGCAGATGACCCGCCCGGTAACCGCTCCTGCGGGGAGGGAGAGCATCAGCCCCGCCGCCACTGCCCCCCAGGCGGAGGGCTGGATCTCCGCTCCCAGGGCCAGAGCAGCGCCGGACAGACCTGCCAGCAGCGCATGGCTCTCGCTGGTAGGCAGCCCAAACCGCCACGCCGCCACACCCCATACGATCACCGCCAGCAACGCCCCGCACAGCCCGGCTCGGGTGGCGGCAGGGGAGGAGAAGCGCACCAGATGTTCCATGGTGGCAGCCACGGCGGGAAAGAGAAGACAGGCCAGCGTCACCCCTGCAAAGTTGCACACTGCGGCCAATGCCACAGCAGGACGGAAGGACATGGCTCCAGAGCCCACGGCGGTGGCAATGGCGTTGGGGGCGTCCGTCCAGCCGTTGACCAAAATGACACACAGCACCAACAGCATCAAGGTGATGGATTGAGTCATGAGACATCCCTCCTTGGGATACCCTATGGAGGGGACATCCGGTGTATGAAAAAATTTTTCAAAAAAAGAAGGATTCCGTACAGTTATAGAGTATACAGTCATAGGAAGTATCGTGAAGGAGGGGTGCAAATGGAAATTCGTACCTATGCCGAGGAGTTGGAGCGACAAATCCTCTCTCCCCGCGCCTGCCTTGCGGCTGAGTCCAAAGGCCGGGCGGTGGACATCCCTCCCTGTCCCATGCGCACCTGTTTCCAGCGGGATGTGGATCGGGTCATCCACTGCAAGGCGTTTCGGCGGCTGATGCACAAGACCCAGGTATTCCTCCAGCCCGAGGGGGATCACTACCGCACCCGCATGACCCACACCCTGGAGGTCTCAGGCATTGCCCGGAGCATGGCCCGGGCTTTGCGCTTAAACCAAGACCTCACCGAGGCCGCCGCCCTGGCCCACGATTTGGGCCATACCCCCTTCGGCCACGCCGGAGAGCGGGCCTTAAGCCGCATGGTGGAGGGTGGTTTCCGCCACTACGAGCAGTCCTTGCGGGTGGTAGATCGGCTGGAGCGGGACGGCGCTGGGCTGAACCTGTGCTATGAGGTGCGCCGTGGCATTCTATGCCACACCACCGGCCCCATGGCGGAGACGTTGGAGGGGCAGCTGGTGCGATATGCTGATAAGATCGCCTATATCAACCATGACATTGACGACGCCATGCGGGGTGGCATCATCTACCCCACCGATATCCCGATGCATATCTCCCAGGTGCTGGGCTACACCCATGGGGAGCGCATTGAGCGCCTGGTGCTGGACATTGTGGAGCATAGCCAGGAGGGGATGGAGATTCACCAGTCCCCGGAAGTGGCCAAGGCCATGGCGGAGCTGAAAAACTTTATGTTCGAGGCGGTATACTTCAATCCCCGTGCCAAGGGGGAGGAGTCCAAGGCGGAGGACATGATCTGTCATATGTTTGAGTACTACTGCAAGCACCATGACCAGTTGCCCGGAGAGTACCAGGACATTCTGGTGCGAGAGGGCGTGGAGCGGGCGGTCACCGACTACATCGCCGGCATGAGCGACGCCTATGCCGTGGAGAAATTTGAAGAACTGTTCATCCCCATGCGGTGGATGGTGAAATAAAAGGACGATTTTGGGCTAGAATGGAGGTGGCACCATGGCCATACCGGAACAATTTTTGGACGAGCTGAGCAGCAGACTCAACATTGTGGACGTGGTGTCCGCCTACGTCCCCCTCACCCGGAAGGGGGGCAACTACTGGGGCCTGTGCCCCTTCCACCGGGAGAAAACCCCCTCTTTCTCGGTCAGCGAGAGCAAGCAGATTTTCCACTGCTTTGGCTGCGGCAAGGGAGGCGGGGCCGTGCGCTTTGTCATGGAGGTGGAAAACCTGCCCTTTCCCGAGGCGGTGCGAAAGCTGGCCGCCCAGGCGGGAATGGAGGTGCCTGAGGACAACTCCAATGGAGCGTGGCGGGAGAAGCGTCAGCGCATTCTGGAACTGAATAAGGAAGCTGCCCGGTTCTACCGTGCCATGCTGTCCCAGCCCGAGGGGCAGCGGGTGGCGGAGTATATTGCCAAGAAGCGGCGCATCAGCCCCAAATTTTCCGCCCGGTTTGGCCTGGGTGCTGCTCCTGATGCCTGGGACAGGCTCATTTTGGCCATGCGGGAGAAGGGGTATGACAAGGCCGATCTCATTGAGGCGGGTCTGGCTGTGGCGGGAAAAAACGGCGGGGTGTACGATAAGTACCGCAACCGCCTGATGCTGCCCGTCATCGACGTGCGGGGCAATGTCATCGGCTTTACCAGCCGGGTCATGGACGACTCCACCCCCAAGTATTTGAATACTCCGGAGACCGCCATCTTCAAAAAGCGGTCGATTTTGTACGGCCTCAACTATGCCAAAAACACCAAGCGGCCCAACATGATTTTGGTGGAGGGCAATATTGACGTGATCACCCTGCACCAGGCGGGATTTGACAACACCATTGCCACCATGGGCACCGCCCTCACCGAGGAGCACATCAAGATCCTGGAGAAGTACACCCAGGAGCTGGTGCTGTGCTACGACAACGACAATGCGGGGGTGGATGCCACCCAGCGGGCCATTGCTCTGCTGAAAGGCTCCCAGCTGAGTGTAAAAGTGCTCCAGCTGCCCCGACGGCGAGACGACAGCGGCCAGCTGGTGAAGCAGGATGCCGACGACTTCATCAAGCACCAAGGCCCTGAGGTATTTGAAGGACTGCTCCAAGGCTGCGCCAACTCGGTGGAATACCGCCTGGAGGAGGTGCGCCAGGGCTTTGATCTGAGCCAGGACGACCAAAAAGCCCAGTACTTGCAGGCCGCAGCCGGTCTGGTGGCGGGACTGAACAGCCCGGTGGAGCGGGAGATCTATGGCAACCGAGCCGCCGATGCCGCCGGAATCAGCCGGGAGGCCATGGCCCAAGAGGTGGAGCAGCAGCGCCGCCAAAAGGGCAGACAAGCCAGGCGGCAGGAGGAGCGGCGCAGTCTTACCCCCACCCAGACCCTCCAGCCCAAGCAGCGGGAGCTGCGCTACACCAATGTGCGCTCAGCTCTGGCTGAGGAGGGGGTACTGCGGGTGGTGCTGCTGGACGGCAGCTACTTTGCCCAGCTGGAGGACTTGCAGGAGTCCGACTTTTCTGCCCCTCTATTGGGCAGGGCCTACGGGCTGCTGCGCCGGCGGTGGCAGGAGGGCAAGCCGGTGACCCTGGCGGCTTTGGACGGGGTGTTTACCCCCGAGGAGATGGATCATCTCTCGTCGGTGGTGCAGCAGCCCCAGCCCATGCACACCGCCCAGGCAGCCCTGAGCGACTATAAGCAAACCATCCTTGCGCAACACCGCAAGGCAGACATACACAGCGGCCAGGACTTGGCCCAACTCAGAGACTTACTCAAACAGAAAAAAAGCTACGGAGGATGAAGACCCATGAGTGAAAAGAAGAAAAACGGAAAAAAATCCGAGGTGACATCGGGCATCAGCATGGTCAGCAAGGAGAAATTCGAGAGCGCCAAGGCTGAGCTGATGAAGCTGGTGGATGGCATCCAGGGCGGCGAGCGCCTGGTGGAGCTGGTGGATGCCGGCTATAAGAAGGGCAAACTGTCCTCCAGCGAGATGATGGAAGTGCTGGAGTCCATGAACCTGGAGAGCGAGCAGATGGACAAGATGTACGACATCATGGAGAATCTGGGGGTGGATGCCGCCGGTGAGGACGATTTGATGCCCATTCTTTCCGAGGAGGACCTGATGCCCCCCGCCGAGGACATGGAGGAGTTCAACGAGGAGGAGCTGGTAGACCCCAACACCCTGGTGGATTCCTTCGCCATTGACGACCCCGTGCGGATGTACCTCAAGGAGATCGGCAAGGTGGATCTGCTCTCCCCGGATCAGGAGATCGAGCTGGCCCAGACCATGGGTGCTGGTGCTGCTGCCAAGGAGCAGCTCAGCGAGCTGGAGGCCTCTGGGGAGGAGATTCCCGACGAGGTGCGCCAGGAGCTGGAGAAGGCCATCCGTGCCGGTGAGCGCACCAAGCAGAAGCTGGCCGAGGCCAACCTGCGTCTGGTGGTGTCCATTGCCAAGCGGTATGTGGGCCGTGGTATGCTGTTTTTGGATCTGATCCAGGAGGGCAATCTGGGCCTGATCAAGGCGGTGGAGAAGTTCGACTACACCAAGGGTTACAAGTTCTCCACCTACGCCACCTGGTGGATCCGTCAGGCCATCACCCGTGCCATTGCCGACCAGGCCCGCACCATCCGCATCCCTGTGCACATGGTGGAGACCATCAACAAGGTCATCCGGGTCAACCGTCAGCTGCTCCAGGAGCTGGGCCACGATCCCACCCCTGAGGAAACTGCCGCCGAGATGAACATGCCGGTGGAGAAGGTGCGGGAGATCCTGAAGATCGCCCAGGAGCCTGTGTCCCTGGAGACCCCCATCGGCGAGGAGGAGGACAGCCACCTGGGTGACTTCATCCCCGACGAGGACGCCTCCGAGCCCTCCGAGGCCGCTTCCTTCACTCTGCTCAAGGAGCAGCTGGTGGACGTGCTGTCCACCCTCACCCCCCGGGAGGAGAAGGTCTTGAAGCTGCGTTTCGGCATTGAGGACGGCCGTACCCGCACCCTGGAGGAAGTGGGTAAGGAGTTCAACGTCACCCGTGAGCGCATCCGTCAGATCGAGGCCAAGGCCCTGCGCAAGCTGCGCCATCCCAGCCGCTCCAAGAAGCTCAAGGACTTTTTGAGCTAAGATAGACGGCCTGAATACGAAACAAAGAGCCGCCCCAGCGTTCTTTATGGGAAGAACGCTGGGGCGGCTTATTTATCCTGTGCGTCCACGGTATGGACAGCTGGATTACTTGCGATTATTTTTCTGGCGCACGTAAACGGTGACAGCCAACAAAGCGGCGGCGCAGACCACCACAACCACGATCCAAACCATCATGTTGTTGGAATCGCCGGTGGGGGGCACGCCGGGGGCCTGAGTGCCGGACTGAGTGGGCTGAGCAGTGGGCTGGTTGGTGGGCTGAGCGGTAGGCTCGGTTGCAGGCTGGGCAGCCCCGCACACAGTGCACACGCCGTTTTGATAGCTGTGGGGCAGCTTGGCGATGGCAGTGCCCTTGGCCACCACTGCGCCGCAGTCCTTACACACGGTATCGCCGGTATACCCTTCGGCGGTACAGGTGGCATCCTTGGCACCCACGATCTGGGTATGGGTATGGCTGCACTCTGTGGTGTCCTTGTAGGCCAGCACATAGGTGGAGAACTTGTCGGTGTCAAAGCTCACAGTGCCGGTGGCGGCATCATAGGAACAGGGAAGGGTCTCGGCCTGGCCATTGTGGACTCGCACGATTTCATAGCTGCGTGTGACATCCTGGTTGTCGTTGACCAGCTCCTGGGGGACGGCCAGTTCCAGGGTGACGGGGGCGGCCAGTTCAGAAAGCACGGTGGCCGACGGATCGGCAGTCAGCTTCTTGGACAGGGTCAGATCCAGATAGGCACCAATCTGGCTTCCGGCGTCCAGGGCCTGGGTGACTTTCTCCAGCTCCTGGGCATCAGGAGCGGTTTGCTCCTCCACGGTGAGGGTAACCTGGGCGGTGGCTCCAAACCGCAGCTCATTGAGATCTTCCTGCATCAGACTATTGGACAGATCTTCAGGGCTGTTGTCAATGGTGAGCTGAGGGACACCATCCTGGGCCTGTACCTCCGTGGTCACCTGATAGGGGTCAATGCTGAACAGGATGAAACCAACCATCCGAACCTCATTGCCGTCCTGGATGTAGCAGTTATACATCTGGGCATCCGCAGGGGTGTCGTTGTCCTGTTTGGTGACAGTAAGAGAGCTGGTGGTGCCAAGTTCCGTTTCCTGACCCGCCATATCGCTGGAGGTCCAGCGGTAGCTCACCTGGCCATTGGTGGAGGCGGCATTCACATTCATGGTCACCTGTTCTCCAGCTTTGGCAACATACATATAGCCCCACTCAAAGGGCTGGGGAGTGGTGGTGTTGATGATGGGAGCTACGGTGAGCGTGTCCATGGGATAGACCTGGTAGGACACATACTCGGTGATGTTGCCGTCGCTGACTTCGCAGACATACATCTCAACGCCTGCGCTTTTCTGGAAGGTACAGGTATTGGTGTCATTGTCCAACACCTGGGGCATCTCGCCGCTATACAGCAGGGTGCGAGTCCAGGTATAGGTCAGGTTGGCGTCTTCCAGGGTGGAATCGGCATTCACAGTCAGGGTGATGGGATCACCCACGGAGGTGTTGAAAATCTGATAGTAGTAGCCCTCATCATCCAACTGGGAGGCAGGGGTGGAGGTACCGGAAACGGTGAGTGTGTTTTCCTTCAGCTGGAACTCCATGACAGCGGAGTTGGTTTCATCCACGGTGACGGTGCATTGATACGCATTCACACCAGTGTAGTTGAATTGATAGGACGAAGATGTGGCCTCAGGGATGGGGACATAATCAGAGCCGTCCGAACGAGAGCTCCACGCATAGGAGACCCGGTCAGCCTCCACGGGCTGGTCATCCAGGGTGACATCGTTGATGCTCAATGTGACGCTCTCGCCCATCTTCACAGCCACAGGCTCCCAATAATACTGGCCGTTCACCTCTGGCGTATAGCTGATGACCCCGCTGGTGTCGGGCTGCTCAGTTTCCGCAGCGAAGACAGTTGCCGGCAAGGCAGAAATCATCAGGCAGGCAGCTACCAACAGGGAAACCCATGTTTTCCTTTTCAATGCAAAAACCTCCTTCTCGTTACCGGAGGAGGAATACAGTATTCCAGCATCCGGCGTATTCCCTGCAAAACACTTGCAGGGGGATTATGGTAAAATCATAATACTTTTGGACGGGCAATACAAGGGGTGTTTCTGGTTTTCTATGCTAATTTGCGGTTGCCTTGTTGGTGTATAAGATGATCTCCTTCTTTTTGCCCTTGGCATACCGCAGGGTGGTGGCAGCTCCGCCCCAGTCGTGGGTGACGTAGGCCACCACCACATCAGATCGCTGTACCATCCACTGGTTGCGCTTGGAAATGGCAAAGCGGAGTGGGACGGACTCCAGGAGTGGGTATACGCTGTCGTCATAACCGAAACCGTCCATCTCTCCCTGAAGATAGGCTCGCACTAAGTTGTGTTTCCTTTTGAATTGCCAACCGGGGGATTTGGTGGAGTATATTCCAGATGAAGGGGATGCACCCAAGTAAGTAAGGACTTTCAGGCTTGCCTGCCTGGGTGGGACGCTCCCCGCTGGGGGTTCCTTTCTGCTGCCAGAAAGGAACCAAAGACCACCAAAGGCGGGGCCTTCCCCCGCCTTGTGGAATCCACCCCGCCGGTACAGGGTGGCAATGCGTCCCATGCCTCACGGCCCGGATAGTCTTCTGCTGCTCCTGCTGATGCCACTACACCAGGCTACCATGGCAGCTGGCCCTAGGGACTGGGTGGTTTCCCTGATCCGGGCCTTTTTCCGGCATAGCGGCTGTTCTCAGCCGCCGATACCCTGGCTTTCCGCAGCAGGAAACCGCTGCAACCCACCAGGCCCTCAAATCTGGGGGTAGCGGCCTCCGCCCGGCCGCTGTCGGCCGGGTGCACCACAAGTAGGGCCGAAATCGGTAGAGTGACGTATCATTCCAACCGTTACTGAGTGGGATGGAATGTTTGTCTTGCTTGTATGGAATACGCCCTTCGGCCCGGTCTGGAAAGCAGCTCCGCACAGCCTTCGATCAGCGGGGTGGATTCCATAAGGAGGGGTAAGGCCCCTCCTTTGGCGGGTTTTCGTCCATTTTGCCCGGTCAAAATGGACCCCAGCGGAGCGCGTCCCCCTTGCCAGGCTGGCATGGTGAACCCAGCCCCCTTGGAGAGGGGCACCCTCAGTCAGTGCGTTGCAAAATCAAAAACATGGATGCAGAACACGCTGCATCCATGTTTTTTTGCTTATCGGAACACCCGGTTAAAGTCCCGGGGCATCTTGGCCTTGAAGGTGGTGGGCTGTCCGGTGACAGGGTGGACAAAGGACAGCTCATTGGCGTGGAGGCACAGCCGCCCGATGGGGTTTGTGCGGGCATTATACTGCTTGTCCCCGGCAATGGGACAGCCTCGCTCCTTCATGTGGACACGGATCTGGTTTTTGCGCCCCGTGTCAATGGAGATATCCAGCAGAGAGTAGCCGGAGCCGGACTTGATGACCTGGTAATTGGTGATGGCCTCCTTGGCCCCGGGGCCGGGGTCGCCGGAGAAGATCATGTGGGTCTTGGTCTCCACCAGATAGGTGCGGATGGTGTCCTGCTCGGGACGGGGGGTGCCCTCCACCACTGCCAGGTAGCCCCGGCGGGTGATGATGTCGTTCCAGCGGGACTGGAACAACTCCTTGGTGGCCTCGTCCTTGGCGAACATCAGCACCCCGGAGGTGTCCCGATCCAGTCTGTGGATGACAAAGATCCGGTTGTCGATGTGCTGGGTTTTCACATAGTCGGTGACCATGTGGTAGGCGGTGCGCACCTTTTCCTTCTCGTTGCCCACGCTGAGGAGCTTGGCAGGTTTGTTGACCACAATCAGGTGCTCATCCTCAAAGAGAATGGGGAAGGGCAGGGCCTCCTGGCGGGGAGCGGACACGGAGAGAATGGTCACCACCTGTCCGGGGTTGAGGGGGGTGTCGAACTGGGAGGTGGGACGGCCGTCCACGGTCACCAGCTTGCGGGAGAGCAGGGATTTGACATTGTTGCGGCTCTTTCCCTTGAGGGTGGAGAGCAGGAAGGGGAGCAGGGTGGTGGATTCCGCTACGGTGTAGCTGGGCTCCCGGCTCTTGTCCCGAAATTTGGGGCTTTGATGTTGCATGGATGTTGTACCGCCTTTTCTTCACATTTTTCTATACTCTATCACAACAGGGACCAAATGTCCACGGAAATCCCGGTGGGACAGGCAAGTGCTGGGACATTTGTTCATAGAGTTTCCAGAGGTGATGGACATGGAGAAGAAGCAGAGCCTGTTGGAGCGGGCCTCCCGGATGCTGGATGTGCCGGGGGATGTGTTGGCAGGGCTGCCACGGCTGGAGCTGATTGGGGACGGTGAACTGCGCATGGAGCCCCACCGGGGCATTCTGGCCTACGGGCCGGAGGAGATCCACATCTCGGCGGGCAAGCTGCTGGTGATGGTGCGGGGGGAGGGGCTGGAGCTGCGGGCCATGAACCCCACCCAGCTGCTCATCACCGGGCGCATCACGTCGGTGGAGCTGACGAGGTGAGGACATGAAGAAATGGTTCAACTTGCTCTTTGGATACGGGGTGCTCCAGATCACCGGGGCGTTTCCGGAACGATTTTTCAACCTGTGTGCCCAATATCGCCGGGGATTTTGGCATCTGCGCTGGCTGGACGCCCACACGGTGCAGGTGCGGGTGCATTTGGCAGACTTATCAGAGCTGGAGGAGCTGGCCCAGCGGTGCGGGTGTACCCTGGAGGTGCTCTCCCGCCGGGGCGGCTTGGCGCAGCTGCAACGGCTGTCCAAACGGTGGGGGTTTATGCTGGGGCTGGGGCTGTGCCTGCTGGCGGTAAGTGTGCTGAGCCGGTTTGTGCTTGTGGTGGAGGTGGTGGGCAATGAGACGGTGCCCTCTGCCGTTATTTTGACTCAGCTGGAACGGCTGGGGGTGCGCCCTGGGGCCTACGCCCCCTCCATCTCCCAGCGGGAGGTGGCAAATGAGGCCCTCACAGCCCTGCCGGAACTGTCGTTTATGGCCATCAACGTCTACGGCACCCGGGTGGTGGTGCAGGTGGAGGAGGCGGAGGAGAAACCGGAGTTGCTGGATCAGTCCACCCCGGCGGACATTGTGGCCACCGCCGACGGCATCATTGAGGACATCCAAACTTCCGCAGGCCAGGCGCAATTTGTGGACGGAGACATCGTGGCCAAGGGTGAGGTGCTCATCAGCGGCACCATTCCCCTCTACGAGCAAAACATCGACAAGCCCTATGCCGGAGATCTGGTGGTACATGCCACGGGCACGGTGACCGCCCGCACCTGGCGCACCCTGGAGGAGCGACTGCCCCTGACAGTACCCACAAAGGTGTGGGGTGAGGAGAAAAAGACCAGCTATCGCCTGACCATTGGGGGGATGAAGCTGGATTTTTTCAAAAACAGTAGCATTTTCCCAGAAGGGTATGGTAAAATAACCAGTACAGAGTATCTGGAACTGGGCGGCTACACCTGGCCGGTGTCCTGGACCACCACCACCTACCGCAATTATACGGTGGAGCAGCAGGCAGTGGATCCCCAGTTGGGGGAGGAACTGCTGAAACAACTGCTTGAGCAACGGTTGGAGCGGCTGTTGGAGGAGGGACAGGGAGAAATCCTCCGACAGGATTACGTCACCCGTGTGGAGGGAGATACCCTGGTGGTGACTCTGGCGGCGGAGTGCCGGGAGCAGATCGGCCGCACCGTGGAACGGCCCGGGGAGACCGGGCACACAGAACCGGAAACCCAAGATGGGGAGGAATCTTAACAAATGACAGAGCAATCCATCAGCATTGAACGGATGGAAGAGGCCATCAATCTCTTCGGCCTCTTTGACGAGAATGTCCGCATCATCGAGCAGGAGTTGGGGGTCACGGTGGTGAACCGGGAGTCCAGCCTGAAGATCTCCGGGGACGGAGAGGCCGTGATGTGGGCGGTGAAGGCGGTGCAGGGCCTTCTCTCCCTGTCTGCCAAGGGAGAACCCATCAACCAGCAAAATGTCCGCTATATCATCGAGCTGGTGCGGGCGGGCAATGAGGACAAGATCGCCCAGCTGGCCGGGGACGTGGTATGTGTCACCGCCAAGGGCAAGCCCATCAAGGCCAAGACCGTGGGCCAGAAAAAATATATCGACGCCATCAAAAATAACACCGTGACCCTGGGCGTTGGCCCTGCCGGTACCGGTAAGACCTACCTGGCGGTGGCCGCTGCGGTGGCTGCCTTCCGGGAAAAGCAGGTCAACCGCATCATCCTCACCCGTCCGGCGGTGGAGGCGGGGGAGCGGCTGGGCTTCTTGCCCGGTGACTTGCAGTCCAAGGTAGACCCCTACCTGCGCCCCCTGTACGATGCCCTGTTTGACATGCTGGGAGCGGAGACTTACCAGAAGTATCTGGAGCGGGGCAACATCGAGGTGGCTCCTCTGGCTTATATGCGTGGCCGCACCCTGGACGACAGCTTTATCATCCTGGATGAGGCCCAGAACACCAGCAGGGAGCAGATGAAAATGTTCCTCACCCGTATGGGCTTTGGCTCCAAGGTGGTCATCACCGGCGACGTGACCCAGATCGACCTGCCCGCTGACAAGACCAGCGGCTTGAAGGAGGCCATGCGGGTACTCCAGGGGGTGGAGGACATCGCCATCTGTCCCCTCACCGACCAGGATGTGGTGCGCCATGTGATCGTCCAGCGCATCATCAAGGCCTATGACGACTACTATCACACCAATCAGCCCCCCAAGGATAAGGGGAGCGACAAGCAGGGAAGGAGGAAGTCCCGTGGCTGAGGAACATGAGATCTCCATCTCCGCCGAGGTGGAGGGGGCGGACAGTGAGGCCACTTGCCAGCTGATCCGCTCCACCATCGCCACCGCTCTGGCGGAGGAGGGGGTGGAGGTGCCCTGCGAAATTGACGTGCTGCTTACCGACGATGAGGGCATCCACGCCATCAATGTGGAGATGCGGGGAGTGGATCGCCCCACCGACGTGCTCTCCTTCCCCATGTTTGACCTCACCCCCGGGGAGAAGCCCCAGGCGGACTGGGCAGACCCGGACAGCGGCTGTGTGCCTCTGGGTGATATGGCCCTGTCCCTGGAGCGGGTGGCGGCGCAGGCCCAGGAGTACGGCCACAGCCGGGAGCGGGAGCTGAGCTACCTGGTGGTGCACTCGGTGCTCCACCTGCTGGGCTATGACCATCTGGATGAGGGAGAGCAGAAGGTCCAGATGCGGGCCAGAGAAGATGCCATCATGGAGGTTGTCGGTCTGACTCGATGACCAGGACAGAAAAAAGGAGGATGCACCATGAAGAAATTGCTGATGTTATCCGCTGCCACCCTGTGCGCCGGACTGCTTCTCACCGGGTGCACGGCCTTTGTGACCAAAACCGAAGTGACCACTGAGGAGAAGGTGACCATCCTGGAGCCCATTCAGACTCCGGAGCCCATGGGACAAACAGAGGTGTTTGATGCCCTGGCGGGAGAGAGCATTCTGGGTGTGGTGATTATGAATCCCACCCAGGAGGAGTTGGAACTGGCTAAAAACGTAGACCAGGTATTCCCCGACCAGGAGTACGGGGAGTATATGCTCATTCTGCCCAAGCTGCCGGGGAGCACCATCACCTTGCAGCAGCTGACCTATGACTATGACACGGGAGAGGTCACCGGGGTGGAGGACATCCACACCACCAGCGGCACGGACCCGGTGGCCATGCTGGTGCAGCAGGACATTCCCGAGGGCTTTCCCACCCTGCGTGTGGTGGTGGAGGCCCAAGGCCGCACCGGAACCTATGACCTGAGCTTTTACGGCAAGGGGGACGGACGGCGGGATTTCTATATTATGTGGGAAAGAGAAGGGTAACCTCTCTTCCAAATATAAACGGCCATTGTTCAATGCCGATACCAAAGAAAGTTGAGGATCATCTACTATGTCACAAATCAAGAAAAGCGGAATTATTACCATTGTGGGCCGCCCCAATGTGGGCAAGTCCACCCTGACCAACACTCTGGTGGGGGAGAAGATCGCCATTGTCTCCTCCAAGCCCCAGACCACCCGCAACCGTATCTGTGCCATTTTGAACCGGGGTGACACCCAATTCGTCTTTGTGGACACCCCCGGCCTGCACAAGGCCCGTACCCGCCTGGGTGACTACATGGTGAAGGTGGTGCGTCAGTCGGTGGCGGACGTGGACGGGGTGATGCTGCTGGTGGAGCCTGTGGATCGCATCGGCCCCGCCGAGCAGGAGCTTATTGCCCGCATCAAGGCTCTGGGCGCGCCCGCCGTGCTGGTCATCAATAAGATCGACACCATTGAGAAGGAGAAGCTGCTCTCCGTCATGGCCGTATACGGTCAGGCTTACCAATGGGACGCTGTGATGCCCATTTCCGCAAAAACCGGGGAGGGTGTGGAAGAATTGCTCACCCTGCTCTCCGGCTGGATCCCCGAAGGGCCTCAGCTGTTCCCCGACGACGTGGTCACTGACCAGCCCGAGCGGCAGATCATGGCGGAGATCGTGCGGGAAAAGCTGCTGCGCAACCTGGATCAGGAGATCCCCCACGGCACCGCCGTGGAGGTGACCCGATTTACCCAGCGGGACGACGACATCATCGACTGCCATGTCACCATCTACTGTGAGAAGGAGTCTCACAAGGGCATCATCATTGGCAAAAAAGGTTCCATGCTCAAGAAGATCTCCACCCAGGCCCGGGAAGATATGGAGGCCTTTATGGGCGCCAAGGTGTACCTGGAGACCTGGGTGAAGGTCAAAGAAAACTGGCGGGATAATATCAATCTCATCCATAACTTTGGTTATACCGAGGACTAACAAGATGCTTGCATCTTGTTGAAGAAATTCCCACACATAAACCACCACATCCCCTCTCACCCTAAGGGTAGAAAGGGGATGTGACCTGTGGAGAGCTATGGAAACTGGGAACTGTTTTGGAAGACCGGATTGCCTGAGGCGTGGCTGATGACCCGCTGGGAGCGTCCGGGGATAGAGAAAGAAGGGAGCACACATGCTCAAACGCATCACCCAAGTGGAGCCGTGGGTGGTTCAGGGCCAGATGGAACTGTACCGGGAGTCCATGGCCCAACTGGCTCGCCATTTTGAGTCACCTCAGGCCATGGAGCGGGCCTACGAGGACTTTTTGAAGGAATTTGTCACCCATTCTGACCGGATGGTGCTGGTGGAGGAGATAGACGGAGCGTGGGTCAGTGGCCTGCGCTGCGTGGAGAGTGCACCGGGAGTCTGGTATCTGGAGGCTCTGGAGACGGCGCCCCAGGCCCGGGGCCAAGGCCGGGCCAAGCAGTTGCTTCTTCACACCCAACAGCTGCTCACCCAACAAGGGGCCCAGGAGCTGTTCAGCCTCATTGGTCCGGAGAATACCGCTTCCATTGCCACTCATGTGGCCTGTGGATTTGCCGCCACACAGCGGGAGCCCATCAACTGCTGGGGGGAGGAGCACCCGGGAGACATTTTGTACGCCTGGCAGCCGGAAGGAGCGAAACCATGTACCTGACCACCACAGCCCTGGTGCTGCGGGAAGTGGAATACAAGGAGTCGGATAAGCTGCTCACGGTGCTCACCCCGGAGCAGGGGAAACTCACCCTGTCCGCTCGGGGGGTGCGTAAGAAAAAGGACGCCACTGCCGCTGCCTGCCAGCTGCTCACCTGGGGGGAGTTCACCCTCTCCCAGCACCGGGGGCGCTGGCTGGTGCGGGAGGCCACCACCCAGCGGGCATTCCGTGGGGTGCGGGAGGACTTGGATAAATTGGCCCTGGGCAGCTACTTTGCCCAAGTCACCGAGACCCTGTGTGAGGAGGAGCAGCCCGAACCGGAGCTGCTCTCCCTGACCCTCAACGCCCTCCACGCCCTGGACCAGATGGCGGTACCGCTGAAGCTGGTGAAAACCGCTTTTGAGTGGAAGGCCATGGCCCTGGCGGGCTATGAGCCCATGGTGGGGGAGTGCGGGGTGTGCGGCTGCGAAGGGCCGGAGGAGCCCTGCATCCATTTGAGAGAGGGAATGCTTCACTGTAAAAGCTGCCGGGAGAAGCTGGGGGACGGGGTATCCATGCCCCTGACCGGAGCGGGTGTGGCGGCGCTGCGTCACATTGTGTGGGGCAACCCCAAGCGGCTGTTCTCCTTCTCCGTGGATGACAACTCCCTGGAGCGGCTGGCCCAGGCCTCGGAGGCCTATCTCATGACCCAACTGGAACGAGGATTTCATACCCTGGACTTTTATAAGTCCTTGACCATGGAGACAACGACATATGACAGAACTACTTGAAAAATCCATACAGACCCTGGAGCTGCCCCGGGTGCTGGCTATGCTGGCCGACGAGGCGGTGACGGAGGAGGGAAAAGAGGTGTGCCGCAAGGTACGGCCCCAGACCCTGGTGCCCGATGTGGCCCGGCTGCAAAAGCAGACCTCAGCGGCCTTTCAAATGCTGGTCAAGCACGGCACTCCCTCCTTTTCCGGGGTGCGCCCAGTGTCCGCTGCTTTGCAGCGGGCAGACCGGGGCGGCAGCCTGAACACCCGGGAGCTTCTGGACATTGCTCAGGTGCTGCGCTGCGCCCGCTCTGTGCGGGAGTACGGGGTGGGGGAGAGTACCGAAAAGACGGTGCTGGACGGCTATTTCCACAGCCTGTCCCCCAACCGATTTTTGGAGGAGAAGATCAGCGGCTCCATCCTCAGCGAGGACGAGATCGCTGACTCTGCTTCCCCGGAGCTGGCGGACATCCGCCGCCATATTCGGGCGGCGGCAGGTAAGGTGCGGGATGTGCTCAACCGGCTCATCTCCTCCAACCAGTCCAAGTATTTGCAGGAGTCCATCATCACCATGCGTGGGGGCCGCTACGTGGTGCCGGTGAAGAGCGAGCACAAAAACGAGATCCCCGGCCTGGTCCACGACGTGTCCGGCTCCGGCGGCACTTTCTTCATCGAGCCCATGGGGGTGGTCAACGCCAACAATGAGCTGCGAGAACTGCAAATGAAGGAGCAGAAGGAAATCGAGCGCATTCTGGCGGAGTTGTCCGCAGACTGCGCCGGATTCCGGGAGGGCATCGAGGACAACTACCGTACCCTCATCGCCCTGGACGTGATTTTTGCCCGGGCCAAGCTGTCCACCCACATGGGGGGCATGGAGCCGGTGCTGGGGGATTTCATCGAGCTGAAAAAGGCCCGTCACCCCCTGCTGGACCCGAAAACCGCCGTGCGCAACGACCTGTATCTGGGCAAAGAGTTTGATACGCTGGTCATCACCGGCCCCAACACCGGCGGTAAGACGGTGACTTTGAAGACGCTGGGCCTTTTGACCCTCATGGCCCAGTGTGGCCTCCACATCCCCGCCATGGACGGCTCCACCATCCGGGTGTGTTCGGCGGTACTGGCGGACATCGGAGATGAGCAGTCCATTGACCAGTCCCTGTCCACCTTCTCCTCCCACATGACCAACATCGTGGCCATGCTGGAGCAGCTGGACGATACCACTCTGGTGCTCTTCGACGAGCTGGGGGCTGGCACCGATCCGGTGGAGGGCGCAGCCCTGGCCGCCGCCATCATCGAGTCCGCCCGTCAGCTGGGGGCCCGGGTGGCAGCCACCACCCACTATGCGGAGCTGAAGGTGTACGCCATGACCACCGAAGGGGTGGAAAATGCCTCTTGCGAGTTTGACGTGGACACCTTGGGCCCCACCTACCGGGTGCTCATCGGTATTCCCGGCAAGTCCAATGCCTTTGCCATCTCCCGCCGCCTGGGACTGCCTGACTACATCATCCAGCGGGCGGCGGAGCGGATCGATGCGGAAAACGTCCGCTTTGAGGATGTCATCAGCCAGCTGGAGCGGCAGCGTCAGGCCATGGAGAAGGAGAAAGAGCTGGCCCAGGAGCTGCGCCGGGATATGGAGCGCACCAAGGCCGAGGCAGACCGCTACCGGGAACGCATCGAGGAGGAGCGGCGAAAAGCCACTGAGAAGGCCCAGGCTGAGGCCCGAGCCATCATCCAGGAGGCCCGGGACACTGCCGATGCGGTATTTAAGGAACTCAATGCCATGCGACGCCGCCAGGAGAAGGCCAAGGAATGGGTGGACGACAACCAGCAGCGGTCCGATTTGCGCCGCACCCTCAATGAGGCGGAAAACGCCCTGGGCGCTGACCATCAAGACATGGAGTCCCCCGCCCCCACCCGTCCGGCGGTGATGGGAGATATGGTGGAGGTGCTCAAAACCCGCACCCAGGCCCAGGTGGTGGGGGTGAACAAGGACGGCACGTTGCAGCTCCAAGCCGGAATCCTGAAGATGAAGGCCAAGCAAGAGGAGGTGCGGGTGCTGGAGGAGGCCACCGTCCGGCACAAGCAGAGCCAGAAGGACAAGGCCCGCAAGGCCGCTGTTACCCGCCCCTTCCGGGCCGCTGCTGCCAAGGCGGAACTGGATCTGCGGGGCATGATGGTGGATGAGGCGCTGGCTGCTGTGGATCAATTTTTGGACAATGCCCTTATGGGCAAGCTGGAGACCGTGACCATCATCCACGGCAAGGGTACGGGAGCTTTGAGAAAGGCGGTGCGGGAGCACCTCAAGCACAGCCGATATGTGAAATCTGCCCGGCCCGGGGCCTACGGAGAGGGAGAAGACGGGGTCACCATCGCCACCCTGAGGTAGGCCAACAGGGACAGATCGAGTGGAACAGAGGTGCTTTTCACCAAACTGTCCCCTGCGATTTGTTCAAAATGCTGTTGACGATACCATCCAAATTTGATATGCTAGGAATGCAAATATTTTCGGGGAAAGCGCGGGAAGTCAATCCCCCAATCCAAGAATATGGAGGGACCCTCTTATGGTAACGAAAGAGACTGTTGTGAACAATCAGGTTGGTCTGCACGCTCGTCCGGCCACCTTCTTTATCCAGAAAGCCAACGAATTCAAGAGCTCCGTGTGGGTGGAGAAGGAGGACCGCCGTGTCAACGCCAAGAGCCTGCTGGGCGTGCTCTCTCTGGGCATCGTCAAGGGCACTGCCATCACCCTCATCGCCGACGGCCCCGACGAGGAGGACGCAGTGAACGCTCTGGTGGAGCTGATCAACTCCGATTTCTCTGAGTAAGCCAGACAGATAAAAGCGCCGCTCACAGCGGCGCTTTTTTTCATCCTGTTGGGAAAGTACAGCTTTCCCCCAAAAGAAGAACCACGCCTGTTTTGTTTCCTATGGGAGGGTATGTATGACCTTTGAAGAGCTGCGGGACAAGGCCCACGGACTGCCCTTAAAGCCGGGGGTATATATCATGCAAAACGCCGCCAGCGAAGTGATCTATGTGGGCAAGGCCAAGGCACTGAAAAACCGGGTCAGCCAGTACTTCCAGGACCAGAGCCGCCACAACGAGAAGACCCGGGCCATGGTGGCTCAGATCCACCACTTCGATGTGATCGTGGTGCAGTCGGAGTTTGAGGCTCTGGTGCTGGAGTGCGCCCTCATTAAGCGCCATCAGCCCCGGTATAACATCCTGCTCAAGGACAGCAAAGGCTACCCCTATATCCGCCTGAGTGTGCAGGAGGAGTACCCCCGCTTTTCTTTGAGTACCAAGGTGGCCCGGGACGGAGCACGCTACTTTGGCCCCTACGGCACCCGTGGGGCCAGCCAGGGCATCATTGATGCGCTGCTCTCTGCCCTGCGCCTGCCCACCTGCCGGCGGAAATTTCCCCGGGACATCGGCAAGGAACGGCCTTGCCTCAACTTCCACATGGGTACCTGCGACGGCTACTGCCGACCGGACATGGACCAGAGCCAGTACCGACTGGGCATTGACCAGGCGGTGCAGCTGCTGGAGGGCAAGCTGGATCAGGTGGTGGGAGAGTGGACAGAGAAGATGGAGCAGGCCGCCGAAGATCTGCGCTTTGAGCGGGCGGCCCAGTACCGGGACCGCATCCGGGCGGTGCAGCTGCTGGCCAAACGGCAAAAGGCGGTGGTGGGCTCTCTGGCGGACACCGACGTGGTGGGCTATCACCGGGGGGAGGCCAAGAGCTGTTTTGTGGTGCTCCACTATGTGGATGGGGAACTGGCAGCCAAGGACTGGCAGCTCCTCCCTCTGCCCATGGAGGAGGATGTGGGGGAGAGCGTGGCCACCCTCACCGCCCAATATTACCAGGGGCGACAGGCCCTGCCCCGGCAGATCCTTCTGCCTGTGGACTTTGACGGGCAGGTGGAACTGGCCCGGATGCTCACCCAGGCGGTGGGACGGAAGGTGGAACTGCTCACCCCCCAGCGAGGCGGGAAAACCGAACTGGTGGCCATGGCCAACCAAAATGCCGCCGAGGAGGTGCAGCGGGCCACCACCGCTCAGGAGCGCACCTCCAAACTCATGGAGGCTCTGGGCAGGCTGTTGGGGCTTCCAGAGCCGCCCCACCGGATGGAGGCCTTTGACATCTCCAACAGCGGCAATGCAGACATTGTTGCCTCCATGACCGTGCATGTGGACGGCAGACCGCTGAAGCGAGATTACCGCCACTTTATTCTAAAGGGGATGGAACACGCCGACGACTACGCCTCCATGGAGCAGGTCATAACACGGCGGTTCCAGCGCTATCTGGACGGGGACGAGAAGTTCGGCGAGCTGCCCGACGTGCTGCTGATGGACGGCGGCGTGGGCCAGGTGGGGGCGGCGGTGTCCGCCCTGAGCAAGCTGGGACTGTCCATCCCCATCTTCGGCATGGTCAAGGACGACCGCCACCGCACCCGGGCTTTGGTGGACGCAGCGGGGCAGGAGATGGGCTTGCAGCAAAATCAGGCCCTCTTCGCCCTCATTGGCCGCATCCAGGAGGAGACCCACCGGTTCGCCATTGAATTTCTACGCTCTCGCCAGGGAAAGCGGATGAAGGGTTCGGTGCTGGACGAGATTCCCGGTGTAGGCCCCACCCGTAAGGCGGCGCTGCTCAAGGGCTTCAAGAGCATCAAAGCCATCCGGGAGGCTACATTGGAGCAGCTGAGAGAAGTGGTGCCCAGCAACACCGCACAGGCGGTGTACGACTATTTTCAAAAGGAGTGAATTTCCCATGCGAGTGATTACAGGGACTGCCCGGGGAAAACACCTCAAGGAGCTGCCCGGTATGGACACCCGCCCCACCACCGACCGGGTGAAGGAGGGGTTGTTCAATATCATCCAGTTTGATATTCCCGGCAGAAGGGTGCTGGATCTGTTTGCCGGCACCGGACAGCTGGGCATTGAGTGCCTGTCCCGGGGGGCAGCCTGGTGCGATTTTGTGGATCGTGCTCCCGCTGCCATGGCCATTGTGCGGGACAATGTGAAGGCTTGCAGACTGGAGGATCGGGCTGCCTTTTACCAGACCGAGTTTGATGCCTTCCTGGCCAGCGCCAAGGGGCCGTACGATTTGGTGTTTTTGGACCCGCCCTATGCCTCTGATTGCATAAAACGTGCCCTGGAATCCATGACGGCGATTGACATTGTGTCGAGAAATGGTATAATAGTATGCGAGTCTCCAGCAGATGCTGTGTTGCCGGAGCTTGCGGCCCCCTACGAGAAGGGGCGGGAGTACCGGTACGGGAAGATCAAGCTGACCCTATACCGCAGGAGTGTGTGACCCATGAAACGAGCCATTTACCCCGGCAGCTTTGACCCTGTCACGCTGGGGCATTTGAATATCATCAAGCGGGCGGCCGCCATCTTTGACGAGCTGATCGTGTGTGTGATGGTCAATTCCAGCAAAAACGGGATGTTTACCCCCGAAGAGCGGGTGGCCCTCATCGAGAAGGTGACAGAAGAGCTGCCCAATGTGAAGGTGGACTGCTCCCGGCAGCTGCTGGCCGACTACGCCAGAGAGCACGGGGCCAAGGTGGTGGTCAAGGGCCTGCGGGCGGTGTCCGACTACGAGTCGGAGATTCAAATGGCTATGATCAACGCCAAGCTGTATAAGGAGCTGGACACCGTGTTTTTGTACACCAGTCCCAAGTACGCCTACCTCAGTTCCACTGTGGTAAAGGAAATGGCACGATACGGGGCAGACCTTTCGGATTTTGTCCCGAGACAGATTATTACACAGGTTCAAAACAGGGTGAATGAAGCTCTGGAACGGTAAGGAGGAATAACCATGGCAACTCCAGTGGAAGAATTGCTGAATATGCTGTTTGATATGGTGGATGAGGCCCGGAATGCGCCCCTGAGCTCGGAGAAGTGCATCATCGAGCGGGACAAGGCTCTGGATCTCATCGAGGATGTGAAGGCCCAGCTGCCCGTAGAGCTGGCTGAGGCCCGCAAGGTGCTCAACAACCGCAACGAGCTTCTGTCCGGTGCCAAGCGTGAGGCAGAGGAGCTGCAAAAGCGGGCGGAGAACGAGGCTCGCCGCCTCATCAGCGAGACCGAGATCACAGCCGCAGCCCGCAAGAACGCCGCTGAGATGACGGCGCAGGCTGAGCAGAAGTCCAAAGAGATCCGCATGGCAGCCAACAAGTACTGCGATGACGTGATGCGCCGGGCTGAGGAGGCTTTGGGCGAAGCCCACACCGAAATGCGCCGGGTCCAGGCCAAGTTCCGGGAGGCTCTGGGCATGTCCAGCGGCTCCACATCTGCCAACCGCGCCTATGACGCTGAGGCAGACCAATAAGAGTGATTTGAATGGAGGATCGCAGAATGATGCACGTTCTGCGATCCTCCATTTTACTCCAATGTGGACTGGTAAAGATTGATAACAGCTCGAAAAGTGAGTTATTTTGCTAATAGAGAAAAAATAAGTGGCTTAATCCATGAAAATATACATGAAAACTTCATATTTTTCCAAGAAAAAAGTCCTTGCAATTTCACACAGAGGGATGTATACTAGGAATACATTGGAGTGAATTGGAGTGAAATGGAGGGAATCGGGATGACGGGCACCTACGAGCATAGTCTTGATAGCGCCGGTCGTCTCATTGTGCCCGCCAAGCTCCGTGAGGAGCTGGGCTCCCAGTTTTACCTGGCTGTGGGGGTGAAGGAGAACCTGACCTTGTACCCCATGGCTGCGTGGAACAAGCTCCAAGAGCGTGTGGCCAACCTGACCACAGCGCAGGCAGCCTCCATGGATGTGTTTTTCGCTTCCGCCCAGCTGTGTGAGCCGGACAAGCAGTGGCGATTTCAGGTGCCCTCTTATTTGAAGGACTACGCCAAGATTGATCGGGATGTGGTGATTACCGGCAACAACGACCGGGCCCAGATCTGGAGCGCAGAGAACTGGAAGGCCAAGACCGAGCAGCAGCTCAATCCCGAGCACATTGCGGCACTGCTGGAAGGACTGGGGATTTGATCCATGGAATACACACATAAATCCGTATTGCTCCACGAGTGTCTGGAGGGCCTGAACATCAAGCCGGAGGGCATTTATGTGGACGGTACATTGGGCCGGGCGGGGCACTCTCGAGAGATTGCCAAGCGCCTGACCCGTGGTCGCCTCATCGGCATTGACCGGGATGCAGCCGCCCTGGAGGCGGCGCCGGCCCGATTGGAAGGGCTCATGGATCGGGTCACTCTGGTGCGTGGGAACTTCAGTCAGGTGGGGGAGATCCTCCACAAGCTGGGAATACCCGGCGTAGACGGTATGCTTTTTGACCTGGGCGTGTCCTCCCCGCAGCTGGACGAGGCAGCCCGTGGTTTTTCCTATTTGCAGGACGCCCCGCTGGACATGCGGATGGATCAGTCCGCCCCCCTCACCGCCTATGATGTGGTCAACGGGTGGAGCCAGGAGGAACTCCGTCGCATTTTGTGGCAGTACGGAGAGGAACGGTATTCCGGCCCCATCGCCGCCGCCATTGTGCGGGAGCGGGCCAAGGCCCCCATCAAGACCACGGTGGAGCTGGCGGACCTCATTCGCAGCGCCATGCCGGCCAAGGCGTGCAGAGAAAAGCAGCACCCGGCCAAGCGTTCTTTCCAGGCCATCCGCATCGCTGTCAACGATGAGCTGGGCGAGGTGGAGCGGATGCTGGAGGGTGCGCTGGACCTGCTTAACCCCGGCGGGCGGCTGGCCATCATTTCCTTCCACTCGTTGGAGGACAGGCTGGTGAAGACCGCCTATGCGGGATGGTCTAAGGGCTGCACCTGTCCCCCGGACTTTCCGGTGTGCGTGTGTGGCAAGACCCCCAAAGTGCGTTTGGTGGGGAAGAAGCCCATCGTATCAGCCCCAGAAGAACTAGAAGAGAATCCAAGGGCTCGCAGTGCCAAGTTGCGTGTGGCTGAGAAGCTGTGAGTTAAGATAAAGGAGATATTCACTATGGCAACCCAGCGCAAAGTCAGACAATATGCCACCTATGGCAATGTGGCTTACAAGGTAGACAGCGCCGCTCAGCCCAAGGAGCGCAGACGTGCCCAGCAACCCCGTCGGCCCCGGGTGCAGCCCCGGGAGCGGGTGGCTACCCGGCCTCAGGTTCAGGTACGAGCCCAGAGTGCAGTGGCTCCCTTCACCATTGTGGGATTTGTGGCAGCCATTGCCTGTGCATTTCTGTTGGTGATGGGCAGCGCCCAGCTGGCCGCCGTCAATGCCCAGACCGTGGAGCTGCGCTCCACCCTGTCTGAGCTACAGGAAGAGAAAAAAACACTGATGGCCCAGTATGAAAAGACCTTTGACCTGACGGCGTTGGAGCGGCAGCTCACCGCTGACGGTTCCATGGTGGAGGCGGGTGCAGGCCAGACGGTCTACCTGGATCTCTCCCAGGGAGACAGCGTTGTGTACTATGAGGAGGCCCGGCAGGGTGTCTCCGGCCTGATTCGCCAAATCGAGGAATTTCTGAGCGGCGTACTGTCATAATGGCCGCCCCAGAACACATACAATGAAATGCGGACATAGAGAAGATGAGGGGCGTAAGAAAACAGTGATTGGTTTCTTACGCCCTTCTTGTCCCGATGCGCCGCCCTGTCAAACAGCAAAATAGGAGCGAATGTCTCATGGGAAAACCCAAACAGAATTCAGGCCGCATGTCCGGCCAAGGGAACCGAAGCCTCTTCCGCCGCACGATCTTTCTTCTTGGGGTGGTAGGGGTACTGGCTTTTGTGCCGCTGGTGGCACAGCTGGTGAAGCTGCAGCTGTTCCAGCATGACTACTGGGAAGAGCGGGCCGCCAACCAGCAGACCCGGGATGTGGCGGTCAATGCCGGACGTGGCACCATCTACGACAGCCAGGGCCGCACCCTGGCCCGCTCCGGCACCGTCTACCAGCTCATTCTATCCCCCAGAGACGTTCTGGCTTCTGTGAAAGAAGAGAACTACAAGGATGAAGCGGGTAACCTGGATGAGAGCGCCTACCAAAAGGCGGTGAAGGAAAAGCGGGAGCTTATCGTGGACGGCCTGGTGGAGCTGCTGGGTCTGGATGAGGATAATCTGTGGAAGCGTATTGAATACACCGATTCCGCCTATGACGTGTTGGTCAAGGAGATGGAAGAGGAAGACACCGCCGAGATCCGAACCTTCATCAGCGAGAACAGACTCTCCTCCATGCTCTATCTGGCCCCTTCCAGCAAGCGGTATTATCCCTACTCGGCAGTGGGCAGTCATATTCTGGGCTTCATGGCTTTCACCGAGGACAGCGGCAGCGTGAAGGTGGGCGCCCAGGGCATAGAGGCCCTGTACCAGGACGTTTTGTCCGGCGCCACCGGACGTGTGGTGACCTCCAAGACCGGTGTGGGCACCGAGATGCTCTCCTCCTATGAGGAGTACATTGACGCAGAAAATGGCGGCAACCTGCACCTGACCTTGGACAGCAGCATTCAATCCATGCTGGAGCAGACTCTGTCTGAGGGCATTGAGACTTATAACGTGCAAAACGGCGGCTTCTGCATTGCCCTGGACCCCTCCACCGGAGCGGTGTTGGGGATGGCCAGCAGCCCCAACTTTGACCCCAACGACTACGCCAGTGTCATTGACCATAACCTGCTGGATCAGCTCAAGAGCCTGGCTGAGGAGTATGGCGCCGACAGTGAGGAATATCAGAAGGCAGCCAGCGACGCTCTCAACCTGCAGTGGCGCAACAAGGCCCTCAACGACACCTATGAGCCCGGTTCCACCTTCAAGCCTCTGGTGGTGGCCGCCGCTTTGGAGGAGGGCATTATCTCCGAAGACGACCACTTTTACTGCAGCGGCGGTGAGCAGGTGGGGGACTGGTTCATCACCTGTCACAAGAAGGAAGGACACGGGGATCAAACGGTGAGCCAGGTGCTGGAGAACTCATGCAACGATGCCATGATGCAGATCGCCGCCAAAATGGGGCCGGAGATGTTCTGGGATTACCTGGAGAGCTATGGACTCTTTGACTCCACCGGCATTGACCTGTACGGTGAGGGCACCAGCGTGTTCTGGCCCGGGGGAGAGGAGTTCTTCACCAGCATCTACGCTGCAACCTCTTTGGCCACCGCTTCCTTTGGTCAGACCTTCAAGATCACCCCCATCCAGATGGCCACCGCCTTTGCCTCAGTCATCAACGGCGGCCACATGCTCCAGCCCTATCTGGTGCAGTCTGTCAGTGATGACGACGGCAACAACGTCTATTATCATCAGGTGCAGGAAAAGCGTCAGGTGATCAGCGAGGAGACCTCTTCCACCATACGCACCATGCTGGAGAAAGTGGTGGCCCAGCCCAAGGCATCGGGCCGCAATGCCTACATGGCAGGCTACCGCATCGGCGGTAAGACGGGTACCTCCCAGAAGCGAGACGAGACCACGGGCAACCTGATCTGCTCCTTCATGGGCTTTGCCCCTGTGGATAACCCTAAGGTGCTGGTGCTGCTGGCCTTTGACTCCCCGGAGCGATCCTCTCCCAACTCCAACTATACCCCTTCCGGCACCTATATCAGCGGCGGTAACATTGCCGCTCCGCTGGCAGGTCAGCTGATTGCGGATATTTTGGACTACATGGGTGTGGAGAAGCAGTATACCACCGGTGAGCTGGAGGCCGCCGACACCACCATGATCAATGTCACCGGCTACGAGCTCACCGTGGCCAAGGGCATGCTCACCGACCGTGGCATCCGCTGCCGCACGGTGGGCAGCGGCAACACCGTCACCGGGCAGCTGCCCCAGAGCGGTGTGACCATTCCCGGCAGCTCCACCGTGATCTTGTATCTGGGGGAGGAAGTGCCCACAGAAAAGATCACAGTCCCCGATGTGAGCGGATTGAGCCCCTCGGAGGCCAAGAATACACTGGAGGAGATGGGCCTGTTTTTGCGGGCCACCGGCGTGACCAGCGACGGAAGTGCCATGGAGGCACTCAGCCAGAGCATCGCCTCCGGAACACAGGTAGCACCGGGAACGGTGGTGGAAGTGAGGTTTGTTAGCAGTGTTATCGACTACGCCGATCAGTAGCACAGACCCCATTGCCGTGGTTGGACGGAAAAACACCGCCACGGCCAGCCTGCTGCGCCGTTTGACAGGAGCGCAGGTGGTGGAGCTGACGCCCTATGAGGCTATTATGGGCCAGAGAGAAGGGGAACGGTTCCAGGCCGTGGTGGTGGAAAACTTCGAGCCACGGGATCGTCGTACCCTGTCCCCCTGTGCTGTGGCCCGGTGGGAGTTGGCCCAGAAGGCCCATGTGACGGTGGTGGCCCTGGACGATGGCGAGGGACGGCGCACCGCCCAAGCCATGAAGGGCAGGGTGTTTGCCTACTCCGATGGGCGGCCCCAGGCGGACTTGACTGCAAAGAATGTGTGCCTGCGCCACAAAAGAGTGGAATTTGAGGCACTGACCCATAACGACCTGTTGCGGGTGCGGGCGCCCCAGGGCCAGAACGGCCTATATGAGAGCCTGGCTGCACTGGCCACGGCGGTGGCGCTGGGAATGCCCCTGCACCAGGCGGCCCAGTGTTTGAGTTTGGCGTAGATACAAAAGAGAGTGTGGAGGTTTTGAAACCATGATGAGTTTAGCAGCGGCGGCCACCGCCTTTTTGGTCACAGCGGTGGTGGGGAAGTTTTTGATTCCCGTGCTCCGAGCCTTGAAGGCGGGGCAGTCCATCAAAGAAATCGGCCCCAACTGGCATATGACCAAGCAGGGGACTCCTACCATGGGCGGCATCATGTTCATGGTGGGCATCACCGTGGCGGTGCTGGTGTTCTGCTGGCAGGATATGGCCCAGGGAGACTGGTCGGCCCTTATCGTGCTGGTTTTGGCTCTGATCTACGGCGGCATTGGCTTCATTGACGACTTCGCCAAGGTGCGCAAGCATGAAAACACCGGGCTTACAGCCGGGTGGAAGCTGCTGCTGCAGCTGGCGGTGTCCGTGGCCTTTTTGGCCCTGATGCGCCACTTCAACTACCTCTCGCCCAATTTGTACATCCCCTTTGCCAACATTACCATCCCCTTGCCCTGGGCGGTGTATCTGGTGTTTGCCGCCTTTGTCATGGTGGGGAGCGTCAACGCTGTCAACCTCACCGACGGCCTGGACGGTTTGGCGGGAACTGTGACCCTGCCGGTGGCCATCTTCTTCTCCCTGCTGTCCGCCTGGTGGGACAAGGGCAGCGTAGGAGTGTTTGCCGCCGCTCTGGCCGGGGGCATCCTGGGCTTCCTGGTGTACAATTTCTACCCCGCCAAGGTGTTTATGGGGGACACCGGCTCCCTGTTTTTGGGTGGTGCTGTGTGTGCCATGGCTTTTGCTGTGGATGCACCCCTCGTTCTCATCCCCGTGGGTATCATCTACATCGCTGAGACCATGAGCGACATTATTCAGGTGACGTACTTTAAGCTCACCCACGGGAAACGTATCTTCCGCATGGCTCCCCTCCACCACCACCTGGAGCTGGGGGGATGGACGGAAGTGCGTATCGTACTCACATTTGCCGCCATCACCGTGGCCTTCTGCCTGCTGGCTTTTGCCGGCGTGATGTACCGCTACGGCGCATAAGTGAGGGGATTTCCCATCTAGCGTAAATTTTGCCCCATATTTCTCTGGAAGGAGGCACACCAGTGCGAAAAAAAGCCAAACGAGATCTGACCATAGAGCAGCAGCTGGCCCGCGGCCCGCTGGACCTGCCCTATCTGGCCCTGGTGCTGCTGCTCACTGCCATCGGCCTGATTATGCTCCTCTCCGCCTCTTATGCCTCCGCCTACTATAACCTGGAGGCCAGTGTGGACACCGGCGGAAATCCCTACTACTACTTTATGGGACAGCTGAAATTCGCTGTGGCAGGCATTGTCATCATGTATGGGGTGTCCAAGTTCGACTACCAGCGGTGGCGTCTGCTGTCGGTGCCAGCCCTGCTGGGAAGTATTTTTTTGCTGATCCTGATCTTTACACCTCTGGGACGTTCCAGTAACGGCGCCCGGCGGTGGCTGAATTTGGGCTTCTCCTTCCAGCCCTCGGAGCTGGTAAAGGTGGCGGTGATCCTCTTTTTTGCCGCCCGACTGTCCAAACGCAAGGACCAGATCAAGGCTCCGCCCAAAAAGTGGAACCGCCGTACCCGCCTGGGACGGATGGGAGAGTTTGCCGAAAACATCGGCCTGCTGGAGCTGATCCCCTACGGGACAATTCTGGTCATCATTCTGTTTTTGCTATATCTGCAACCCCATATGTCGGGTATGATCCTGGTGTGCTCAGGGGCGGCGGCGGTGCTGTTCGCCTCGGGCATTCGACTGTACTGGTTCGTGGGTGGCGGTGCCCTGGTGGCCACGGCGTTGGCCTTCGTCATCACCCAGACCGATTACATGAACGCCCGCATCCAGCTGTGGCTGGACCCCCTCAGCGATCTGCAAAACGGCGGCTACCAGCTGTGGCAGTCCCAGATCGCCATTGGCTCCGGTGGCCTGCTGGGCCTGGGGCTGGGCAACAGCCGCCAGAAGTACATGTTCCTGCCTGAGGAGCACAACGACTTTGTCTTTGCCATTGTCTGTGAGGAGCTGGGGCTGATCGGCGCCTGCCTGATCATTGCCCTCTTTGCGCTGCTCATCATTCGGGGCTATTGGTTGGCCCTCCACGCTCGGGATCGGTTCGGCAGCCTGCTCATCGTGGGCATCAATACCCAGCTGGCGGCCCAGATCATCTGCAACATCGGCGTGGTTACCGGTGCCATACCTACCACCGGCATCTCGCTGCCCTTCTTCAGCTACGGCGGCACCGCTCTGGTGGTGCAGCTGGCAGAAGTGGGGCTGATTCTGGCGGTGTCCAGGCAGATCGTAGCACCCAAGGTAGAGTAGGAGGAGACACATGAAGGTACTGTTTACCTGCGGCGGCACCGCAGGGCACGTCAATCCAGCTCTGGCGGTGGCCCAGACCTTTGAAAAATACCATCCCGGTTGCCAGATCCTGTTTGTGGGGGCGGAGAAGGGGATGGAGAAGCGCCTGGTGGAACAGGCGGGCTATCCCATCCGGTGTGTGAAGGTGTCCACCTTTGAACGGCAGATGAGCTGGAAGGTGCTGCGCCATAACTTCAAAAGCGTATTCAAGGTGCCGGTGGGCCAGTGGCAGGCATCCCGTATCCTGCACCAGTTCAAGCCGGATCTGGTGGTGGGCACCGGAGGCTATGCCTCCTTCCCCGCTGTGCGGGAGGCCACCCGTCTGGGCATCCCCACCGCCATCCACGAGTCCAATGCCTACCCGGGTCTGACCACCCGAGTGCTGTCCAAGCGGGTGGATCTGGTGATGGTGGGCTTTCCCGAGGCGGCGGCCTTCTACTCCCACGCCAAAAAAGTAGCGGTGACGGGCACTCCGGTGCGGGGGGCCTTTTTCCGTCTGAACCGGGAGCAGGCCCGTCGAGAGCTGGGACTGGAGGATGACAAGCCCCTGGTGGTGTCCTTCTGGGGCTCTCAGGGCGCACGATATATGAACCAGATGACTGAGAACTTTGTGGAGAAGTGGGTGCATGATGGTCGCCCCTTCCACTATATTCACAGCGCTGGCCGGGACTACCAGGCCATGAGCGAACATCTTCAGGGCCGGGGAATATCTGTCACCGACCAGGAGGTGCGCCCCTACATCGACAACATGCCCACGGTGATGGCAGCCGCCGACCTGGTGATCTGCCGAGCCGGGGCTTCCACCCTGGGTGAGCTTACCGCCATGGGCAAGCCTGCCATGCTGGTGCCCTCTCCCTATGTGGCAGCCAACCACCAGTTCAAAAACGCCAAGGTCCTGGCTGACCGGGGCGCTGCCCAGCTGGTGGATGAGAAGAGCTGCTCCGGGGAACAGATCTACCAGATGGCGGCCCAACTGCTGGGTGATGCCCAGCGGCGGGGAGAGATGAGCCGGGCCATGAAGGAACTGGCCACCCCCCGGGCGGCAGAGGATATTTACCAGGCTTTGCAGCAAATCCTTTAACCCCATTGCCCTTCCTTTCATAGAATGCTCCAAGGAAAGCGTGAAAGGGAGGCATTTCGATGAGTGTGATATACATACAAGGTGGAGGACCCCTGGAGGGGAAGTGTCAGGTTCAGGGGGCGAAAAACAGTGTGCTTCCCATCCTGGCTGGCTGCCTGCTCACCCGGGAACCGGTGGTGATCCGCAACTGTCCCCATCTGTCCGACGTGGACGCCGCCGTGGACATCCTCCAACACCTGGGGGGCTGCTGCGTGTGGCAGGGGGACACCTTGGTGGTGGACACCTCCGGTGTCTGCCGTCCCTCCATCGACCAGGGGCGGATGCAGGCCATGCGCTCCTCCATCATCTTTTTGGGCCCCATGGTGGCCCGGATGGGGGAGGCCACCCTCACCCATCCCGGTGGGTGCGAGCTGGGGCCACGCCCCATTGACCTGCATCTGTCCGCCTTAACCGCCATGGGCTGTGAGGTGGAGGAGCAAGACGGGCACATCACCTGCCGGGGTCGGCCTCGGGGCGGGGTGGTGTCTCTGGCCTTTCCCAGTGTGGGAGCCACGGAAAACGCCATGCTGTGCGCCGTGGGAGCCAGGGGCGACACCACCATTGTCAATGCCGCCCGGGAGCCGGAGATCGTGCAGCTCCAGGAGTTTGTCAACGCCCTGGGGGGAAGCGTGTCGGGTGCAGGTGGAAGCGTCATCACCATCCAGGGCGGATGTACGCTCCATGGAGGTGAGGTCTCCATTTTGGGGGATCGCATCGTAGCTGCCACCCTTCTCTCCGGCGTAGCGGCCACTGGGGGAGAGGTGAAGCTGGAGGGCGTGGATTGGCGACACCTGTCCACGGTGCTCCAGTTGTTTGAGCAGGCGGGGTGCCGGGTGCGCAGTGGGCCTGGCTCCATCTGGTTTCGTCGCAGCCGGGATGTCCCCATGAAGGCGGCACCGCCCATTTCCACTGCCCCCTATCCCGGGTTTCCCACCGATGCCCAGCCGGCAGTCATGGCGGCCTTTGCCACCGCCCGGGGAACCACCATTTTTCAGGAGAACATGTTTTCCCGCCGCTTTGGACATGTGAAGGGCCTGAGAGACATGGGGGCGGATATTTCGCTTCAGGGCAGCGGGGCGTGGGTGCGGGGTGTGCCCCGGCTCCACGGGGCTGCGGTCACCGCCACCGACCTGCGGGGCGGCGGCGCCCTGGCGGTAGCGGCCCTGAGTGCCCAAGGCGAGACGGAACTGTCCGGACTGGAGCATATTGACCGGGGCTATGAGGGCCTGGAGGAGATGTTCTCCCGGCTAGGCGCTCGGATGGAGCGCAGATAAATTTACCAAAGAGGTGATTGGCATGGCACGTGAGCGCAAGCATCCGCCGAAAAAAAAGCGGCGGGGCAGGTTTCGATTGTTCTATCAACTGCTCTCTCTGGTGGCGGTGGCGGCGGCCATGGTCACAGCCTGTGTGGTTTTTTTTCGGGTCAACAAGGTAGAAGTGCAGGGCAACGCCCACTATGATGCCCAGACCATCATTGCCGCCTCCGGCATTGAAATGGGGGATAATCTGGTGACCATGTGGGAGCCGGACATCAACCAGCAGATCTGCCAGCAGCTGCCTTATGTGCAGCGTGTGGTGCTCCAACGTACCCTTCCGGACAAGGCGACACTGATGGTGGTGGAGCGCACCGTGGCGGGCACGGTGTCCGGCGGCGGCAGCCAGTGGCTTCTGTCTGCCGATGGCTATCTTCTGGAGCCCACTCAGCAGACCCAAGGCATCGAGATCACCGGCATTGAGGCAGTGGATCCTCAGCCGGGAGCGCCCATGGAGGTGGCTGAGGACAGCCAGTCCAAAGCCAAGGCCATTCCTCTGCTCATGTCTGCCTTGGAAGAGGCGGATAAACTCTCCCAGTGTACAAAGATCGACTGCTCTGCTGCGGCCTCACTGAAAGTCAGCTACGGCATGCACCTGCTGAAATTCCCCCTCCATGGGGACTACCAGCGGATACTCAACCTGTTCCAGGCGGCTCTGGACAGTGGTAAGATCCCGGAAGGGGAGCCCAAGATCTTTGATTTCACCGTGGTGGACGACGAGGTGTATGTCCAAAATCCCAAGCCGGAGCCATCCGCTCAGCCAAGTGCCGAGCCTCAGGCCAGTGCCGAGCCCCAAACCAGTGCTGAGCCCCAGGCCAGCGCCACTCCGGAACCCTGAATCAAAACCTCTGCGCCGGCAGGTTTGCGGCGCAGAGGTTTTTTGCATCATCCGTTTGCTGGAAGTTCCAAAAGGGTGGGACAAATTTTTGCAAAATAACTTGCAATTCACTATTGACCCCGTGGGGAAAAGAAGCTAAAATATAATGTGATTTGTAGTCTGGATCATTGCAGGCATGTACATAAACTGTTTCGATATAGGAGGGTCATATTTATGGCTTTTGTCATGGATTCTACGGTGAAAAGCGCAGATACCTTGAAGGTAATCGGTGTGGGCGGCGGCGGCTGCAACGTGGTCAACCGCATGGTGCGTGTGGGTATGCAGGGTGTGGAGTTCATCGCTGTGAACACCGACCGCCAGTGTCTGGCTGCCTCTGAGGCATCCCAGAAGCTGCCCATCGGTGAAAAGCTCACCGGCGGCAAGGGCGCCGGCGCCAACCCCGACGTGGGCCGCGAGTCTGCCAAGGAGAGCAAGGATCAGATCTCCGCTCTGCTGGACAACACCGACATGGTGTTCGTCACTGCCGGTATGGGCGGCGGCACCGGCACCGGCGCTGCCCCTGTGGTGGCTGAGATCGCCAAGTCCCGGGGCATCCTCACTGTGGGCGTGGTCACCAAGCCCTTCAGCTTCGAGGGCCGTCGCCGTATGGATCAGGCCATGCGGGGCATCGAGGAGCTGCAGTCCAAGGTGGACTCCCTGGTCATCATCCCCAATGACCGGCTCCAGTACGCCACCGACGAGAAGATCACCTTCGCCAATGCCTTCGCCATTGCCGACGATGTGCTGCGCCAGGCTGTGCAGTCCATCTCCGATCTGATTACCACCACCGGCCTCATCAACCTGGACTTTGCCGATGTCACCGCCGTTATGAAGGATGCCGGTCTGGCTCACATGGGCGTGGGCCGTGCCGCTGGTAAGAACCGTGCCGAGGAGGCCACCCGTCTGGCCATCAACAGCCCCCTGCTGGAGACCTCCATCCAGGGCGCCAAGGGCATCATCGTCAACATCACCGGCCCCATGGACATCGGTCTGGACGAGGTGGAAGTGGCCGCCGAGATGGTCAAGGAAGTGGCCGATCCCGATGCTCTGTTCATGATGGGCGCTGCCTTTGACGACACCCTCCAGGACGAGATCCGGGTCACCGTCATTGCCACCGGCTTTGGCGGGGTGAGCAATCCCGTTCCCGGTCAGAGCAAGACTGAGGAGACCGAGGAGAACCAGGAAAAGGACGACAAGGACGGCTACTTTGAGGATATCTTCAAGCTGTTCCAGAACAATAAGTAATTAGGTGCAATGCCGCTGCCCAGCAGCGGCATTGCCTGTTTTCGGAAGGGTGGATGACATGGAGGTGCGAGGACGGTTTGCCCCCAGCCCCAGTGGACGAATGCACCTGGGCAATTTGCTGGCGGCCCTGCTGGCTTGGTTGGATGTGCGCAGCCAGGGTGGCACCATGGTACTGCGCATTGAGGATTTGGATCCTCAGCGCTGCTCCCTGGACAAGGCCAGACAGCTGGTGGAGGATCTCCAGTGGCTGGGCCTGGACTGGGACGAGGGCGGGCTGGAGCCGGAGTACTGCCAGTCAAACCGCTCCCGCTACTACCAGCAGGCATTTGAACGCCTGGAGGCTTTGGGCCTGGTCTATCCCTGCTACTGTACCCGGGCAGAGCGTTTGGCTGCCTCTGCTCCCCACGCTTCCGACGGGGCGGTGGTATACACCGGGCGTTGCGCCCACCTCACCCAGGAGCAGCGGCAGCAGCTGGAGGCGCAGGGCCGCCGTCCAGCCTTTCGGGTGCGGGTGCCCCGGGAGAAAGTGACAGTGACCGACGGCCACATGGGGCCGTACACCCAGCAGCTGGACACCCAGTGCGGGGACTTTATCGTCCGCCGCTCCGACGGCGTGTGGGCTTACCAGCTGGCGGTGGTGGTGGACGATGCCCTGATGGGGGTCAATCACGTGGTACGAGGCAGCGATCTGCTCTCCTCGTCTCCCGCCCAGGCATGGCTGCACCGTACGCTGGGGTATGAGCCGCCCCGGTTTTACCATCTGCCCTTGCTGGTGGATGCCCAGGGCCGGCGGCTGTCCAAGCGGGATCGGGACTTGGATATGGGGGTTTTGCGGGCCAAGTACACCCCCCAGGAGCTGGTGGGCTGGCTTGGGTGGCTGGCGGGCTTGCAGAGCATGCCGAAAAGTGCCACACCCAGGGAGTTGATTTCCAGCTTCCAGTGGTCAAAAGTGCCGAAAAAGGCGGTCGCTGTAGGTTCAACTTGACACTCTTTTTCCCAGAGCGTAAAATGGGACATAAATATAAAATTGGAGGAGTGGTAAAATGTCGCAGATTCAGTACAATGATAAGTTTGTAAAAATGGGTCTGACCTTTGACGACGTGCTGCTGATCCCCGCTGAGAGCAATGTGCTCCCTGCGGACATCAACCTGCACACCCGTCTCACCCGCAAGATCACCTTGAATATCCCTGTGGTGAGCGCCGCCATGGACACCGTCACCGAGTCCCGGATGGCCATTGCCCTGGCCCGTGAAGGCGGTCTGGGCATCATCCACAAGAATATGTCCATCGGTGCCCAGGCTGAGCAGGTGGACATGGTCAAGCGCAGTGAAAACGGCGTTATCACCAACCCCTTCTTCCTCGGCCCAGGCCACACCCTGGCTGAGGCAGATGAGTTGATGGCCAAGTACCGGATTTCCGGCGTACCCATCTGCGACAATGGCAAGCTCATCGGCATCATCACCAACCGTGACATGAAGTTCGAGACCGATATGTCTCAGCTCATCGACAACGTGATGACCAAGGACAACCTGGTCACCGCTCCCGAGGGCACCACCCTCCAGGAGGCCCGTGAGATTCTCCGCCGCCACAAGATCGAGAAGCTGCCCATCGTGGACAGCGAGTACCGCCTCAAGGGTCTCATCACCATCAAGGACATTGACAAGGCTCAGGTCTATCCCAACTCCGCCCGTGACGAGAAGGGCCGTCTGATGGTGGGTGCCGCCATCGGCGTCACCGCCGATGTGCTGGATCGTGTGGCCGCTCTGGTGGAGGCTGGCGCCGACGTTTTGTGCCTGGACTCTGCCCACGGCCACTCCCAGAACATCCTCAACTGTGTCAAGCGCATCAAGAGCCTGTACCCCGACGTGCAGCTCATTGCCGGCAACGTGGCCACCGCCGAGGGTACCCGTGCCCTCATCGAGGCTGGTGCTGACTGCGTGAAGATCGGCATTGGCCCCGGCTCCATCTGCACCACTCGTGTGGTGGCGGGTATCGGCGTGCCCCAGATCACCGCAGTGTACGACGCCGCCCGTGTGGCCGCTGAGTACGACATCCCCATCATCGCCGACGGCGGCATCAAGTTCTCCGGCGACATTGCCAAGGCCATTGCCGCTGGCGGCAACGTGGTCATGCTGGGCTCTCTGCTGGCTGGCTGCGAGGAGTCTCCCGGGGACACCGAGGTCTACCAGGGCCGTCAGTTCAAGGTCTACCGTGGCATGGGCTCCCTGGGCGCCATGGCTTGCGGCTCCAAGGACCGCTACTTCCAGCAGAACAACAAGAAGCTGGTGCCCGAGGGCGTGGAAGGCCGTGTGCCTTACAAGGGACCTGTGGCCGACACCATCTATCAGATGATGGGCGGCCTGCGTGCCGGTATGGGCTACTGCGGCTGCGCCACCATCGACGAGCTGCGCACCAAGGCTCAGTTCACCCAGATCACCGCCGCCGGTCTGCGGGAGTCTCACCCCCACGATATCTACATCACCAAGGAAGCTCCCAACTACACCGTCAGCCCCCAATAATTACTTCTCGAAAATGCAAGCATTTTCTCGAGGAAATGCAGCCCGCTGCATGCATAATCGGGTCAAAGGACGACCCGATTCCACACTGGCGGGCTGAGAAGTGTTTTTCCCGATGCACATGTCCTCGGGAAAAACGGCTTCCAATTTATTTTCCCGCCCGCAGGCGGGAAAACTCTGCCGAAGGCTTTTGCCTGTGCAAGTCATGGGCGTTGGTTTTTGACAGTCTGCATCTGCCACAGAGGAATACCTCTGTGGTAGATTTTTTTTGTTGCAACGGGGAGAGAAAGCCAATATAATGGGGAGAAAGGGGGGATAACCTTGCAGGATCAGATGCTGGAACAGGAGAGAGAAGAGGCGGAGGAGGTTTCCCAAGTACCGGAGACGGAGTGTGAGCCGGACATAGAGCCACAGCCGGTGCAGCGCAGGGAAAAGCACCGACCCAACAAGCTGGTGGTGTCGCTGAGTTTGGCGCTGTGTGTGTCTTTGGCTGCTGTGGGATATCTGGGGTTCCGGCTCCACGGACTGCGGAGCCAGGTGGAGCAGCTGAAATACTCCGCTGTGGCCAAAACCACCATCCAGGCTCTGGTGAGCCAGTACGGCCTGACCACCGCCTTCATCCAGCAGATGTTTCCCCAGGAGTATGTATATATGGGGGAAAACGGTGTCACCATTGTCCCCTTCAACGAGGCCCTCACCCGGCACAGCTATGACTGGAGCGGGCTGAGTGAGGCGGATGGGCGCTACGGCTACACCGCTCCCGACGGCACCCAGGCTCTTTTGGGCGTGGACGTGTCTACCTTCTCCGGTGAGATCGACTGGGAGGCGGTGAAGGCTGATGGCATCCACTTTGCTATGATTCGCCTGGGCTTTCGGGGCTACGGGGACGAGGGCAAGTTGATGATGGATGAGCAGTTTTTAGCCAACGTCCAGGGCGCCGCAGAGGCGGGACTGGATGTGGGGGTGTACTTCTTCTCCCAAGCCATCACCGTGGAGGAGGCAGAGGAGGAGGCAGAGTATGTGCTCAACGCCTTGAAGGGCCACTCCATCACCTATCCTGTGGTCTTTGACCTGGAGAAGATCGGCTATGACACCGCCCGTACCGACGATTTGAGTGTGGAAATGGCCACCCAGATCACCCAGACATTCTGTGAGCGGGTGGCTCAGGCGGGCTATCACCCCATGATCTACGGAAATACCCCATGGCTGATGGATCGCATTGACCTGACCCAGCTCACAGAGTACCAGCTGTGGCTGGCACAGTATCAGCAAACGCCCACCTTCCCCTACCAGTTCCATATGTGGCAGTACAGCCACCAGGGGACGGTGGCGGGCATTAAGGGCAGCGTGGACATGAATTTGCTGCTCACCCCCTTTGAGTAACCCGATAAGCTGAGATGCAACCACCCACCGGAGTAGGAATGTGCCTGTCTGGTGGGTGGTTTTTTGTGGCACAGCCTGGCGGGCTGTGATAAAATAGGAGAAAATCCAGGAAGGAGTGAGAGGATTGCTCACCCTATTGTATGCCCGGGCCGGGCAGGAAATACGAAGAGAATTGTTGGAGCGGCTGGGACAGTCCCCGGCACCCCGCCGCCTGCTGCTGGTGCCCGAGCAGTACTCCCACGAGAGCGAGCGGGACATGTGCCGGGTGCTGGGCAACGGGGCGTCCCGCACCTGCGAGGTGCTCTCCTTCACCCGGCTGGCCGGACGGCTGCGGGAGGTGGCAGGGGGCGGCGCCGCCCCGGTGCTGGACGGGGGCGGACGGATGCTGCTGATGTACGCCGCCCTGCGCCAGTGTGCCCCTCAGCTGCGCATGTACCGTGCCCCCTCCCGCAAGCCCGCCTTCCTCACCCATGTGCTGGCCACCATTGACGAGTGCAAGAGCTGCTGTGTGCAGCCCCAGCAGCTTCTGGAGGCCGGGGAGGAGCTGGGCGGCCAGCAGGGGGACAAGTGGCGGGACATCGGCCTTTTGTATGCCGCCTATGAGGCTCTGGCTGCCCAGGCAGCCGCCGACCCTCGCAGCCGCCTGGACGTGCTGGCCCAGCAGCTGGAGGAGACTGGGTGGACCAGGGACAAGGAAATTGCGGTGTTCGGCTTCACCGACTTCACCCCCCAGGAGGAGCGGGTGCTGGAAAAGCTGATGGCTCAGGCCCACGTCACCGTGGCCCTGGTGTGCGATCCTCACAACGACCCGGAGGGCATCTTTGAACCTGCTCTGCGCTGTGCCTCCCGGCTCAAGCGGTTGGCCCGACAGGGCGGCTGCGGGGTGGAGGAGCAGACCCTTCAACGGCCTCACCCCTGTCATCCCGCCTTGGCTTGGATGGAGGGGCACCTGTACGGGCCGATGCCCGCACCCTGGGACGGGGAATGCCCTGTGACCCTGGCCCGGGCCACCACCCCCCGCCAGGAGGTGGAGTGGGCGGCCAGTGAGATCGTGGCTCTGCTGCGCACAGGAGACGTGCGCTGCCGGGATATCGTGGTGTGTCCCCGGCGGCTGGAGGGGTACGGGGAGCTGGTGGAGAGCGTCTTTGCCCAGTACGGCATCCCCGTGTATGTCAGCGCCATGGAGGACGTGCTGCGCCACCCGGTGCTGGCTCTGGTCACCTCCGCCCTGGCCGCTGTGGCCCAGGACTACCCCTATGAGGAGCTGTTCCGCTACCTGAAAACCGACCTCACACCCCTGACCCAGGCCCAGCGGGACAAGCTGGAAAACTATGTGCTCACCTGGAACATCAAGGGCAGCATGTGGACGAGAAAAAAGCCCTGGAACATGCACCCCCAGGGGTACGGGCTCGCCTTTTCGGAGGAGGACACCACCCTGGTGGAGGAGCTGGACCATCTGCGATGCCAGGTCATCGCACCCCTGGAGCGGATGCGCAAGTGCCCGGACCAGACAGGGGCAGGCCGGGCCCAGGCTCTATACCAGCTGCTGGAGGACATTGACCTGCCCAAACGATTGGAAGAGCGGGCGGCCAGTCTGGAGAGCCGGGGCGACCTGAATACCGCCGCCCAGTACCGCCAGCTGTGGGATATTGTGGTGGGGGGGCTGGAGCAGTGTGCCCTGCTGCTGGGAGATACCCAGCTGGAGATGGAGGAGTTTTCCCGTCTCTTTGCCCTGGTGCTCAGCCAGTATGATGTGGGAGCCATTCCGGTGTCCCTGGATCGAGTCACCTTGGGAGAGGCGCCCCGTATGGCCCACAAGGAGTGTCAATATCTCTTTTTCCTGGGGGCGGATTCCCATGCTATTCCCAGTTGTGCCCCCGCTGCCGGGCTCTTCTCCGACCAGGATCGGGATGCCTTGGCTGCCATGGAGGTGGAGCTGGCTGCCCGACAGGAGGAGCAGCTGAGACGAGAACTGACCATTGTCTATGAGACCTGCGCCCGACCCACGGGGGGGCTGTACGTCAGCTACGCCCAGCAGGACGGAGCGGGGGAGGAGCGGGGCCCCAGCTTCCTGTATGAGCGGCTGACCCAGCTGTTTCCCACTGCCCCACAGGGCGACCCGGCCGATGTGGCCTGCCGTCTGGCTGCCCCGGGCCCCGCCCTGGAGGCATCCGGGGGAGTACCCCAGGTGCGCCAGGCCCTTGCCCAGCTGCCGGACATGGCAGGGCGGGTGGAGCGGCTGGAACAGGCGGGACAGTGGCGGCGGGGCCGTCTCTCCCCCCAGGGGGTACGCACCCTGTACGGGAAAGCGGTGCCCATGTCCGCCACCCGGCTGGATCTGTACCAGTCCTGTCACTTCTGCCACTTCCTCCGGTTCGGACTCAAGGCCCAGCCCCGGAAGCGGGCCAAGTTCGCACCCTCCGACTACGGCACCTTTGTCCATGCAGTGCTGGAGCAGGTGCTGGGCCAGCACCCCGCCCCAGAGCAGTGCCGGGCCTTGGCGAAGGAGGCGGCTGATCGGTATGAGCAGGAGGTGCTCCAGGGGCTGGAGGACGAGACCGCCCGGTTCCGCTGGCTGTTCCAGCGCATGAAGCAGTCGGTGCTCACCGTGGTGGACAGTGTGGCGGGGGAGCTGTCCGCCTCCCAATTTGTCCCCGTGTGGCTGGAGCTGGGCTTTGGCCGGGGGGAGCAGCTGCCTCCGGTGGAGGTGGAGCAGGACGGCATGACCCTGCGCCTGTCCGGCTTTGTAGACCGGGTGGACAGCTGGGAGCATGAGGGGAAACGCTACCTGCGGGTGGTGGACTATAAAACCGGCAAAAAGGCCTTTGATTTTGCGGATGTGGAGGACGGACGGGGTTTGCAGATGCTGCTCTACCTCTTCGCTCTCAGCCGAAACGGGGAAACCCTCTTTGGAGATCAGGAGCTGGTGCCCGCCGGGGTGCTGTATGTGCCTGCCCGCACCGCCCTGGTGGACGGCAGCCGGAGTACAGACCCCGCTGAGGTGGCCAAGCAGCAGGAAAAGCAGCTGCGCCGCCAGGGCCTGGTGCTGGATGACCCGGCGGTCATCGACGCCATGGAGGAGCCTGAAGACGGCAAGTATCGCTATCTGCCCCTGTCCTCCCGCAGTCGGGACTGCCTGGTGAATGAGGCACAGATGGCGGAGCTGGACGAGTATGTCACCCAGGTACTGAGAGAGGCTGCCAGCCAGGTGGCGGGGGGCAACATTGATGCCGACCCCTATTGGCGGGATGCCACCCACAATGCCTGTCAGTGGTGCGAGTTCCGCTCAGCCTGCCATTTTGAGGAGTGTATGGGGGACGTACTGCGTCGGAGACGTGCCAAGCGTGCCTTGGAGTTTTGGAAGTGGATGGAAGATCGTATGGGAGGTGGAAACCATGGGGATTGAACTCACCCGCCAGCAGCAGGCTGTGGTGGACAACCGGGGGGGTGACCTGCTGGTGTCCGCCGCCGCCGGCTCCGGCAAGACCAGGGTGCTGGTGGAGCGGCTGATGCAGCGCATGGAGCAGGGGGAGGATGTGGACCGATTTCTGGTCATCACCTTCACCAACGCCGCCGCTGCCGAACTGCGGGACCGCATCGCCGCCGCCATTCACCAGCGTCTGGCCCAGCAGCCCAACAACCGACACCTGCGGCGCAATGCCACCCTGGTTTACCAGGCACAAATTTGTACCATTGATGCCTTCTGCCTGGACTTCTTGCGGCAGTGGGGCTACTTGGCGGGGCTGGACCCGGACTTCCGCCTGTGTGATGCGGGCACCGGGGAGGAGCTGCGCCGCCAGGCTCTGGAGACGGTGCTGGAGGGGCGATATGCCAACATCGAACATGACCCCGGTTTTCAAGCCCTGGCCGGCAGCATGGCGGGAGACCGGGACGACCAGACTCTGGAGTCGGTGATCCTGGCCATCCATGCCAAGGTGCAAAGTCAGGCCAGCCCCCTGGACTGGCTCATGGAGCGGAAACAGGACTTTGACCTGGAGGGAGAGACCGCCCCGGAGGACACCCCCTGGGGCAAGCTGCTTCTCTCCGATGCCCGGGAGCTGGCCCGGTACTGGGCGGACGTCCTGCAAGGGGTGCTGAAAGAGCTGGAGGACGACCCCGTGTTATGGAACAACTATGGGGGCACGCTGGGCACCACCATCGGAGGGCTGGAGCGGGTGGCCAGCGCCCAGGGCTGGGACGAGATGGCCCAGGCGGTGAACACTGTGGCCTTTGAGCGCCCCAAAGCCAAGCGGGGAGAATGCGACCAGGCTCTGAAGGAGCGGGCCAAGGGACTGCGGGAGACCTGCAAAAAACAGGTTGGTAAGCTGGGAAGTCGGTTTTCCATCACCGGGGCGGAGGCCATGGAGGACTTGCGGGCCATTGCCCCTGCCATGACCGCCCTGCTGGATGTGGTGGCGGAGTTTGACCGGGCCTTTTTGGAGTTGAAGGGCCGCCATCGGCTCATCGACTTTGCCGACGGGGAGCACCTCACCGCCGCTCTGCTCACCGATGGGGAGGGGAATCCCTCTCAGCTGGCCAAGGAGTGGCGCAAGCGGTACGTGGAGATCATGGTGGACGAGTACCAGGACACCAACGGAGTGCAAAACGCCATTTTTGATGCCCTGTCCCAGGGAGATAACCTGTTTTTGGTGGGAGATGTGAAGCAGTCCATCTACCGCTTCCGCCTGGCTGACCCCACCATCTTTTTGGACAAATACCGCCGCTTTGCTTCATGGGAGGAGGCAGAGCCGGGACAGGGTCGAACCATCCCCCTGTCCCACAACTTCCGCTCCCGCCCCGAGGTGCTGGATGCCACCAACTTTGTCTTCCGCAACGTGATGACCCAGTCGGTGGGGGAGCTGGACTACGACGAAGACCAGGCCCTGCGCCACGGTCGGCAGGACTTGCAGCCCGACCCCCGCTATGCCACCCAGCTGTGCTGCGTGGATGTGTCGGAGCTGCCCGAGGACGAGGATGCGGGCAAGGACATGGTGCAGGCCAGGCTGGTGGCCAGACACATGCAGGAGCTGTTGGCGCAGCGACTGCCCATTGGGGATCGCACCCTGCGCCCCGACGACATGGTGATTTTGCTCCGTTCCCCCGGCTCCACCCTGCGCTATTATGCCGCCGCCCTGGACGAGGCAGGCATCCCCTGGAGTGCGGATGGGGGCAGAGAGTTTTTCGGCACCACCGAGATTGCGGTGGCCATCTCCCTGCTCCAGGTGGTGGACAACCCCCGGCAGGATGTGCCTTTGCTGTCGGTGCTTCGCTCCCCGGTGTTGGGCTTTACCCCCGACCGACTGGCCCAGCTGCGGGCGGGGTGCTCCGGCTCGGTGTATGAGGCGGTGGAGGCAGGTGCCCAGAGGGGAGAGCAGGACTGTATGGACGTTCTCTCCCTGCTGGGTGAGCTGCGGGCCCTGGCAGCGGAGGAGAGCAGCCACAAGCTGCTGTGGTACATCTATCAGCGCACCGACCTGCCCGCCATCTTTGCCGCCATGCCCCAGGGCACAGCCCGCAGGGCCAATCTCATGGGGCTGTACGAGGAGGCACGCCGATTTGAGTCCGGGGGGCACAAGGGGCTGATGGCCTTTCTCATCCACCTCACCCGCATGGCGGAAAACGGACTCACCGTCCCCGTGGAGGGGGAGAGCGCTGGGGGCGTGCGTATCATGTCCATCCACAGCTCCAAGGGTCTGGAGTTCCCGGTGGTGTACCTATGTGGGCTGGAGCACCAGTTCAACACCGAGGACACCCGTTCCACCATTCTGTTCCACCCGGAATTAGGGCTGGGGCCCAAGCGGGTGGATCGACAGCGGATGCTGCGCTACCCCACCATTGCCCGGGATGGAGTAGCTTTGCGGCTCAGTCAGCAGCTCATTGCCGAGGAGATGCGCCTTTTGTATGTGGCCATGACTCGGGCAGAGCACAAGCTGGTGATGTTCATGGGGGTCAACGGCAGAAATCTGGGGCTGGAGCGGCTGGCAGCCCAGGCCCAGTGTCCGCCCCCGCCCCGGCAGATGGCTGGGGCCACCTGCATGGGGGAGTGGATCCTCACCCCCGCCCTGTGCCGGGAGGACAGCCAGCCCCTGTGGGACGAGCTGGGACTCCAGCGGCCGTGCAGTGCCCCCCAGCAGGGGTATCGCTGGGACATTCGGCTGCTCAAACCTCTTCCCGCCCGGGACAGTCACACCCAGGAACCCCAGGGGCAAGGACAGGTACCCACGGGTGTGGAGCTGCCCCAGGGGTGGCAGGAGGCTCTGGCCTGGCGTTATCCCCATGGAGTGTCTGCCCAGATGCCCTCCAAGCTCACCGCCACCCAGCTCAAAGGCCGGGACAAAGACAGTGAGGCGGCCCAGGACGGGGTGGAGTATGTACCTGCCAAGCCCACGGTGACCCTGCGCCGTCCGGTGTTCCACGGCGCAAAACCCCTCACCCCCGCCCAGAAGGGCACGGCCCTGCACATGGTGATGCAGTACCTGGACTTTTCCCGCACAGGCTCCCTGGAGGAGATTCAAGAGGAGATTGCCCGGCTGGTGGCCAAACAGTTCATCACCCCCCAGCAGGGGGAGGCGGTGGAGCCGGAACGGGTGCTGAGCTTTTTCCAATCCCCCCTGGGTAGGCGGCTGGTGGAGTCCACCCAGATGGAGCGGGAGTTCAAGTTCTCCATGCTGGTGCCCGCTGTGGACTACTATCCCCAGGCGGAGGAGGGGGAAGAGGTGCTGCTCCAGGGCGTGGTGGACTGCTGGTTTGTGGAGGAGGACGGCACGGTGACTGTGCTGGATTTTAAGACGGACCGGGTGACGGCTCAGAGCGTGACGGGGCGAGCCAGGGAGTACCGTCCCCAGCTGGAGGCGTACAGCCGGGCCCTGTCCCAGGCCCTAGGGCTGCCTGTGGGCCGTTGTGTGCTGTGGTTTTTTGCGCTGGGGGAAGAAATCAGCTGGGAAATAAAATAATTTGAAAAAACCCTTGCTTTTTCTCCCTAAGCGTGGTAAGATACATGTTGCGTTTACATGGAGTTATTATGCTCCTGGACTTATTTTCGAAAGAAAGAGGTGAATTCCATGAAGGAAGGCATCCATCCCAACTATGAGAAGACCACTATTACTTGCGCCTGCGGCAACGTGATCGAGACTGGTTCTACCAAGAAGGACATTAAGGTGGAAGTCTGCTCCAAGTGTCACCCCTTCTACACCGGTAAGCAGAAGATGGTGGACACCGGCGGACGTGTCAGCCGCTTCAATAAGAAGTTCGGTTTGGGCTAAATCTTATGGTTTCTTTCAAGGAGACGTTGCGATGTGCAACGTCTCCTTGTCTTTTTATCCAAAGCTGCATATAATGAAAGTATCAAAGAAATAAGGAGGCTACCATCATGTTGAAAAAAGTGGATCCCAAGGAGCTGGACTTTAACGTCTTTTCCGCCATCGGAGACCAGTGGATGCTCATCACCGCCGGGGACAAGGATCAGTGCAACACCATGACTGCCTCCTGGGGCGGAATGGGCATTCTGTGGGGCGCACCCATGGCCATTGCCTACATCCGGCCCCAGCGGTACACCAAGGAGTTTGTGGACCGGGAGGAGTACTTCACCCTCTCCTTCTTTGGCAAAGAGTACCGCCAGCAGCTGGCCCTGTGCGGAGCCAAGAGCGGCAGAGATGTGGACAAGGTGGCAGAGTGCGGCTTCACCGTGGCCACCGGGGCGGGGGATGCCCCTTACTTTGAGGAGGCGGAGATGGTGCTGGTGTGCCGCAAGCGCATGGCCCAGCGGATGAATCCCTCCTATATCCCCGAAGATGTGAAGGAGAAGTGGTACCCGGAAGGGGATTACCACACCATGTACCTGGGCGAAATTGTGGAGGCCCTTATCCACCAGTGAATGGGCATTTTGTGCCCATTCGCTGGTGAGGGGATTGCAGCCCGACTGCGCGCAAGGTTTTGCCCGAAAGGGCAAAACCTCACACTTGCGGGCTGAGAAGTGTTTTCCCGATGCGCATGTCCTCGGGAAAAACGGGATTACAATTGATTTCCCCGCCTGCGGGCGGGGAAACTCTGCCGAGGGCTTTTGATACAGTCCAGATGTAACCATTCAAAGGAGTTTTTATGTTCGAAGATACGCAAGTCAAGGAAATCAACCGTGCCATTCTGGTGGGACTCAACGCACCCAGCCTGAGCCGTGAGGAGAACGCCACCGAGGAGAGCCTGGAGGAGCTGGCCGCTCTGCTGGACACCGCCGGAGGTACCTGCCTGGGCACGGTGCTGCAAAACCGGGCCACCCCCGAGCCTCGCACCTTCATCGGCGAGGGCAAGACTGCCGAGGTCAAGGAGCTGGTGGGGACCCTGGGGGCGGATATTGTCATCTTTGACAACCCCCTCTCTCCCTCCCAGCAGCGGGTGCTCACCGAGGAGCTGGGAGTGACGGTGATGGACCGGGCCGCCCTCATTCTGGACATCTTTGCCAAGCGGGCCCGCACCAGTGAGGGCCGCTTGCAGGTGGAGCTGGCCCAGTACAAGTATCTGCTGCCCCGGCTGACCGGTATGTGGAAGCACCTGGAGCGGCAGGAGGGTGCCATCGGCACCCGTGGCCCCGGTGAGACCCAGCTGGAGAGTGACCGCCGTCACATCCACCGCAAGATTGCCAAGCTGGAATCGGAGCTCAAGGACGTGCGCCGGGTGCGGGCCACCCAGCGGGAGCGGCGGGAGAAAAACGAGGTGCCGGTGGTGGCCATTGTGGGCTATACCAATGCGGGAAAGTCCACCCTATTAAATGCCCTTACCGGGGCGGACATTCCCGCCAACAACCGCCTCTTTGACACCCTGGACACCACCACCCGGATGCTGGAGATATCGGATACCTGCACGGTGCTCATTTCCGACACCGTAGGCTTTATCTCCAAGCTGCCCCACCAGCTGGTGGACGCTTTCAAGGCCACCCTGGAGGAGCTGACCTATGCAGACCTTTTGCTCCACGTCATTGACACCTCCGACCCTCTGTGGCGGGAGCAGGCGGACGTGGTGGATAAACTGATTTTGGAGCTGGGAGCCGCCGAGACCCCCCGGCTGGAGGTCTTTAACAAGTGCGACCTGGCCCCGGCGGAGATCCTACCCCACGGGGAGGACATTGTCACCATCTCCGCCCGCACGGGGGCGGGGCTTGACAAGCTGCTGGAGGCCATTGGCCGCCACCTGGACACCGGGGCCAAACGGGTCACCATCCACCTGCCCTATGACCAGGGTAGCCTGCTGGACACCCTGTACCGGGAGAGTAAGGTGGAGAAGGTGGACTACACCGACACCATCGACGTGGTGGCAGTGTGTACCCCCAAGACCATCGGGCGACTGGGCCTTTTGGTGGAGGGCTGGCAGCCCCACAAAGAGGACTGGGAGGACTGAAACGCCATGAGTGAATACCTCATCCCCACCCGTGAGGCCCAGGCCACTTTGGTGGAGAAGCGCTCGGAGTTCATCGGCCACGTGTGGCCGGTGGACACCGAGGAGGAGGCCAGGGCCCACATTGAGTGGGCGAAAAAGAAGTACCACGACGCCCGGCACAACTGCTGGTGCTACATCGTCAAGGACGGGCCAGTGCGCTACTCCGACGACGGCGAGCCTCAGGGCACCGCCGGACAGCCCATGCTGGGGGTGTTCCAAAAAGAAGGAGTGACCAACGTCTGCTGCGTGGTCACTCGCTACTTCGGCGGTATTCTGTTGGGCGCCGGGGGTCTGGTGCGGGCTTACACCCAGGCCTCCAAAATGGCCCTGGATGAGTCGGGTATTTCGGTGGTGCGCCGCTGGGTGGAAGTCACCGTGGACTGCCCCTACAACTACTTCGAGCGGGTGAAGCTGGAAGTGACTGCCCTGGACGGGGTGGTGGGGGATGTGGACTACACCGACCACGTCACCGTCCATGCCCTGCTGCCCGAGGGGCAGGAGGTGCCCTTCGGGGCGAGAATCACCGAGATTTCCGCAGGAGGCTTTGCCGCTGTGGAAGTTGGGGAGAGTTTCAGACCCGTGCCTTTGGCCTGAGAAAATCCCACACGATCATCAAAATACATCCACCCAGCAGCAGCCCCAAGATGAGCAGGGCACAGTTTCGGAAAAACTCCTGGGGGAGGATGAAGATGATGGGGTCGGTGGCAGGGTCAAAGAGCCAGTTGTCCTTGCCGGGGAAGAACAGCTGATGGAAGATGACAAAGGCCCGGTTGAAGTCCAGAGATGCCAGGACACCTACCAGGGCGAAGCTGCCGCCCAGCCCCACGCCCGCCCAAAAGCCGGGGCCACGGCCCAGGATGGGGGCACAGCGGCGTTTTGTCACCCGGGAGAGGACAAAGAGCACCACCCCGGCCCCGAGGGACGCCGCCAACAGGCGCAGATCCAGCAAAAACAGGCCCCGCACATCGGCAAAGTGGCTGGCACCCTGGGAGGAGTAGGGGAGGATGCCGGTGGAAAAGTGGTCCCCGCCGGTGCAGTAGTCCATCATCTCGTCATAGGCCCGGCGAATTTCCCTTTCGGACAGGCCCACACGCTGGGATAGATTCAGACCGGAGATGTGGGCATAGTAAAAGGGGCGGCACAAAATGGGGGCGGCAATGGAGCCGGTGAGCACCACCAGGGCCAAAATGACCGCCCAAAAAAGAGAGAGTAATTTGCTTTGTTTCATGGGAGAACCCCTCCTTGGTGAATACCCTGACAGTATACCACTTGGAGCGGCGTTTTCCAATCGTATTGTTCTGCGAGAGAGGAGAGTTTTGAGTACCCCGTCTACACTGTGGACCCGGGATTTTACCATCATCACACTGGGCAGTGTGGTGTCTATGGTAGGCAGCACCTTATCCGGCTTTGCCATGAGCATTATGGTGCTGGACTACACCGGGTCCACCTTTTTGTATGCGCTATTCAACATCTGTTTTCAGCTGCCTGTTCTGGTGGTGCCCCTGTTGGCGGGGCCGTATCTGGACCGGATGAGCCGAAAGAAAGCCATTTATCGGCTGGACTTTTTGTCCGCCTTCCTCTACCTGTTGATGTTTTTGCTGATGTGGAAGGGCTGGTACAACTATGCCTTGATTTTGACCTTTTGTCTGGTTACAGGTGCCATTAACAGCATATATTCCGTAGCCTACGATAGTTTTTACCCCAACCTCATTACGGAGGGTAACTTTTCCAAGGCCTATTCCATTTCCAGTCTGATTTGGCCGCTGGCGGCCATGACTGCACCCATTGCAGCCCTCATCTATGACCGGGTGGGGAGCATCCTGCCGCTTTTGGCCATTGATGCGGTGAGTTTTTTCATTGCCGCCTGCTTTGAGCGCACCATCCGCTATCAGGAGACCCACATGGCCCAGGCTGCTCCGGTACAGAGCCGCAACGTCCTGCGCCAGTTCGGTGTGGATTTCAAGGAGGGGCTGTCCTACATCATCTCGGAAAAGGGGCTGCTGGCCGTGACCTTGTACTTCACGGTGAGCAACTTCGCCGGAAGTGGTGGCGGCACCCTGCACCTGCCCTTTTTCCGCAACCATGCCCAGCTGTATGCCATGTGGCCGGTGGCGGCGGTGACCCTGTACGCCATTGTCTCCAACACCTCGGTGGTGGGGCGGCTCATCGGTGGTGTGATCCACTATAAAGTGCATTTCCCCACCAACTGGAAGTTCCGCATTGCGGTGATGGTGTATTTTGTGGTGGCCTTCAACTCAGCGTTTGAGCTGTATCTGCCCATCCCCCTGATGGGCCTGGCCTTTTTCGTCACCGGAGTGCTGGGAGTCACCAGCTACAACATCCGGATCGCTGCCACCCAGTCCTACGTGCCGGACACCAAGCGGGCCCGGTTCAACGGCACCTTCCAGATGCTGTGCTCCCTGGGCGGTGTGGTGGGCACCCTGGTTGCAGGTGTGCTGGCCGAGGGCATGAATGAGCGCCACGTCATCCTTCTGCTGGAGGCGGTGGATGTGGCGGCCATCCTGCTGTTCATGGTGGGGGGCCGGAAGTTTGTGTCCAAGCTGTACAATCGAGATCTGTAAGAGTGAAAACCTCCCCCACGCTTGAAAAGCGTGAGGGAGGTTTGACGTTTGTGTGGTTTTTTATCAAATAAGATAGTGCCCGCAATGGGGGCAATACCGATCGTGGTACCATGTATTGCCCAGATAACCGCCGCAGTGAGGGCATCGGTAAAAGAGGGCCATGATGACGATGGCGCCAATCATGGACAACCATCCCATGGCCAGGATGACCAGGCCGACGGTATCGCCCACGGCAGCCCCAATCATCTCCAGAAGGATCCCCAGAAGAACCAGGGCAATAAATAGCTTGAAGACAATGGATAACGGTATGGGTTTCATTGGACATTTCCTCCTTTACTCGTAGAGAAACAGCTGTATTTTCTCCTGGGGGTTGGTGTGTTTCTGGTAGACAATGGAGAACTCCCGGATGATGGGCTCGTCATCCAGCCAGAACTTGCCCAGCTCCTCGTCGCTATCTGCCAGGGTCTCATAGACGAAGCTGACCCCCAGATTCTGCTTCACCGCCTCCAGAATCAATTTGAAGGAGCTGATGCAGATGTGGCGGTGGAACCGATCCAGGGACTCGTTGTACCCCTTGAGCTTTTGCTCCAGAATGGCCCGGGTGCCCGAGCCCGCCTCCCGGTGGATGATGGTGGCCCCCATCAGCTCTTCCACGCTGATCTTCCGTCCGCAAAAGGGGTGGCCTTTGTGGCAGATACCCACAAAAGGCTCCTGGCGCAGCAGCTGCCAGGCGAAGCGATTTTTGTCAAAGTACCCCTCCACAATGGCAAAGTCCAGCTGTCCATCCTCCAGACTTTGCAGCAGATGCTCCGTGTTGTCCACCACCAGGCACAACGAGCAGTCCTCCCGTGTGAGGAACTTTTTTACCCGGTCGCCGATGACGTAGTCGCCGATGGTTTTGGTGGCCCCCATCTTCACCTCGGTGATGTGGCGGTTGGTGAGACTGCGCCGCAGCTCCAAATCGTTGTACTTCACCGAGCGGGCATATTCCTCCAGGGCACGGCCCTGGTCGGTCTTCACCAGCTGGCGGCCGGAATAGGAAAACAGGCTGCACCCGTATTCATGCTCCAAAAACTGAATGTGATGGGTGACGGCGGGTTGGGACAGGTGTAGAATTTGTGCGGTTTTCCGGTAATTCATCTCCTCACAGAGGATGAGAAAGGTTTCCATTCGGTAGTCCAGCATAGGCATACCCCAGTTCTTTAGTAGGTACAGTGGGTGATTCAGAATTTGAATCATTGTATAATTAAGTCGAATCAATTATAACACCCCTTGTATGTTATAATCAATATGCGAAACATTGAACAAAGGAGAGTTAGCCATGAACGTAATCGTAATCGGTGGCGTTGCCGCAGGTACCAAGGCAGCCGCCAAGCTCAAGCGCGAAGACCGCAATGCGAGTGTCACGATTTACACCAAGAGCCAGGACATTTCCTATGCTGGCTGTGGCCTGCCCTACTATGTGGGAGGAAGCATCGAGACCCGGGACGAGCTCATCGTCAACACCCATGAGAAGTACAAGGGCCTGACTGGTGTGGAGGTGTGCACCGGTATGGAGGCCACTTCTGTGGACGCTGGTGCCAAGACTGTCACCGTGCGCAATGTGGCCACGGGGGAGACCAGCACCGTGGGCTACGACAAGCTGGTGGTGGCTGTGGGCGCTGAGCCCTTCGTGCCCGCCGTGGAGGGTGTGAACCTGCCCGGCGTGTACACCATGCGCACCCCCGACGATGCCATCGGTCTGCGTGCCTACGTGGACAACAATCACTGCCGCAGCGCTGTGGTGGTGGGCGGCGGCTTCATCGGTCTGGAGATCGCCGAGAACCTGATGGCTAAGGGCCTGTCCGTCACCGTGGTGGACATGGCTGACCAGCTGATGCCCAACATCTTTGATGCTGAGGTGGCCGACTACGTCCGCCGCAAGCTCCAGGGTAAGGGCATGCGTGTCCGCACCGGCACCGCCCTCAAGGGTATTGTGGGCACCGAAAAGGCCACTGGTGTGGACACCAGCGCCGGCGTGCTGCCTGCTGACGTGGTGGTGATGGCCATTGGCATCCGTCCTGCCACCGGCTTCCTCAATGAGTCCGGCCTGGAGATGGTGAAGGGCACCATCGTGGTGGACGAGCATCAGCGCACCAACCTCAATGACGTGTACGCCGTGGGCGACTGCGCCATGGTACACAACCGCATCACCGGCAAGGGCCAGTGGTCCGCCATGGGCTCCACCGCCAACATCACCGGCCGCTGCCTGGCCAAGAACCTCACCGGCACCGATACCCCCTATCTGGGCTGCATGGGCACTGGTGTGGTGCGCCTGGCTGACGACCTGAACGCTGGCCGTACCGGCCTCACCGAGGCTCAGGCCAAGGCTGAGGGCTACGACGTGGTCACCGTGACCTGCGTCACCGACGACAAGGCTCACTACTATGCCGACGCCTCCTCCTTTGTCACCAAGCTCATCGCCGACCAGACCTCCGGCAAGCTGCTGGGTATTCAGGTGCTGGGCGCCGGTGCTGTGGACAAGATGGTGGACATCGCCGTCACCGGCATTGCCATGGGCGCCAAGGTTTCCGACTTCGACACCCTGGACTTTGCCTATGCCCCCCCCTTCTCCACCGCCATTCACCCCTTTGTCCAGGCCTGCTACATCCTGGAGAATAAGATGTCCGGCGCCTTCGAGACCTTCACTCCCGCCCAGTACGCTGCTGGCGAGGCCAAGGACTACCGTGTGCTGGACGCTCACCCCGCCGCCACTCTGCCCGGCGCTACCTGGGTGAATCTGTCCACCGTCAACGCTCCCATCGAGGGCACCAACCTGGACGACAAGCTGCTGCTGGTGTGTGCCAAGGGCAAGCGTGGCTACTTCCTGCAGAACCGTCTGAAGGCTCTGGGCTACACCAACACCCGTGTGCTGGAAGGCGGCGCCTTCATCAACACTGTGAAGATCTCTGTGCCCGCCACCGCTCTGAGCCCCGCTGAGATCAAGCGGGTCAAGGGCCTGGGCTGCCTCCAGGACAAGCGCTACCCCGACGTGTTCAACGTGCGTATCATCACCCGCAACGGTAAGATCACCGCTGACGAGCACCGCACTGTCATTGAGGCCGCTGAGAAGTTCGGCAGCGGCGAGGTGACCATGACCACCCGTCTGACTCTGGAGATCCAGGGCGTGAAGTACGAGAACATTCAGCCCCTCATCGACTTTGTCAACGAGCGTGGCCTGCTCACCGGCGGTACCGGCTCTCTGGTGCGTCCCGTGGTGGCCTGTAAGGGTACCACCTGCCAGTACGGCCTGCTGGATTCCTTCTCCCTCAGCGACAAGATCCATGAGCGCTTCTACCTGGGCTACCACACCGTGACCCTGCCCCACAAGTTCAAGATCGCTGTGGGCGGCTGTCCCAACAACTGCGTCAAGCCCGACCTGAACGACCTGGGCATCGTGGGCCAGCGTATGCCCATGGTGAACCTGTCCAAGTGCCGTGGCTGCAAGGTGTGCCAGGTGGAGAACGCCTGTCCCATCAAGATCGCCAAGGTGGTGGACGGCAAGATCGTCATCGATCCCAACGAGTGCAACAACTGCGGCCGCTGTAAGGGCAAGTGCCCCTTCGGCGCTCTGGAGGAGTACACGGAAGGCTACAAGGTCTACGTGGGCGGACGCTGGGGCAAGAAGGTTGCCCATGGCCACCCCCTCAGCAAGATCTTCACCAGCGAGGAAGAGGTTCTGGACGTGGTGGAGCGTGCCATTCTGTTCTTCCGTGACGAGGGCATCACCGGCGAGCGCTTTGCCGACACCATCGACCGTCTGGGCATGGAGTACGTGGAGGACAAGCTGCTCCACCAGACCATCAACAAGGATGCCATCCTGAACAAGACCGTCAAGGGCGGCGCTACTTGCTAATTTAAGAGAGAGAAACGAAACATGAAGAGAGAGACTACCCACAAGTGGCTGGCCATTGTGCTGTGCATTGTGGTGGGTGTGCTGGCCAATGAGTCCACCACCCTCCAGGCCCAGTGGTTTCACCCCACCGTCATGGGCGGTCCCATGCTGGCCCTGCTGGTGACCATGATCGTCTGCAACCTGGTGCCCAGCGTTTCCAAGGGCTTCAAAGAGGGCACCACCTACTGCTCCAAGCAGTTTTTGAACTGGGGCATCATCGCCACCGGCGGTACCCTGAGCTTTGCCGCCATTCCCTACAACAAGTAAAAAAGGACTGTGGGACAGAAGCGTCGCTTCTGTCCCACAGTCCTTTTCAGCGTGTCGAAAAAGTTCGACACGCTTCTCAAAAATGCAAGCATTTTTTCGAGGGGTTGCAGCCCGCTGCATGCACCCTTGGGTCAAAGGACGACCCAAGGCCACACTGGCGGGCTGAGAAGTGTTTTTTTCGATGCGCATGTCCCCGAAAAAAACGGATTAAGATTTATTTTCCCGCCTTCGGGCGGGAAAACTCTGCCGAGGGCTTTTTCTATGCAAGATTGTCATGGCTTTTTTGTTTTTTGACAGTCCTTTTGCTTTGAAATTACAGGTTGTTCTCGTTCCGCAGCACATTGAGGGGGGTGACGGTGATCTGCCCCTCGCCGCTGAGCAGGTTGTCCGGCATGAACAGGCGCTGGCTGCAATCCAGCCCCTCAAAGGTGATGGGTACCAGCTCCGCCACGTCTCGCTCCGCCCACTGGGCAGCGGCGTCGTAGATGTGGGAGATGGTGGGCACGGTGGCGTGGCCCCGCACCTCGTAGCTCAGGACGTTGGGACCGTCGTCGTAGTCATAGGTGACCACAGGGGTACCGTCGTTTTCCATGTGGCCGTGGATCATAATGAGCAGTCGCCCCTCCTGCCTCATTTTTTCTGCGGTGGGTACAATTTCCTCGGGAGTGATCTCAATTTTCTGGTTGGTCTGCATGGTGACATCCCCTCACTTTTTTAACAGATTCTCGGCAGCTGTGCGCCGGATAGCTTGGACAACACACGGTGGGCACCCAAAGACGTTTTCAGTACCGCCCGGCCCGGGAACTGGGTGGTGATGGAGCCAATGATGGCGGCGTTCTCTCCGCCGGGCGTGGCACGCAGGGCCTCCAGCACAGCGGGGGCGGTCTCCGGAGAGACCACCGCCAGCAGCTTGCCCTCGTTGGCGCAGTACAGGGGGTCCAGCCCAAGAAGGGAGCAGGCGGCCTCCACCTGGGGCCGCACCGGCACGGCGTCCTCCTGCACCTGGGCGCACAGAGGTGTGCCCTCCACAAATTCATTGAGCACCGTGGCCACACCGCCCCGGGTGGGGTCTCGCAGCACCCGCACACCGCCTACGGACAGGGCTGCCGCTGCCAGCTGGTGCAGAGGCATACAGTCGGAAGTGAGCTCGTCTCCCTGGAGCATCCCGCTTCTAGAGAGCATTACGGCGGTGCCGTGATCGCCTACGGTGCCGCTGACCAGGATTTGATCTCCGGGCTGGATGGCGTGGGTGGAGAGTCCCGGCCATTTTACCTCCCCGATGCCCGAGGTGTTGAGGTAGATCCCGTGTCCGTGGCCTCGTTCCACCACCTTGGTGTCGCCCGTGACCACCTGAACCCCGCAGGAGGCGGCGGTGGCGGCCAGGGAGGTGATGATGCGCTTCAAGTCCTCCACCGGGAAGCCCTCTTCCAAAATCATGCCCAGGCTCAGATACTTAGGAATAGCACCGCACATGGCAAGATCGTTGACGGTGCCGCACACCGCCAGCTTGCCAATGTCCCCGCCGGGGAAGAAGATGGGGTCAATGACAAAGCTGTCTGTGGAGAAGGCCAGGGGGCCGGAGAGGTCCAGCAGCGCCCCGTCCCCCAAGGGGGCCAGGTGGGAATTGCTGAGGGCGGGGAGGAGCAGCTCTTCAATGAGCTGAGCGGTGCGGCCTCCACCGCTGCCGTGGTCTAAGGTAATGTATTGTGGGTCCATCCTGGGTCATTCCCTTCCATAGAGATAGGCGGCGGCACAGGCCCCTTCCCCGGACACCATGCACGGCCCCACCGGGGTGTCTGGGCTGCACACGGTGCCAAAGAGGGGGCACTGCCTGGGGCCAATGCGGCCACAGATCACGTCCCCGCACCGACAGGGGGAGGGGGCGGACTGGGCAACTGGGGAGAAGCCAAAGCGGGCGGCGGCATCAAAGTCGGCAAACTCCGCTTTTAGCCCGAACCCGCTGTTGGGGATGTCCCCCAGTCCTCGCCATGTATCGTCCTTTGGTTCCAGCACCTGGGTTATCACCTGCTGGGCCATTGGATTGCCCTGGGGGGACACCGCCCGGGTGTATTCGTTTTCCAGCTTTGGGGTGTGGTCTTTCACCTGGGTGATGAGCAGGTGGAGGGAGGCCACCAAGTCCCCCGCCTCAAACCCCGCCACCACGGCGGGTTTTTCATATTCCTGGGGGAGAAACTGAAAGGCATCCGCCCCCAAAATGGTGGCCACATGGCCGGGGCACAAAAAGCCGTCCACCCGGAAATCCTCTTGCCCCAGCAACGCCCGGAGGGCGGGGGGTGTGGCCTTCAGCAGGCACAGCAGGGAGAAGTTTTTGATTCCCCGCCGCTGGGCCTCCAGCACCGCCAGGGCGGTGCCAGGGGCGGTGGTCTCAAAGCCGACACCCAGGAAAATCACCTGTTTGGTGGGGTGGGACTGGGCCAGCTCCAGGGCGTCCATGGGGGAGTACACCACCTGGATGTCTGCCCCTAAAGCCTTTTGCCGCCTTAAATCAAACCCTGGCTTGGAGCCGGGCACCCGCATCAAGTCCCCGTAGGTGGCGAGGATGACCCCCCGCAGGGCGGCCAGCCGCAGTACCTCGTCCATGACCCCCGCCGGGGTGACGCACACCGGGCACCCGGGCCCGGAGATCAGCTGTACCTGGGGTGGCAGCAGCTGCCGCACTCCCGTGCGGGCCAAAGCCATGGTGTGGGTGCCGCACACCTCCATGAGCCGCATGGGGGGCAGGTCTGGGCTTTGGATGGCCTGTACCAGCCGTTCCAGTCCCTGGGGACGGCGAAAATCCGCTTCACAGAGCATCGGCCACCTCCTGCAAGGCTTTCAGATTGGCCAAAGCCTGTTCCTCTTTCAGCCGCTCCATGGCAAAACCGGCGTGAACCAGCACATAATCCCCCACCTGGGGGTTGGGGATGAAGTCCACCCGGACGGTGCGGCGGATGCCGTTTGCTTCTGCTACGGCCTCTTTGTCGTGAATTTCAATGAGCCGCAGGGGCACGGCAAGACACATGGGAATCCTTCCTTTCACCGCCAGGCTGCGGCGGCCATAAGCTGTCCCAGGGCGATCCCCTCATCGTTGGTGGACACCCGGGAGTGATGATAGACCCTCAAGCCCTGGGCGCTCAGTGCGTCCAGGATGCGGGGCAGTAGATACATATTTTGAAAGACACCACCGGAGAGCACCACTCGGTCTAAGCTGGTACTCTCCCGGGCGCATCGGCATTGCTGCACCGCCAGCTCCACCATGGCATTCATAAACTGAGCCGCCAAATGGTGGGGGGATTGGCCTTGCCTCAACCGCTCCAGGAGGGCAACGGTGAGGGTGGGAGTATTCAGGCGGCACACCCCGTCCACCGTCTCCAACTCCACAGGCAGAGCCTCAGTGACCCCTGCCTGGGCCATGTGCTCCAGGCGAATGGCACTCTCCCCCTCGTAGTGGACGGGAGAGGAGCCGCCCAGCAGGGCATATACCCCGTCAAAGAGCCGTCCCATGCTGGAGGCGGGGGGACAGTTGAGCCCCGCTTTCAGCTGGAGGGTGAGCATGTCCTGGGAATCTGCATCCAGCCCCGCTGCATAGCGCAGACTGTGGGCGATGCGCCCGGGGTCTCGGGCACAGGCATCTCCGCCGGGCAGGAGAATGGGGGAGATGGAACCCAGGCGGGTGAAGCCGTGGGCATCTCCCGCCAGACATTCCGCTCCCCAGATGGTGCCGTCGGTGCCCAGCCCGGTGCCGTCCCACACAAGGCCGATACAGGGGCCCCCCAGTCCATTGTCCGCCATACAGGAGAGCATGTGGGCGTGGTGGTGCTGCACCTGGGTCAGGGGTACACCCAGCTCTTTGGAGAGCTGGTGAGCCACCTGGGTGGAGAGATAGTCCGGGTGGAGATCACAGGCCAGCCCCTCCACCTCCACCCCGAAGAGGGTGCGGAAGTGGCGCAGTTGCTGCTGGTAGTGGTCCAAGGTCTCCATGTTCTTTAAGTCGCCGATGTGCTGGCTTAAAAGGGCGTCCTTACCCTTACCCAGAGCAAATCCCGCCTTCTGTTCCGCTCCGCAGGCCAAAAGTCCATGGACGGAGCAGGACACCTCCACGGGCTGGGGCACATAGCCCCGGCTGCGGCGCAGGGGATATTCCTTGCCCCGGAAGACCCGCAGAAGGGAGTCATCACACCGGGTGACGATGTCCCGGTTGTGGAGGAGAAAACCATCGGCAATCCCCTGTAACCCTTCCAACGCTGCCTGGTTGTCAATGAACACGGGACAGTCCGAGGGGTTGGCGCTGGTCATCACCAGGGCGGAAAAGCCCTCCATGAGCAGGTAGTGCAAGGGAGTGTAGGGAAGCATGAGCCCCAGTTCCGGGGTGTGGCTCAGCACATCCGGGGCGGGGTCACGCTTGCGCAGCAGTACAATGGGCCGCCGCCAGCTGGTCAAGGCCGTCTCTTCCTCTGGGGAGAGGTGACACAGACCCCGGGCGGCATCCAGGTCGGCGCACATGAGGGCCAGAGGTTTGCCCTCCCGCTCTTTGCGCTGCCGCAATAGGGAAGCATACTGGGGCAGGCAGGCCAGGTGGAAGCCCCCCAGCCCCTTCACTGCCACGATTCCACCCTGTCTCAGCTGCGCTTGGGCCAGCTGGATGGGGTCGCCCTCTACGGCCTTTCCTGCCCCATCCAGATAGGTGAGGGTGGGGCCGCAGTTGGGGCAGCAGGTGGGCTGGGCGTGGTAGCGGCGGTCTGTGATGTCGGTGTACTCTCCTTGGCAATCCTCACACATGGGGAATGCCCCCATGGCGGTGCGCTCCCGGTCATAGGGGATGCTTTGGATGATGGTGAACCGGGGCCCGCAGTTGGTGCAGTTGAGAAAGGGGTGGCGGTACCGCCGATCCCCTGGGGTGCGCATTTCCCGCAGACAGTCTTCACAGATGCCCACGTCGGGGCTGACCTGGGTGTCCGGGGCGTGCTCTCCCACACTGGGGAGGATGTGAAACCCCACCTCTCCGGTGGGAGGAATGGAAACGGTGCTGACCCGGCGAATACGGGCCAGCACCGGGGCCTGTTGCTGCAAGAGGGGAACGAATTGGTCCACCTGATCCGGTTGCCCCTCCAGTTCCAGCTCCGCCCCCTGGGGGGTGTTGCGGATGAAGCCGGACAGGGACAACTGGGTGGTGAGGCGGTGGACGGTGGGGCGAAACCCCACCCCCTGCACCAGTCCCTCCACCTCCAGGCGGATGCGGGAGAGGTCAGCCATTGGCCTGCTCCGCTGCCGCCTTGGCGGCTTTGGCGGCCTCCGCCTTGGCCTTCAGCTCGGCAATCTGTTCGGGGGTCATCTTGGGGGGCGGAGCCTTCTTGACGAAGGTGCCGGACACCAAAAAGTCTTCAGGTTTGGTGCCCACGATCATATAGTCGTCGGAAAGCTCGATGGAGTGACGGGAACAGAAGTCGGCACACATGCCGCAGAAGGTGCAGCTGGTCATATCGAAGGTGAGGGTGATCTTTTGATCGCCGTTGGGCAGCGGCTCAATGGTGCGCTCCATGCACTGGGGGGCGCACACCCGCATACACAGCCCGCAGTTGATGCAGCTCTCCGGGTGATAGATGATGCGGCCCCGATAGCCAGGGGCGGCCTTAGGGGGCTCTCCCTTGGGGAATTTCTCGGTGGCGGGGGTGCGGAAGAGATTGCCCAGGGCTTTCGTGAGATAGGGAATCATTTCTGACGCATCTCCTTCCGCTTTTCAGCCAGAATTTCGGCGGCCTTGGCCAGGGCGGCCATGATGGCCTCGGGCTTGGGGGTGCAGCCGCCCACGGACACGTCCACATGGGTGTACTTCTCCAGAGGGCCGTCCACGCAGTAGCTGCCCTTAAACACGTTGCCGGACCGGGGGCAGGAGCCCAGGCTCACCACCACACGGGGTTCGGGCACCTGGGCCAGGGTGCGCACCAGGCGATCTTTGGTTTGGGAGGTGACGGGGCCGCTGACCACCACGATGTCCGCTTGCCTGGGGGTTCCGGTGAGGCGGAAGCCCAGTCGCTCGGCGTCGTACCGGGGGGTGAGCACCGACACCAGCTCGATGTCACAGCCGTTGCAGGAGCCTGCGTTGATGTGGAAGATCCAGGGACTTTTGGCCATGCTCTTGTCGATCATGTTCTGAAACATACCTTGTCCCTCCTTACAGGCCCAGCCAGACCAGAATGAGACTGATGAGGGCCAGTCCGGCCACCACCGTCCAGTAGAATTTGAACACTTGCTCCACCTTGAACCGGGCACACACGGCGTGGGGCACGCTCATGGTGACAAAGGTGAGCACCACGCTGAGACCCACCATCACCAGGGCGTCCAAAGCGGCGTACCCGGTGGAGATGCCGCCCAGGAACAGCACGCAGAAGAGGGCGCACATGACGTACATCTTCACGCAGTGGGTGAGCCGGAACAGTCCGGCGGGAGGGCCGCTGTACTCGGCCAGGGTGCCCTCACAGATCTCCGTCTCCGCCTCGGCGATGTCAAAGGGGTGCATCCCAATTTCGCAGGGGATGACAAAGAGCATGGCCAGGGCGGCGGGAATCATGCTCCAGTGGAACAGCAGGTTTCCGTTGACGGCCTGCCAGTTCACAATGGTCTGGAGGGAGAAGGTGACCCCCAGGGGGGTGCCCTCCCCGGCCATGCGGCCCACCGCCAGCATCACCAGCACGAAGGGCAGCTCATAGGAGATCATGGCCACCATTTCACGGCTCAGGCCCACCCCGGCAAAGGGGGAGCCGGAGGCGGCAGCGCCCACGATCATGGACACGCCCACCACCGTGAGCAGGTAGAGGATGACCACCAGGTCAGCGGAGGTGGAGTAGACGGAGTAGGAGAACACCGGGATGAACAGGGCCACGGTGATGAGAGCGGCAAAGCCGATGACCGGAGCGGCCAGGAAGAGGGAGCGCCGGGCATGGCGGGGGATGATGGTCTCCTTGCCGCAGCACTTGAGAAAGTCATACCAGGGCTGGAGCAGGGGCGGGCCCACCCGGTTTTGCATCCGGGCCACCAGCTTGCGGTCTAACCCTGCCAGCAGCACGCCCACCACCACACAGAAGAGCAGGCCGGGGAATACCAGCACATGGAAGATGGTCCAGAGGAAGTTTATCATGTCAGGTACCCCCTTTACAGAAAGATGACACACAGCACCAGTGCCACGGCGATGGCGGCGGCGCCGTACAGGGTATAGTCGTTGACCACACCGCTGTGCCAGTTGTGCATGAAGGAGAAGTAATGTCTCCAGTTGTGCTTAAAGCCCCAGAACAGGTCGCTGCCACCCACCTGGGAGTACACACTGGCCTCGCCGGAGAAGAAGGAGTCATACTTGGGGTCGCCCTCCTCCTCAGGGGCGATTTCAGAGACCACGGTGGCCTTGTCATCGCTGCCCAGCAGGGCCACGACACACACGGCCAGGGTCACGGAAATGAGCAGCAGCAGCCACATCACAGGCTGCCAGGCTCCAGACAGGGGAATGGGCTGAGCCTGATAGGCGGGCAGGGCGAAGGAGGCGGCATAGCCGTTGCCCATGGCGGCGTCAATATATCCAGGGGCATTGAGGGCTGCGTGGGTAGCGGGGGTGAGCAGCCACTGCTGCACCTTCTCGGGGAACAGACCGGGCAGGATGCAGAGAATGGCCAGAATCCACATGGGAATGCGCATACCCAGAGAGACTTCACGGGTATTGGCAAACTTGGGGTTGAGCTGGCCGAAGAATACGCTTTGAGCCACCTTGATGAAGGAGGCCAGGGTGAGCACGCTGGTGATGAGGGCGGCCACACACACCACCACGAAGAAGAAGTTGCCCGTCTCCCCGGCCTGCTGGAAGGCCGCCTGATAGATCATCCACTTGGAGGCAAAGCCGTTGAAGGGTGGCAGGCCGCTGATGGAGGCCGCACCGATGAGGAACAGAGCACAGGTGCCGGGCATCTTCTTGGAAAGGCCGCCCAGCTCGTCCAGATCCAGACTGCCGGTGGCGTGCTGCACGGCTCCGGCGGTGAGGAACAAAAGGCCCTTGAAGATGGTGTGGTTCATGGCGTGAAACAGACCGGCGGACAGACCCAGAGCGGAGCCCAGGCCGATGACGGTGATGACGTACCCCACCTGGGAGATGGAGTGGAAGGCCAGCAGCCGCTTAAAGTTGTGCTGATTGAAGGCCATGGTCACGCACACGAACATGCTGATGACACCCACCCCGGTGACAAAGTACTGCACGAAGGGCTGGTGGATGTTCTGGAACAGGCAGTAGCACAGCCGGATGATGCCATACACGCCGCACTTGGTCAGCACGCCCGAGATCATCAGGGAGATGGAGGCGGGAGCCACAGCGTGGGCATCGGCGGCCAGGGGGTGGAAGGGGAACAAAAAGGCCTTGGAGCCAAAGCCCACAAAGAGGAAGGCAAAGGCGATGATGGTCACCGGCGAGTCATATCCAGGCAGCGCAGCGGCCAGCTGGGCCAGATTCAAGGTGTGCATCTGGGAGTAGAGAAGGGCAATGCCAATGAGTACGCTGGTAGAGCCCAGGGAGCCCACCACCAGGTACTTGAAAGCGCCTTCCAGTGCCCCTTCGTAGTTGTTGCGGAATGCGGTGAGGGCCACGGCGGTGAAGGTCATGATCTCGATCATGACAAACATATTGAAGAGGTCACCGGAGAGTACCAGACCCAGCACCGAGCCGGAGAGCATCAAAAACAGGGTGTAGTAGTTGACCAGAGAGTCGTCGTGGCTCATGTAAGAGAAGGAGTAGATGCCGGAGACGAACACCGCCACCACCACAATGAGGGCGAAGAACAGGCTCAGAGCGTCTACCTCCAGGCTGATGCCAATGGCCCAGTCTCCCACCGGCTCCCAGTTGCCCAGCCAGTAGGTGAGGGTCTCGCCATCCAGAAGAATGGGTTTGACCAGGCTGAGCATCATCACCAGAGCGGTGAGCATGGAGAGAACCACCACGGCGTTGCGGATCTTGGCATTGCGCCGGCCCACCAGGGAGTTGAGAAATGCCCCCAGGAACAGAGCCATAATGGCCAGCACGGGGAAGTTATACATAAAGTCGTACATCAGCCTCTCAACCTCCTGATTTCATCGGATTGCAGGGTGCCATACTGCTTGTAGAGCATGATAATGAGGCACAGGGTCATGGCGGTGGTACAAGCGCCGATGACGATGGAGGTGAGAGTGAGCGCCTGGGGGATGGGGTCCACAAAGAAGCTGGAGCGATTGAGCTCGGCAATGTTGAAGATGGGGGCGGTGCCGCCGTCGTGGAAGCCCACGGAGACGATGAGCAGGTTCACCCCGTAGTCCACCAGGCCCATGCCCACGGTGATTTTGAACAGATTCTTCTGACTCACCATGCAGTAAATGCCCAGGGCAATGAGAAAGAAGCAGACCAGGTAGTTGGTGAAAATCATGCCGCATCCTCCTCCTTGTTCTCCGGGGATTTGTCCTTGTCGTCCTCCAAGACACTGAGCATCATAATGAGCAGACAGGTGATGCCCGCCATGACGTGGTAGCCCACCGCATCGTTCATGAGGATGCTGGTGTCCACCTGCTGCCCGGCAAAGACGAAGTTGACGCAGAAGTTCAGACCTGTGAACACACCCACCAGGGCGATGACCACGTACATGATCTCCGCCACCGTCTCACTGGAGTGGAGCATGTGCTCGTTGAAGGAGCGCTTGACACCCCAGCCGCCGTAGCCCAAAAACACCAGCAAGATGGCGCTGGCCACCAGCACGCCGCCCTGGAAGCCGCCGCCGGGGCTGGTGCTGCCGTGGAGCACCACATAGCAGCCGAACACGCAGGCCAGGGGGAGGAACAGGTCGGAGGCGCACCGGGAGATGATGGGGGTCTTTTTATAGGTTTTCTTCATGGTTGTGCTCCTCCTTTTTGCCAGAGTGGGTGGTCTTGCGCAGGATCACCAGGGAGCCGGCAATGGCGGCGATGAGGATGAAACTCTCTCCCATGGTGTCGTAGCCACGGAAGTTGAAGACCACAGAGAAGACCACGTTGTCGGCAGCAGTCTTTTCCAGGTTTTCATTGACCATGATGGCGGCGGCACCGTCAGCAGTGGTGTTGTCATAGGAGCTGGGGTTTTCGTACAGCTCCACCAAATCCACCTCTGTGCCGTCATAGGTGGGGGGACTGCCTGCCATGCGCCACCCGGCCCACACACCACAGACCAAAAGCACGGCCAGGGTAAGGCCTAAAACCATCTTTTTTGTGCCGCTCATTCCTGCTCCCCCTTTCTGCCGTACACCTTACGCAGGGCGATGATGTAGAGAATGGTGGACAGCACGGCTCCCACGCTGGCCTCAGCGATGGCCACGTCGGGGGCTTGCAAGAGCACAAACTCCAGGGCCACAAAGGAGCCGGTGGCCGCCAGGGCGATCACCGAGTCAATGACCTTTTTGGCCTTCACCGCCACGATGGCGGAGGCCACAATGCCGCAGAGCACCAGGGTGTTCAGGAGAAAAACCAACGTACCATTCATTGGGGATCATCCTCCTTATAGTCGTCGATGATGGGCTCCGGGTTGGGCTTGGCGGAACGGTAAGCGCCCTTGCACAGTGCGTGGTTGGACACCGGGTTGGTGCCCAGCACAAAAAGCAGGATGAAAACCAGCTTTACCACCACCGAGCCGCTCATGCCGTGGGTAATCACGTACACAATGCTGGAGAGCACCACAAAGATGGTGCCCATGGAGGAAATACAGGTGGAGGCTTGCAGCCGCCCAAATACGTCAGGCATCCGTAAAATGCCCAGAGTGCCGATGAAGGCGAAGAACAGTCCAATGGCCATGAGTACGGCAACGACAATGTCCACAACGTCCATCTCTCACAGCCTCCTTTCCAGATAGCGCCCCACAAACACGGTGCTGACAAAGCCCAGCAGAGCCACCACCAGTGCGATGTCCAGATAGATGGTGCGCCCGGTGTGCAGGGAGTAGAGCACCAGAGCCAGGGCGGTGACCAGATCCAGTGCGTCCATGGCGCAGATGCGGTCCGCCGCCGTAGGGCCACGGAACACCCGGTAGAGCAGGAGCAGGTCTAGGATGATGCACACAATGGCGCCAATCAAAAATACCGTCATTTCCAAATCCTCCCGATCCAGCGTTCCATGGTTCCCTTGATGGCTTCCCCGGCCTTGTCCCGGTCGGTCTCCGCCACGTCGATCCAGTGGACGTAGTAATAGTTTTGGCCCTCCTCATCCTGGGCGGTCTCCAGGGTGATGGTGCCGGGGGTGAGGGTAATGCAGTTGGACACCATGGCCAGGCCGTAGTGGCTCTTCAGCTTGGGGTCGGCGGGGATGCGGAGGATGCCCGGCTTGTAGCTAAGTTTGGGGCTGAGCACCATCTTGGCCATACTCATGTTGGCCTTGATGACCTCCCAGAAAAAGATGACCACGCAGTAGAACACCAGCACAATCAGCCGCACCGGGTTGTAGAGGTAGAAGGCCCGGCTATGAATGAGGAAACGGCTGGCGAAGGCGGCCACCACCACCGATACCAGGCCGCCCCAAATCAGTTCCCGTGGGGCCACCGACCAGGTCAGCAGCATCCAAAACAAAAAGCACAAAATGGCGGTGGACAGCCAGGCGGAGAAACGAAAGCCTTTCATCCCTGACACCTCCCAATTCTCGCATCAATTTGGGCGGACAGCCAGCTGACCAGCTCCTCCAGGCCTGCCCCGTCCCGATTGGACAGGCGGAACACGGTGACCTCCGGGTTCTGCTCCCGGGCGTTGCGCTCCACCCGCATATCGTCAAAGTCAAAGTAATCCTTCAAATCGTACTTGTTCATCACCAGGGCCTGGGTGGTGGCGAACATCAGGGGGTACTTCTCCACCTTGTCATCCCCCTCGGGAATGCTGAGGAGGGCCACCCGGAAGCTCTCGCCGATGTTGAACTCGGCAGGGCACACCAGGTTGCCGATGTTTTCCACGAAAATGACATCCAGATTTGCAAGGTCAAACTCGGGCAGCATCTTCTGGATGCTCATGGCCTCGATGTGACAGGCCCCGTCGGTGTCGATTTGGGTGACGGGAATGCCCATGGCGTGAATGGCGTCGGCGTCGATCTGTCCGGCAATATCCCCTTCAATGACGCCGATGCGGTAGCGGCTGCGCAGTGCCTTTATGAGGGCCACGATGGTGCTGGTTTTCCCCGCACCGGGGGAGCCCATGACGTTTATGAGGCATACCTGGTGTTGGGCCAGCTCCTCCTTGACGGCCTCGCTGACATCTTCGTTCCAGGCCATGACCTGGTGCATGACTTTGATTTCCATCAGTCGACCTCCAAACTCTCAATGTAAAATTCCCGGCCTTGGATCAGCTTCAGCTGGGTGGAGCCGCACAGGGGGCAACGCACATGGCGGCGGTCGATCTGGCTGTCCTGCCCGCAGGCTTCACAGTGGATCACCACCGGCAGACGCTGAATGTCCAGATGCGCCCCTTGGGCGATGGTGCCCTGGCTGATGACGTCGAAGTAATCCTGGACGCACTGGGGAACCACGCCGGAATACTCCCCCAGCTTGATGCGCACCTCCCGCACCCGTATGGCCCCGTGTTCCCGGGCCACCTTTTCCGCAATGTCCAGAATGCTCTGGGTGATGGCGAGTTCGTGCATGGCGGTCTTACCGATCCAGGCAGGAGAAACAGGGGTCGATGGAGGCCACGATCAGGCCTGCATCCGCCACCGTGTTGCCCCGCAGCATCACCGGCACCGTAGGTGCATTTTTGAAGGTGGGCACATGGAGGCTCACCCGGTGATTGTTCACCCCGCCGTCGGTGACCACCTTGTACACCAGGTGGCCCCGGGGTGCCTCGTGGCGGGCGATGAACTCGCCGGCGGGCACCTTGGGGATTTTGTTGCCCAGGTTGATGGGCCCCTCAGGAAGATTGTCCACCGCCTGGCGGATGATCTTGATGCTCTCGTAAATTTCCAGCACACGGATCACCACTCGGGCGTACACGTCCCCGGATTCCTGAACGGGGACGGCGAACTCAAAGTCATCGTAGGAGGAGTAGGGGGCGTCCCGGCGCACATCCATATCCACCCCGGAGGCCCGGGCGTGGGGACCCACGGCGCCCAGCCGGATGGCGTCCTCCCGGGTGAGAACTCCCACCCCCTTGGTGCGCATGGCCAGGGTCTTGTCATGGGTGAGCCAGTGGGTGATGGGGCCCATCCGCTTTTCCAGGTCATCCATGGCAGCCATCAGGTCCCGTCGCTGGTCGTCGGGAAAGTCCCGGCGGGCGCCGCCGATGATGTTCATACCGTAGTTGACCCGGTTGCCGGTGAGGGCCTCCAGAATGTCCATGGTGCCCTCCCGGTCGTTCCAGCACTGCATGAACAGGGAGTCATGGCCCACAATGTGGCAGGCGATGCCCAGCCACAGAAGGTGGGAGTGGATGCGCTCCAGCTCCTCGATGATGACCCGGATGTACTGCCCCCGACGGGGCACCTCCATGCCGGCGATGTGCTCAATGCACAGCGCATAGGTCAGGGAGTGGGAGTGGGAGCAGATGCCGCACACCCGCTCCACCAACACCAGGGTCTGGATGAAGTTGCGCTCCTGGGCCAGACGCTCAATGCCCCGGTGGTTGTAGCCCACAAAGACTTCCGCATCGGTAATGCGCTCCCCGTCCACGGTGAGACGGGCGTGTATGGGCTCCTCCAGGGCGGGATGGTAGGGGCCGATGGGAATGGTATAACTCATAATGACCTCCCGAAGCTGGCAGAAAACTGCCTGAGATTGTGTCAGCGGTTTGCCGCTGTAATGTACAAAAAAGGCCCGTAACGCCAGCCAAATTCCCAGAACGTACCCACAGGAATGTCAACCAGATGTTTCAAACATATGGAAAATCCTGTGGCGCACTTTGTGAGTTTTGGCAAAACGTACAGGCCCACCACATCAGGTCTTGATGAAAATTATAAATCCGTCCTGTGTGGTTGTCAAGAATGTAACAAAAGAAACCGGTGAAACTGTATGAAATTTTACAGATCAGACAGAGATCACCGGCGGTACCGCAGCTCCCAGAAGGCCACGGCGCTGGCGGCGGCCACATTGAGGGAGTCCACATCATGGGACATGGGGATGCACACGGTGTGGTCACACCGGGCAATGGTGGAGCGGGCCAGCCCGTCCCCCTCGGTACCCAGTAAAATGGCCAGCTTGTCCGCCTGGTGCAGGGCGGGGTCTTCGATGGACACGGCATTGGGGGTGAGGGCCATGGCCACAGTGCGAAAGCCCAGGCCGTTCAGCTGCTCCAGGCCGCCCTCCGGCCACTGGGGGATGCGGGTCCAGGGGATTTGGAACACGGTGCCCATGCTCACCCGCACCGAGCGGCGGTACAGGGGGTCGCAGCAGTTGGGGGTGACCAGCACCGCATCCATGTGCATGGCAGCGGCGGAGCGGAAAATGGCTCCCACATTGGTGGGGTCTGCGATCCCCTCCAGCACTGCCACCCGGTGGGCATTGCGGCACAGCTGCTCTACGCTGGGCAGAACGGGGCGGCGCATGGCGCACAGCACCCCCCGTGTGAGGGGGAATCCAGTCAGTTGGGCCAGCAGCTCCGAGGGCCCGGTGTACACCGGCACCTGGGGACAGCGTTCCAGCAGCTCCCGGGCCTGTCCGGTGATGTGCTTTTCCTCCATGAGGAAGGACACAGGCTCATAGCCTCCATGCAAGGCCCGCTCAATGACCTTGGGACTCTCCGCAATGAAAATCCCCTTTTCCGGTTCCCGGCGGTTGCGGAGCTGGGCCTCGGTGAGGCGTGCAAACACGTCCACACCGGGGTGATCCAGTCGATGGATGTAAGTGATGTCAGACATAAAAATTCCTCCAATGAAAATGGCCGGATGCTGGGGCATCCGGCCATTTTTATCGTTAATTACTGCTGGGGGGCAGAAATGGTTTTGCCGTCCACCACCTGCTGCATGAGATCCTTGGCGGTCTCCACCGTGGACTCGTCGGGGATGGTGACGTAGGCTCTCTGGCTGGGGATGGAGTAGGTGTACTCACTGGAGCCAGTGCCGGAGACGTAGTAGGTGACGATGTTCCACTCCTGAGTGGGATTGGCCAGCTGGTTTCGCACCAGAGAGCTGATGAGCTCTGTGGGGACAGAGGTCTTGAAACAGTCGGACAGCGCCTGCATCAAGGAGGTGTAGCTGGTGAGGATGGAGGGGGACATGGCCTTTTTCATCACCGCTTCGATGACCTGCATCTGGTTGACGCCACGCTGATAGTCGCCGTTGGGGAAGGAGTAGCGCTCCCGGACGTAGTACAGGGCCTCATAGCCGTCCAGATGATTGATACCCTTGTTGTAGCGGATGGGGGTGTCGGAGATGGTGGAGGAGAAGGCGTACTTGGAGTCCACCTCAATGCCGCCCAGGGCATCAATGATATCCTCAAATCCGCTGAAATTGACCCGGAAGTAGTAGTCAATATCAATGTCGTAGTACTGGGCCAGGGTGTCCTTGCTCTCATCCACACCGTAGAGACCGGCATGGGTGAGCTTGTCGCGCCGGTCATTGGGACCGCTGCGAGCCAGAGGAATGTAGAAATCTCGAGGCGTGTTGAGCAGCAGCACCTGGTGAGTCTCGGTGTTGATGGTGGCAATGATGTTCACATCGCTGCGCCCGGTGGCCATGATGTTGCTGTCCCGGGAGTCGCTGCCGCTGATGTACACAGTGACCACGGAGTCCCCCTCCCACTCATCGTCGGGAACAGGGGTATTGTCGCTTTGCACCTCCACGTGGAAGGACTTGACCTGCCGCAGGTTGTCCATGGCAGTCTCGTAGCCCTCCAGGTCTTCCAGCACGCTCAGCTGGCCCTGATCCACGAGAATGGCATCCACATCTTCATCATTCAGGGCATCCACCAGATCGGTGACGGCATCGAAGGACTGGGTGGTGAGGGAGGTGGAGTACTCTTTGTTGAGCTGGTTGACAGCATCCTGGGTGTGGCTGCTGGTCAGCCCCAGAACACCGAAGGTCTCGTCCAACAGCTGCTCCATCTCCCGGGTGTCGTCAGCACGGACGTACACGCACATGGCAGCAGTTTCAGCTTCTTCCTTGGTGATGCTGTGGAGAGCATCCATGCCGATCTGGATGTAGCGGGTACCCACGGCGAAGAGCAGGCAGAACACCATAGCCAACACCGAGCCCACAGCCCGTCCCATGGCCTTGCCACGGCGCAAACTCAGCCACCACACCAGGGCAACGGGAATGGCCACCACCACCACCAGCAGGGCAATGAGCAGGGGGGGGAGCATCTGGGAGGACACAGCTGTGTACACGAAGAGAATTGCCAATACGCTAAAGACCACCAGGGCTACCTTATTGAGGTAGAAATCAAAACCACGGGTCTTGCCGCCGGTCTTATTCGGTTTCTTTCCCATAAACATAATATTCCTTCCTTTTACATATCTTCCTCTGTTTGGTTGACAGTGAAAGTGTACTGTGCGGTCTGCGGGGCCGCAGGAAATAGCTCTCGACATTATAGTACAAAATGGGTGAAATGGCAATGGAAGTATTCGGGAATTTCCAGGAGTTTGAGGATTTTGTGAGAAGTTACAGGCAGTTTGGCGTACCGCACCAAACTGCCTGTGAGATTATGCCTGTGGCTGGGAGATGACCTCCCCGTTTCGCACTTGTTCCATGAGCTTTTTGGCGGTCTCCACCGTGGACTGGTTGGGAATGATCACAGAGGCCTTGGACTTGGGGGCGGAGTAAGTGGTGTGCTTTTCCTCATGTCCGCTGACGTAGTAGCTGACAATGTTCCAGTTCCCGCCGTTGCCCAGCTGATCCCGTACCAGGGCTGCAATGAGGTCGGAGGGCACGGAGGTGCGGAAGCAGTCGGCCATGGCATCCATCATGGAGGCGTACCGGACGAGGATGGTGGGGGAGAGTACTTTGTCCATGACCGCCTGGATGACCTGCATCTGGTGAATGCCCCGCTGGAAGTCGCCGTTGGGGAAGGAGTACCGCTCCCGGACATAATAGAGGGCTTCCTCACCGTTGAGGTGGTTGATGCCCTTATTGTAATGGATGGGGTGGTCGGAGATCTTGGAGGAAAATTCATACTTGGAATCCACCTCAATCCCTCCAAGGGCGTCAATAATACCCTCAAAGCCGGAGAAATTCACCTTAAAGTAGTAGTCCAAATTGATGCCGTAGAGCATCTCCAGGGTGTCCATGCTCACATCAATGCCATATTTGCCGGCGTGGGTGAGCTTGTCTTTGACTCCGCCGGAAATGGACAGGGGGATGAAGTAGTCCCGGGGGGTGGACAGCAGCAGCACCTGCCGGGTCTTGGGGTTGACTGTGGCGATGATGTTCACGTCGCTGCGCTGGGTGTCGTTGATGTCGTTGCTGCGGGTGTCGTTGCCGCTGATATATACGGTAAAGACAGTGTCCACAGGGGGAGCGGACTGGGTGGCCTGCTGGTTGTCGGACAGCTGGATCTGGAAGGTCTTCACCTCCCGCAGCCCGGCCAGGATGGGAGCATAGTCCTCCATATCTTCCAGCACGCCCAGGCGGGTCTGGGCCACCAAAATGGCATCCACCTGGCCATTCTCCAGGCCATCAACCAGCTCAGCGGGACTGGTGTAGGGCTGGGTGGTCAGGGTCACGCTGTACTCCTGTTCCAGCTTTGTTATGGCTGCCTGGGTGTTGTCCTGGTCGGTGGCCAGAATGCCCAAGGGCGCAGACAACACGTCCTCCACCGCTCGGTCATCCCCTTCCTTGACGTAGACGGCCATGGTCAAGGTCTGGGAGGCGTCGGTGGAGGTGATACGGCCCAGCGTGTTGAGACCAATGCGGATATATCCAATGCCCAGGGCAAAAACCAGGCACAGGGCCATGGCCAGCACCGAGCCGCATGCCCGCACTGCCCCACGGCGGCTGCGGCGCAGCAACAAAACTCCCACCAGGAGAAGGCACACCACAGCTATCAGTACGACAATGAGGGCAGGGGTGAGAAACTGGGTGGAAATGGCCGTGGCCACAAAGCCCACAGCCAGGACTGCAAACAGCACCAGGGCCAGGAGGTTGATGACGGTTTCAATTCTGCCCCCATTTCTGCGGGCCGGGTTGGGTTTTCTCATGTCTGGTTCTCCCCTTTGTTGTTTCGGGGACACAGCCCCTATGTGGGGGCCATTATAGTATGCTCTAGAGCAAAAGGCAACGGCAAACAACGCTAAAATTGGGGGATTAAAGAAGAATTTACAACTCTGATACAACTTCTTCCAAAGTTCTTAAAAATACGTAAGAAAACTGGAAAATAATGAAATATTGAGATGACCCTTGACAAACACCACAAGATATAGTAGTCTGTACCCACGGTGATCATACAACTGACGGAAATAAGTGGAACAGACCACGTGGAGTGTGATCGTGAAACCGGCCGACCGTCTGGGCAAGGAAAGGGCTCAGTGCGTCGGTCTTTTCTTTATCCTGAAATTGGAAAAAGAAGGGAGTTCACAATGAAGGGAATCATTCACTCTGTGGAGAGCATGGGGCTGGTGGACGGCCCCGGCATTCGCACGGTGGTCTTTCTCCAGGGCTGTCAGCTGCGCTGTCAGTACTGCCACAACCCGGACACCTGGTCGTGTGGAGGGGCGGCAGCCAAGGAGATGACGCCGGAGGAGCTGGTAGCTAAGCTGCGCCGCTTCAAGCCCTACTACGGAGACACCGGTGGGGTCACCTTTTCCGGCGGCGAACCGCTGTTGCAGCCGGATTTTCTGGTGGAGACCATGAAGCTATGTCACCGGGAGGGCATTCACACCTGTCTGGACACCGCCGGATGCGGGCTGGGGGACTATGAAGAGATTCTCTCCCACACCGACCTGGTGTTGCTGGACATCAAGCACCACTCGCCCCAGGGCTTCCGTGCCGTGACAGGCCGGGACAGCGGGGGATGGGAGAAGTTCCTGGCAGCTGTACAGGCCCAAAACATCCCCATGTGGATCCGCCATGTGGTGGTGCCGGGGCTCACCGATGGGGACGAGCATTTGCAGGAGCTTCTGGAGTTTGTCTCCACCCTGAAGAATGTTCACCGGGTGGAGCTGCTGCCTTACCACACCCTGGGGGTACACAAGTACCACACATTAGGGATCCCTTACCCCCTGGAGGGGGTGGAGCCGCTGGCCAAGGATGCCCTGGCCGGATGGCAGAACAAGTTTGACCAAGCGTTTCCCCACATAGATTAAGGAGGTTACTTCATATGAGCATTGACGTCAACTGCACCGCCTGGGAGGGCTTTCACACCGGCGAATGGCGCCACCTGGTGAATGTGCGCAACTTTATTCAGAAGAACTACACCCCCTACACCGGAGATGACAGCTTCCTGGCCCCCATCTCCCCCCGCACCGCCAAGGTGTGGGAGAAGGCCCACGCCCTCATTGTGGAGGAGCTGAAAAAGGGCATCATCGACGTGGAGACCCATGTGGTGTCCGGCATTGACAACTTTGAGCCTGGGTACATCGACCGGGACAACGAGGTCATCGTGGGCTTGCAGACCGATGCCCCCCTCAAGCGCATTGTGAATTTGTACGGCGGTATGCGCATGGCTGAGTCCGCCCTCCATGAGTACGGCTATGAGCTGGACCCGGAGATCAAGCGCCACTTCAGCATGTACCGCAAGACCCACAACGAGGGCGTGTTTGACGCCTACCCCAAGCGCACCCGCCTGGCCCGTACCGCTGGCCTGCTCACCGGTCTGCCCGATGCCTATGGCCGTGGCCGCCTGGTGGGCGACTACCGCCGGGTGCCCCTGTACGGCACCGACTTCCTCATTGAGGAGAAGCAGAAGGATCTGGACGAGCTGGACGGCCCCATGACCGAGGAGCGCATCCGCCTGCGGGAGGAAGTGAGCACCCAGATCCGGGCTTTGAAGGAGTTCACCCACATGGCCAGCCGCTACGGATGCGACGTCACCCGTCCCGCTGAGAACGCCCATGAGGCGGTGCAGAATCTGTACCTGGCCTACCTGGCAGGGGTGAAGGAGAACAATGGCGCTGCCACCTCTCTGGGCCGCACCGCCACCTTCCTGGACATCTATATCCAGCGGGACCTGGATCGTGGCCTGTTGGACGAGCAGGGGGCCCAGGAGCTCATTGACCAGTTTATCATCAAGCTGCGCCTGGTGCGCCACCTGCGCACCCCCGAGTACAACGAGCTCTTCGGCGGCGATCCCACCTGGATCACCGAGGCTCTGGGCGGCATGGGCATTGACGGCCGCACTCTGGTGACCAAGAATAGCTTCCGTTATCTCCACACCCTCACCAACCTGGGCACCGCTCCCGAGCCCAATCTCACCGTGCTGTGGAGCCAGAACCTGCCCCAGGGCTGGAAGGAATACTGCGCCAAGATGAGCATCGTCACCGACTCCATCCAGTACGAGAACGACGACGTCATGCGCCCCCTGTACGGGGACGACTACTGCATCTCCTGCTGTGTGTCCGCCATGGCTGTGGGCAAGCAGATGCAGTTCTTCGGGGCCCGGGCCAACCTGGCCAAGAGCCTGCTGTACGCCATCAATGGCGGCGTGGACGAGAAGAAGGGGCTGCACGTGGTGCCCGGCATCCAGCGGGACGAGGACGAGGTGCTGGACTACTCCAAGGTGCTGACCAACTACAAGAAGGTGCTGTCCTATGTGGCGGAGCTGTATGTGGACACCATCAACATCATCCACTATATGCACGACAAGTACGCCTACGAGGCCAGCCAGATGGCCCTCCACGACACTCTGGTGGAGCGCCTGGCCGCTTTCGGTGTGGCGGGCCTGTCCATTGCCGCCGACTCCCTGTCCGCCATCAAGTTTGCCAAGGTGCGCCCCATCCGCAACGAGCAGGGCATCGCCGTGGACTTTGAGGTGGAGGGCGAGTTCCCCAAGTACGGCAACGACGACGACCGGGTGGACGACATCGCCGTGGAGATCGCCGCCTACTTCTCCGCCGAGTTGAAAAAGCACCCCCTGTACCGGGACGCCCGCCACACCCTCTCTGCCCTGACCATCACCAGCAACGTGATGTACGGCAAGAAGACCGGGTCCACCCCCGACGGGCGCAAGGCGGGCGAGCCCTTCGCCCCCGGTGCCAACCCCATGCACGGCCGGGATGAGAACGGCGCTCTGGCCAGCCTCAACTCCGTGGCCAAGATCCCCTACCGGAGCGTGTGCCAGGACGGCGTGTCCAACACCTTCTCCATCGTCCCCAACGCCCTGGGTAAGAGCGCCCAGGAGCGCACCACCAACCTGGTGTCCATTCTGGACGGCTACTTCGTCCAGGGTGCCCACCACCTGAACGTCAACGTGCTGGACCGCCAGGTGCTGGTGGACGCCATGGAGCACCCTGAGCAGTACCCCACCCTCACCATCCGTGTCTCCGGCTACGCGGTGAACTTCAACCGCCTGAGCCGGGAGCAGCAGCTGGAGGTCATCAAGCGGACCTTCCACGAGTCTGTGTAAGAAAAACGCAAAAAACCGTCGTACCCCATGGGGTACGACGGTTCAGACTGTCGAAAAACTTCCAAAACATCCCCGCATCTGGTAAAATGGTATCAGATGTGGGGGTGTGCTTTATGGAGCAATGGAGAAAAGATTCACGAAAAGAGGCCG
>NZ_JACSNZ010000020.1 GCF_016902575.1 Pseudoflavonifractor capillosus | reverse complement strand
TAGTCTTTCGCAGATGGCAGACCGTACTAACGCCTTTAGGCGTGGCTAGTAACAAAGGGCTTTGCCCGCATATGAAGAACCCCCGGCTATGCCGGGGGGTTCCTATTTGAGGTCAGTGTATAATTTTCATGACAGGTTGTAAAGGAACTTTCGCAATTCTTTATAAAATCTCAAGAATAATATACTTCTTGCAGCACCAGGCCCTGGGCCGGGGCGGTCTTGCCCGCCGCCGTGCGCTCCCGGGCCTCTAAAATGTCCACCATACTTTCGGGAGTACGCTGACCCAGCCCCACCTCCAGCAGGGTACCCGTCAAAATCCGCACCATGTTGTAGAGAAAGCCGTCCCCTCGGTAGACAAGGGTCAAATCATTTCCACACACTTCAATTCCAATGTGGAAAATTTCTCGCACCGTGGACTTTTTGAATCGGCGGTTGCCGCAGAAGGAGCGGAAGTCGTGCTTCCCGATGAGGTACTCCGCCGCCTTCCCCATGGCTTCCACATCCAGGGGTTTCTCCACCCGGTAGCAGTACTTCCGGGCGAACACGTCGGGCACCGTGCCCATGCGGATGTGGTAGCGGTACTCCTTGCCCTTGGCGGACAGCCGGGCATGGAACCGCTCCCCTACCTGCTCCACGTCCACCACCGCCACATCCTCAGGGAGGTAGCGATTGAGGTAATCTTGCACCTCCTGGGAGGTGTAGCCCTCCGGCAAGTGGACGCTGGCCACCTGGCCCCGGGCATGAACTCCGGCATCGGTGCGGCCCGCTCCCTGGATTTCCACGGGGCTGCCCACCATACGGGACAACACACCCTCCAGGCGGCCCTGGAGGGTGTTGTCTGTGTTGCCCTGACGCTGCCAGCCGTCGTAGCGTGTGCCGTCGTACTGTATCGTCAGCTTATAGTTCATGTCTTACTTCTTGGCCTTGGACTCCACCACGTCGGTGAGCAGAGCCACAAACTCGTCAAAGGCCATGGCGCCCAGATCACCGTCGGCACGGTGGCGGGGGGAGACGGTGCCGTTCTCCATATCCCGGTCGCCGATGACCAGCATATAGGGCACCTTGTCCATCTGAGCCTCACGGATCTTCTTGCCGATCTTCTCGTTGCGGTAGTCCACGTCCACCCGGAAGCCCTTGTTCTCCAGCTGGCGGGCCAGGTCAGCGCAGTAGTCGGCAGCACGGTCGGTGACGGGGAGGAAACGCACCTGCTCGGGGGCCATCCAGGTGGGCAGAGCACCGGCGTACTTCTCAATAAGCAGGGCCAGAGTGCGCTCGTAGCAGCCCATGGAGGTGCGGTGGATGATATAGGGAGTCTTCTTGGAGCCATCGGCATCCACATACTCCATGCCGAACTTCTCGGCCAGCAGCATGTCGATCTGGATGGTGATGAGGGTGTCCTCCTTGCCGAAGACGTTCTTGCACTGGATGTCCAGCTTGGGGCCGTAGAAGGCGGCCTCGTCCACACCCACCTCATAGTCGATGCCCAGATCGTCCAGAATGGTCTTCATGACACCCTGGGCGTGCTCCCACTGCTCTGCGGTGCCCTCGTACTTGTTATTGGGGTTGGCGGGGTCCCATTGGGAGAAGCGGAAGGTGCAGTCCTCTTTCAGACCCAGAGTCTCCATGCAGTAGTCAGCCAGCTGGAAGCAGCCCCGGAACTCGTCCTCCAGCTGATCGGGGCGCAGCACAATGTGGCCCTCGGAGATGGTGAACTGGCGCACCCGGATGAGGCCGTGCATCTCGCCGGAGTCCTCGTTGCGGAACAGGGTGGAGGTCTCACCCAGCCGCATGGGCAGCTCCCGGTAGGAGCGCTGGCGGTTGAGGTAGACCTGGTACTGGAAGGGGCATGTCATGGGACGCAGGGCGAAGCACTCTTTCGTCTCGTCGTGGGGGTCGCCCAGGATGAACATGCCGTCCAGGTAGTGATCCCAGTGGCCGGAGATCTTATAGAGGTCACGCTTGGCCATCAGGGGGGTCTTGGTCAGCAGATAGCCCCGCTTCTGCTCGGTGTCCTCGATCCAGCGCTGGAGCAGCTGGATGACCCGGGCGCCCTTGGGCAGCAGCACGGGCAGGCCCTGGCCAATGACATCCACGGTGGTGAAGTACTCCAACTCACGGCCCAGCTTGTTGTGGTCCCGCTTCAGAGCCTCGGCCTGCTGCTCCAGGTAGGCATCCAGCTCGTCCTTCTTGGGGAAGGCCACGCCGTAGATGCGCTGGAGCATCTTGCGGTTGGAGTCACCACGCCAGTAGGCGCCGGTGGCGGAGGTGAGCTTGATGGCGTTGCCCTTGATGCGGCCGGTGGAGTCCAGGTGGGGGCCGGCGCACAGGTCCACAAATTCGCCCTGCTTGTAGAAGGAGATGACCTCGTCCTCGGGAAGATCGTTGATGAGCTCCACCTTGTAAGGCTCCTCCCGCTCCTCCATGAGGGCCAGGGCTTCAGCCCGGGGCAGCTCAAATCGCTCCAGCTTCACCTTCTCCTTGCAGATTTTCCGCATCTCCCCTTCCAGCTCGGTGAGATCCTCGGGGGTGAAGGGCCGGGGGGTGTCAAAGTCATAGTAGAAGCCGTTGTCAATGGCGGGGCCGATGGCCAGCTTCACCTCCGGGTGCAGCCGCTTCATAGCCTGGGCCAGCACATGGGAACAGGTGTGCCAATAGGTCTTGCGGTACTCGGGATTTTCAAAGGTATACAGATTCTTTTCTTCGCTCATGGTATTGCCCTCCTATCAGATTGTTTCGGGGCGAAGGTATGCAAAAAGCCTCACCCCTGAGAAGTGTTCAGGGGTGAGGCATGTAATATGCTCCACGGTTCCACCCTGCTTACAAGACGAAGTGCGTAGCACCCGGGAGCAGGGCAACAGTGACACACGCAGACCGAAAACAGGTCGGGCGTAGCCCGGCGGCATTTTCGGCGGAGTGTGGAGCAGTTGGCCGTTGCGAAGGGTGCGAGCATGACACCGAAGTGCGCCAGTGCTTGCACATCAATCTTGTCGCTTGTGTCCTCTATAACGGGAGGGTCCCGTCCCGGTCATGTCCCGGGCAGCTCGGGAGTGGTACCGCCGAAGGCAACCTGCAGGATGCTTGCACCAAACACATCCCTCTCTGGGCAGCTGCGGTTTCGGCTCTTCTCCGTCTCAGCCATTTTGATGGGGACACTATATCACTTGGCGTGGAAATTGTCAAGGGTAGGGTGCACCGTATCGGCTCCCTCCGGGAGGGATCATCCTCCTCCAATGTCTCAGGTGCCGGCTTGCCAGCCTGGCGGGGGACGCTCCCCTGCCAGGGTGGCAGGGCAAAACCAGGAAAACGGGGAGGGGCAAGCCCCTCCCCTACGCCCCTATATGGGTGAGTATTTGCAAAAACACCCAATCCCCGGGATTTCTCCCAGGGATTGGGCGGTTTCTGTCATTCTGGTTTCTCAATACCGAAGAACCGGCAACCGTTTGCGGTGGTGGCCTCCACCACCTCCGCCACAGTGAGGTTTTTCACCAGGGCGATGGTCTCCGCCACCCGGTAGACGTGGCGGGAGTCGTTGCGCTTACCTCGGAAGGGCTCCGGGGAGAGGTAGGGGGAGTCGGTCTCGATCATAATACGATCCAGAGGCAGCCACTCCAGCACCTCCAGGGCCTTCCGGGCATTTTTGTAGGTGACCACTCCGGTGAAGGAGAGCATCCACCCCATCTTCACCAGGGTCTTGGCATCCTCCAGGCTGCCGGAATAGCAGTGGTACACCCCCGTGATATTGGGATGGGCCTGCACCGCCTCCAGGCAGTCTCCGTGGGCCTCCCGGTCGTGGACGATGATGGGCAGGCCCAACTTCTCCGCCAGGTCCATCTGGGCGTGAAACACGTGCTTTTGATGTTCCCGGGGCGGGTTGTCCTTCCAGTAGTAGTCCAGGCCGATCTCGCCGATGGCCCGCACCTTCTGGTGCTCCCGGGCCAGCTGTTCCAGTTCTGTGAGCCAGCTGTCCTGCCAGTCCCCGCAGTCCCCGGGGTGGACCCCCACGGCGGCGTACACATGGGGGAAGGTCTCTGCAAGCTCCACGGCGGTGCGGGAGGTCTCCAGATCACAGCCAGGGTTCACCACCAGCCCCACCCCGGCCTGGGGCAGGGCGGCGAGAACTTCCATGCGGTCGTCCTTGAACTGGTTGGAGTCGTAGTGGGCGTGGGTGTCAAAGAGCATGGCAGACATCCTCTTTAGCACAGCTTGGCCCCGGCGGGGATGGCGTCGCTGACCATCAGCAGGTTCAGCTTCTCCTCGCCACGCTCGGTGTGCACGGCGGAGATGAGCATACCCTGGCTCTCCTGGCCCATCATCTTGCGGGGGGGCAGGTTGACAATGGCCACCAGGGTCTTGCCAATGAGTTCCTCGGGCTTGTAATACTGGGCGATGCCGGAGAGGATCTGACGGGGGGTTCCGGTGCCGTCGTCCAGGGTGAATTTCAGCAGCTTGTTGCTCTTCTTCACGTTCTCACAGTTCAGAACTTTCACAGCCCGCAGATCATTCTTGCAGAAGGTGTCGAAGTCCACCTGCTCCTCACTGAGGGGCTCCACCTCCAGGGCTGGGAGAGCGGCCTTGGCCTGCTCGGCCTGCCATGCCTCGATCTCGGCCAGCTTCTTCTCCTTGTCGATGCGGTTAAAGAGGATTTCAGCCTGACCCAGGGTTCCGCCCACGGGCATTCCACCAAAGGAATTGAGGGACTCCACACCTGTGTTGGACACATTCAGTTGCTGAAGCATGCGTACAGAGGTCTCAGGCAGGTAAGGCTCCAGCATCACGGCAGCAAACCGAATGCTCTCCAGCAGGTTGTACAGGACCGTGCCCAAGCGCTCCTGCTTGCTCTCATCCTTAGCCAAAGCCCAAGGCATGGTTTCGTCAATATATTTGTTGGCACGGCGCAGCAAGGCGAACACCTCGTCGATGGCATCGGCCACCTTCAGCTGGTCCATCTTGGCCTGCACCTTTCCAGGCAGAGCCAGAGCCATAGCCTTAAGCTCCTCGTCCACAGACTCAGCGGCAGTGGGAGCCATCACCTTGCCGCCAAAATATTTCTGATCCATGGCAATGGTGCGGTTGACCAGGTTGCCCAAAATATTGGCCAGTTCTGCGTTCACCCGCTCGATCATCAGCTCGTAGGTCATCACGCCGTCATTGGCAAAGGGGATCTCGTGGAGCACAAAGTAGCGTACGGCATCCACGCCGAACTGCTCCACCAGGTCATCGGCGTAAATGACGTTACCTGTAGACTTGGACATCTTGCCGGAGCCCACCAGCAGCCAGGGGTGACCAAACACCTGCTTGGGCAGAGGCTCGCCCAGAGCCATGAGGAAAATAGGCCAGTAGATGGTGTGGAAGCGCACAATGTCCTTACCAATCAGGTGCAGGTCAGCGGGCCAGAAGTTCTTGTAGTGCTCCTCGTGGTTGCCGTCGGGATCATAGCCACAGAAGGTGATATAGTTGGTCAGAGCGTCCAGCCAGACATACACCACGTGGCTGGGGTCGAAGTCCACGGGGATCCCCCAGGTGAAGGAGGTGCGGGACACGCACAGGTCTTGCAGACCGGGCTTGAGGAAGTTGTTTATCATCTCATTTTTACGAGATTCGGGCTGAATAAACTCAGGGTGGGTCTCGATATACTCCATGAGTCGGTCAGCGTACTTGCTCATCTTGAAGAAGTATGCCTCCTCCTCAGCGTCCTTGACATCCCGGCCACAGTCGGGGCATTTGCCATCCACCAGCTGGGACTCGGTCCAGAAGGACTCGCAGGGGGTACAATACTTTCCCTTATAGGTCCCCTTGTAAATATCACCTTGCTCGTACAGCCGTTTGAAAATCTTTTGTACTTTTGCCACGTGCTCCGGGTCAGAAGTACGGACAAACTTATCATAGGTGGTGTTCATCAAATCCCAGATACGGTGGATCTCTCCCGCCACGTTGTCCACATACTCCTGGGGTGTGATCCCAGCGGCCTCAGCCTTCTCTTGGATTTTCTGGCCGTGCTCGTCAGTCCCAGTCTGGAAGTACACGTCATAGCCAGTCATGCGCTTATATCGGGCAATGGCATCGGCCAATACGATTTCGTAGGTGTTACCGATGTGGGGCTTGGCAGAGGTATAGGCGATAGCAGTGGAAATATAATATTTATTGTCAGACATGGGGATCCTCCTCCTTATTCTCCGTGGTCATCTCCGTCTCCCGGGTGGTCATCTCCTGGACGGTGGGGATGATTTTATCCTCTGAACCCACCTTAGGCGGGTTTTGCAGATTGATGGGCAGCCGCCATAGGGCGGCCAGGGCTGCTGCGGACTGGGAGATGAGCAGCAGAGCGGTTCCGGTGTCCGGCCCGGACACCAAGGCCACCCAAGAGCACACCACCGTCATACCCGCCAGCCACAGGGTGCGGCGGGGCCGGGCAGCGGCGCAGGACATGCCCGCCCAGTCGGTATACAGCAGCATTCCGGCGATCACCGCCAGCAGCAGCGGCACATAGTCCCACAGCACCGGGTCGGCAGCGCAGTTGCGATAGGTGCCCAGCAACCAGCCGCATCCGGCGGTGGCAGGCAGTGCCGCCCAGAAGCCGCCCTTTCCTCTGCGCCCGGGTCGGAACCCCTCCCGGCCGATTTGCAGCAGTCCCAAAAAGGCCAGCAGCGCCAACACAGCGGTGGCCATGCCCAAAACGCCGTTGTCACCGCCCTGCCAGGTACCCATGGCCCTGGCCAACTGATATGCCCTCCACAGGCTGCGTCCTCTGCCGAAGAGGGTGGGCACCGCCGCCAGGGAGCAGAAGGCGGCAAACCACATCAGGGCCAAAAATACCACGTCCCCCACGGCAAAAAAGCTCATGTCCCATCTCCGGCCCCGCACTTGGCTGCGGGGTGGGGTGACCACAGGCTGATGGGCGGCCAGGATGGCCATTGTCGCCCCGGCGATGAGCAGCACACACACCAGCACCACACTGGCGGCAGCTCTTGGAATGGGCAGCCCGTAGGTGCCCTCAAAGGCGGTGGCCTCCTGCCACAGTCTCGCTCCGGCAGCAGCAGCGGTGAGCACCAGAGTCCACACCAACCAGTATACATTGTAAGGTCGTTGATCCTTCATGGTTCCTCTCCTTCCGTCACAGCAGGTTGAAATCGGGGAAGGGGAAGACCACCATCACTGCCCGCCCGATGACGCTGCGGGTGTCAATGATGCCGATGCTGGGATAGCGGCTGTCGGCGGAGTCATTGCGGTTGTCTCCCATGACGAAAATGCACCCCTCGGGCACCGTGACATGGTTGAGGCCCTCGCCGTAGTTGGGAATCTCCATGGCTTCCTTGATATAATCCTCCTGGAGCGCCACACCGTCTACGTAGACGGTGCTGGTTTCATAGTCAATGTCCACCCGCTGGCCTTCGGTGGCAATGACCCGCTTGACCAGAGAGTCCTCCTGATAGGAGCGCTGGGTGAGCACCACCACATCCCCCTGCTTCGGGGTATAGCCCAGGCACCACACCAGCATGGAGTCCCCATTTTGCAGGGTGTTCTCCATGGAGCTGCCGCTGACCACAATGATGCGCACCACGAAGGTGAACACCAAAATCAGGGCGGCCAGTACAAACACCAGGGTGCGGACATTCAAATACAGCTCATAGCCCAGGGATGTCTCCTTCCGGCTCCTGGAATATGTGGGAGTCGGCGTTTCAAGCTCTGGCATCCCGGATATCTCAGAAGATGCCGGGATGTCCGGGCCGGGCTGGCTGTCCTGCCATTGTTCATCCATTGTTTTCCACTTCCTCTGGGGAAATTTGTCGGGCCAAAGCCTGGGGATCGTCGTACACCATCTGGAAGGTGTCGGCATCCATGGTCTCAAAGGCCAGCAGGTACCGGGCCACCAGCTCCAGCTTGTCGTTGTCCCGCTTCAAGATCTCCTGACACTGGGCGTAGGCCTGGTCCAGCAGATTCTTCACCTCGCCGTCAATGAGGGCGGCGGTCTCTTCGGAGTAGGGCTTGGCCTGGGCCATGGAGCGGCCAATGAATACCTCGTCGTGCTCGGAGGAGAAGGTGACCAGCCCCAGCTTTTCGCTCATGCCGTACTTGGTCACCATGTCCCGGGCGATGGCGGAGGCCCGCTGCAGGTCGCTGATGGCCCCAGTACACACAAAGCCCAGGGCATGGGCCTCGGCGGCCCGGCCACCCAGCAGGGTACACAGAGTCTCGCACAGCTGCTGGCGGCTGACATGGCCCCGATCCTCCTGGGGCCGGTTGATGGTCATACCGGCGGCCTGACCACGGGGGATGATGGTGATCTGATGCACCGGGTCTTGGGTGGACAACGCATGACTGACCACGGCGTGGCCTGCCTCGTGATAGGCGGTGATGCGCCGATCCTCCTCCAGCTGAGCACGGCTCTTCTTCTCAGGTCCGGCAATGACTTTGATCACCGACTCCTGAATGTCCCGGAGGGTGAGGAAGGGCTGATTTTTCCGGGCGGCCAGCAAAGCGGCCTCGTTCATCAGGTTTTCCAGGTCAGCCCCGGTAAATCCGGTGGTCTCCCGGGCCACCTCCCTCAAATCCACGTCCTCGGCCAAGGGCTTGCGCCGGGCGTGGACCTTCAAAATCTCCTCCCGTCCCTTCATGTCGGGGCGGCCCACATACACCTGGCGGTCAAACCGACCGGGGCGCAGCAGGGCGGGGTCGAGAATGTCCTGGCGGTTGGTGGCGGCCAGCACAATGACCCCCTCGTTGGCGGCAAAGCCGTCCATCTCCACCAGCAGCTGGTTGAGGGTCTGCTCCCGCTCGTCGTGTCCGCCGCCCAGGCCTGCGCCACGCTGACGGCCCACGGCGTCGATCTCGTCGATGAAGACAATGGCGGGGGCCGCTTTCTTGGCCTCGTCGAAGAGGTCACGAACACGGGAGGCACCCACACCCACATACAGCTCCACAAAGTCAGAGCCGGAAATGGAGAGGAACTTCACCCCTGCCTCCCCGGCCACCGCCTTGGCCAGCAGGGTCTTACCAGTACCCGGAGGGCCCACCAACAGCACGCCCTTGGGGATGCGGGCGCCCAAGTCCATGTATTTCTGAGGGTTGCGCAGGAAGTCCACCAGCTCTTGCAGCTCGGCCTTCTCCTCCTCCGCCCCTGCCACGTCGGCAAAGGTGACGTGCACGGTTCCGTCCCCCTGGACAATGCGGGCTTTCCCGAACCGATTCAAGCCCCCCTGACCGCCCTGGGCATTCTGTTGGCGCATGGCCATCACACCCCAGATGACCATGACCACCACCACAGTGCCCACAATGGGAATGGTGATTTGCAGCCACAGGGGCATTTCATAGGCGGGCTGGAGGTTGAACTCCTGGAGCACGCCCTCCTCCTGCTGCTGGGCGATCTCGTCTCCCAGGTCGTTGTAGAACAGCTCCACATCCGCCAGGCGGTGGTACCGGGTGTCCCCGTTTTTCAGCTTCAGGATCAGGGTCTTGTTGTCCTCCACCTGGAAGGCGTTCACCTGCTGCTCCAGGAAATAGGTGCGCACCTGGCTGTACGGGATGAAGTTTTGCTGTTGGGCGGAGCGGAAGGCTGTAAAGCTCCACACCAGCAGCAGCACCAGCACCACATATACCAGGGCACTGCGAATTTGTTTTCCACGATTCAAAATTGAAACCAGCTCCTTTTCCCCTGCTGGGGCTCACTCTCCGCCGTAGACGGAGGGCTTCAAAATGCCCACATAGGGCAGATTTCGATACTTTTCACTGTAATCCAGGCCATAACCCACTACAAAGGCGTCGGGGATGGTAAAGCCCACATAGTCGGCCACAATGGGCTGGGTACGCCGCTCAGGCTTATCCATCAGGGTGCAGATGCGGATGGAGGCGGGCTTGCGGGCCTTCAGAATCTCCATGAGGTAGTACAGGGTGTTGCCCGAGTCCAGAATGTCCTCCACAATGATGAGGTCCCGGCCCTCGATGGAGTCGGACAGGTCCTTCTTGATCTCCACCTGCCCCGAGCTCTTGGTACCGGTGCCGTAGGAGGACACCGCCATAAAGTCCACCGTCACCGGCAGGTCAATGGCCCGGGTCAGGTCTGCCATAAAGATGTAGGAGCCCCGCAGCACCGAGGCCAGCACCGGTTCCTTCCCGGCGTAGTCGGCGGTGATCTGTGCCCCCAGCTCCTTGACTCGCTGCCGAAGCTGCTCTTCGCTATACAGAATGGATTCCACGTGTTCATGCATGGTCATCGTTCTCCTTTGTCACATTGATATATCGGGCAGGTCTGCCGGGCTGGGCCAGGAAGTCCTGGTCTGCTCCCAGCAGCGCCACCGCTGCAACCCGCTCCCCTTGGGCCAACACCGGAAGGCGACCCCGAAGGTAGACGGGAATTTTTTTCTCCATCATGAGTTTTTTCACACTTTTGGTGGGCCGATTGGGCAATTTCAAAGCATCCCCCACTTGGCGGGGGCGGAGGATATAGGCCCCGGGCTTGAGCCACAGCCCATCCCCCTGCTGCTGGGGGCATACCGCCGGGTGACACTCCACCCGCCATTCCCCCCACCGGGTCACCCCATCTTTCAAAGGGATGGTGGGCAGGGTCTCAGGCTCCTCCTGGGGGGTGATGAACAGCTGATCCCAGCTCTTCTGGGCGGTGTATCCCGGCAAATCCAACCGGGCTCCGCTTTGCCCCTGGGTCATAAGCCCGTACAGCCCCTCCAAATACACCTGGGATGGGTGGATGTGCAGCCCGGTCAGGGCCTGGGCCAGCCGCCGCATCACCAGGGGTCTGGGGCTTGTGAGCAGGGCGGGAATATCCACCGCCACCCTGTCCCTGTCCGTGGTGATCCCCGGCACATCCTGGGCCAGGGCGGAGAGCAGCTGTTCATCCTCCCGCAGCTTGGCCGCTGCCTGGGCCATGTGGTGTACCGCCTGAGGGTTGAGTTCACATAGCATGGGCAGCACCTGGTGTCTCACCCGGTTGCGGGTGTAGGCGGGGTCGGCGTTGCTCTCGTCCTCCACATGGGGAATCTGGTGGGCGGTGAGGTAGTCCTCCACCTCCTGCCTGGTCACCTCCAGCATGGGTCGAATGAGCATCCCCCGCCGGGGCGGGATGCCGCAAAGGCCCCGGAGGCCGGAGCCTCGAATGAGGTGCATGAGCACCGTCTCGGCGTTATCTCCGGCGTGGTGTCCGGTGGCAATGAGGGTACAGCCCTCCCGCCGGGCGGTGTCATAGAGGAATTGGTACCGCAGTTCCCGGGCGGTCTCCTCCACCCCCTGCCCTCTTTGGGCGGCCTGTTGAAGCACGTCTCCGTGTCCCACAAACAGGGGAACGTGGTGGCTGTCGCACCAGGAGCGGACAAAATCTTCCTCCTGGGTGGAGGCAGAGCGAATGCCGTGGTGGTAGTGGGCGGCCGCCACCTGATAGCCGCCCCGCTGCGCCCCCTCGGTAAGGCGGCACAGCAGATACATGGAATCTGCCCCCCCGGACAAAGCGCACAGCACCTTGTCCCCGGGGGAGAGAAGGGAGTAGGAAAAGCCCATCAGTAGTCCTCTTCGTCGTAGTTGTAGGCCAGATTGCGGAAGGTTGTAAACTCGGGCCGCCACTCCAGCATGACGGTGCCCGTCTCACCGTGGCGGTTTTTGGCCACGATGCACTCGGCCACGTTGGGATTCTCCGTGTCGTCCTCGTAGTAGCTCTCCCGGTAGATGAACATAACGATGTCAGCGTCCTGCTCGATGGAGCCGGACTCACGCAGGTCGGAGAGCATGGGTCGGCGCTGACCGGCGGCCCGGCTCTCGTTGGCACGGGAGAGCTGGGACAGGCAGATCACCGGCACGTTCAGCTCCTTGGCCATAAGCTTCATGGAGCGGGAGATGTCGGAGACGATCTGCTGGCGGTTGTCGCTGGCCCGGGTGGGCCCTCCGGCGGAGGTCATCAGCTGGAGGTAGTCCACGATCACCAGACCCAGATCCTTGATGCGGCGGCACTTGGCGTTCATGTCCGCCACGGACAGGGAGGAGTCGTCATCCATATAGATTTTGGCTTGGCTCAGTGTGGCCACCGCCATGGCCAGGCGGGACCACTCCTCCTCCCCCACAATGCGTCCGGTGAGCAGTTTTTTGTTGTCAATGAGGCACTCGGTGGAAATGAGACGCAGACCCAGCTGCTCCCGGCTCATTTCCAAAGAGAAGATGGCCACGCTTTTCCCCGAGTGTTTGCCCGCCTCCAGGCCGATGTTCAGGGCCAGGGAGGTCTTACCCATGCCGGGTCGGGCAGCCAAAATCAGCAAATCTGAGTTGTTCAAGCCGGAAATCCGGCGGTCCAGGTCAATGAGGCCGGTGGAGATACCGGGGAACTCTGCCCCGTTCTCCTGCCGCTCCTTGATGGTCTCCCACACCTGGCTCATCACTGTGGCGATGTGGGCCATGCCCTGGGCGGAGCGGCCCTGGCGGATGGCGTAAATGCGCTGCTCGGCGGCCTCCAGGATCTGCTGGGCGGTGCCGCTCTCGCTGCGCACCATCTCCTCCAGCTCCCCGGCGGTCTCCCCCACCCTTCTGAGCAATGCCTTGTCTGCCACAATGTTCACATATTCCATGACGTTGGCCGCCGTGGGGGTGATCTCCATGAGCTGGCGCAGATACCCCACCGAGGTGTTCTCGTCGTACACCCCCGCCTGCTTCATCCGGTCCAGTACCGTCACCGGGTCGATGGTCTCGAAGCGGTTGAACATGGTAAACAGCACCTGGTACAGCTCCCGGTTTTGCCGCAGGTAGAAGTCATCGGGGGTGAGCCGGGCCACCACGTCGGGAATACACCGGTCGTCGATGAGCATGGAGCCCAGCACCGCCTGTTCCGCCTCCACGGAGTGGGGCAGGCGCAGGCCATTGAATTCGTCCATTATCATCCCTCCCAGTTTGAAATAAAGGGGATCGTCCTGCCCCTCAGGCTGTCAACATAGACCACACTCACACAAGAAGCTCTAGGCATCCCGCATGGATCAAAGCCCTCGGCAGAGTTTTCCCGCCCGCAGGCGGGAAAATAAATTGAAATCTCGTATTTTCCCAGGACATGCGCATGGGAAAATACACTTCTCAGTCCGCCAGTGTGGCCTTGGGTCGCCCTTTGACCCAAGGATGCATGCAGCGGACTGCATCCCCTCGAGAAAATGCTTGCATTTTCGAGAATAATTTTAGCCCTCTTCCACCATCACACGGACGGTGCCGGTGATCTCATATCCCAGCTTGCACTTGACCTCGTAGCCGCCAAAGGCCTTGATGGGGTCGGCCAGAACCAACTTGGACTTGTTGATGTCGATGTTGTACTGCTCCTTGAGGCCCTCGGAGATCTCCTTGCTGGTCACCGAGCCGAACAGGCGGCCGCCCTGGCCGGCCTTGGCCACGATCTTCACCGGGCACTCCTTCAAACGATTGGACAGGTCCATGGCGGCCTGGCGCTCCTCGGCCTCACGGGCACGGCGGGCCTTATCCTGCATCTTCATGGTGTTGATGTTCTCGGCGCTGGCCTCCACAGCCAGCTTGCGGGGCAGCAGGAAGTTGCGGGCGTACCCGTCGGAAACCTCCACCATCTGGCCCTTCTTGCCGTGGCCCTTCACGTCCTGTTGTAAAATCACTTTCATGATGTATTCCTCCTAAAATCTAGTATGGTTGGGCGGGGTTTACCCCTCCTCGTCCCCCATCTCCTCCGGGTCGTCGGTCTTGAAATACCGCTCCAGAGCCGCCATGAGGGATTCCGTCACCTGCTCCAGAGTCTGGTTTGCGATCTGGGCGCCGGCGGCACTGGCGTTGCCGCCCCCACCCAGGGCCTCCAGGATCACCTGGACATTGGTGTCGTTGATGCTGCGTGCAGACACCACCACCCGCTCCCCGTCAGGGTAGAGCACAAAGGAGGTGTTGATGCCTGCAATATTCAACAGCTCATCGGCTGCCTGGGCAGCCGTGACCCGGTTGACGGTGTGACCCACAGGGGCAATGGCAATGTCGTGGCGATAGATGGAGGCATTTTGGATGATGCCGTACTTGGCCACCGTGTCCGCCAAATCCGTCTGGAACATCTTTTTCACCTCGCCGGTGTCGCCCCCGGCCCGACGCAGGAACGCTGCGGCCTCGAAGGTGCGGCCTCCGGTGCGCATGGTAAAGTTCTTGGTGTCCAGCATCAGGCCTGCCATCATGGCCTCTGCCTCACCCCGCAGCAGTTCCCCCGGCTCCATGAGGTAGCTCAAAAGCTCACTGACCAGCTCACAGGTGGAGGAGGCATAGGGCTCGTGGAAGTACAGAGCGCCCCCCTCGATGTAGGTGGCAGCCCGGCGGTGGTGGTCGATGACCGCCACCTTGTTGCAGGACTGGAGCACCTCCCGGCTGGCCACCTGCTCGGGACGGTTGGTGTCCACCACCACCAGCAGGGAGCGGGAATCCGCCTTCAAAAGGGCCTGCTGGCTGTCCACAAAGCGGTCTTTGTACTCTTCCATCCACTCCAGTCGGCGGTAGAGCTGGTCGGCGGGGGTGGTGCCGGTCTCACGGACGATGTAGTAGGGCACGCCCTTTTTCCGGGCAATGGCACACACGCCCACGGCGGCACCCACCGCATCCATGTCGGCAGCGGCATGGCCCATGACGAACACACAGGAGGCATCCGCCACCAGCTCGCCCAGGGCGGAGGCCATCACCCGGCTTTTCACCTTGGTGCGCTTCTCCGTCTCCTTGGCCCGGCCGCCAAAGAACTCGAAGTTGAAGCGGTTTTTCACCACCGCCTGATCGCCCCCTCGGGACAGGGCCATCTCCACAGACAAAGAGGCAAAGCGGTACAAATCAGCGGGGGTCTCCCCGTCCACGCCAATGCCCAGGGAAAGGGTCACCGGGATGCCGCCGGGGGTCTGCACCTGGCGGATGGAGTCCAGAATGGAGAACTTCTCCTCCTTGTAGCCCTGCAAATACTGCTCTTCAAAGATATACATGAAGCGATCCCGATCCAGGCGGCAGAAGATGCCCCCCACATCCCCCATCCACTGGGAGATGCGCTGGTTAATCTCGGCCAGCATGGTGGAGGCCACATTTTCCGGCAGGCCCTTGATGGTGTCCTCGTAGTTGTCCAGCAGCAGAATGGCCACCACCGGGCGGGTGGCCTGGTAGATCTCCTTGAGGTTGCTGGCCTCGGTGATGTCCAGCCAGTAAGTGGTGGCCAGCAGGCTCTCCCGGCCATCCTCCTGGGTGCGGCCCACGTTGCCAAATACCTGGTAGCGACGGCGACCCAAGGCCACCTCGTGGGGGCACTCGTGCTTGCCCTCCAGCAGCCAGCGGCTGTCAAACTGGGGCACCAGCTCGGTGAGCTTGGTGTCAAACAGCCGCTCCCGATCCCCGGACAGGTGGAGGAAGCGGTCATTGGACCACACGATCTCCTCGGTGTCGGGGCGGAACATCACCACGGGCAGGGGGCAGTTCAGGGTACTGTCCCGGGTGGCCTCGTCCACGCTGCCCATCAGCTGATCCAGGTAGCGGGTGGCCTCCCGGCGGCGCTGGATGGAGGCCCGCAGGTACAGCAGATAGAGCACCAGTACCACCGCTGCCTGACCCACAGCCACCTCCACCTTACCCAGAATGGCGGTAATGGCGGCAAAGACAATCATAACCAAAAAATACAGCCCAAACCGAGGGCCCAGTAAGCGGGACAGCGTCTGATTCATCTCATCCACTCCTTTCGGTCCCAAACTCTATGGTTTGGCGGGGATTCTCAGGGCAATGGGGCGCCATTTCTGCCCTGTTTTCCCGCATTCACACAAAATCCCATACAGATGAATTATTATATCAAATTATCTTTCAAAGTACAAGTTTTGGAGTGAGGAAACCCAAGAAAATCTCACCCCTTTTGGACAGGAACGAAAATTTCACGAAAAATGCCATTGCACATCCCCGCCTGCCTTGCTATAATGTTCCTATCATCCCAGCAGGTATTTGCCTGCCCGAATTTGCGTCAGCCGTTGGTGGGTTGACGCACTCTTCTCGCCCAAGGCTTTTACCGCTTTACTGTGCAAAGGAGACGAGATTCATGCTGGATATTCAAGTGAACCTGGCTGCCCAGCGCAAGCCCTTACCCGATCCTGACACCCTGCAATTCGGCAAGGTGTTCACCGACCATATGTTTTTGATGAATTACGATGCCGGCCAGGGCTGGCACGACCCCCGGGTAGTGCCCTACGGCCCCCTGTCCATGGAGCCCTCCTGCATGGTGTTCCACTATGCCCAGGAGATTTTCGAGGGTATGAAGGCCTATCGCACCCCGGAAGGGAAGGTGCAGCTGTTCCGCCCGGTGGAGAATGCCCGGCGTTTGAACTCCTCCTGCCAGCGTCTGTGCATCCCGGAGATCCCCGAGGAGGATTTTGTCCAGGCGGTGAAGGCTCTGGTGAAGGTGGATGAGGCCTGGGTGCCCAACAAGGTGGGCACTTCCCTGTACATCCGTCCCTTCATCATCGCCACAGACTGCTCTCTGGGTGTCCACGCCTCTCACAGCTACCTCTTCGCCATCATCTGCTGCCCGGTGGGTGCCTACTACCCCGAGGGCATCAACCCGGTGAAGATCTATGTGGAGAGTGAGGACGTGCGGGCCGTCAAGGGCGGCACCGGCTATACCAAGTGCGGCGGCAACTACGCCGCCTCCATCCGGGCCGGAGAGCGGGCTGAGGCCCAGGGCTACTCCCAGGTGCTGTGGCTGGACGGCGTACACCGCAAGTACATTGAGGAAGTGGGGGCCATGAACGTGCTGTTCAAGGTAAACGGCACCGTCATCACCCCCCAGCTCACCGGGTCCGTGCTGCCTGGCATTACCCGCAAGAGCTGTCTGGAGCTGCTGCGCAGCTGGGGCATCCCCGTGGAGGAGCGGCTGGTCACCGCCCAGGAGCTGTTTGATGCGGCCAAGGCGGGCACCCTGGAAGAGGCCTGGGGCACCGGCACCGCCGCCGTGGTCTCCCCCATCGGCCTGCTGGCCTGGGAAGATCAGAAGGTGGAGGTCAGCGGCGGCCAGATCGGCGAGCTGACCCAGAAGCTGTATGACACCCTCACCGGCATCCAGTGGGGCACCATTCCCGACACCCACGGCTGGGTGGTACCTGTGGAATAAATACCAAAAAGGGCGCTGCACTCCGGGTGCAGCGCCCTTTTTGTCTGAAATCCATGGGAGTGATGGAGAAGGTGCACCCTTCTTCAACTTTTCGCAATCAGGCTTGCCAGCCTGGTGGGGACGCTCCCCGCTGGGGGTTCCTTTCTGCTGCCAGAAAGGAACCAAAGACCACCAAAGGCGGGGCCTTCCCCCGCCTTGTGGAATCCACCCTGCGGTACTGGGTGGAACGTGCACCTTCCTGTTTTCGGCCCTTGGCCCGGCGAGGTCACATAGATGGCATGGATATTCTACAGAATGTTCCTGTTTCTCTGGCAGACAGCACTTCTATTGCCAGGGCCTTACCCTGGTATGCAACTGTTCCCAGTTGCCGGAAGCCTGGCTCCCGGCGGCGGGAACACCGCTTCTCCAGGGCAGGCCCGGATGTGGAAATCACCCAGCCATAGGGCCAGCTGCCCAGGGTAGCCTGGTGTGGTGGCAGGAACAGAAGCCACAGCAAGGGTGACGGGCCGAACATAGCCTTGACGCAGGCCCAGCCTCGTACCCCAGGGAGGTTCTTAGGGGGGAAAGCCCTAAGCGATTCTTTCCCCGATTTCTCATCGCTGAGAAATCGGGCCCAGCGGAGCGCGTCCCCTGCCAGGGGCGCAGGTCCCACACCTGAGAAATAAGTCGAAAAAGCGGATGCAGCTTCCACAGCTGCATCCGCTTTTGTGTATCTTTTTACTTCTGGTAGGCCTTGGCTGCTCCCACAAAGCCCCGGAACAGGGGGTGTGCCCGGTTGGGCCGGGATTTCAGCTCGGGGTGGAACTGGCCAGCCACAAACCAGGGGTGCTGGGGCAGCTCCACCATCTCCACCAGCCGTCCGTCGGGGGACAGGCCGGAGAGTACCAGCCCTGCCTTCGTCAGCTCCTCCCGGAAGGCGTTGTTGAACTCGTAGCGGTGGCGGTGGCGCTCCTGAATGTCCAGAGTGCCGTAGATGTCAGCCGCCCGTGTTCCTGCCACCAGGTGGCAGGGGTAGCTGCCCAGCCGCATGGTGCCACCCAGGTCGGTGACCCCCACCTGGTCGGGCATCAAGTCAATAACGGGATGGGTGGTGGCAGGATTCAGCTCAGAGGAGTGGGCGTCGGTCATGCCGCACACATGTCTGGCAAACTCCACCACCGCCAGCTGCATCCCCAGGCAGATGCCCAGGAAGGGGATCTGGTTCTCCCGGGCGTAGCGGATGGCGTTGATTTTCCCCTCCACACCCCGGTCACCAAAGCCGCCGGGCACCAAAATGCCCTGCACCCCGGCGAGAATCTGGTGGGCGTTGTCCTGGGTGACGGTTTCCGAGTCCACCCAACGGATGTGCACCTTCACGTCGTTTTCAATGCCGCCGTGGGTGAGGGCCTCCACCACAGACAGGTAGGCGTCGTGGAGGGAGACGTACTTGCCCACCAGGGCGATCTCCACGGTCTCCTTCACATTCTTGGCCCGGTGCACCATGGTGGCCCACTCGGTGAGATCAGGGGCGTGGCAAATGAGCCCCAAGCGGCGCACCACCACGTTGGCCAGCCCCTCCCGCTCCAGCATCAGGGGCACCTCATAGAGGATGTCAGCGGTGAGGTTGGGAATGGCATTTTCCACGGGGATGTTGCAGAAGAGTGCGATTTTATCCAAAATGTCCTGGGGAATGGGGGCATCACTGCGGCACATGATGACGTCCGGCTGAATGCCCAGACTCAAAAGCTCCTTGGCCGAGTGCTGGGTGGGCTTACTTTTCAGCTCCCCGGAGCCGGGAATGGAGACGATGAGGGAGACGTGGATGAACATCACGTCTTGACGTCCCCGCTCAGCCGCCACCTGGCGGATGGCCTCCAGGAAGGGCTGGGACTCGATGTCACCCACAGTGCCGCCGATCTCCACAATGGCCACGTCTGTGTCAGGGCCTTCCAGGGAGTAGATGTTGGCCTTGATCTCGTTGGTGATGTGGGGAATGATCTGCACCGTACCCCCCAGGTAGTCCCCCCGGCGCTCCCGGTTGAGGACGTTCCAGTACACCTTGCCCGAGGACACCGAGGAGTTGAAGGTGAGGTTTTCGTCAATGAACCGCTCGTAGTGGCCCAGATCCAGGTCTGTCTCTGCCCCGTCGTCGGTGACAAACACCTCCCCGTGCTGGTAGGGGCTCATGGTGCCCGGGTCCACGTTGAGGTAAGGGTCCAGTTTCTGCACCTTCACCCGCAGCCCCCGCTGCTTGAGCAGCCGGCCCAGAGAGGCGGCGGTGATGCCCTTGCCCAGTCCGGACACCACACCTCCGGTGACAAAGATAAATTTTGTGTTCATGGCCATATGTGCTTCCTCCTTTGGGACAGGAAGATGCGCCCTTGCGCCAGACCCCATTGCCTGGCCCTGTCAAAAAATAATACGCAATATTTTACCCCCGCCCCCCGGTGCAAGTCAAGGCATGGCCCTGCCAATTTCCCGGGGGATCGGGGGTAAATTTCTGGTAAAATTTTGTACTGCTTCCTCAGCCCTGGGCGTGGAGGGTGGCGATGATGCGCCGCTTGTAGTCCAGAAATTCCGGGGTGAGGTTGAAATCCACATGGCGGGGCCGTGGCTGACTGACCACGATCTCCTCCCTGATGCCACCGTCCATAAGCAGGTAGATGCGGTCGGAGAGAAGGATGGCCTCGTCGATGTCGTGGGTGATGAACAGGGTAGACAGGCGAATCTCATCCATCACCTTCAAATACCACTCATGCACGGCGCTTTTGGTCAGGGTGTCCAGGGCGGAAAAGGGCTCGTCCAGCAGCGCCACATTCTGGGAGAAGAGATAGGTGCGCAGCAGGGCCGCCCGCTGGCGCATGCCGCCGGACAGCTGGCCCGGCCACTTTTTCTCGGTGCCCTCCAGGCCGAACTGGGGGAACAGGGCAGAAGCCTGGGCCCGGGCCTCCTTTTTCTTCACTCCCCGCAGCATCAGGGGCAAGGCCACGTTATCCTGAATGGTGCGGTAGGGCAGCAGCAGATCCTTTTGCAGCATGTAGCTGATGCGGCCAGGCTGGCCGGTGACCTCCTCCCCGTCCAGGAACACGCTCCCCTCATCGGGGCGCAGCAGCCCGGAGATGACGTTGAACAGGGTGGTCTTTCCGCCCCCGCTCACCCCCAGCAGGCACACCAGTTCCCCCTCCTTGAGGTGGATGGACACATCCCGGAGCACCTGATGGTCTCCGAAGGCCAGGCTGACATTTCGTACTTCCAGCTTTTCCACAGTTACTTCTGGGGCAGATAGTCGTTGGTGAATCCGGCGTTGGGATCCACGGTGCCCTCCAGCAGCTGGTTGTCGTTGAGCCAGGTGAAGAAGCCGCTCCAACGGTCGGCATCAAACTCGCCCCAGCGCTCAGCTTCTGCCTGATACTGCTCGGCCAGGTACTTCTGGCTCTCCACCACCAGCTCCTCGTTGCTGGCAAGCTCGGGGGCAGCCTCCATGAGGATCTCGGCGGCCTCCTCGGGGTTTTCCATGGCATACTCATAGCCCTTGCTCAGAGCGGCCATGAAGGCCTTGGACTGCTCCTCATGCTCGGTCAGGTAGTCGTTGTTGCCGATGACCACAGGGGTATAGAAGTCAAACACCGGGTCGATGTCAGCAAAGGCGAAGTAGTCGGTGTCCAGGCCCGCCACCTCGCAGGCAATGCCAGCCCAGGCGTAGTAGATCCAGATGGCGTCCACAGACTTGCTCTGCAAGGCGGACACCTCGTCGGTGACGGTGGAGGGGATCAGCTCCACCTTGTCAAAGTCGCCGCCGTCGGCCTTCATCACCTGGGCAATGGTGGCCTTCTCCACAGGCAGATCCCAGGTGGCGTACTTGTGGCCCTCCAGGCCACGGGGGGTGTCCATGCCCTCTCCCGCCCGGGAGATGATGCCGGAGGTGTTGTGCTGGATGATGGCTGCCACGGCGGTGATGGGCAGAGGGTCATCTCCAATGAGGCCAGGGGCAATGTAGTCCTGGAAGGACACACCGAACTGGGCCTTGCCCGAGGCCACCAGCACCTCAGCGCCATCCTCGGGGGGCTGCACCACCTCTACCTCCAGACCGGCGTCCTCAAAATAGCCGTTGGCAATGGCCACATACACCCCCGTGTGGTTGGTGTTGGGGGTCCAGTCCAGCACGAAGGTGATCTTCTCCAGCTTCTTCTCCTCGTCCTGGGGCTTGTCCTGGGTCTTCTGTCCACAGGCGGCCAGGGATACCGACAGGCCCAGGGCCAGGGTAGCGGCCAGCAAACGTTTTTTGCAATGTTTCATCTTTCGTTCCTCCTTTTATCCTTCTCTGGGGAGCGGTAGGGCATACACCGCCGCTCCAACCACCCCACCAGGGCCATCAGGGCCAAAGACAGGGCGGAAATCAAAAAAATGACAGCAAACATCTTGTCAAAGGCAAAGGCCTTTTTCACCCGGGTCATGTATACACCCAGGCCACCGAAGCCGCCCAGCCACTCGCTGATGACAGCGCCCACAATGGAGTAGGCGGCGGCAATGCGCAGCCCCGAAAAGAACTGAGGCAGCGCCCAGGGACACTTGAGATGGCGGAAAATCTGCCACCGCCCCGCCCCCATGGAGCGCAGCAGCCCTACGGCATCGGGGTCCACACCCCGGAAGCCGTCCAGCAGCCCCACCGTCACGGGGAAGAAGGTGACCAGCACCACCAAAATCACCTTGGGCGTCATCTCATAGCCGAACCACAGCACCAGCAAGGGGGCAATGGCCACGGTGGGAATGGTCTGTGTGATGACCAAAATGGGGTAGAAGATTTTGTACAGCACCTCAAAGGCATCCATGGCCACGGCGAAGAGAAAGCCCACCGCCACCCCGATACACAGCCCCAAAAAGGCCTCCTGCAAGGTGATGAGCAGGTTTTCCCACAGGGATGGGGCATCCTTTCCAAAGGCTGTGACCACCTGTACGGGGGAGGGCAGCATGTAGCTGGGCACGATGCCAGACATACACACCAGCTGCCACACCACCAGCAGCACCGCCACCCCGGCCATGCCGGGCAGCTTAGCCCTGGTGGTGCTTGGTAACTTTCTCATCAATGGTCAGAATCTCCCCTTCCGGCTCGTACACCACCTTGATGTAGGCGGACACCTTGGGTGCCCCTGCCCGGATGGCCACGTGCTGGCACTCCTTGACGATGTCCATGAGCTGGTCGTAGTTCTCCCCCTCGATGGTGGTTTCAAAGGGGCCTACATAGTAGTTCAGACCAGTGGAGCGGATGTAGTCGATGACCTCGTCCACCACACGCACCAGCTCCTGGTTGTTCTCCGCCTGGGGCAGAGTCTGAATGGCAACACTTGCTCTCATGTTTCTTCCTCCATATCCACAAATTGATGGTTTTTGCTCTGCTTTTGCACAGCAAAAAATGCCCCGCCGGCTATGCCGGCGGGGCATTCATCCACGACAAGGCGTCTTATGCTCCCTACGCTGGCATTACCCAGATCAGGTTGAGGGTCGCAGGACCTACCTGCCTCTCAGCTCCTGGTTTGGAGCTCCCCTGTTGTTCTGCTAGTTTAGACCTTTTTTCGGCAGTTGTCAACACCCGGTCTCATCGTTCCTGTCATTCCCGTGCCAGGAGCAGGTCGCTGGTCTCCCCTTGCCCCTGCCCGATCATCACCGTCATGAGAAAGTGTTTCTTCTCCCCATCATACTCCCACTGGAAGTCCCCTTGGTACTTTTTCAGCGCCTTGGCCACGCTTTTGAGCCCAAAGCCGTGGAGCTCCCGCTCCTTCTTGGTGGTGCGCAGCCCATCCTCCCCCTCCACCGGGGGCCGGTCGCAGCTGTTTTCCACCACCACCACCTGGTAGCCGTTGCGCACGGCGGTGGCCAGCTCCATCCACCTCTCCCGGGAGTCCTGGGCGGCGGTGAGGGCGTTGTCCAGCAGGTTGCCCAGAATGGCCACCAGGTCGAAGTCGTCCACACCCCCCAGGTTGCACAGGCGCACGTCGTAGGAAAAGTGCACCTCCTTGATCTGGCAGGCGGTGACATACTTGTCCACCATCACGTCCAGGGCCCGGTTGCCGCTGTGGCAGCAGCTGGTGTAGGCCTGGAGCTGTGCCTCCATCTGCCGGATGTACTCGTCCACTTTGGGGTCGGTGTTCAGGTTCTTGATGGCGGCCAGGTGATTTTTGGCGTCGTGGGCGTAGCTTCTCAGCTGCTGGTTTTGATGCTCCAAAATTTCATAATAGGACTTCTCCAGCTGGAGCTGCTCGGCCTGCCGCCGCTCAAGCTGGGTGTCCTGCCGCCGCTCCAGCAGCACCTGGTAGGCCAGCACCACCAGCACGGTGCCTGCGGCCACCGCCACGCTGCCCAGGGCCATGGCGGCCTTCTCCCACCGCTCCGGCATCTCCCGTCCCATCCAAACCGCGGTCCAGGCGATGCCCACCACCACCACACCGGGCAGGGCACACAGGGGCAGGGGAAGGAGGCGGCGTTTTTTGGCCAGGGCGATGAGGTTGGCCGCCACCAGGGCGCAAAAGAGATAGCCTGCAAAGGCTGCGGCGGCCTTCATCTCTTCCGAACAGGATTCCAGGGTGTAGGTGTAATAGTAGTTTCTCTGATAGAGCCAAACATAGGCCTCATAGGCGGCAATGGAAGTTGCCGCCCGAAACGCTGTGAGCAAAACGGCGGATATGGCCGCCGTCCACACTTTGATGTGGAACCCCGCCACTCCCAGCACCAGCAGGATCAGGGCATAGCTGACCACCCACGGCTCCCCCAGGGGCTCCAGCAGGACCATCAGCCAATCCTGCCCCAGAAAGGCCGCCAGGGCCAGCAGCAGCACCCCCCAGTGGGGCAGTCGCTGCTGGGCCACCCGGAAAAAGAACAGATAGGCGATGAAAACCTCCAGGGCAGAGAGCACCGGAGAGACAGAAAAATTCCATGTCAGAAAGGATTGCGCCACAAACACCCCCATAGCTATCGCCTCCTCAGATATTCAAACCAATATTTGTGAAAGGCCGCCTGCCGCCGGGGCGCCACGGGGATGCGCTCCCCATCCGCCAGATACACCTCGGAATAGGCGTATTTGGCCACATAGTGCAGGTTGACCAGAAAAGACTTGTGGACGGGATAGAAAAACAGGTTGGGCAGCCTCTCCTGCCACACGTCCAGCCGCTCTCCGGTGAGATACCGCTGGGTCTGGGTTGCCACCACCACCCGCCGGTTCTCCCGGGTCACGTATAAAATGTCATCCACCAGCACCCGCACCTGGGCCTGCCGGTCGTATAGGTACACATCCACATAGGCCCCGTCGATGTACTCCATGGCCTTGTCCAGCCCCGCATACAGCCGCTGGGGGTCAAAGGGCTTGTCAAAGAAGCGGAAGGCGTGGAGGTCCATGGCCTCGTCCTGGTACTCCCGGTAGGCGGTGACAAAAAACAGGGCCACCTTGCCGTTGCGGCGTTTCAGCTCCCGGGCCAGGGTGATGCCGTCCATCCCCTCCATCTGGATGTCCAGAAAGGCCAGGGTGTAGGGGATTTGGCGCTCCAGCACCTGCCGGGGATCGGTGGCGGTGTCCAGGTGGGCGGAAATCCCCCGCTCCTCCAGATACCGCCCCACGTGCTCCTGTAATTGCTGTAAAAACACCGGCTCATCGTCGCAGATCAACACATTCACGGCCTTTCCTCACCTCCCCGCTCCGGTTCAAAGTTATCATAGCATTGTGTCCCCAGGGCCGTCAACCGCCCTGGCCCCTCCCCCCGTCCGCACTTTGACGGGATTTTCTTGCACTTGCGCACAGGCCATGGTCAGCCCCTCTTTTCCGTGGTACAGTGGCCTCAGAAACCACCCATGACAAAGGAGGGAGCTCATATGAAGCTGCGACACATTCCGCCCCTGCTCTTTCTGGCGGCGGTGGTGGGCTTTGGCGTCCACGGTATCCAGATGCGCCAGACCTACACCGACATCACCGCCCAGCCCCAGTATCAGGACACCTTCACCGTGGGAGAAATCCCCGAGGAGGCCTGTTTCCACGCCTGCCAGCTCATGCCCCAGGACCTGCCCTCTTTCCCCATCATCGCCCGGGTCACCCCTACCTCTCCCCAGGTTCCCCAGTTCTACGTCAGTAAGCAGAAGTTCCAGGTGCTGGAGGTGTTCGCCGGGGACCAGCTGACGGTGGGAGAGGAGATCTGGCTTCTCGCGGAGCTCTGGGCGGCCCTGCCCCAACCGCAGGGCAGGTACCTGCAAACCGGCTTTGTCAACTATCCCCAACCAGGCCGGGATTACCTGGTGTTTCTCTCCAGAGAAGTGGAGGTGGTAGACGGGTTCCCGGAGCTGCCCACCTACCTCTTGGGCGGCGACCCCCGCCATGTCATCACCCCCATCTTCTGCTATGAGGAGCCGGAAACCTCCATCATCATAGAACAAGAGGGGTTTAGCACCTATGTCTCCTATGCTGAGGTGAAAAGCAACGAGTTTTTCGCCACTACCCCCGCCACCATGGACGCCATGGTGGAGCTCAAGCACACCATGCTGGAGCAGTACCCCCGCTCCACCTCTGCCCAACCTTAAAGGAGGGACAACCCCCATGTATGTCAAAGCCACCCGCACCCAAATCAAGCTGCTGCTCTTCCAGTGGGGCACCCTGTTGGCCTTCGGGCTGCTGCTGGCTCTGGCCCTCAACAACTTTATGCAAAATGTGGAGGAATACCAGGGCACCGACGTGGTGCTGATGTACCACCCCATGAAGCTGCTCTCTCTGAGCTATAACATGGTCTATTCCAACGGCGGCACCCTGATCCTCCTGATGCAGCTGGTGCCCCTGCTCATCTGCATTCCGGCGGCCCTGTCCCTGGCCCAGGAGCAGCACTCCGGGGCATCCGTGCTCATGGCCTCCCGGCTGGGGGGCCGCACCTACCTGCTTTCCAAGGTGACGGCGGTGTTTGTGGTGACCGCCCTGGTGTTCTCCCTGCCGTTTCTCTTGGAAATCGTCCTCAACTGCGTCTCCTTTCCCCTGAAAGCCACGGGAGATCTGGCCAACTTGAAGATCTACGAGCCGGAGTACATTGAGTCCACCAAGAATTTCCTGCTATACCCCGTTTACCGGGTCTCCCCCTATCTGTACGCCGTGGTGGAAACCCTCCGGTTCGGGGCCACCATGGGGCTGCTGGCCGCCGCCACCCTCACCTTCTCCGCCCTGGTGCGGGTGAAGTTCCGGGTGCTGCTCCTCCTGCCCCCCTTCCTCCTGCTCCAGCTGTCAACGTATCTATCCCAGTACTTTGATGTGCACTGGGCCAACTACGTCACCCTCTTCCACGGGGAGGCCCGCAACGACCTGGTATACTGGGCTGCCGTGGCGGTGCTGTTGGCCTTTGTGGTTCTGGGCAGCCTGTACGCCTCCCGAAAGGACTGGTTGCAGTGAGATGGAGACAAAACATCTGGCTTTCCCCCGCCGCCCTGGTGTTCGGGGCGTGGCTGTCGGTGTCCTACATCGCCCCCTACGGCGGAGCCATCTCCCTGTCCTCCCTGGTGGGGCAGCTCAGCGACGGTCTTCCCCCCGAGCCCTACATCGGCGATCTGCTCTTCCTCACCCTCCGGCTCCTCCCCTTTTTGCTCTTTGAGGCGTTGGCGGGCACCTCCTTTTACCGACACTACTGCACCGCCAGCGTCTACATCTTCTCCCGAATGCCCAACCGGCTGCGCTGGTACGCCAAAGAGTGCGCCCTGCTGGCCCTGGAAACCCTGCTCTATCAGGCCCTGGTGCTGGCCGCAGCCATCGGGGTGTCGGCGGTGCGCTGGACGGTCACCGACGTGGCCCACGGGCTGCCCGTGCTGCTCTGCCACCTGCTGATCTGGTCCCTGTGGACCTTCGCCTTCACCCTGGAGGTAAATCTGCTGGCCATCTTTGTGGGCAGTTCCACCGCCTTTGCCGCCCTGGCGGCGGTGCAGATGGTGTGCATCAGCGCTTTGATCGTCTTGAACCGCCTGGAGGACAATCCCGCCCTGGCCCAGCTGGTGAAGCGGGTCAACCCCATCACCTGCCTCATTCTCAGCTGGCAGACCAGCCGGTTTACCCCCCTGGGCGGGGGCGGCATCTACCTGGAGGACTCTCTGGCCCTGGTGCTGATCTTGGCCGCCGGGGTGGCCGTCCTGGGGGGCCATCTCGTTGAGCGCCACGACTTACTGGTATCACATTCGGATGGAGGTTGATGGATATGAAACGCACTGCACCACACGTGGATAAGACCATGCCCAGCGCGCCCATCCTTCTTTGGGATCTGGAGGAGTCATCATGAAATGGCCGCGCCGTATTCTGGCTCTGCTGGTGCTCCTGGTGGTGGGCTTTGGCGTCTTTGGCGCCGCCAAGCGCCAGACCTACCCCGAAACCACCGCGCAGCCCAACTACATGGAGGATTTGATGGTTGCCACCCTGAACCAAGATGGGTGCAGCTACATTTTGCAAAACCTCCAGGAAAAGCTCCCCCGCTCCCCCATCATCCTCCGGGTCACTCCCACCACCGACCTCATCCCCATTTTTTACGCCGGGAAACAGAAATTTGTGGTGGAAGAAGTATACGCCGGAGACAGCCTGAAGGTAGGGGAGGAAATTTGGGTGGTCAGCGGCTCATGGTGCGCCGTTATTGACCACCAATACCGGCAGATGGCCTTCTACTTTGTCAACACCCCCAAACAGGGGCAGGAGTACCTGATCTTTCTCTCCCGGCAGTTGAAAATCGTGGACGGGTTTGACCCTCTCCCCGTGTACCAGCTGCAAAAGGGGGTCAGCATCGACCCTGTCTTTTGCTACAACGACCTGGACACCCAGGTGGACGCGCCCCCCGGCCAACCGCTGGACATTCTGGTGCCCTATCGGGAGGTGGCAGACCAGGAGTTCTTTGCAGAAAGTCAGGCCATCATGGATGCCATGGTGGAGGCCAAGCACGCTCTGCTGGAGCAGTACCCCAGGTGATGGAAAAGGAGGAAACCCCGTATGTATTTCAAAGCCACCCGCGCCCAAATCAAGCTGCTGCTCTTCCAGTGGGGCGCTCTGTTGGCCTTCGGACTGCTGCTGGCCCTGATGCTCAACAACTTTGTGGAAAATGTGCTGGAGCATCAGGGCACCGAAGTTGTGCTCATGTACCACCCCATGAAGCTGCTCTCCCTGAGCTACGACAAGACCAACTACAAAGCGGACACCATGATGCTTCTGGTGCAGCTGGTGCCCCTGCTCATCTGCATTCCGGCGGCCCTGTCTCTGGCCAAAGAGCAGCACACCGGGGCGTCCGTACTCATGGCCTCCCGTCTGGGGAGCCGCACCTACCTGTTTTCCAAGGTGACGGCGGTGTTTGTGGTGACCACCCTGGTGTTCTCCCTGCCGTTTCTTCTGGAAATCGTCCTCAACTGCGTCTCCTTCCCCCTGAAGGCCACAGGCGATCTGGCCAACTGGACCATTTACGATGACGAGTACATCCAAACCACCCAACACTTTTTGCTCTACCCCCTTTATCGGCTCTCCCCCTACCTGTATGCCGTGGTGGAGACCGTCCGGTTCGGGGCCACCATGGGGCTGCTGGCCGCCGCCACCCTCACCCTCTCCGCCCTGGTGCGGGTGAAGTTCCGGGTGCTGCTCCTCCTGCCCCCCTTCCTCCTGCTCCAGCTGTCGGCCTATCTATCCCAATCCCAGTACTTTGACGTGTACTGGGCCAACTACGTCACCCTCTTCCACGGGGAGGCCCGCGACGACCTGGTGTTTTTCATTGCGGTGGCGGCGCTGTTGGCCTTCGTCATCCTGGGCACCCTATGCGCCAGCAAAAAAGACTGGAGGAATTGACATGAAACTGCGCCGCATTCCACTCCTGCTCTATCTCCTGGCTGTGGTGGGCTTTGGGATCTTCGGGGCCGTCCATCGCCAAAGCTATCCCGACATCACCACTCAGCCTGACTATCTCAACCAACTCTCTGTGGCCGTTCTTCCCGACGAAGCCTGCGCCATGGCCAGTCAGGATATGCTGGAACGATTTCCCCAAACTCCCATCATCGCCCGAGTCACCCCGATCTCTGACCTGATCCCGCTATTTTATGTCAATCAGCAAAAATTCCGGGTCCAGCAGGTGTTTTCCGGTGAGGAATTGTCTGTGGGGGAAGAAATATGGATCACTGATCCATCTTGGTGTGTCCTGGTGGACGATGTCTATCGCCATTTTGAAGGGGGATATGTAGCCCCTCCCAAACAAGGGCAGGAGTACCTGGTGTTTCTCTCCCGAAAATTGGAGGTCGTAGACGGCTGGTCGGACACCCCTGTGTATCAGTTGTCCGGCCAGGGAATGATCTCCCCTCTCTTTTGCTACCAGGACTTGGACACCCATGTGGACACAGTCCCCAGCGGCCTATTGGACAGCTCGGTGCCATTTTCTGAAATGTCCCAGTGTGAATTTATGACCGCCACACAGACGGGCATGGATATTCTCATGGAAGCCAAGCACGCCCTATTGGCTCAATATCCCTGTGAATTTCTCAAATATGACAATGGCACCCCCTGAAAGGACTGGTTTCAATGAGATGGAAACAAAACATCTGGCTTTCCCCCGCCGCCCTGGTGTTCGGGGTGTGGCTGTCGGTGTCCTACATCAACCCCTACGGCGGCGCCACCACCCTGTCCTCCCTGGTGGAGCAGCTCAGCGGCGCAAGGGGCGACTTTCCCTTGGGGCCCAATATGAGTGAACTGCTCTCCTTCACCCTCCGGCTCCTCCCCTTCCTGGTGTTTCAGGCGTTGGCTGGTATCGCCTTCTACCGCCACTACTGCACCGCCAGCGTCTACATCTTCTCCCGGATGCCGGACCGGCTGCGCTGGTACGCCAAAGAGTGCGCCCTGCTGGCCCTGGAAACCCTGCTCTATCAGGCCCTGGTGCTGGCCGCAGCCATCGGGGTGGCGGCAGCGCGCTGGACGGTCACCGACGTGGCCCACGGGCTGCCGGTGCTGCTCTGCCACCTGCTGATCTGGTCCCTGTGGACCTTCGCCTTCACCCTGGGGGTGAATCTGCTGGCCATCTTTGTGGGCAGTTCCACCGCCTTTGCCGCCCTGGCGGCCGTCCAGATGGTGTGCATCAGCGCTTTGATCGTCTTGAACCGCCTGGAGGACAACCCCGCCCTGGCCCAGCTGGTGAAGCGGGTCAACCCCATCACCTGCCTCATTCTCAGCTGGCAGACCAGCCGGTTTGCCCCCCTGGGCGGGGGCGGCATCTACCTGGAGGACTCTCTGGCCCTGGTGCTGATCTTGGCCGCCGGGGTGGCCGTCCTGGGGGGCTATCTCGTTGAGCACCACGACTTACTGGTATCACATTCGGATGGAGGTTAATGGATATGAAACTCACCGCAGAACACGTGGATAAGACCATTCGCAGCACACCCATTCTCCAGGACGTGAATCTGACCCTGGAGGGGGGCACCATCTACGGCTTCGTGGGCCGCAACGGCAGCGGCAAGACCATGCTGTTTCGGGCCCTGTCCGGGCTTATGAAGCTCTCCGGGGGCACCGTGTCCCTGGACGACCGGGTGCTCCACCGGGACTTTGCCGTGCTGCCCAGCCTGGGCATCGTGCTGGAGCACGTGGGGATGTACCCCAACCTCACCGGGGTGGAAAACCTGCGCTATCTGGCCGGTCTCACCGGCCGGGCCGGGGCGTCGGACATCCGCACCGCCCTGGAGCGGGTGGGGCTGGACCCCGACGACAAGCGCACCTACCGCAAATACTCCCTGGGCATGAAGCAGCGGCTGGCCATTGCCCAGGCCATTATGGAGCACCCCGACGTGCTCATGCTGGACGAGCCCACCAACGGCCTGGACGACGATGGTGTGCGCAAAATCCGGGACCTGATTTTGGCGGAGAAGGCCCGGGGGGCCATCGTCCTGCTGGCCAGCCACAACCAGGAGGACATCCGCATTCTCTCGGACCACCTGTTCCGCATTGAACAGGGAAAACTGGAGGTGGTATCATGAAATGGCCGCGCCGTATTCTGGCTCTGCTGGTTCTTCTGGTGGTGGTGGGCTTCGGCATCTTCTGGGTCATCCGCCGGCAGGCGCAGACCCCCACCCCTCTCCAGCTGGACGACCTGACCCCGCTGTCCGTCTCCCTTCTCCCCGACGACACCTGTACCGCTGCCGCCCGGGAGATGGTGGAGCAGCTGCCCAACTCCCCCATCATCGCCCGGGTCTCCGCCTCCTCCTCCCCCATATCCCGCGGCTCTGCCCTGATCCAGCGCTTCTATGTCCGTGAGGTGTACGCCGGGGAGGGGTTGGAAGAACACACTCTGATCTGGCTCACCAGTGGCCAGTGGAACATTCTCAGGGATCGGGAGCCCCCCGGGTTACAGTCCGGCTACGTCAACCTGCCCCAAAATAATTGGGACTACCTGGTCTTTCTCGCCCAGGCGGAGGAGGAGCCCCCCACCATGGACGGCTACCCCATCTATGAGCTGCGGGACGACCTCATCCTGGCCCCCATCCTCTGCTGCGACGACTGGAACGCCCAGGTGGATGAGACGCGGGGGGACACCATGCTCTACAAAGAGGCCCGCTGGCAGGAATTTTTCACCCAGACCCAGCAGGGGATGGATGTGCTCATGGAGGCCAAGCATACCATCATGGCTCAGTTCCCTGTGGAGGGGTAAAGACGCAAAAAGTCCCGAATGCTGTGGCATTCGGGACTGAACTTATGAAAAGTAAATAAACAAAAATCCCGAACGCTGTCGCATTCGGGATTTTTGGTGCCGGTGGCCGGACTCGAACCGGCACGGTGTCGCCACCGGTGGATTTTGAGTCCACTACGTCTACCAATTCCATCACACCGGCACGGTGCGAGAGGTATTATACTACATCGTTATTACTTTCGCAAGGGGTAATTGCTCTTTTTTATCACACTGGCATTTTTTGATACCCCAACACCGGGTATTATGGGGGGGATTGACGAAACGGCGCAAAACGTGTACTATATGTGTATCTCTGTATCTATGGTCAATGGAGGTATATACCATGGCTCGTAAACAAGACACCATTGTGCATTGTCCATCTTGTGGCGAAGATTACAGTGCCACATATAAATTCTGTCCCTTCTGCGGCGGGCGGGGTACTGCCCCGGCTTCCAACGCCGCCGGCGCTCAACAGGGCTACGAGTTTGACGGTCAGGACGTGTTCGACCATCCCAACGCCAATCCGGGCGGCAAGGGTGGGAAGCGGCTGGCCGCCGGCGGCGGACAGCGTCCCACTCCGCCCCCGCCCATCAACTGGCCCCGCCTGATTACCTTCCTGTGCTCTCTGGTCATCATCGCCGCCGCTCTGGTCATGGTCTTTACCGTGGTCTACCCCCATCTGCGGGGTACCGATGCGGATACCGCCGCCTCTCCCTCCCAGAGCGTATCCCAGGAGCCTGGCACCAGCGCCACAGCATCTGCTGACGGGCTGGTGGGCATGTCCCTGGACACCGTGGATCTCACACTCCAGGCTCAGCAGTCCCACGCTTTGACCCTGACCTTTGATCCCGTGGACTGGGAGGGCACCGTCACCTGGACTTCCTCGGATGAGACCTGTGCCACTGTCAACGAAGATGGCGTGGTCACCAACGTCAACTCCTCCGGTTCCCAGCGCCGTGCGGTCATCACCGCCACCACCGGCAGCCACACCGTGACCTGCACTGTGTACTGCCAGTCTTCCGCACCCGTCACCCCCGCTCCGGCCACGCCTAGCCCCACCCC
>NZ_JACSNZ010000190.1 GCF_016902575.1 Pseudoflavonifractor capillosus | reverse complement strand
CGGTCTTGGTGTCCTCATAGGGCTGCTCACCGAAGGTTGCGGTAGCGGTGTAGGTCACGCTGCCCGCCGCTTCGCAGGTGGCAGCTGTCTCCACCTTGCTCACCTCTGCATCCACAGTCTCGGTGTGGTTGCAGCCCTCTCGCTCACAGCTGAAGGTGGCCGTGGCGGTGTAGCCGTCCTCGCTCTTTGTCCAGGTAAAG
>NZ_JACSNZ010000189.1 GCF_016902575.1 Pseudoflavonifractor capillosus | reverse complement strand
TTTGCTTTCGAATGGTGACCCGTACGAGAGTCGAACTCGTGTTTGCGGCGTGAGAGGCCGCCGTCTTAACCACTTGACCAACGGGCCATCGTCGTCACAAGCTGCATATCCTTCGCTTCCGTCGGCGGACGAAAGCTCAGTCATTACGCTGCTCCTCCTCTTCCAATCAAACCCGCTTTGCTGGGCTTTGATCGGAGTCCTG
>NZ_JACSNZ010000188.1 GCF_016902575.1 Pseudoflavonifractor capillosus | reverse complement strand
ACGATGGCCCGTTGGTCAAGTGGTTAAGACGGCGGCCTCTCACGCCGCAAACACGAGTTCGACTCTCGTACGGGTCACCATTCGAAAGCAAACTACGGATCATTCGCTTCCACGCCAGCGTGAAAGCTCACTCCCTTCGTTGCTTTCTCATTTCCATCGACAAACACTTCGTTGGTTTGCCGATGGAGCCCAAGTGCTTTTGGG
>NZ_JACSNZ010000187.1 GCF_016902575.1 Pseudoflavonifractor capillosus | reverse complement strand
CGATTCTTTCCCCAATTTCTCATCGGGGAGAAATTGGGCCCAGCGGAGCGTCCCTGCAGGGGCGCAGGTCTGCGCCGGGGAAGGAAAAAGGGGCAGGTGTTTGTCCTGCCTTTCCCGTTCGGCGGGTGCTTGGTAAAGCCCTTTGGCTTGGGTTTGCTCCGCAGGGGTCTATTTTTGTCCGGCCAAAAATAGACGAAAAAGCCGCCAAA
>NZ_JACSNZ010000186.1 GCF_016902575.1 Pseudoflavonifractor capillosus | reverse complement strand
AAAGTGGCATACCAGATATCACGGAACAGCTCAGAGAGCAGGAGCAACAGCCCACAGAACCTTATATTCCCCAGCAGACCATGTGAAATTGCGCCGGAGTTCTAACCAAGACTCCGGCGCTTTTTCTATTTCAGCGAAAGGAGGACATTGCCCATGCCCCATTACTTCACACGGGATTCCCCTCTATGATAGCGAGGAACCCGGATCACT
>NZ_JACSNZ010000185.1 GCF_016902575.1 Pseudoflavonifractor capillosus | reverse complement strand
GGGCCAATAGCTCAGCTGGCTAGAGCACACGACTGATAATCGTGAGGTCGATGGTTCGAGTCCATTTTGGCCCACCAGAGTCCATTGAGAATGGATATCAACATTCAAGAGATTGAGTGTTGATATCTGGTTTCAATCGAGACCAGAATTCCGCACCTTGAAAACTGAACAATGTGATAATTCCAGATGGAAGAGCAAGCAACAGAGTAGA
>NZ_JACSNZ010000184.1 GCF_016902575.1 Pseudoflavonifractor capillosus | reverse complement strand
CAGTTGGCAGACCGCACCTTGATTGTATCAAAAGGAGTTTTTTCTTCATACGGAACGCTAAAGCTTTTTTTGAACTCCCCGGCACAGCCGGGGGTTTTCAATATACAAATAGGAACCCCCCGGCATAGCCGGGGGTTCTTCATATGCGGGCAAAGCCCTTTGTTACTAGCCACGCCTAAAGGCGTTAGTACGGTCTGCCATCTGCGAAAGACT
>NZ_JACSNZ010000183.1 GCF_016902575.1 Pseudoflavonifractor capillosus | reverse complement strand
AACCTGTACCCCAAGGGGGGTTCTTAGGGGGGAAAGCCCTAAGCGATTCTTTCCCCAATTTCTCATCGTGGAGAAATTGGGCCAAGCGGAGCGTGCTTGCCAGTCTGGCAGGACGCTACCCGCTGGGGGTCTATTTTTGTCCGGCCAAAAATAGACGAAAAAGCCGCCAAAGGCGGGGACTTCCCCCGCCTTGTGGAATCCACCCCGCTGGTG
>NZ_JACSNZ010000182.1 GCF_016902575.1 Pseudoflavonifractor capillosus | reverse complement strand
TTGGCGATTGCGGATGGCCTGGAGTGAGGCGATCATTCCAGCGAGAATGGGAGTTCCGTGATGTTTGAGGTTATAGTAGAGGCGGAGAAAGGCTTTTTCAATGTTAGCCAGCTCGATTTCCCTCTGAGGCATTAACATTGCAGCACCCAATGCGTTGGCTTGCCACTCGTTCCAGTCCTCGCGGGTCTTGAGTGCCCTGAGAGAATAGGCTTT
>NZ_JACSNZ010000181.1 GCF_016902575.1 Pseudoflavonifractor capillosus | reverse complement strand
GCAGTTGGCAGACCGCACCTTGATTGTATCAAAAGGAGTTTTTTCTTCATACGGAACGCTAAAGCTTTTTTTGAACTCCCCGGCACAGCCGGGGGTTTTCAATATACAACAAAACGAGAGGCTAACCTTTTTGGGGGTTGGCCTCTCGTTTCATTTGCTTTACAATTTGTTTATGCAGACAAATTATAACAAGCAAGATCAGTGTACCGTATAT
>NZ_JACSNZ010000019.1 GCF_016902575.1 Pseudoflavonifractor capillosus | reverse complement strand
AACCTGTACCCCAAGGGGGGTTCTTAGGGGGGAAAGCCCTAAGCGATTCTTTCCCCAATTTCTCATCGTGGAGAAATTGGGCCAAGCGGAGCGTGCTTGCCAGTCTGGCTAGGCTACGGCAGGGAAACAAAAAAGAAAGGGCCTATTTTGCAACAGGCCCTTTTCATATGCACGGCTTGGGTACAAAGGCCAAATACTTTGGGGAAATTACTCCTCCATCAGCTTCTCCATCTCGTCCAGCAGGGTGCCGAACAGATCCAGAGCGTCCTGGATGGGGGCGGGAGAGGACATGTCTACGCCAGCACCCTTGAGCAGGTCGATGGGGTCCTTGGAGCAGCCACCGGAGAGGAAGCCCAGATAGTCCTCCACGGCCCCCTCCTCGCCCTTCAAAATGCGGCGGGACAGGGCGATGGCAGCGGAGTAGCCGGTGGCGTACTGGTACACATAGTAGTTGTAGTAGAAGTGGGGGATGCGGGCCCACTCCAGGGCAATGTGGGGATCAGAGATCATGTCGGGGCCGTAATACTTCTCGTTGAGGGCCTTGTACTCGGCACTGAGCAGGTCGGCGGTGAGGGGCTCGCCCTGGGCGCACAGCTCGCCCATGCGCAGCTCGAACTCGGCGAACATGGTCTGGCGGTACAGGGTACCCTTGAACTGCTCCAGGAAGTGGTTGATGAGGGCGGCCCGCTCCTTCTTATCCGTGGTGCGCTTCAGCAGGTACTCCATGAGCAGGGCCTCGTTGCAGGTGGAGGCCACCTCTGCCACGAAAATCACATAGTCCCGGTACACCGGCTCCTGGGTGCGGTTGGACAGGTAGGAGTGGGCGGCGTGGCCCATCTCGTGGGCCAGGGTGAACATGGACTCCAGGTTGTCCTTGTGGTTTAAGAGTACATAGGGGTGGCACAGAGCGCCAGCGGAGTAGGCGCCAGACCGCTTGCCCACGTTCTCCCGCACGTCGATCCACCGATTCTCAAAGCCCTCCCGGATGATGGCCCGGTAACGCTCTCCCATGGGAGCCAGGGCATCATACACGGTGTCCTTAGCCTCGGCATAGGGGATGACCTTTTCCCCGCCGGACACCATGGGGGCGTAGATGTCGTACATGTGCAGCTCGTCCACACCCAGCAGCTTCTTGCGCAGGCGGATGTAGCGGTGCATCTTGTCCAGGTTGGCGTTCACCGTCTCGATGAGGTTGTGATACACGCTCTCAGGTACCCGGGTACCTGCCACGGCAGCAGCCAGGGCGGAGGGGTATTTGCGGGCGTTGGCGTAGAACTGGCGCTGCTTGGCCTCGGCGTTCAAAACGGCGGCGGCGGTGTTGCGCACGCTGCCATACACCCCATAGAAGGTCTCAAAGGCATTTTTCCGCAGCACCCGATCCTCGCTCATCTGGGTGGGGACGAAAGCGCCGTTGGACAGGGGCACCTCACGGCCCTCACCGTCGGTGGCAGCGGGGAAGGTGAGGTCGGCGTCCGTGAGCTTGCCGAAGATGTCCTCGGGCGCATGGGCCAACTCTCCCACGGCGGCCAGCAGCTTCTCCTCGGCATCGGACAGCACATGGGCCTTCTGATCCTGGATGATGGTCAGGTAGCGGCGGTACAGCTCCAGGCCCGGCTCCTCCTTCATAAACTCCTCCAGCTTGGCCGGGTCGATGGCGAGAATCTCCGGGGTCTCAAAGGACATGGCCCCGTTGATCTCCACGATCAGAGAGCTGACTTTGCCCTCCATGGCCTGGTACTGAGCCATACGGGTGTCCTGGTCTCCCTTGCGGTAGGCGTAGTTGGCCAGGTTGTTGAGCATGGTGCTGGCCTCCTGGGACAGCGTGAAGTACTCCAGCAGGGTGTGCCCGCTCTCCCCCAGCCGTCCAGCATAGGCGGACAGCTTGGCGGGATAGGTCTGGGCCACCTCAAACTCCGCCTGCCAGGCATCGTCGTCGGCATACAGATCGGTGAGGTTCCAGGTCTCCTCTACGGGGACCTGGTCACGCTGGGGAATGGCATTTGTGTGGGACATGGAAATTTCCTCCTTAGCATGTCAGTTTGATAGAGAAATCATAGCACAGAACTGGGATTCGTGCAAGGTATAGCTGCCACCCTTCCGCCTTAAAGTGCGGGTCTCTACTTGGGGCTGAGGCGGTTTACCTGTATCATACACTCCCCTGTTCGTATGTTTCGTTTGACCTTTTTCAACAGGGTATACTTGCTCTGTCCCTTGGTATAGTCCATATGTTCTTTGGGAAAAAAGGAGGTACATATTTGTCGCTGTCCCCCTGCCTCCCCAATCAAAAACAAGTAGAAAATCTGGGCATCCAACTGGTGCTCCAGCACAAAATCCGCCTGGATTTTTGAAAATCCCGCCTTTTGAGGCAGGTAGCGGAATATTAGGCGGTTGTTGTCCAGCAAACTTTCTAGTTGAGCAACATGTTCCAATCTCCGAATGTTTTCTTGGAAGAAAATACTCTTTTCCACCTGTGCTTGCGTCATTTTCCCCGATAGAATATGATCAAAAATTCTCTCTCGCTTCCCTCTGGATAACATCGGCATGTCTCTCATCTTGTGCAGTCCCGCCAAATGGTGGAAATGGGATTTGTCAAAGGCAATGGTGAAAGCGATGCTCTGTCCCTTGCGCCCAATTACAACGTCATATTCATAATCCAGCAGCCGAAAAAAAGCCTGTGCGCTATCATGTAGTATGTCCATGTTTTTCTCTCCCATAAAACAGCAAAGTGCCCCGCCACAAGGACGGGACACTTCGGAGCATTTTCTTTCGGCTCTTAGCCTAGCCGGCTTGAGGTAACACTGCACAACCCCTCCTGAAAGCTCTACAAGGCAATGCGTACCGGCACACTCCCTTGTGTCAACGCTTAGATAGACACACGCCGTTGCCTATCTGGTACTATCATTATACACACAAACCAAATTTATGTCAACCATTTTGCCCTTTCTGAAACACATGCACCCGGAAGTCTGCCGTCACGGTGAGCTCAGACAGCTGGCCCAGCCGCTCCACCCCGGCCTTGGGGGTCTTCCAGGCGTAGGGGGTCATGCCGAACAGGGCCTGAATGGGCTGCTGGCCCCAGAGGGTGAAGGTGGTGGTCACTGGAATGATATCCACATAGGTGAACCCTTCATACTCCACCCGCTCCTCGGGGTTGGGGTAGGGGGTGTCATAGAGCACCGCTTTCATTTCCATCAGGTGCAGGGGAGCGGGCACCACGTACACAAACAGCCCGCCGGGGCGCAGTACCCGGCGGTACTCCTCCAGGGCCAGAGGGGCAAAGCAGTCCACCACCACGTCCACGGCCTCATCCTCCACCGGCAGATGGTACACCGAGGCCACGGCAAACTCCCCCTCCTTCACCCGGCGGGCGGCCCGTTTCAGCCCCGCCTTGGACAGGTCTACCCCGGCAATCTGCACCCCCCGCAGTTGGGCCAGCCCCTGGGTGTAGTACCCTTCCCCGCATCCCACGTCCAGGATTTTGGGGCTTTCTCCCCCGTGGGCGGACACAGCGGCGCAGAGGGCGTCCCGCAGAGGGGCGTAGTAGTCTCCATCCAGAAAGGCGGTGCGGGCGGCGATCATGGCCTTGTCGTCCCCGGGGTTGGCCGAGTGCTTTTGATTGGCAGGCAGCAGATGGACATACCCCTCTTTGGCCACGTCGTAGCTGTGCCGGTTGGGGCAGGTATAGGTGCGCCCTGCCCGGGTGAGAGGGGCAGCGCAGATGGGGCAGCGGAACAGACTCATGGCAATCTTCCTTTTGTGGTTTGTTTTTCTCTATCTTATCCAAAACCACTCCAAAAGGCAAGGGGACACGCTCCGCCTCGTCCAGAACTGACGGAGAGGGCCTGATTTTTTCCATCTCCCAGCAGCACAGGCTTGCCGGCCTGGGCTTGCTCCGCAGGGTCTCTTTCTCAGCGATGAGAAAGAGACGAAAGAATCGCCAAAGGAGGGGCCTTCCCCCTCCTTTGGGAATCCACCCCGCTGTTCTGGGCTGTCAGGAGTTGCTTCCCAGACCGGGCCGAAGGGCGGGTGCCATACCAGGAGGGAAAGCGGCTCTCCTCTTCTCGATCGCTGCTGGGGTGGTGCGCCATTCTCTTGTTTTCGGCCCTCCCTGTGGCGCACCCCGGCCGACGGCGGCCGGGCGAGGCCGCTCCCCCAGACCTGAGGCCCTGGTGGAAGGAGCGGAAACTGCCAGCAGAGTAGAAACTGCCCAGAGATGTGCCCAGCCATCCAACCAGCCCCACCAGGCCCAGGGCCGACTTGGGCCTGTACAGGAAAAAATAATGAAATCCTGGGGTTTCCAAAGGGATCTCCCTTTGGTGGGTCTTTGGTGACTTTCTGCCCATCAGAAAGTCACCCCAGCGGAGCGTCGCCACCCGGCTGGCAAGCCTGAAACCAAGCCACCATAGACGCAGACAAAACCGCCGGAGAGACGCGCAGCATCTCTCCGGCGGGAGGTTATTTCACCCGGAAGGTCTTGGGCGCCCGGCGCAGCACCAGCACCAGCATCACCACCGAGTACACCACTGTCACCCCGAACACCAAAAGGGCAAACCAGGTGGGGGTGCTCTTGACCTGCAAGGCCGCATAGCACACTACATACATCAAAAAGTTCAGCAGCTTGAACATGGGGTTTTTGGTGTCCAGCTCCGAAGTGTAGGGCTGGAACAGATAGTACAGAGCCAGGGAGTGGGTGGCAAAGAACACCCCCAGGGACAAAAGGGCCAGCAAGAAGAGGATGAACTCTCCCACAGGGGGCCGTCCCCCCGCCAGGACGGTGAGAAGGACAAACATCCCGCAAACCGTGCCACTCAGCAGCAGGTTCACCCCGCTGAGCATACGCCAGCGGAGAAAGAAGTTCTTCAAAATGGCATCCCGCTCCCGGTACCAGCCGTAGCGCAGCAAAGCCAGGTCACAGTTGTAGAACATGGCCTTGCAGATGCGCTCCCCCACGGTGTTGTCCATGAGGTAGAGCAGGAACACACACATGGGCAGAGCACGGGTCACACGGGAGAACACCTCCACCATTTCCTCTCCCCGCCCCTGGAGCCCCAGCCACAAAATCCCTCCGCAGCCCAGTACCGTCAGGGCTGCCACAATGCCCACGGTAATGACCACAGGCTTGAGGAGCATCCGCCGATGACGGTGGAAGAAGACGGCCTGGAGGTACTTCCATCCGTGGAGACGGGAGAAGTCGCCCTTGGTGTCCAGGTCGCTGTCCCGCAGCTTCACCTGCTCAAACTGTACGCTGCTGGCCTTCTTCTTGGCGGCCTCTCCGGAGATCTTCTCCGCCTGACAGGTGTCCAGAATCAGCTCATAGTGGTGGGGATAGCGGGCAATGACCCGGGCGCACAGGCAGCCCACCGCCACCAGCAGGGTCACGGTGGCCGGATAGAGCAGGTATTGGGCCAGGTCGGGCACCGCCCCAAAAGACATGGGCACAAATGCAGCGGCCAGGCAGGCCACAACCAGTGCGAGAATATACATGGCCTTGGCGCTGGGTACACGGTGGAACTTGGCGTACAGCGCCAGGTGGAACCACTCCGCCACCATGCGCACACCTGCCAGGGCCAGGGACAGCAGCAGCCCCTGGAACACCCCCGCTCCCGTCAGGCCAGCCCACAGCAGCAGAAAGGGGGTAAACCCGGCAAAGGCAGACAGGTGGCTGGTGAGGATCTCGCTTTTCTGATATTCGGCGGCATCCATCCCCATCTGGCGCACACAGGTGTACTTCAGCTGGGAGGGCTGCACCGAGATGGGCTGCATCATGGTGCCCGCCACAAAGCTGAGCCAGAAGAAGATCCACACCGAGGTGGAAAAAGCCTCCTGGGAGAACACCTCCATGTCGGACAGCGCCAGAGGCACCAGCCAGATGACGGCCAGATAAATGGCCTTGCCCAGCAACGCCCGCACCCCTCGGTACAGGGTGACCAGGATGGACAGCACCAGCTTTCCCTCCCCGGCGGAGTACAGCTTGTCGGTGAACACCCGCTTCAAAAGGGGCACCCGTCCCAACCAGTAAATCAGCTGGTTCCCCGCCAAGGCGGAACGGATGCGGTAAATTTGCCAGGTACAGGTGAGGTTCATGCCTCCACCCCCTCCTCGTCCTCCTGGGTGAGCAGCTGGACAATGTAGGACTCAAACTCGGGGGTGTGGATCTTGGCGTTGTCCACTCCCTCCAGCTCCCCCTGATGGAGGAGGACGATCTCATCGCACAGATCCTGGGCCAGCTGGAGAATGTGGGTGGAGAAGAGGATGATGTGATCCTCCTTCATCTCCCGCAGCAGATTTTTCATCTCCAGCGCCGCCACCACGTCAAAGCTGGTCAGCGGCTCATCCAGCAAAATCACCGGGGGCCTGCCAATGAGAAAGCACAGCATCTGAATCTTGTGCTTCATGCCGTGGGAGTACCCCCGCATGAGCCGGTGGGCATCGTCGGCAGCCAGCCCCACCAAATCCAGCCACTGTTCCGGAGTGCGCCCGCTTTTGTCCCCGGTGATCTCCTGGAAGAACTTCACAAACTCCCGCCCGGTGAGAAACTCCGGCACCACAGGGGTGGAGAGCACATAGCCGATGTCACCCTGCTTGGGGGTGCGGGTCTGGCCGTAGTCATCCGCCAAAGTCACAGTGCCGCTGTCTGCGGGAAACTCGGCGGACAGGCAGTTGAACAAGGTGGTCTTACCTGAGCCGTTGCGGCCCAAAAGACCGTAGATTTTTCCCTTTTCAAAGGTGAAGCTGGCACCTTTCAGCACCTGCTTGGTGCCGAAAGACTTGGTGATTTGGTCAAGAATCAGCTGCATGGGAACGCTCCTCTCTCTGATAAATGGATTACTCCAGGTTCAGCCGGCGGCTGAGAATGTAGTTGGTGAGGACAAAGTGCACCGCACACCGCACCAGGTTGATGGCCAACCCCCACGCCACGGAGGTGAGCATCAGGTTGGAAAAGCCCTCCACATTGAGGTAGGCATCCGTTCCGGTGATGGTGATCAGGGAGTTGGTCAGGTCCGGATAGCCAAACAGGCCAATGACGGTGCCCACGGTGGACCAGGCCATGTTCAGCACGATGAAGGCCAGCACCGAGAAGCCCACCCGGTGGCTGCCCGCCAAATGGCCCAGAGCCATGGAGGCATACACCTGGGAAATGGAGCAGATGAGGCCCACAAAGAAGGAGATCACCATCAAAATCACCAGGGGGACAAAGTTGGGCACCTCTCGGGATGCCACCTTCATGGCCTGCCCCAGCACATCCCACATGCCGGGGAAGGAGGCGATGATGAACACCGAGGCCAGAGCCACCAGGGAGCTGAGCAGGGAGATGACCAGGGCGCTGATGAGCTTGGAGGTGATGAGCTGCCAGGTGTGCACCGGAATGGTGAACATGAGATACCCCTCATCCTTCAAAAGCCCCTGGTAGAAGCGGGCAATGATGATGACGATGGTCACCACCATCACCGCCACAATGAGCAGGATGTACAGCAGCACCATCAGGGAGTTGACCAGACCCAGGCCCCCCTCGGCATCCAGGCCAGCGCCGGTAAACAGGCGGTTGATGGTGGACACCACCAGCAGCACTCCCCACAGGGGAAGGAACAACTTGAAGATGGATTTGAAATCATATTTCAGCAGCTTAGAAAGCATTCCACTCACCTCCGTCGGGGTTGGCCCGGAACATATCCCGGAACACATCGTCCACACTCTTGCCCTCCTGCGAGCGGATGTCGTCCACGGTGTCGTGGCGAATCACCCGCCCCTGGTGGAGGAACACCACCTCGTCCAGCACACGTTCCACATCGCCGATCAAATGTGTGGAAATCATCACCGTAGCCTCGGGGTTATAATTGGTTAAAATGGTGTTGAGAATAAAGTCCCGGGCGGCGGGGTCCACCCCGGCGATGGGCTCATCCAGCAGATACAGGTGGGATTGTCGGCTCATGGCCAGACACAGCTGCAGCTTCTCCTTGGTGCCCTTGGACATGGACTTGATGCGGTCGGTGGGCTGGATCTTCAGGCTCTTGCACATGTCATTGGCCTTGTTCCAGTCGAAATCCGGGTAGAAGTCGGTGAAAAAGTCCACCAAATCCCGGGTCTTCATCCAGTCAGCAAAATACATCCGGTCAGGCAGATAGCTCACATGGGCCTTGGTCTCCACCCCGGGGGTGTAGCCATTGATGGTCAGGGAGCCGAAGCTGGGCTGCAACAGCCCGCACAGCAGCTTAATGAGGGTGGTCTTGCCCGAGCCGTTGGGGCCCAGCAATCCCACCAGCTTGCCCCGGCCGATGTTCAAATTCACATCCGTGAGCGCCTTGGTGTGGGAAAAGGTCTTGCCCAGTCCCTGACAGACGATCAAATCTTGGTTCATCTCTCTTCCTCCTTCCAGGTTTGCACAAACTCTTTGGCCTGCTGCTGGCTAAATCCCAGCTTCTCCATGCCGTCAAAATAGGCCCGGATCTGTTCCCTGGCCAGCTGCCGGCACATCCGGGCAAGCACCTCCCCGTCCTCGGTGACGGTGCGCCCCGCCGTGCGGTTGGTCACCACCAGCCCGTCAGCCTCCAGCTGGGCCAGCGCCCGCTGCATGGTGTTGGGGTTCACCCCCGCCTCGGCGGCAAGCTCCCGCACCGTGGGGATCTTGCTCCCCCGTGGGTATACCCCGGCGGAAATCCGCTGCATCAGCTGCTGGTGCAGCTGCATCCAGATGGGGCCGTTGTCCGTAATGGTCCAGCCCATGCTTCCACCTCCTTGTATTATTAGCTTAATACAAGTATACATATCAACCTATCATCTGTCAAGGATAACTGTGGCAGGGGTGGCAAGAAAAGGCGGCATTTTACCCCGGGGTTTTATACACTTTGAAGATTGACAGATGGGCGGGGGCAGGCTACTATTTTGAAAGTGAATTTAGGAGGAGGGATGAAATTGAAGCTGCTGCGACAATTTCTCATTATATTGCTGCTGTCTTTTGTGGGAGAAGGGCTCCACGCCCTGCTCCCCCTGCCGGTGCCTGCCAGCGTGTACGGGCTGGTGTTGATGCTGCTGTGCCTGTGCACCGGCATCATCCGCCTGGAGCAGGTGGATCGGGCTGCGGACTTTCTCATCCTCATTATGCCGGTGATGTTTGTCCCTGCCGCTGTGGGGCTCACCGAGAGCTGGGAACAGCTGCGCCCTGTGCTGGTGCCGATGGTGGTCATCATGGTGCTCACCACGGTGCTGGTAATGGTGGTCACGGGACACGTGAGCCAGTTTATCATCAAAAGGAGGGAGAAGCGTGGGTGAGTTTCTGGGAAATTCCCTGTTTTTCGGGGTGGCGGTCAGCCTGATCGGATATGAGGTCGGCCTTTTGCTGCGGCGCAAGTTCGCCCTGGCCATTCTCAACCCCCTGCTCATCGCCATCTGCTGCGTGATTTTGTTCAACAAGGCTCTGGGCATCCCCTATGCGGAATACTATGAGGGGGCGCAGTACCTGGCCTACCTGCTCACTCCGGCCACCGTGGCCCTGGCGGTGCCTCTGTACCGGCAGTTGGCCCTGCTCAAGACCCACTGGCTGGCCATTTTGTGCGGCCTGGGGGCGGGGATCATCGCCGGAGGGGTGGGCATTCTGGCCCTGTCCGTGCTCTTCGGGCTGGATCACCAGCTGTATGTGACCATGCTGCCCAAGTCGGTGACCACTGCCATCGGCATGGAGCTGTCCCGGGAGCTGGGCGGCGTGGTGGCCATCACCACCGCCGTCATCATCGTCACCGGCATCCTGGGCAACGTCATTGGCGATCTCATTTTCTCTCTGTTCCGCATCAAGCACCCCATTGCCAAGGGCCTGGCCCTGGGCAACTCCGCCCACGCCATCGGCACCGCCAAAGCCATGGAGCTGGGGGAAGTGGAGGGCGCCATGAGCAGCCTGGCCATTGCGGTGGCGGGGGTGCTCACTGTGGTGTCCGCCTCGGTGTTTGCGCAGTTTTTATAAGGGCTTCCCTTTCTCCAGGGAGCAGAAAAATTTCCCCTCTGCAAAGAGCAGTTTCAGACTTTCCAGTCTGGTAGGGACGCTCCGCTGGGGTCTATTTCTCAGCGATGAGAAATAGACGAAAGAATCGCCAAAGGAGGGGCCTTCCCCCTCCTTGTGGAATCCACCCCGCTTTCCCATGCTGTCAGGAGTTGCTTTCCGGGCCGGGCCGAAGGGCGGGTACCATGCCAGGGAAAATACAGGCTGGCCCCTACCCAGTCGCTGCTGGGAAGTGCTCCCTTGTCCTGGTTTCGGCCCTACCTGTGGCACATCCCGGCCCACAGGGGCCGGGCGGTGGCTTTTGCCCCCAAACTTGAGAGCCAGGTGGGTTGCAGCGGTAGAACTCCAAGCCCTCGGCGGCTGGGAACAGCCGCTACCACCAGGAAAAGGCCCGGACAGGGGAACTGCCCCAGCGTTAGGGCCAGCTGCCATGGTGGACTGGGATAGTGGCACAACCAGGAACAGCGGAAGACCTTCCGGGCCGTGGACATGGGACGCAGTGCCAGCCTGGGCTAAAAAAGGGAGGTACCTAGGGGGGAACGCCCTAGGCGATTCTTTGGTGGCTTTCTCATCGGGGAGAAAGCCACCCTGCGGAGCAAACCCAAGCTGCCTGGTTGGCCGTTGCCTTCAAATCTTGGACAATCCCTCATCACCAAGGCCGCTGCTTTTCCCACCCTGGCAAACGCTACCCGCTGGGATGGCGCACCCCGCCCCCCATGGGCCGGGCGGTGCCCCCTACCCCTGAGACTTCCCGGCTGTCCCACTCTGGGATTGCCGGGATTTTTCAGTTGTCAATTCCCCGGGCATCATGTAAAATAATTTATGTATGAAATGAAATAAGGAGGTGTACCCATGTCCATGCTGCTGCTGCCCAACGAGATCCTGTCCATGACCGCCCAGGCCGCCCGCCGGCTGGTGGAGACGGGAGACGGGGACTGCGCCCTTTTATATCTGGCGCTGCTCCAGGGAGGGAGCGACCCGGATCGGGCCGCCGGACAGCTGGGCTGGGACACCCCACGCCTGAGCGCTGCCTTCTCCCGACTCACCAGCCTGGGGCTGGCCCAGGGCAGCTGCCCCTCTCCCGCCCCGGTCTCAACCCAGCCCGCCCTGGTGGATGATCGGCCCCCGGAGTACACCCGGGGTGATATTGCCCACGCCCTGGAGCGGGAGATGAGCTTCCATGGGCTGTACCTGGAGATGGAGCGGCTGCTGGGCAAGGTGTTTTCCGACGCAGACCTGAAGAGTCTGTACACCATTTACGATTACTTGGCCCTGCCCGTGGAGGTCATATTCATGCTGGGGGGCTATGTGGTGCGCTCCAGCCGCCGGCAAAAGGGAGAGGCCGCACCTCCGCCCCGCATGAGTGAGGTGAAGAAGGAGGCGTTCCGGTGGAAGCGGCTGGGCATCACCACCGTGGAGCGGGCGGAGGAATTTCTCCGCCGTCAGGAGAGCATCGACCAGCGGGAATGGGGGGTGCTCTCCGCCGTGGGCGTCACCCAGAAGCGGCCCGCCATCGACCGGGAGCGGGAGTACATCAACCGTTGGGTGGGATGGGGCTTCTCCGATGAGATGATCCATCTGGCCTACGAGCGCACCATTTTCCGCAAGGGGCAGATGAACTGGCCCTATGTGAATAAAATTTTGGAGTCCTGGCACAAGTCCGGCTTCACCACCCCCCAGCAGGTGGAGCAGGAGCGGGGCGGCAAACCCAAAACCCAGGCCGCAGCCACCCAGGGCGCCAAGCCCCAGGAGAACTATCAGCCCAGCCAGAGCCGCATCCGGCAGCAGTCTGACTGGCTGGATCAATTCTTGCAGCAGCAGGAGAAAGGTGGGAACTAAATGTCCTACGACGCAGCCATTGTCCAGCGGGCCAGCGCCCGCCTGGCCCGGCGCCGTGAGATCCGGGAGCGCCGCCGCTGGGATCTGGAACAGCAGCTTTACCGCCGGGAGCCTCGTCTTCGGCAGCTGGATCGGGCCATCGGTTCCACCATGGCAGAGTTGGCGGGCCTGGCCATCTCCGGCAAACCCATCCAGGCCGACGGCCCGGAAATTGCCGACATTCGTAAACGCAACCTGGAGCTCCAGGCCCAGCGGGCCGAACTGCTCCACACCCTGGGCTATCCCCCGGATGCCCTGGACGACACGCCCGCCTGCGCCCAGTGTGGAGACACGGGATGGGCAGGCAGCGAGATGTGCACCTGCCTCAAGCAGCTGTGCGCCCAGGAGCAGATGAAGGCTCTCACCGCCCTATTGAACCTCACCGACGAGCAGGACTTTGACCGCCTGCGCCTGGATGTGTACTCTGACCAGCCCTGGCAGGGGGTGGATCGCTCCCCCCGTGAGAACATGAAGCGGGTGGTGACGGTGTGCGAGGGCTTTGCCCGTCGCTTTCCCAACTACCCCCTGCGGAATTTGCTCTTGTCCGGCGGCACCGGGCTGGGCAAGACCTTTTTGTCCGGGTGTATCGCCCGGGAGGTGTCCGGCCGGGGACACTCGGTGGTGTATGACACCGCCATCAGCCTCTTTACCGCCTTTGAAGCCCGGAAGTTTTCCCGGGATCTGGGGCAGGAGCGGCAGGCCAGGGACGACACCCGGCGGTATCTCAACTGCGATTTGCTGATCCTGGACGATTTGGGCAGTGAACTCACCACTCCCCTGGCCCAGTCCACCCTGTATGAGGTAGTAAACAGCCGTCTGCAAGGGGGCTTGCACACCATCATCTCCACCAACCTGTCCATGGAACAGATCGCCGCCCGGTACACCCCCCAGGTGGTGTCCCGGCTGGCCGGCGCCTACCAGGAGCTCACCTTCTATGGGGACGACATCCGGCGCATGGCCCGGTGACCTCCCCGGAAGCCACGCCTTTGGACACCCTTCCCACCCCCCGAGAAGATTTTATTCTTTTGTAACAATTTCCTGTGTATATTTGTAACGACTTGCGGGTATCCTATCCTTGCAAGCTAAAGTATCTCTTCTTTTCATTTCTCCTTTCTTTCCAGCTCCGGGGCTTTTGTGGTCCCGGAGCCCTTTTTCTTTTCCAGACCATTCCAGACCATACAAAAAACATCTCCCGAGGCCGATTCACGGCCTCGGGAGATTGTTTTACTTCTTATGCCAGGGAAGTCCTGGATGGTTTGCCTTAGGCTCTGCGCTTCCGGCTGACAACCACCAGACCAACGCAGGCGGCGCTGGCCAGCATCAGGCCGGTGAACAGAACCAACTGGCTGGCATCGCCGGTGGGAGGCACCGTGCCGGTGTCCCCATCCACAACCACGTTGGCCAGCACATAGGTGCTGAAGTGCTCCAGGTTGGCGGTGACGGTGCGGGCATCCTTGTTCACGGTGATGGCAATCTCCTCGGTGGTCTTGCCGTCGTCAGACACATAGAACAGCTTCAGGTTGTCCACAGACAGGTTCTCAGGGATGGCGAAGGTCATCTGCACCTTGCCGCTGGGCTGAACGGGCTTGCCGTTCAGGGTGGCGGTGATGTCCAGAATGGCGGTGTTCTTCATGTCAGCCACCACATCCTTCAGGGCTTCCTTCACGGTGTTGTAAATCTCACCCTGGGTGACGCTCTCCACGGTGATCACAGTGCCCTCGTCAAACACCTGGTCGGCGTTGCCCACAGTGATGGGATCGTCGGTGTTGTTGTCCACAGTGACGCCGCCACCGGTGACAGGGGCGGAGGGCTGCACGGGATCCGTGGGCTGCACAGGATCGGTGGGCTGCACAGGATCGGTGGGCTGCACGGGATCCGTGGGCTGCACGGGATCCGTGGGCTGCACAGGATCGGTGGGCTGCACGGGATCGGTGGGCTGCACGGGATCGGTAGGCTGCACGGGATCGGTAGGCTCCACAGGATCACCTTCTTCGATGGTGAACTCCTTGGACACGGAGCCGGTGTAGCCCATGATGCCCCGTACGGTAACGGTACCGGTGCCAACGCCCTCGTTGTTTGCGTACTCCACAGCGTAGTCCAGACCATACTTCAGGGTGTCCTCACCCAGAGTGACAGTGACCTGGGGCTCCACGGGCTGGCCGTTGTACTCATAGACATCCTTGTCCAGGGTGACGGTGGCAGAGGACAGGTCAGTCTTCTGCTCAGCCACGCGCACGCGCAGCTCGGCGCAGGACATGAAGCGGTTGGCCACGTCGCCAGTGCCGCCGCGGGTCTCCACGCCGTACAGGCGCACATACTTGGCCTCGGTGGGTTCTTCAAACAGAGCGATCTTCCAGTTGGTGTCGTGAGCCCAGTCGCCCTGAGCCACGGTCTCCCAGCTATCGGCCTCCCCGGTCATGCTCACCTGCACCTCATACTTGATGACGATGCCGTTGGCGATGGTGGGACGGGGCTGATAGCGCAGGGCGTCCAGCATGGTGGCCTCAGCCAGCTCCAGCTGAATGTAGCGCTTCTCAGGGTTATTCTCCAGGTATTCATCCCACTTGGTGTGCCAGTAGGTGTCTCTCTTGTTGTCCACAGCAAACCCAATGGGTCCTTCCACATTTTTGTCAGCAGGTGTCTGCTGACTGGCAGCCGTGGCAGCGGTCTTGGTGTAGTCATAGTCCCGGCTGGCATCGGTGGCATCGGTGTTGGGTCCCTGCTCCACACCCAGGTTGATGGTATACACGCCTCGGGTTCCGTGGTCCTCAGACTCGGTGAGGATCTTCACCACGTTGTTGTAGGCGGGCAGAACGGTGTAAGCCACGTTGCTGGACTCCACCTCCAGGGTGTCCACCACCAGGGCCTCGGTGGAGAAAGTACGGGAGGAGAGCTCCTCGGCCGTCCACTGCTGGCCGTTGACAGACACGCTGGTGAACTCAGCGGAGCTGCTGATGGGGAAGCTGGTCTGAGCCACATTCAGCTCCACCTCGCTGAGGCCCACGCAGTAATATGTGGCACCGCTGGGGGGATCGCCCGCCTTGTTGGTCAAGGTGATGCGGAGGTACACCGCATCGGTGGGCTCAAAGGTGTAGGCAATGCGGTAAACACCTTCGCTGGGGTTGGTCTTCTCCCCGGGGGTGATATCCAGGGTGGTCCACTCAGTACCCGTACCACTGACTTCCATCTTCACAGCGGAGGGCAGTTCGGCGGAGTAGCTGTCGGTGACATGGTACAACACAACCTCGCCCAGGTACTGGGCAGTGGCGTAGGTAAAGGTCAGCTGGGCAGTCTCGTTGCCTGCCTGGGCGAAACTGTAGTTAGTCCAGATGCTGGTGTTCTTTCCACCTTCGTTGTTGGCATCCTTGGTGGTGCTGCCATTCCGGATGGCCTCCAGGGTATCGCTCTGGAGCTCCTCAGGGATGTTCTGGGTCAGGCTGCTGGCAGCCCCGGCCACGTTGCCGCCAATGGACACGGTGCCGTCGGCCACACGCACCCAGGCCTTGACTTCCAGCTCCTGGCCAAAGACCTGGCTGGTGCCGGTGACTTCCTTGGTGCCGGTGGTAGCGGTAAAGTCTTCAGGAATTTCCTCCCACACCACGGGGAACTCCACGTTGAGGATGGTGCCGTCAGCAGAAACTGCGGGACGGGAGGCAGGCAGGGTCACCTTGCTGCCGGTACGCACGGCGGTGGAGTAGTTGAGCAGGGCAGCCACCTGATCCAGCATGGTGATGTTCACAGAGACGGTGATGTCGGTATCACCCAGAGCACCGCTGACGGTGAAGGAGCCGGGCTTCTGGGTGAGAGCCTGGTCATACTTCTCCCAGGCCACCTTCAGATCGGCGGTGGTGCCGTCCTTGTAAGTGACGGTCACAGTGTCGGGCAGCTCGGGGGTGTTGCCCACCTTCACATAGTAGTAGCGGGAGATCTGATAGCTGGTCACAGGGTTCCCCTCTTCTCCACCCTCGTCTCCCTCAACGGGAGTGGTGGTGACGGTGACAGAGCCCTGGGCCAGGCCGTCGGCAGTGGCGGTGACGGTAAACTCACCGGCCTTGTCGGTGGACTGCACGATGGCCACCAGCTGGCCAGCGCCCACGTCACGGGACAGGCTCTGGTAGGAGGTGTGGTCGATCTGACGACCGTTGTCCACGCCCACAATCTTGCCGTTGCCGGTGATGGACAGGGTCACATTCACGTCGTCGGTGTTCACCAGGTTGCCCTCAGCATCCTTCACGTCGATGGTGATGTAGCTCAGGTCGTCGCCGTCGGCCACGATGGAATCCCGGTCAGCGGACAGGGTGAGCTTTGCGGCCTCACCAGTGGTCTTCACCACGCTGCGGCCGGAAGTGGTCTCAATGAGATCACCGTTTTCATCATAGGCCTTGGCCTCCAGAGTGCCCGCAGCATAGGGCACCATAAAGGTGGCATACAGGCTCTCGTGGCCGGTCTTCTTGGTGAAGGTGTCGGTACCAGAGGTAAAGGTGCGATAGGTGTACCCGGCATTGGTACGGGTCACGGTGGTCTCAGCAGTACCCACCAGCTGATCGTTGAGGTACAGCTCCACCTTGGCGGCGTCGGAGTACACCACCACTTCCACCTTGTTGTTGCTGTCCTTCACCACATCACTCTCGTTCCAGGTGGGCAGCACATGCAGGGTGGTCACATCATCATTCCACTGGCTCTGGTACAGATAGAAGCTGTCCTTGGGCAGGCCGTTGGTGTCGATGATGCCGAAGTAGGAGGACTTGGGAGAGTTGGGCCAGGAACCTGCAGGGGTAGAGCCTGTGGCATTCCAGGGGGTGGGCTCGCCGATGTAGTCAAAGCCAGTCCACACAAACTCACCCATGGAGTTGTCACGCTGCAGCACTCGCCACCAGGCGTCACTGGCCACGGCGCCCCAGTTCACCTTACTCTTGTCGTAGGAGGTGAGCAGGTAGTCGCCCTTGCCGCCGTCGCTGTTGTTGGCCTTGCGGTCATACACGCCACGGCTGTTGACGGCAGAGGCAGTCTCGGAGTAGTAGATTTTCAAGCCCTTGTCAACCCAGTTATCAAAACGATCGGTGCCAGCATAGTTCAGGCCTACCACGCCGCCGTGCTCATTGATGACAGCCGCCACCTGAGCAGCTCTGTCATCTTGGGCACTATTTTGACCGAAGGTCACAGGGCGGGTGGCATCCACTTCCTGCACCCAATCGCAGAGATTCCCGGCAATCGTGGGGTAATTCGTGGTATAGGCGTTGTTCACACCCTCGAAGATTTCATTGCCCAGGGAGTACATAATCACAGAGGGGGCGTTGCGATCCTGGTAGACCATGGCCTTGATGTCGAACTCGGCCCAGGTCATGCCGGTCTCGCCGCCCAGGATGTTGTTGCCCTCCTCGATGGTCACGTTGAACCACTCGGAGTAATCGTGGCTATTGCCGTTCTTGGGGGTCGCCCAGGTGTCGAAAGCCTCGTCGATGAGCATCATGCCCTCACGGTTGGCGATCTCCACCAGCTCGTCCGCAGCGGGGTTGTGGGTGACACGGATGGCGTTGCAGCCCATGTCCTTGAGGATCTGCACCTGGCGCTCGATGGCCCGGTACCAGGCCTCAGCACCCAGGGCGCCCTGATCGTGGTGCATACACACGCCCTTGAGCTTAGTGGGCTCACCGTTGAGCTCAAAGCCGTTGGTGTTGTTGAAGTCCAGCCAGCGGAAGCCGAACTCGGTGGTGTAGGTGTCCACCACCTCATTATCCACCAGCACCTCGGTGACAGCGGTATACAGGTTGGGGTTGTCGGTGTCCCACAGCTTGGGGTTGTTCACCTTGGCAGTGAGGGTCACATCCGTGGTGGCTCCGTTGGCCACGTTGACGCTCTGGCTGCTGACAGAGGCCGCAGAGGCGGTGGAACCATTCTCATAGATGGTCTGGCGCACCACCACATCGGCAGCGGCTTCAGTCTCGTTGGCCACGGTGGTGACGATCTTCACAGTGCCGTCCTCGCCATTGGTGCCGGCCAGGTTGGGCGTGGTGATGTAGGTGCCGTTCTCCGCCACGTGAACGGGGTCGGTGACGGTCAGGTGCACGGAGCGGTAGATACCGCTGCCGGAGTACCAACGGCTGGAGGGGGTCTTGTGATCCACCTTCACCGCCAGCACATTGTTGCCCGTATAGTCCAGCAGATCCTGGGGCAGCTCAAAGGAGAAAGCGGTGTAGCCATAGGGGTGGAAGCCCAGCTCGGTACCGTTGAGGTAGACGGTGGCGTTCATGTACACGCCGCCGAAGTTGACGGTAATGACCTTGTCCTTCCAGCTTTCATCCGCAGTGAAGCTCTTGCGGTACCAGCCGGTGCCGCCGGGCAGGTAGCCGCTCTCACCCTCGCCGCTGGTGGTGAACTCCTGCTCGATGCTGTAATCGTGGGGCAGGTCCACCTCATCCCAGCTGGCGTCAGTATAATTTTTATCGGCGCTGCCGTCACCCAGGTTGAACTTCCAGTGGTCGTTGAAGTTCACTTCCCGGCTGTCTCCGCCAAGACTGTTGACGTAGACGGTCTCCTCCTCAGAGGAGGTCTGCGTGCTTGTGATGCTTCTCCCATTGCCGGCAAATGCGCCAACTGTCACCAAGTTGACACAGGTAGCCAGAGCCAGGGCGCCCGCAAGCATCCGTTTCTTCTGGAACATGATATTCCTCCTTCTTTCTTCCCCGATACAATCCGGGCCAATGTGAAAATGGGCATAGCACACCCATCTCCGCAGAAATATGCAGTCTCAGTGTACCATGGTTTGTGCGAAAACACAAGAGAGTTTGCCTCTGGCTGTTGTGAAACTATACAAAGTGCTCGAAATGGCTTGAAATCCCAAAATTAACATATAATCAGCTGGTTTTTGTTACTAAAATTTCAATTATTGCCGCTTAACTTTTTACTAAAAGCCCTGTGGAGCCATTTCAAAAAAAAATTTCCTCTGCCCTGGGGTTCACCCACAGGCAGAGGAAACATAAAAACTCTTTACTTACTTGCCCACAAAGTCCCGGGCCACCTCAGCGATGTGCTCAGCGCTGAGGCCGAACTCACGCAGCAAAGCGGCGGCAGGGCCGGAGTAGCCGAACTCGTCGTTGACACCGATGCGGCGCACGGGGGTGGGGCACTGCTCGCTGAGCAGGGCGCACACGGCCTCGCCCAGGCCACCCACCACGTTGTGCTCCTCACAGGTGATGATCTTGCCGCACTCCCGGGCGGCCTTCAGCACCAGCTCGTCGTCCAGAGGCTTGATGGTAGCCATGTTGATGATCCGGGCGTGGATGCCCTCAGCCTCCAGGGTCTTAGCGGCCTCCAGAGCCTCGGCCACCAGCAGGCCGTTGGCGATGATGGCCACGTCATTGCCTTCGGTGAGCACCTCGCCCTTACCGATCTGGAAGGTGAAGTCCTCGCCGTGGAACACGGGCACAGGGGAGCGGCCAAAGCGCATATACACAGGGCCCTGGTGCTCATAGGCGGCCTTGGTCATGGCACGGGCCTCCACCTCGTCGGCGGGGGACATGACCACCATGCCGGGAATGGAGCGCATGACGGCGAAGTCCTCACAGCACTGGTGGGAAGCGCCGTCCTCACCCACGGAGATACCGCCGTGGGAGGCGCCGATCTTCACGTTCAGGTGGGGGTAGCCGATGGAGTTGCGCACCTGCTCAAAGGCACGCCCGGCGGCAAACATGGCGAAGGAGGAGGCGAAGGGCACCAGGCCCATGGCGGCCACACCGGCGGCCACAGCCATCATGTTGCCCTCAGCAATGCCGCAGTTGAAGTGGCGGTTGGGGAACTCCTTGTGGAACACAGCAGTCTTGGTGGCCCCGGCCAGGTCGGCATCAAAGACCACGATGTCGGAGTGGATGGCACCCAGCTCCTTCAGAGCTGCGCCGTAGCCCTCTCGGGTTGCGATTTTCTTTACCTCTGCCATCTTACATCCCCTCCACTTCTGCCAGGTGGGCACGCAGCTCGGCCATGGCCACCTCATATTCCTGGTCGTTGGGCGCCTTGCCGTGCCAGCTGGCGTTATTCTCCATAAAGCTGACGCCCTTGCCCTTGGTGGTCTTCATGATGATGGCAAAGGGCTTGGTGGCCTGACGGGCCTGGGCGAATGCGGTCTCCATCTCGTCAAAGCTATGGCCGTCGATCTCGGTGACGTCGAAGCCAAAGGCACGCAGCTTCTCGTCAATGGGGTAGGGAGACATGACATCGGCCACATTGCCGTCAATTTGCAGGCCGTTGTTGTCGATGATGACACACAGATTGTCCAGCTTGTAGTGGTTGGCGAACATGAAAGCCTCCCACACCTGGCCCTCCTGGATCTCACCGTCACCCAGCAGGGTGTACACCCGGCAGTTGTTGCCCTGGTACTTGGCAGCCAGAGCCATACCGGCGGCGGCGGACACACCCTGACCCAGAGAGCCGGTGGACATATCCACACCGGGGGTGGAGTTCATGTTGGGGTGGCCCTGGAGGTGGCTGCCAATGTGGCGCAGGGTGAGCAGATCCTCCACGGGGAAGAAACCGCGCAGAGCCAAAGCGGCATAGAGACCGGGGGCAGTGTGGCCCTTGGAGAGAACAAAGCGATCCCGGTTCTCATCCTTGGGATTGGCAGGGTCCACATTCAGCTCCTTGAAATAGAGATAGGTGAACAGGTCGGCAGCGGACAGGCTGCCGCCGGGATGACCGGCCTTGGCGGCATGGGTGCCCTCAATGATCCCAAGGCGCACCTTGCAGGCGGTCACAGCCAGTTGCTTTTTCTCAGCTGCGGTCATAGTCTCATACTCCTTTTTCTAAAGTAGACGATCCCCAAGGCGCACCTGGGAAGCCTGGGGAACTGATTCCAATCTATCCTCCGAACCCACGGCCGGGCACGAAGCGGGACGGGTTGAAATGACGCCTCACACACCGCCATCTTTCCCATAGTCATACGTGTTATATTCTACACTAGTCCCCAGCGTGTCTACAAGTCTTTTTCTCAAAAAAGTTGCCCAAATTCTCTGCCCCACCTGTGCTTTCCCCTGTTCAAGTCAATATCTTCCAACCTTCAAAAAGAGCCTGCTGCAAATCTGCAACAGGCCCTTTTCCCCTTTTATCTATGTTTGCCCATGAAGAACAGGGCCACGCACCCCGGGCCGGTGTGGGCACCGATGACGGGGCCGATGTAGTTGAGGATGATCTCCTTTGTGCCGTACTTCTGTTTGATCTGGTCTGCTACGAACTGGGCGTCCTCCTCACAGTCGCTGTGGCTGATGAACATGGTCTGGTCTGCCACGTCCTCCCCCAGCTGGCCCACCTTGTCCACCAGGGCCAGCAGAGAGGCCTTGCGGCCCCGGGCCTTGGCCACATTGATGAGGTGGCCCTCGTTATCCACGTGGAGCACCGGCTTGATTTGCAGCATGGTGCCCACCACGGCGGTGGCAGCGGACACCCGGCCGCCACGCTTGAGGAAGAACAGGTCGTCCACGGTGAACCAGTGGCACTGGCGCAGCTTGTTCTGCTCCGCCCAGTCCGCCACCTCCTCCAGGCTCTTGCCCGCCTGGCGCAGACGGGCAGCCTGGTACACCAGCATACCCTGGCCCAGAGAGGCACACAGGGTGTCCACCACCCGGATGGTGCGGTCAGGGTACTGCTCGGCCAGATCCTCTGCGGCGATGCAGTAGGAGTTATAGGAGGTGGACAGGCCGGAGGAAAATCCCAAAATCAGCACATCCAGCCCCTGCTCCAGGAAGGGAGTGAGAAAATCGGTGACCTGGCCCACATTGACGGCGTTGGTGGTGGCCATTTCGCCGCCACGCAGCCGGTCGTAGAAGGTCTTGGGGGCCATCTCCCGGTTGTCCGGGTAGTTATAATAGGTTTTCTCTCCAAAGAGAAAGGCCAGGGGGACACTATGTATTTCCAGCTCTTCCACCAGGCAGGCGGGAAGATCACAGGACGAATCGGTGACAATGACATAGTTTGACATGGGAAAGCTCCTCCTTTGACGTGGTTTACTTCTTTTTACCACCCAAAAGCAGATCGGTGCGATCCGACTTCTGAGCCATAATTTCCAATAGACGGCGGCAGACCAGCCCGTGGGCATAGCTCTGCAAGGCATAGGTGAGCACCATGCCCGGCAGATCCTTCACCTGTGCGTTCTCGTCCAGCTGCTGGGCAGCCTGGTTCAGGGCCTGGTCCAAAAAGCGGCAGAAATAGTCGTACTGCTGCTCTGAGGTGCCGTTTTCCCGGCCAATGGCCACCAGAGTGCGCATCTCCCGCACACTGAGCACCTGTTTGAGCGCACTGATGGCGGTGAGATAGGCCAGATGCTCCTGGCCGTACTTCTTCCCGTTGGCCCGGGAGAGAAGTCCATCCTTGATGTAGTTGTTGATCATGGCAGAGGTCAGGCCGTCCCCCGGCTCAAAACACACCATCTGGCGGGTGAGATAGGACACCACCTGATCCATATATAGGGGAATGTCCGGCAGCCTGTCCCACCCGTCCGGGCGGTCAGCGGCCAGCTTTTCCTTCAGCTCAACCAGTTCTTCCACGGCAGTATCAACTCCAATTTGATGGTGAAAATTATACCACATCGTTTCAGAGACGTAAAGCCCGAGAAGCGTCTTTCCCTACGGCAGCACACCCAGCAGCAGCGCCGTACCCACCTGGGCCAGAAATGGCATGGGCCCAGGGCCGGAATAGGGCAGCACCAGCTCCTGCCGCTCCACCACACCCCCGGTCAGGGTGGGAAACTCCCGCTGCACCGCCACCGCCGCACGGCTGTCCGTGAGGCTGGACAGGGTCAGGGTGTCCCAGCCTGCACAGCCATAGCTGAGCAGCACCCGGGGCGGGGCGAAAAACCGGGGTGGGGGTACATCTCCCGGCACCAGAGCAGCAGTACATGGGGGCAGATGTAACGGCTGTGGCCCGTGGGGCGCCACCACCAGCAGATCCAAAGGCACGTTCCAGGTGGGCTGGGGGGCACAGCAGGCCCGGATGAGACAGGGTGCGGCCTGGGTCAGCCCTGTCAGAGCAGGGCTCAGACTCCCCTCCGGCTCCCACACCCCTACCTGCCACATCTCCGCCACCTCCCCAGTCTTGTGCCATTAGCATGGCTGTTTTAGGGGAAACCTATGCACTCACTTGTGTTTTCTGTGATAAATCACACAGTTGACCAGGCTGCCCACGATCAGGATATTGCCGCATAGGTACAGCCACACCAGCAGGATGATCACGGAGGTCAAGGAGCCGTACACCAGGGAGTACTTGGTGGAGCTCTCCATGAAGTTGGAGAAAATCATAGAGGCGATGGTCAAAGCCACAGCAGCCAGCAGGGAGCCGGGGATCACCGGGGGCCGGGGCTTTTCCAGGGGTGAGGCGAAGCGGTAGAGCAGCAGAATGAAGAGAAACACCAGGGCGGTGAGCAGCAGATACTTACACCACTGCCAGGTGTCCACCTGGGCCACCAGATTCTCCAGATTCAACAGCTCTCCAATCATACGGAAAAACCAGTTTCCCGTCACCACCACGGTAATAGACAGGTAAATGGTCACCAGCAACAGCACGGAAAAGACGATGCTGGCCACCAGCTGGTGCACACCCCGGAAGGTGGCCCGGCCGTACACCTCGTGCATCACGTTCATCAGACCCCGCACGGCCGCAGAGGCAAAGGCCGCTGACATGAGCACACCCGCCACCAGCATGGCGTTGGACTGGTGGGTGTCAATGTACCCCAAATAATCCAGAAATATGGACACCACCTCGTGGGGCAGCACATAACTGGCCTCTTCCAGTAAGGTGCTCATCTCCAAATCCAGCTTGGAGACAAAGGCGGAGATGCAGATGAGAATGGGAAAAAAGGTGAGCACCAGAAAGTAGGCCAGCTCGGCGGCGGCCCGGCTCACCCGGCAGGAGAAATACAGCCCCGCTACATCCGAGACAAAGGCCACCGGCGGAAGGCGCAGAAATGCCTCCAACATCCGTTTCACAGCAGGCCGCCCCCTTTCATGGACAAAAATATTACATTTTAGTATACCAGAGGATTTGAGGCAGGACAACGGGAATTTTGTCTCACAAGTTTCCGCCTTCCTCTCCTGACATGGTGGTAGGGGCCGAGCTTGCCCGGCCCGCTCTACCCTGGCATTGCCCTGGAGGCCTTCATCCATACAAATGATCCGTGCCGCAAAGCGGCACACCATAATTGTTCATGATTCATTCTTCATTTTTCATTATTCGACGAGCATGGTCAGCTCCTCCACGCTCAAGGAGGGGTTCAAGGCCAAACTCACCCCGTAGCCCAGCACCCGGGACAGATCCGCCACCCGGCTGTCCACCTCCCGGGGGGTGACAAACAGCTCTCCTCCCGGCAAATCACCGGGAGCCCTCTCCCCCAACAGGTCGTAAATGAAGGTGGCGCCGTCCACCACTGTGGGTACCCCCAAACTCAGCACCGGCACCCCCAGGCTCTCCTCTGTCAAGGCATGGCGGTGGTTGCCCACCCCGGAGCCGGGGACGATGCCCACATCCGACAGCTGCACCGTGCGGCACAGCCGGTGCACCGACCGGGAGGCCAGAGCGTCGATGGCAATGACACAGCTGGGATGCAGTTTCTCCACCAGCGCTGCCACCAGGGCGGCACTCTCCACCCCTGTGGTGCCCAGCACCCCGGCGGCCAGAGCCGCCACCGGCCGCAGGTGTCCAAACTGGGGCAGCTGCTCCACCAGATGCCGGGTCACCAGGGTGTAGTCCACCGCCCGAGGCCCCACCACGTCGGGGGTGATGGCCCGATTCCCCAGCCCCACCACCAGGGTCAGCCCCTGGGGCGGAAGCATGGGCGTCATCTGCCCGGCAATGGCCTGTACCGCCCGGGCAAATCCCGCCTCCTCCCTTCTCAAAAGCCCGTCCAGCTCCATGGTCACATAGGTGCCCATGGGCTTGCCCAAAGCCCGGGCCGCCTGAGGGGTGCGCACGTAAACCACATGGGTCTCGTATCCCTCACAGGTCATCTCCCGGCTCTCTGCCCCCTCCACATCCCCGTGAAGCTGGTGGGCCTCCAGGGCCAGATCGGTGCGAATGCTTCCTCCCATTTCTCCCGCTCCCCTTCCACTAGATATTGCGAAAGCGCCAAATCGTCACCCTATTTTTTGCGTGTGAAAAATTTTTTATACAAATATCAAAATAAGTGTTGCATTTTCTGGACTTTGGTGTTAGAATACATATCTGCGACGGGAAACTGCGCAAAAACATAAAATCACATCGGAGGAGGTGTTTGGTTTGCCCAATATCAAGTCTGCCAAAAAGCGCGTTCTGGTCAACGCCACCAAGGCGGCTCAGAACAAGGCTCAGAAGTCCGCGCTGAAGACCGACCTGAAGAAGTTTGAGGCCGCGGTGGCCGAAGGCAACCGCAGCGAGGCCGATGCCGCTTATAAGGTGGCCGTTAAGGCCGTGGATCAGGCTGCTGCCAAGGGTCTGCTGCACAAGAACAATGCCGCTCACAAGAAGAGCGCCATGACTGTGAAGCTCAACAAGCTGGCCTGAGCAAGTGGTGTCTGATCGCTGAGACAAGCGCAAAAAGCCGTCTGGGAAACCAGACGGCTTTTCTGTTTATCCAGAAAGGAGAGTTCAAACGTGATTCGATGGGAATGTGACTACGCCGAAGGGTGTCACCCGGACATTTTGGCCGCACTGGCGCGCACCAACTGGGAGCAGACGCCAGGCTACGGGGTGGATGAACACTGTGACCGGGCCCGGGCGCTGATTCGTGACCTGTGTCAGGCCCCTGACACCTGTGTGGAGTTTTTGGTTGGCGGCACCCAGACCAACACCACCGTCATCGCCGCCGCTCTGCGCCCCCACCAGGGGGTGTTGTGCGCCCACACCGGGCATATCAACTGCCACGAGACCGGGGCCATTGAGTCCACCGGCCACAAGGTGCTCCCCCTCCCCTCCGCCGACGGAAAAATCACCGCCCAGCAGGTGCGGGATGCCGTAGAAGCCCACTGGCAGGACTCCACCCACGAACATCTGGTACAGCCGGGGATGGTATACCTCTCCCATCCCACCGAGCAGGGCACGGTGTACACCGCCCAAGAACTCACCGCCATCTCCCAGGTGTGCCGGGAATTTGGACTGCCCCTGTTTGTGGACGGAGCTCGGCTGGCCTATGGCCTGGCCGCTGAGGAGAGCGTCACCCTCCCCCTGCTGGCCCAGCTGTGCGACGTGTTCTACCTGGGCGGCACCAAGGTGGGCACCCTGTTTGGCGAGGCGGTGGTGATCTCCAACCCCACCCTGGCCTCCGACTTCCGCTACCTCATCAAGCAGCGGGGCGGTATGCTGGCCAAGGGCCGCCTGCTGGGGGTGCAGTTTGAGACCATGCTGGAGGATGGGCTGTACTTCCGCCTGGGCAAAAACGGCGTGGAACAGGCCCAGCGGCTGCGGGCCGTCTTTGCCCACAAAGGTTACCCCTTCCGCTATGACTCCCCCACCAACCAGCTCTTCCCCATTCTCCCCAATGCCCACCTGGAGCAGCTGTCCGGCAAACACGCCTGGTCTTTCTGGGAGAAGGTGGACGAGACGCACACCGCCGTGCGCTTTTGCACCAGCTGGTGCACCACACCTGAGCAGGTGGAGCAGCTGGCAGCGGATTTGAAAGGGTTGTCACAGCAGCCATAAAGCCACAACCCCGCCTTCAAATGAACAGTGAAAAGTGAATGATGAATAGTTATGGTGTGCCGCTTACAGCGGCACGGATTTCATGAGAAATGAAGACTTGAGGGCCAGCATTTTTCATTCTTCATTATTCGTTTTTCATTAACCCAGATACAAAAAATCCCCTCGGTGTAAACCGAGGGGGATTTTTTATGTATCTGGGTTAGGCCAGTGCGGCAGTGATGATGGCCATGGAATAGACCTCCATGGCGTTGCAGCCCCGGGACAGGTCGTTGATGGGGGCGTTGAGGCCCAGCAGGATGGGGCCGTAGGCGTCGAAATTCCCAAGGCGCTGCACCATCTTGTAGCCGATGTTGCCGGCGGAGATGTTGGGGAAGATGAAGGTGTTGGCGTGACCGGCCACCGGGGAGTCGGGGCACTTCAGATGACCCACAGAGGGGGACACAGCGGCGTCAAACTGCAGCTCGCCATCCACGGCAAAGTCGGGGTTGGTGGCCAGCAGCTTCTCGGTGGCGTTGCGCATCTTGTCCACATCGGGGCCCTTGCCGGAGCCCTTGGTGGAGTAGCTGAGCATGGCCACCTTGGGGTCAATGCCAAACACCCGGGCACAGGCAGCGCACTCCCGGGCGATCTCCACCAGATCGTCCTCGGAGGGGTCGATGTTGATGGCGCAGTCGCCCATGGCCAGCACCTCGTTGGAGCCGGTGGCGGCAGCACGCACCATGATGAAGCAGGAGGAGACGATCTTGTTGCCGGGCTTGGTCTTGATCAGCTGCAGGGCGGGACGCACGGTGTCGGCAGTGGAGTAGGTGGCGCCGCCCAGCAGGCAGTCGGCAACCCCCATCTTTACCAGCATGGTGCCGAAGTAGTTGCCCTGGAGCAGCAGCTGCTGGCACTGCTCCCGGGTCATCTTTCCCTTACGCAGCTCCACCATGGCTGCCACCATCTCTTCCATCTTGTCGTACTTGGCAGGATCCATGATGATGGCGCCGTGGATGTTGAACCCGGTCTTCTCCGCAGCAGCACGCACCTCGTCCTCGTTGCCGATGAGAACGGGCTTGAGGAAGGTGGAGGAGAGCAGACGGGCAGAGGCCTCCAAAATGCGGGCATCGGTGCCCTCCGTAAACACGATGGTTTTGGGGCTGGCTTTCAATTTTTCAATCAGTTGACCAAACATAGGTTGGATTCCCTCCATAATTCAGTAATGCCAGAGTTATCGCCTACTAATGTAGCACCATCCCAATGAGATTTCAAGGCTTTGGAAAAAGAAATGTAAATAATTATGGTGAAATCACGCTAAACTGGGAGTTACTGTATAAAGGGTGGTTTACGCTACCTACTACATTACATCGGCTGACGGTTCATTTGTGGCAAAAGTGATAACCAGCAGAGGGAAAGGAGTCATTTATGCAACGGGGCATGGCGCTACGGGAAGCGCCATGCCCCATCTTATTCGGCCCCCCGACAAATGGGAAGTTACTTGTTCCTTTTTGCTTTAGCTGCTTTTATGCCCCAGCCAATCAACAATATAAGCCAAGCGCATAATCCTGCGATAAACCCTGTAGTCCCTATGCTTTCAAACTGCAATTTCAGCGCAACATTTAATATTTTTACAACAATAGTTCCACATAGCATCAAAGCAAGCAATAAAAGAACTTCCAATCCAATATATTTAAAAATTTTATTTTTCATAAATGGCCGCCTCCACAGCTTCTAATTTGTTGCCCTGTTTGTTCTTAAATATAACACATAAAGGAAATCGCTTTCAAGTTGTCCCTGGCCAGAAAGTAATTATACCTAGGGCGCACTTACTCACCACCCGCAAGCGGGCGGAGGTACTGCCTGACGGCAGCCGTGCGCTCTCCGAGGGGGACGCTCCAGCGGGCCCACGTCCTGCTGGGAGCACCGAAGCTGGGAGCCGTCAAAGGACCGGCTTCGGTGCTACCAGCTTCAGTGCTTTATGGTGGCCAAGAGGGGCTTAAGCCCCTCTCTTTCAAAATGTGTGCTTTTCAGGGGGAAAAACCCTTGACAAATCGCTTACTGGGAATAAAGTTTGTTAAATTATTCTCAATTAAGGGCTGTGACCCAGTTTTAGGAAAAATCTTTGCTCTTTGGGGCGGTGTTGTGGAAAACAACAAAAATACTCTGAGCATTTTTCTCCCTTCCGTGGGAACCCATTATTTACTTATTGTAATCATTTCTGTATACTATACACAATGTGATTGGAGAACCAAAAGAGAGGGTATGACATGATCCACACTGATTTTTCACGATCTTTGTCCCTGCTGCGGCAGGAAAAGGGAATCTCCCAGCGGCAGGCCGCTGCGGCTCTGGGCATTTCCCAGGCGCTGCTGTCTCACTATGAAAACGGCGTGCGGGAGCCGGGTCTTGCCTTTGTGGTGCGGGCCTGCGATTTTTACAATGTCTCTGCGGACTTTTTGCTGGGCCGCACCCTGAGCCGGGACGGCACCACCATTCTGGACGCGGACACGCTTTTCGATGCCTCCACCCAGCCGGACAACGTGCTCAAGGGCTCGGTGATGGCCACGCTGTCCAAGAAGCTGGTGGTCAACTCGGTGGGCGTACTCTTTGACCTGTTGGGTAAGCTGGACAACAAAAACGCCATCCGGGCCGCCACCAACTACCTGTCCACCACGGTGTACATTCTCTTCCGCCACTTGCGCCGCACGGGAGCAGAGAACTCCGACAGCTTCTTTTCCGTACCCAAGGAGCAGTTTGTGGCAGGCCTGCCCAGAGTAGACCTGATCCTCAACGAGGCGGAGTATCTGGAGGCCCTGTCCCAGAGCAAGGGCAAGCAGACGTTCCCGGATATGTCCCACGACCAGATGATGGACGCCTATCCCGGCACCTATCAGTCTCTGCTGCATATCATTCACGCCTGCGGCGAGCGGCTCAACGGAGCCATGAAAAGCCACAAAGAGCGGGTAAAATAACCTTTACCGCCGCCCCACAGCGGCGTGCAACCTCAGGGAGGAGTCGATATTAAGTATGACCAAGCAAGACCACATTCGCAATTTTTCCATCATCGCCCACATTGACCACGGCAAGTCCACCCTGTCTGACCGCATGATCGAGATCTGCGGCGCTGTGGAGCAGCGACAGATGGAAGCCCAGCTGCTGGACAACATGGATCTGGAGCGGGAGCGTGGTATCACCATCAAGGCCCGTGCCGTGCGCATGGACTACACCGCTGACGACGGGGAGACCTACTGCCTCAACCTCATCGACACCCCGGGTCACGTGGACTTCAACTACGAGGTGTCCCGCTCCCTGGCCGCCTGCGAAGGGGCGGTGCTGGTGGTGGATGCCGCCCAGGGCGTGGAGGCCCAGACCTTGGCCAACACCTACCTGGCGTTGGATCACGACCTGGAGATCCGCCCGGTGCTGAACAAAATCGACCTGCCCGCCGCTGACCCCCAGCGAGTGAAGCAGGAGATCGAGGATATCATTGGCCTGCCCGCCCTGGACGCTCCGGAGATTTCCGCCAAGATGGGGCTGAACATCCGAGCCGTGCTGGAGGATGTGGTGCGCAACGTCCCCGCTCCCACCGGCGATGCCAAGGCCCCTTTGAAGGCCCTGATTTTTGACAGCCAGTACGACCCCTATCTGGGCGTTATCGTCTACTTCCGAGTCATGGAGGGCACCATCCGCCCGGGTATGAAGGTACGCCTCATGGCCTCCGGGGTGGAGCACACGGTGCTGGAGTGCGGCTACCTGCGTCCCCTGGGCATGGAAGCGGCCAAGGAGCTGTCCGCCGGCGAGGTAGGCTACTTCACCGCCTCCATCAAGAACGTCAAGGACACCCGGGTGGGCGACACCATCACCGAGGCAGCCAACCCCACCGCTGAGGCCCTGCCCGGCTACCGCCCGGTGCAGCCCATGGTGTACTGCGGCGTGTATACCGAGGACGGCTCCAAGTACCCCGACCTGCGGGACGCTCTGGACAAGCTGCAGCTCAACGACGCCTCCCTCTCCTTCGAGCCGGAATCCTCCATTGCCCTGGGCTTCGGCTTCCGCTGCGGCTTTTTGGGTATGCTCCATATGGAGATCATCCAGGAGCGGCTGGAGCGGGAGTTTGACCTGGATCTGATCACCACCCTGCCCTCTGTCATCTACGAGGTGACCAAGACTGATGGCACCGTAGTGCGGGTGGATAACCCCCACAACTATCCCAACCCCGGCACCATTGCCGAGGCCCGTGAGCCTTACGTCAACGTGTCCATCATTGCGCCCCCCGACTATGTGGGCAACATCATGCCCCTGTGCCAGGATCGCCGGGGCGAGTACAAGGACATGCAGTATCTGGACACCAATCTGGTGGAGATCCACTACCTCATGCCCCTCAATGAGATCATCTACGACTTTTTCGACACCCTCAAGGCCCGCACCAAGGGCTACGCCTCCCTGGACTACGAGCTGGCCGACTACCGCCCCTCCGACCTGGTGAAGGTGGATCTGCTGTTAAACGGCGACCAGGTGGACGCTCTGTCCTTCATCGCCCACCGGGACAAGGCCTACAAGCGGGCACGGCGCATCTGCGAGAAGCTCAAGGAGAACATCCCCCGCCAGATGTTCGAGATCCCCATCCAGGCTGCCATCGGCGGCAAGGTCATTGCCCGTGAGACCATCAAGGCCCTGCGCAAGGACGTGCTGGCCAAGTGCTACGGCGGCGACATCACCCGAAAGAAGAAGCTGCTGGAAAAGCAGAAAGAAGGCAAAAAGAAGATGCGGAGTTTGGGTACAGTGCAGATGCCTTCCGAGGCTTTCATGGCAGTGCTCAAGCTGGATGAAGAATAAAAACATTTTCTTTTTGCCTTCCGGGGCCCCACAACGTGGGGCGGCGCTGTGCGCCGTACAAGTGTTTTGCCCCTGGCAAAACCTTGGGGCAGGGGCAATTCACTTGCCCCTGCCGGAGTGAAATCCGGGGTCCCCATGAAACCGTGGTTTCATGGGGCTGGCAAAAAGAAAATGCGGAGTTTGGGTACGGTGCAGATGCCCTCCGAGGCGTTCATGGCTGTACTCAAGTTGGATGAGGAATAAGGGTCCACGATGGTGCCCCTCCGGCGGCACAGCCGCCGGAGCTTCCGCTAAATCTGTGCCACCGGCACAGATTCTTCACGCTACAGTGGCAGTACTCAAGTTGGACGAGGAGTAAAAACTGCGCACATTGTGCAAATGAAGAATGAATAGCGAATCATGAATCATTATGGTGTGCCGCATGGCGGCACGGATTTTCATTCGAAGCAGAGGCTTGAGGGCCTGCATTCTTCACTTTTCATCCATCATTTTTCATTGTCCCTTTGTCTCCCCCAGAGGAGACAAAGGGACAGAATCCCTCTTGACAGATTGCACAGTTCCGGATAGAATAACAAGAGATAATTTAGGAAAACCGGGCGAGGCTTCGCCTGTTTGAGGAACTGTTGTGCCCTGCCTTTGAGGGCGCTTTCATATACGATCTTTGGCAAACGATATGACACTCAAATACTGCGCCCAAATGGGTGGGCGGTTTTTCGGTTATCGCGGTGTACCCCGTGGGGTGCATCGCGTCTTATTTTGAGTTTTTGTAGTAAAATTTACACAATCAAGGAGGTGTGGGAACATTCATGAACGACATTATCATTGGTGTTATCGTGGCGCTCATCGCCCTGGTCATTGGCGGGGTTGTGGGCGCAGCTGTGGGCTATAACCGCCGCAAGGCCGTGGCTGAGCGTGAGATCGGCTCTGCGGAAGAGGAGGCCCGTCGTCTCATCAACGAGGCCATCAAAAGCGCTGAGAGCAAGAAGCGTGAGGCCACCGTGGAGGCCAAAGAGGAGATCCTCAAGGCCCGCAACGAGTTTGAGCAGGAAGTGAAGGATCGCCGCAACGAGCTGCAGCGCCAGGAGAACCGGGTCAACCAGAAAGAGGAGAACCTGGACCGCAAGATGGAAAACCTGGAGCGCAAGGAGGACGTGCTTGCCGCCCGCAGTGCTGAGCTGGATCGGGAAAAGGAAGAGCTGGACTCCATCAAGGAGCGCCAGACTCAGCTGCTGGAGCAGATCTCCGGTCTGACCTGTGAGGAGGCCAAGCGCTACCTCATCGAGCAGCTGGAGGAGGAAGTCACCCACGAGGAGGCTTTGAAGATCAAGGAGATCCAGGCCCGCTTTAAGGACGAGGTAGATACCTACGCCAGAGAGCAGATCGCCCTGGCCATCCAGCGCTGCGCCGCTGACCATGTGGCGGAGGCCACCGTGTCCGTGGTGCCCCTGCCCAACGACGAGATGAAGGGCCGTATCATTGGCCGTGAGGGCCGCAACATCCGTACCCTGGAGACCATGACCGGGGTTGACCTCATCATCGACGACACCCCCGAGGCCATCACCGTGTCCTGCTTCGACCCGGTGCGCCGGGAGATTGCCCGGCTGGCCCTGGAAAAGCTCATTCTGGACGGCCGCATCCATCCCACTCGCATCGAGGAGATGGTGGAGAAGGCCAAGCGAGAGGTGGACGCCACCATCAAAGCAGAGGGCGAGCGGGCCGTGTTCGAGACCAATGTCCACGGTCTCAACCCCGAGCTGGTGAAGCTGCTGGGCCGCCAGCGCTACCGCACCAGCTACGGCCAGAACGTGCTCAACCACTCCATCGAGGTGGCTCTGCTGGCCGGCTTGCTGGCCGCCGAGATCGGGGCCGACGTCAACCAGGCCAAGCGGGCCGGTCTGCTCCACGACCTGGGCAAGTCCATTGACCACGAGGTGGAAGGCTCCCACGTGCAGATCGGCGTGGAGCTGGCCCGGAAATACCGGGAGAGCGAGGCTGTCATCCACGCCATCGAGGCCCACCACGGCGACGTGGAGGCCAAGACCATCGTGGCTTGCCTGGTGCAGGCTGCCGACGCCATCTCCGCTGCCCGTCCCGGCGCCCGCAAGGAGAATGTGGAGTACTACATCAAGCGTCTGGAGAAGCTGGAGGAGCTGTCCTCCTCCTTCCACGGTGTGGAGAAGGCCTATGCCATCCAGGCCGGACGTGAGGTGCGCATCATGATTAAGCCCGAGGAGGTCTCCGAGGACGAGATGGTCATCTTGGCCCGTGACATCGCCAAGAAGATCGAGGACGAGCTGGAGTACCCCGGACAGATCAAGGTCAATCTCATTCGTGAGACCAAGGCCATCGAGTACGCCAAATAAAGATTTTAAGGCACCGCAGAACCCCTTCTGCGGTGCCTTCAGACTGTCAAAAAACGCAAAAGTCATGCAAGAAGTCTTGACTATCTTGCATGGGAAAAGCCCTCGGCAGAGTTTTCCCGCCCCCAGGCGGGAAAATAAATTGAAA
>NZ_JACSNZ010000180.1 GCF_016902575.1 Pseudoflavonifractor capillosus | reverse complement strand
CTCAATCCGTTGATTCTCGTTCGACTTGCATGTGTTAAGCACGCCGCCAGCGTTCATCCTGAGCCAGGATCAAACTCTCAATAAAATGGTATCTAAACGGCTTTCGCCGTTCAAATCAATTTATTGAAGTAAGTTTTCCTTAACTTCAAAGATAAGAATTGATGAGACCCTTCATGTCTCTGTGTTACCAGTTTCCATGAAGGACTCGTGTCCTT
>NZ_JACSNZ010000179.1 GCF_016902575.1 Pseudoflavonifractor capillosus | reverse complement strand
GATTGAAAGTGGCATACCAGATATCACGGAACAGCTCAGAGAGCAGGAGCAACAGCCCACAGAACCTTATATTCCCCAGCAGACCATGTGAAATTGCGCCGGAGTTCTATGAACCGCCCCCCGTCAAGTAGACAAAGAAAAAAATAATAGAATCACAGCGCTGCGGCGCTGTGGCAACCGCAGATTTTGGACGGCAGCGATTGCTGCCAACCAGAAT
>NZ_JACSNZ010000178.1 GCF_016902575.1 Pseudoflavonifractor capillosus | reverse complement strand
TACTATTTTCAACTTTTCTTCCGCACTGTACTTACTTCGCCTGGACATGACAACTCCCCCTATCGAAGACTTTTCTAATTCCTTGTCTTCCATAGGGGGAGCATATCACTAACCAAGACTCCGGCGCTTTTTCTATTTCAGCGAAAGGAGGACATTGCCCATGCCCCATTACTTCACACGGGATTCCCCTCTATGATAGCGAGGAACCCGGATCACT
>NZ_JACSNZ010000177.1 GCF_016902575.1 Pseudoflavonifractor capillosus | reverse complement strand
AAGCGAATGATCCGTAGTTTGCTTTCGAATGGTGACCCGTACGAGAGTCGAACTCGTGTTTGCGGCGTGAGAGGCCGCCGTCTTAACCACTTGACCAACGGGCCATCGTTGTCACAAGCTGCATATCCTTCGCTTCCGTCGGCGGACGAAAGCTCAGTCATTACGCTGCTCCTCCTCTTCCAATCAAACCCGCTTTGCTGGGCTTTGATCGGAGTCCTG
>NZ_JACSNZ010000176.1 GCF_016902575.1 Pseudoflavonifractor capillosus | reverse complement strand
TTTTTCAATTTCTTGGTTTGCAAAGCTCGCTCCGGTCCATGCTCGCTGCTCACGACGATTCCACGCTTCTTTGTAGGTCAAGCCCTCGGCTAATTAGTATCGGTCAGCTGCACGCCTCACAGCGCTTCCACCTCCGACCTATCAACGACATAGTCTACGTCGAGCCTTACTCCATAAAGGATGAGAGATCTAATCTTAGAGGGAGTTTCACGCTTAGAT
>NZ_JACSNZ010000175.1 GCF_016902575.1 Pseudoflavonifractor capillosus | reverse complement strand
ATGCAGCTTGTGACGACGATGGCCCGTTGGTCAAGTGGTTAAGACGGCGGCCTCTCACGCCGCAAACACGAGTTCGACTCTCGTACGGGTCACCATTCGAAAGCAAACTGCGGATCATTCGCTTCCACGCCAGCGTGAAAGCTCACTCCCTTCGTTGCTTTCTCATTTCCATCGACAAACACTTCGTTGGTTTGCCGATGGAGCCCAAGTGCTTTTGGG
>NZ_JACSNZ010000174.1 GCF_016902575.1 Pseudoflavonifractor capillosus | reverse complement strand
AAGGACACGAGTCCTTCATGGAAACTGGTAACACAGAGACATGAAGGGTCTCATCAATTCTTATCTTTGAAGTTAAGGAAAACTTACTTCAATAAATTGATTTGAACGGTGAAAGCCGTTTAGATACCATTTTATTGAGAGTTTGATCCTGGCTCAGGATGAACGCTGGCGGCGTGCTTAACACATGCAAGTCGAACGAGAATCAACGGATTGAGGATT
>NZ_JACSNZ010000173.1 GCF_016902575.1 Pseudoflavonifractor capillosus | reverse complement strand
TTGCAAACCAAGAAATTGTAAGATTTCTGTTTGCGAAGCGAGACGAAGGGAATGCGAGCGTCGCGAACAGGCAAAGCATGACAACAAGAATGAATGCAGGCAGCTTGCTTATCACATTGTTCAGTTTTGAGGGTGCGGAAAACCCTGCATGCACCTTTAGCTCAGTTGGTAGAGCACCTGACTCTTAATCAGGGTGTCCAGGGTTCGAGTCCCTGAAGG
>NZ_JACSNZ010000172.1 GCF_016902575.1 Pseudoflavonifractor capillosus | reverse complement strand
CTCAGTCCCAATGTGGCCGGCCAACCTCTCAGTCCGGCTACTGATCGTCGCCTTGGTGGGCCGTTACCCCGCCAACCAGCTAATCAGACGCGAGGCCATCTCAGAGCGACAAATCTTTGGCAGTCAGGGTCATGCGACCCAACTGCATTATGCGGTATTAGCAGCTGTTTCCAACTGTTATTCCCCACTCCGAGGCAGGTTCCTCACGCGTTACTCACC
>NZ_JACSNZ010000171.1 GCF_016902575.1 Pseudoflavonifractor capillosus | reverse complement strand
GGGGAATAACAGTTGGAAACAGCTGCTAATACCGCATAATGCAGTTGGGTCGCATGACCCTGACTGCCAAAGATTTATCGCTCTGAGATGGCCTCGCGTCTGATTAGCTAGTTGGCGGGGTAACGGCCCACCAAGGCGACGATCAGTAGCCGGACTGAGAGGTTGGCCGGCCACATTGGGACTGAGACACGGCCCAGACTCCTACGGGAGGCAGCAGTG
>NZ_JACSNZ010000018.1 GCF_016902575.1 Pseudoflavonifractor capillosus | reverse complement strand
CCTGCGCCCCTGCAGGGACGCTCCGCTGGGCCCAATTTCTCCCCGATGAGAAATTGGGGAAAGAATCGCTTAGGGCGTTCCCCCCTAAGTACCCCCCTTGGGGTACGGGTTTGGCAGTGCGTCAAGCCTATGGTCGGCTCCGGTTTCCTGCCAATCCAGGAAAGCGGCTGCTCCTTGCAAGGTACACAGCCAGGCAAGGGGTGCGCTGCCTCCCCACCAGAGCCTGACCCCGGTGGGGTGCAGCCGCTTGCGGCTGCCGGGAGCCGGGGCATCGGCGGCTGGGAACAGCCGCAGCACCAGGGAAAGGCCCGGACAGGGAAACCGCCCAGCCATAGGGCCAGCTGCCATGAAAACTTGGTGTGCTGGCATCACCAGGAACAGCAGGAGATTTTTCGGGCCGTGGGTCGTCTGACGCACTGCCCCTTAGCACCAGCGGGGTGGATTCCACAAGGCGGGGGAAGACCCCGCCTTTGGCGGCTTTTTCGTCTATTTTTGGCCGGACAAAAATAGACCCCAGCGGAGCGACCCCGCCAGGCTGGCAAGCCAGATAGAACTTCGTGGCAACGGTCAATCCCTCCGTCAAGGCTACGCCACTGCCAGCCCCCGTTACACAGGAAAACCTATGGGCGCAGGGGGACTGCATACCAAACAAAAATCCCCCGTGAAACCAGAAGTTTCACGGGGGATTCATACTCACTTGATTTGGTAGTCCTTGCCGAACTGAAGATCTTCAAAGCGGCGGGTGGCGTCCAGATCCAGGTCGTCCACCGGATCATAGACAGGCACCTTGGGGGCGGACACGGTGGGAATGGAGACTGTGTCATCGGCGGTGGCAGCCACAGGCTTCTCCACCTCCTGGGTGGGCTCCGTTTCCTCACTCTGAGGCTCTTCCATCAGCTCGGGGGGCACCACCTGTCCCAGGTGGGAGAGGAATTCTACCTCCGCCTGGTGCAGAGCATAGAGCTTCTTGAGGTAGGCGGCAGTGGCCTCCTGAGCCTGCTTGAGGCGGTACTCCTCGGCGGTGATCTCCGCCTGGAGCTGGGATTTGCGGGCGGCAGCCTCCTCGGTGGCGTCGCGCTCCATCTGATTCTTCTTTTTCTCCGCATCGCTGACCATGTTGTCGGCCATCTGCTGGGCAGCCAGCAGGGTCTTGCGCATGGCCACGTCAGTGGCCCGGTACTCCTCGATGGAGTCGGAGAGCACCTTGAGTTTATTCTTCAAAATGGTATTGTCGTTGTAAAGGGCGGTGTAGTCCTCGGTGAGCTGATCGAGAAACTCATCCACCATGGTCATATTGTAGCCACCAAAGGTCGCCTTAGCGAACACATGGCTGGCTACCTCCTGCGGAGTCATCATTGTGCAAGTCCCCTTTGTTCTCTATTTAGAAATACAGTCCGTTGTTTTCCAGCTCGTCGATGAGGTCACCCAGAATCTCCACGTTGTAGGGGGTCATGATGTAGGTGGCCAGAGCAACCTTCTTGATGGTGCCCTCGTTGGCATAGGTCACGCCGGAGAGGAAGTCGATGAGGCGGCGGGCAATGACCTTGTCGGTCTGCTCCAGGTTGAGCACCACGGTGCGCTTCTCCCGCAGGTGGTCTGCGATCTCAGAGGCGTTCTCAAACCGCTCGGGCTTGACCAGCACCACCTGCAGCTGGGTGGTGGTGTGGATGTTTACCACCTTGTTGCCACGGCGCTCAGGCTCGGAGCTGCGGGTAGACTCAGTGGGGGCAGTGCTGCTGTTGTTGACGGGGGCGAAATCCTCCTCGTAGTCATCGTCATCCTCGTCCTCATAGGGACGGGCCAGACGCTTCAGTTCGTCCAGAATACTCATGGATAGAACTCCCTTCTATGTATAATATTAAAATGGGTTGGAAATGGGCGCACGAGGACCAAAAATCGCCGTACCCACCCGAACATGGGTGGCGCCGGCGGCAATGGCAGCGGTGAAATCGTTGCTCATCCCCATGGACAGAATCGTCATATCTGTTTTATTATCTCCCATTTCCTCCTTTATGTCAACAGCAAGTGCCTTTAATTTATGAAAAAACGGTAAATTTTCTTCTGGAAAGGTTGCCGCCGGGGGAATGCACATCAGCCCCCGTACCCGCACGTGATCCAGCCCCGCGGCCAGCCGGGCCGCAGGAAGGACCTGGGAACACAAAAAGCCGGATTTGGAGGGCTCCTGGGCCAGGTTGACCTCCAGCAGCACCTCCTGCACCAGACCCGCCTTGGCGGCCTGCCGGTCAATTTCCAGCAGCAGCTTCTGAGAGGACACCGAGTGGATCAGATCCACCTTGCCCATGAGATACTTCACCTTATTGGTCTGCAAGTGGCCGATGAAGTGAACCTGGGCACCCTGGTAGGCGCCCGCTTCAAAGTGTGCGGTGAGCTCCTGCACTCGGTTTTCCCCACACACCTGTACCCCGGCGGCGATGGCCTGGCGGATGGTGTCGTCACTCTGGGTCTTGGTGGCAGCCACCAGGGTGATCTCTTTGGGATCTCGCCCGCAGGTCACGGCGGCTTGGCGAATTTCTTCCACAACGTGGGATAAATTTGTGGAAATATTCATCCTCGCACCACCATTCCGTCGGAGACCTGGGTGGAGTTGAGGATGATCTCATCCCCCGCCCGCAGGCGGGAGGAGGCGGTCTCGTCCACCGGCTCCACCAGATAGAAGGAGTCATCGCTGTGGAGCACCTTCACCTCCTGCCACTCCGCCTGGGTGCCCACCACGGTGAACACGCCGTAGGAGTTGACCTGACTTTCGTTGCCGTTCTCGTCGGTGACCGTCTCGGTGAGCACCCGCAGGGCCTGACGGGGGATGCGAATGCCTTCCAGCTGCTGGGAGATGATGTCCACGGTTTGGGTGCGCAGCAGGGTGGTGTCGGAGATGTGGGTGTCTGTGGAGAAAATAGCCATGGTCTGGCCATTTTCCGAGACAAGACGTTCCAAGTCCATGGAAATGGTGCCATAGTAGTCGTGGGAGAAGGCGATCTGATAGCTCTTCCCTTCCAACAGCCCGGACACGGATTCCTGGTCAATGAGGGCGGCCAGGTACCAGGTGGAGTCGGTGACCACCTTGCCCAGGGCGGTTTGGTCGGCGGCAGGCTCCTGGGCCAGCAGGTCAGACAGCTGGGAGATGGTGAGGGAGGAGAGCATCTGGGGGGTGACAAGACTCTCAAACCCGTCCACCTCCCCGGAAAAATACCCCGAGGTGGGGGCGGTGATGGTCTGAGAGGCCTGGCTCAAAGAGGCGTTGAGGGAGTCCAGCTCCTTCTGCTTGTCCTGGATCAGCTGCCCGATCTGGTTGGCCGCCTGGGTGTTGCCGTAGACGTAGTCCCGCTGGAACACCATGGTGCGCAGATGGAGGGAGGAATCCTCCAGGGTGGACAGATCCCCGGTGGAAGTCAGGGAGCGGATGGCCACCATGGAGGAGAGCACTTCCTCGTCCAATCGGGAGGAGTTGGTGGTTTGGGTACCCGTGGAGAGAGAGTATTCCAGCTGCTGGATCTCCGCCTCCAGGGCCTGGATGGTCTGTCGGCTGTCCAGGGAGTCCTGGCTGGCGTGAATGAGGGCGATCTTACCCCCCTTGGCCACCTTTTCTCCCTCGTCCAGCAGAATATCCACATACTGACCCGAGGTGGACAGCACCTGCTCCTGCCGCACCAACAGGGCGGAGGCCTGAGTGCCCACATCCACGGAATAGGAGTAGGCGGTGGTGGTAACCAGATCATTGCGGAAGCCCAGGGCCAGATAGACGGCAAAATACAGGATGACCGCCAGGCAGATGACCCCGATGATAACTTTGTTGACCAATGTATTCTCTTTCATGGGTACCTTCTTTCTTTATCGGGGAACCTGCCCTTCCACCGTCCATGGAATGGCACGTTCCCATGGGGGAAAACACGTTCCCCTGGTACAGGGAATCACTCCTCCATACTCACCGCTTTTTCTGGGGTGATGGTGGAGATGGCGTGTTTGTAAATGACTTGCTGCTTTCCGTCGCTGACCAGTACCACCACATAGGGGTCAAAGGCGGTGACCACCCCACGGAGCTGGAACCCGTTGACCAAGAAAACGGTGACCCGGGCGGCGGTACGGCGAAGGGTGGACAGAAAACTGTCCTGAACATTGGGCTGCTTGCCCACGGCGACTGCGGTAAAACTCATATGTATGCACTCCTTTTCTTTTTCGGGTCTGGCATAGCCTGACCCTGAGTGCAGCTATTGTAAGCCATGGGTGCGGGCGAGTTCTGTCGAAACATCGAGGGCTTGGGAAAAATTAGGGGTTTCTCCCCAGCGCAGCCAATGGGTGTGGGGGTTGCGGCGGAACCAGGTGAGCTGCCGCTTGGCGTACTGCCGGGAGCGCAGCTTCACTTCCTCTGCCCCGTCTGCGGCGGGACGGCCCTGCTGCAGGGCGGAGACGATCTCCTTGTAGCCAATGGCCTGCATGGCGGTGCAGGTGGGGGGAATGCCCTGATCCAGCAGCCGCCGCACCTCCGCCTCCAGCCCCTGGGCCATCATCACATCCACCCGCTGGTCGATGCGCTGCCACAGGTGGGGGCGCTGTTCAAAGTCCAGGCCGATGGTGAGGGGGTGATACCGGGGCGGGATGGCCTGGGACTCCAGGTTGTGCTGGGTGATGGTCTTACCGGTGGTGAGGTACACCTCCAGGGCCCGGATGATGCGCTTTTCGTCGTTGGGGTGCAGCCGCTGGGCGGCCTGGGGGTCCACCTGGGCCAGCTGCTGTCGCAGGGGCTCCAGCCCCTCCTCCCTGGCCCGCTGCTGCAGCTGCTCCCGCACCCCGGCGGTGTGGGCTTCAAAGGGGGCAAACTGCCGCCCCGCCATCAGGTTGTCGATGTACAGCCCAGTGCCGCCAGCCACAATGGGCAGCTTGCCCCGGGCGAGGATATCGTCCATGACGGGAATGGCATCGGTGACATATCGGCTCACCGAGTAGTTTTCCCAGGGGTCTGCCACGTCCAGCATGTGGTGGGGCACCCCCTGCATCTCCTCTTTTGTGGGCTTGGCGGTGCCGATGTCCATGGTGCGGTACACCTGCATGGAGTCTGCCGACACCACTTCCCCATTCAAAATCTGGGCCAGTGCCACCGCCAGGGCGGTTTTGCCCGAGGCGGTGGGGCCGCAGATGACCAAACAATCCGGTTTCATACGTCCTCCTTTGGAGCCAGGTAGAGCATTCCGTCCTCCGCCACATAGCGCAGTCGCCCGCTGTCCACCAGTACCTCCACCAGGCCCCGCAGGTTGCGCTCCATGAGAGGCACCTGCTGGACACGGCGGGAGCGCAGGGTGTGGTGGGCGTTGACCTTCTGCCACAGCTGGCTCACCGTCATGGGGGTGTCCACCAGAGCCGCCACCTCCTCCGCCCTGCCTCCAATGAGGGCACAGGTGGCGTCGATGAGGGGTTCCACCTGGGTGTGTACCCCACGATGGGCGGTGACATAGGCGGCGTGGTGGGTGTGGCGCAGGCGCTGGGCACTGTCCATCATCTGGGTCAGGTCCAAGCCGTAGGGCAGCTTCAAGTTCAGCCCTTCGTTGGAAAACACCGCATCCCCCACAAAGCACACCCCGTCGGGGGTGGTGATGCAGATGTGATCCAGGGAGTGGCCGGGGGTGTGGAGGATGTGGAAGGGTACGCCGCAAAATACAAAGGTGCCATCCTCGTAGGGGATGGGGGCGTCCACCGGGCAGAGCATCTCCCCCTGGTAGTCCCGAATCATATGGGGGGAGTAGGTGTAAAAGTACGCTTTCAGTCCCATCAGGGTGCGGCAGGTCTCCACCTCCCCGGCGGGCACTGCCACGGGGCAACCATATCGGGTACGGAGTGCGGCGTTGTTGATGGAGTGGTCCAGGTGTACATGGGTGCTCATCACCCCCACGGGGGTGAGCTGGGCCTGGGCCAGGGTGTCCATCAGCTCCTCTCGTTCGGTGATGACCCCGGAGTCAATGAGGATGCAGCGGGTGTCGTCCACCCGGTACAGCCCCATCAGGCCGTGGCCCTCCAGCACATAGGTGTTGCCGTGGACGTGGGTGAGGTTCATCGGATCCACCCGCTTCCCAGCACCTGCTGGCCCCGGTAAAACACCGCCAGCTGTCCCGGCGTGGGGGCACGGGCGGGACGCTCCATGTGGATGTCCACCAAGCCGTCACCCAGGGGCATGAGGGTGGCAGCGTCTTTGTGGCGGGAGTGGCGCAGCCGCACCTCCACGTCCAGAGGCCCAGTGAGAGGCTCCTCGGCCAGCCAGTTCACCTCCTGGGTGTGCACCAGGGTGGCGTGAAGCCCCTCCCCGTGGGAGAGCACCACCTCATTGGTCTGGGGGCGGATCTCGGTGACAAACAGCCGAGCGGAGGAGGAGACACCCAGCCCCCGGCGCTGGCCGATGGTGTAGTGGTGGAACCCCTTGTGGGTGCCCAGGATGTTGCCCCCAGCGTCCACAAAGTTTCCCGGTGGAGGGGTACCGCCCCGGGCATCCAGCCAGGCGGCGTAGTCGTCGTCGGGGATGAAGCAGATCTCCATGGAGTCGGGGCGGCTGGCCGCAGGCAGCTGGCCCTCCTCCGCCTCCTGCCGGGTCAACTCCTTGGGAGTGTCCCCCAGGGGGAAGAGGATGCGGGAGAGCATGTCCCGGGTGAGCCGGGAGAGCATATAGGACTGGTCGTTGGAGGAGGTGCCGGTGAGCAGGATGGCGCCGCCGTCGGTGCCCACCCCGATGCGGGCATAGTGGCCGGTGGCCACATAGTGGGCACCAATTTCGTCGGCAAAGGCCAGCAGAGCGGGGAACTTCACCGCCCGGTTGCACCGAGCGCAGGGAATGGGGGTGCGGCCGGAGAGATAGTCGGCGGCAAAGGGGGCGCACACGTGCTCCTCCAGCTCCTGCTGAATGGAGCGCACGGTGAGGGGGATGCCCAGCTTGGCGGCGTTGTCCTGAGCGGACTGCGCCCCGCCCAGGCCGATGTCCAGATACAGCCCGTGGACCTCATAGCCCTGCTGCCTCAGCCGCTGGGCGGCCACGGCGGAATCTACCCCGCCGGAAAGCCCCAATACCACCTTCTTGTCTGCCATGTGCTGTGTCCTCCTGTGGAAACAATTTTTCATTTTGTATTGTAGCAGAAATCCCCCGGTGGTTCAACCAAAACCGGGAGACGAAAAGCCTGGAAATGTGTACCGAAAACATTTTGATTCGCCTTTCCAGGTATGGTATAATAGCCGAAAAACATGTTATACAGGGGGGGCGAGGAATGAAAACCAAGGTGACGGCGGTAGTACCCTGCTACAATGAGGAGCGGGCGCTGCCCCACTTCATGCCGGAAATTCAGCGCATTGCCGCCCAGCTTGCCGCCCGGCAGGTGGAGGTGGAGATTTTGCTGGTGGACGACGGCTCCAAGGATGGCACCCTGGGGCTGTTGCGGGACTATGCAAAGCAGTATGAAAATGTGCGCTATCTCTCCTTCTCCCGCAACTTCGGCAAGGAGGCGGCCATGTATGCCGGGCTGGAGCACGCCCGGGGTGACTATGTGGCCATCATGGATGCGGACTTGCAAGACCCCCCTGCCCTGCTGCCCCAGATGTATGAGATCCTTCAGACCGGGGAGTATGACTCGGTGGCCACCCGGCGGGTGAGCCGCAAGGGGGAACCTGCCATCCGCAGTTTTTTTGCCCGTGAGTTCTACAAGCTCATGCGGAAAATTTCCGATGCGGATATTGTGGATGGGGCCCGGGACTATCGGCTCATGGGTCGGCCCATGGTGGACGCCATCTTGTCCATGAAGGAGGTCAATCGGTTTTCCAAGGGCATTTTCGGCTGGGTGGGGTTTCGCACCTGCTGGCTGCCCTATGAGAATGTGAAGCGGGTGGCGGGTGAGTCAAAATGGTCGTTCTTCAAGCTGTTTTGCTATTCTCTGGAGGGAATCATGGCTTTTTCCACCGTTCCCCTGGCCATAGCCTCGGTGTTGGGGCTGCTGGTGTGCCTGGCGGCAGTGGCGGCCCTGGTGGTGGTGGTGGCCAAGACCCTGATTTTTGGTGACCCGGTGAGCGGCTGGCCCAGCATGATGTGTATCATCCTGTTTTTAGGGGGTGTCCAGCTGCTGACCATGGGCATTGTGGGGCAGTATCTGGCCAAGACCTATTTGGAGACAAAAAAACGGCCCATCTATATTTTGGCGGAGAAAAGCCAGGACAAAGAATAACATGAGACAGGGAGCCCAGTGGACTCCCTGTTTTGGTATCTGGGCGTTTTTTCTTGCCGTTCTCTCTGGGCTGACAGAGAAGGTCTTCCCTTTTTTGGTCTCTAACATTGCCTTGTCGGCCTGGTTTTACGCTCCGCTGGGGTCTATTTTTGACCGGGCAAAAATAGACGAAAAACCCGCTTAGGGCGTTCCCCCCTAAGGACCCCCCTGGGGTACCAGGTCAGAACTGCGTCAAGTTGGGTTCCGGCCCGTGACCCTTGCTGTGGCCCCTGTTTGTGCCACCACACCAGGCCCCTCTGGGCAGCTGGCCCTACGGCTGGGCGGTTTCCATGACCGGGCCTACCCTGGCGCAGCAGCTGTTCCCAGCTGCCGGTGACCAGGCTCCCGGCGGCGGCAACGCCGCTTTTCCAAGGTAAGGCCCGGACGATGGAACCGCCAGACCCGCCAATTCTGTTGCCATGTGAGCCTGGGCTGGTGGGATGGGCAGGAACAGGGAAAGACCCTCCGGGCCGAAGATTTCCCTGACGCAGGAGCAGCCTTGTACCGGCAGGGTGGATTCCACAAGGCGGGGGAAGGCCCCGCCTTTGGCGATTCTTTCGTCTCTTTCTCATCGCTGAGAAAGAGACCCCAGCGGAGCGACCCCAGCGCGGCAAAAATAGGAGAGAGGAACAGGGACAGGGCTTGCACAGACTGGGGACGATCTGATATAATATTCTGTCTTATCATGGGCAAATATCACCCGTTTCCCCAGGGGAGCGGGGCGTGTATGGGATGTGACGGAGATGGACAACATCATCTTGATCGGGATGCCCGGCTCGGGCAAGAGCAGCGTGGGCGTCATTCTGGCCAAGGCCCTGGGCTACGACTTTCTGGACGTGGACTTAGTTCTTCAGCAGCAGCAGGGGGCGCTGCTGCAAGAGCTGTTGGACGAAAAGGGCGTGGACTGGTTTTTGGATGCTGAGGCGGACGCCATCGCCTCGGTACAGTGCCATCATACCGTCATCGCACCCGGCGGCAGCTGCATCTGCCGGGAGCGGGCCATCTCCCATATGCGCAAGTTAGGCACGGTGGTGTATTTGCAGCTGACGTTGGAGGAAGTGGAAGGGCGCATCCACAACATGGCCACCCGAGGCATTGCCCTCCAGCCCGGCCAGACCTTGGCCGACGTCTATGCCTACCGTACCCCCCTCTACGAGACATGCGCCCATCTCACCGTCCCGGTACACGACCAGAGCCTGGCCGAGACGGTGGAAGCAGTGAAACAGGCTTTGATGGAATATCAGTAAAGGAACGATACCATGAACTTCAAACAACTGGGTCTGAGTGACCCCATCTTAAAGGCCCTGGCCGAGCAGGAGTACACCGCCCCCACTCCCATCCAGCAGGGCGCCATTCCCCCCGCCCTCACCGGCCGGGACGTGCTGGGCTGCGCCCAGACGGGCACCGGCAAGACCTGCGCTTTTTCCACCCCCATTTTGCAGCGACTGTCCAAAAAAATCCCCAATCCCCGGGTCATTCGTGCCCTGATCCTCACCCCCACCCGGGAGCTGGCCATCCAGATCCAGGACTCCCTGGTGGCCTACGGCAAGCACCTGCCCCTGCGCAGCGCCGTCATCTTCGGCGGGGTGGGTCAGCAGCCCCAGGTGGAGAAAATCAAAAAGGGGCTGGACATTCTGGTGGCCACCCCAGGGCGACTCTTAGACCTCCACGGTCAGGGCCTGCTGGATTTGAGCCACATTGAGATTTTCGTGCTGGACGAGGCCGACCGGATGCTGGACATGGGCTTTATCCACGACGTGCGCCGGGTCTTGAAGCTGCTGCCCCAGCAAAAGCAGACTCTGTTTTTCTCTGCCACCATGCCCCCGGAGGTGATGGAGCTGGTGAATGGTCTGCTCCACAACTATGCCTCTGTGGCGGTGGACCCGGTGTCCTCTCCCGTGGAGGTCATCAATCAGAAGCTGTTTTTTGTGGATAAAAACAACAAGACCAAGCTGCTCTGTCACCTCATGGAGAAGTGGGACATTCCCGCTGCCCTGGTGTTTTCCCGCACCAAGCACGGGGCCAACCGCATCGCCCGGGACTTGAATGCTCAGGGTATCACCGCCGCTGCCATCCACGGCAACAAGAGCCAGACCGCCCGGGTGCAGGCCTTGAACGACTTCAAGGCTGGCCGGGTGCGGGTGCTGGTGGCCACCGACATCGCTGCCCGGGGCATTGACATCGACGAGCTGGCCTGGGTGTTCAACTACAACCTCCCCGACGTGCCCGAGACCTACGTCCACCGCATTGGCCGCACCGGCCGGGCCGGCCACTCCGGCACCGCCGTGTCCTTCTGCCAGTTCGACGAGAAGTCGGATCTGAAGGCCATTGAGAAGCTGTTGGGCCGCTCCATCCCCGTGGTGGAGGACCACCCCTTCCCCATGGTGAACCTGGAGGCCCCCAAGCGGGACAAAAACGGCCGCATTGTCAACGCCGAGGATGCCGAGGCCCGTCAGGCCGCCCGGGAGCGCCGCCGCCAGCGCCAGCAGGAGGCCCAAAAGACGGAACAGCCCAAGGCCCAGAAGCCGGAGAAACCCGCCAAGGGGGAGAAGAAGCCCAAGGGGGAGAAACCTGCCAAGAAGGAGAAGCTCAAGGCCCCGGAGGCCACCCCGGCTCAGCCTGTGCAGGAGCCGCCCCACCACAAGCGTGGGGTGCGCCAGGGCAAGCTGGCCGAGACCATGCCCGAGCACCCTTCCATGCCGGAAACTGACTTTTACAAGCCCAATCCTCTGGATTCGGATATTATTATGGACGCCACCGCCCGCCTGTTGGCGCCCCGGCGTCCCGCCAACCCGCCCCGGGGGGAGCGCAAGCCCCGGAAGGAGCAGCCCAGGCAAGAGAAGCCTCCCAAGGCAGAAAAGCCCATCCAGGGGGAGAAGGCGGCCAAGCAGCCGCCCAAGGCCCAGGAGGGCAAGCGCCACAAGGGCAAGGGAGAGAAAGCCAAGGGAGAGCATGGGTCTGTCCTGCCCCCCTCCCTGTCCGGCAAACGCCGCCGTTCCCGGGGCAATGATCGGCCCCGCCCGGTGGAGGCGCCCTTGAAGTCCAACCGCCAGAAGGATTCCACCGAGTACCGCAGCCTCATGCGGCCCTACTATCTCCACGATGAAGATTAAACCTCTGCGCACCCTGGGCGCTGCCCTGGGTGCAGTGGCGGTGATTCTGGGGGGAGCCGCCTTTCTCAGCTGGCAGCAGTGGGGGCTGGAGGTGACCTGCACCCAGGTGCCGGTGACTGGCCTGCCCCAGGGGTTTGAGGGAATGCGTGTGGTCCACCTGTCCGATCTCCACGGCCATGTGTATGGGGACGACCACCGGCAGCTGCTGGAGCGGGTGGCACAGGCAGAGCCGGAGCTCATCGCCCTCACCGGGGATGTCATCGACCAGGCCCACCAGCGTGACATCCTCCCCGCCCTGGCCCAGGGCCTGTCCGCCATTGCCCCCACCTACTATGTCACGGGAAACCACGAGTGGGCGGTGGGAGACGTGGGTCAGACCAAGGAGATTTTGAGGGAAAACGGGGTGACGGTGCTGTCCAACCAGTACATTCTGCTGGAGCGGGGGGGCGATTCGGTGGTGTTGGCAGGGGTGGACGACCCCAACGGCTACGCCGACCAGAAGCCCCCCGGGGAGCTGTATGAGGAACTGGAGGCGGCCCACCCAGGGCTGTGTACCATTCTTTTGGCCCACCGCAGCAACCTGTTTGACCGATACGCCGCCTGCGGCTACGATCTCATTTTGGCGGGCCATGCCCATGGGGGCATTGTGCGCCTGCCCTTTACCGACGGGGTGTTTGGCCCCGGTCGGCAGTTCTTCCCCACCTGGACGTCTGGTGTGTACACCCTGGGGGACAGCACCTTGTACGCCACCCGGGGGTTGGGCAACAACACCACCCCCATCCCCGGGTTTCGGCTGTTCAACCGGCCGGAGATCTCCGTGTTGGAACTAGTGGCAGCCCGTCAGGGCTGACGGAGAGGGCTTGCGCCTGCCAAGAAATTTGTTCAAGCCCTCCGGCCTGGTGGGGACGCTCCCCGCTGGGGGTTCCTTTTGTTCGGGCAAAAGGAACCAAAACCCGCCTAGGGCGTTCCCCCCTAGGTACCCCCCTGGGCATCTTGCGGAGTGCTGGAGCATCCCCCACCGACGCTGAGGTACTGGGCACAGTCTCTACTCCTTGCGTCGTTGCCGCTGATACCTTCCGTGTAGGAATAGGGTGCTTCTTTGGTAACAGCGTCTGGTTTGGCAGTAGACTGACAGAAATCACCTACGGCAGGCCCTGTTCTTCTGAGGCAGGTGCTTTCTTCACTGGGACGGTGAGCGGCAGCGGATGTAGCGGCACAGAGTATCGGTTTACCCCTGGGCCGGTTTGGGTTGCTCCAGCAGCCCAGGGCTTCTGACCTAAGCAGGGTACCTAGGGGCGCAACCCCTAGGCGGCTTTTTCGTCTATTTTTGGCCGCTCAAAAATAGACCCCAGCGGAGCGCGTCTCCCCTTGCCAGGGGAGCAAATTTTCGCCTAAGATATTGGGGCCGGACAGACTCCCCACAACTGTCATAAACCAGCGTTTCACGCTGGATTCATAGAAAAAGGACTTGTTGTTATGCCCTATCAAGCAGGACAATTTGATATTGCCGTCATTGGGGCGGGCCACGCCGGCATTGAGGCGGCCTTAGCCGCCGCCCGGCTGGGTCTGCGCACCCTGTGCTTCACCATCAATCTGGATGCCGTGGGCAACATGCCCTGCAACCCCGCCATCGGCGGCACCGGCAAGGGCCACCTGGTGCGGGAAATTGACGCATTGGGGGGCGAAATGGCCAAAGCCGCCGACGCCGCCTGCATCCAGTACCGGATGCTCAACCGGGGCAAAGGCCCCGCCGTGTGGTCCCTGCGGGCCCAGGCAGACCGGAGACGGTACCAGGAGGTGTGCAAGCACACCCTGGAGCAGCAGCCCAACCTGTGGGTGAAGCAGGGAGAGGTGGTGGACATCCTCACCGACGAAGGGGGAGCGGTGCGAGCCGTGGTCACCGAGACGGGAGCCACCTATGGGGTGAAGGCCGCCATCATTGCCAGCGGCACCTATTTGAAGGGCCGCACCATCATCGGCCCTGTGGTGCGGGACTCGGGGCCTGACGGCATGGCGGCGGCTCAGTCTCTGTCCGCCTGTCTGGAGCGGCTGGGGCTTTCTCTGCGCCGATTCAAGACGGGCACACCCCCCAGAGTCCACCGCCGCAGCGTGGACTTCTCCCACATGGAGCTGCAAGAGGGGGATGAAGAGGTGGTGCCATTCTCCTTTACCACAAAGGAGCCGCCCCGCAACCAGGCGGTGTGCTACCTCACCTACACCAACGAGACCACCCACGAGATCATCCGGGCAAACTGGAACCAGTCCCCCCTGTATGACGGAACCATCCAGGGGGTAGGCCCCCGGTACTGCCCCTCCATTGAGACGAAGGTGGAGCGGTTCCCAGACAAACAGCGGCACCAGCTGTTCATTGAGCCCATGGGGCTGAATACGGAGGAGCTGTATATCCAGGGCTTCTCCTCCTCCCTGCCCGAGCAGGTGCAGGTGGACATGCTCCACACCATTCCCGGCCTGGAGCAGGCGGAGATGACCCGCCCGGCCTACGCCATCGAGTACGACTGCGTGGACCCCACCCAGCTGCTGCCCACTTTGGAGTTCAAGACTGTGCCCGGCCTGTACGGGGCGGGGCAGTTCAACGGCTCCTCCGGATATGAGGAGGCCGCCGCCCAGGGACTGGTTGCAGGCATCAACGCCGCCTTGAAGCTGAAAGGCGAGCCGCCCCTGATTCTCAGCCGGGGGGACGGGTACATCGGGGTCTTGATCGACGATTTGGTCACCAAGGGCACCGAGGAGCCCTACCGCATGATGACCTCCCGCACCGAGTACCGCCTCATCCACCGCCAGGACAACGCCGACCAGCGTCTGTGCCACTTGGGGTACCGGGTGGGGCTGGTGAGTGAGGAACGGATGCGGGAAGTAGAGGAAAAATACAAGGCGGTGGAGCGGGAGGCCAAACGGCTGGAGCATACCGGGGCGGCTCCCTCCCCGGCCCTGGATGAAATGCTGGCCTCCAGAGGGGAGCCACCCTGCCCCCACGGGGCCAGATTGGCGGATTTGCTCCGCCGACCCCGGGTGACATACGCCGACCTGACCCCCTTTGACGGGGAACGGGGTGAGATTTCCACAGAAATTGCGCAGCAAGTGGAAATTTCGGTGAAGTACCAGGGGTACATTGACCGACAGATGCGGCAGGTCTCTGACATGGCCAAGCTGGAGCGGCGGGCCATCCCTCAGGGCATTGACTATCAGGCCATCCAGGGCCTGCGGCTGGAGGCCCGGCAGAAGCTGAGCCAGATTTGCCCCCTGAACCTGGGGCAGGCGGGGCGCATCAGCGGGGTGAGCCCGGCGGATCTGACCGCATTGATGATTTGGCTGGAACAGCATGACCTGTCCCAGGGACAGTCATAGGAAAGGAAATGTGGATGTTATGAGATTTACACTGGCATTACTGGTGGGCAAGGCCCTGGCCGCCCTGGGTAAGCTGACCAAACGGGGCACCAATGCCCCCGGAGCGGTGGCCTTGAAGATTTGCCCGGATCTGTTGGCCCACTTCCGGTTCCGGGGCACCATTCTGGGTGTTACCGGCTCCAACGGCAAGACCAGCACCTCCAACATGGTGGCCCACATCCTGCGGGAGAACGGGAAAACGGTGGCCCACAACGCCAAAGGCTCCAATCTGCTGGGGGGTGTGGCCACCACTCTGCTGACCAGCAGCACCTTGTCCGGCCGGATTGAGGAGGATTTTGTGGTTTTGGAGGTGGATGAGCGGTATTCCCGCCTGATTTTCCGCCACTTCGCCCCGGACTATCTCCTTGTCACCAACCTGTTCCGGGACCAGCTGACCCGCAACGGCAATGTGGATGTGATCGTGGAAAAGCTCCATGAGGCCATTGCCCCGTCGGTGAAGCTGATCCTCAACGCCAGCGACCCCATCAGCGCCCGCCTGGCGCCCAACAACCCCCGGGTGTACTACGATGTGGACCGCACCAGCCAGTCCACCCCCGAGAGCGTCAACATCACCCACGACGCCAAGGCCTGCCCCGCCTGTCTGCACAAGCTGGAGTATGAATATTTTCACTACAACCACATTGGCCGCTTCCACTGCCCCCACTGCGGCTATCAATCCCCTGTGGCCACCTACTTCTTTGACCAGGTGGATGTGGACAGCGGCAATTTCTATCTGGGTGAGTACCCCATTCACACCGACTACAAGAGCGTGTTCAACCTGTTCAACATTGCCGGGGCGGTGAGTGCCTGCTGTGAGCTGGGCATCGCCCCCGCAGATGCAGCCCGAGCCATCTCCCAGTTCAAGCTGATGAAGGAACGGTACGACGAGATGGAGATCGAAGGGCGAAAAGCGGTGATGATTTTGTCCAAGAATCAAAATCCCGTCTCCTTCGACCAGTCCATCTCCCATGTGCTGTCTATGCCCGGGGAGAAGACCGTGCTGGTGTACGTGGGGGACATCAACCACACCAACAACAAGGACACCACTTGGCTGTATGACGTGAGCTTTGAGCGGCTGCGGGATGGGGTGTCCTCGGTGGTGTGCGTGGGGCCACGGGCCTACGACCTGGCGGTGCGCCTGTCTCTGGCTGGGTTTGACCCCCAGCAGGTGCAGGTGGAGCGGGACATGGCTCAAGTCAAGCAAGCGGTGGACAAAACCCAGGGCACCTTGTGCCTGATGACCGAGCTGTATGATGCCAAGGCGGTACTGGAGGTGCTGAAGGGATGAAAACGGTAACCATATTGTGGCTGTACCCTCAGCTGTTGGATTTGTATGGGGACAGCGGGAACCTGTTGCTGCTGAGAAAACGGCTGGAGGAGATGGGACACAGCTGCCAGGTGAAAACTGTGGGCCTGGGGGACACCGTGGATTTTGAAGGTGTGGACCTGGTATATGTGGGCCCAGGCAAGGCCAGAAATCTGAAGGCGGCAGCGGAGCATCTCAGCGGCTATGCCTCCCAGCTTCAGGCGTATATCCAAGGGGGCGGCCTGGTGCTGGCCACGGGATCTGCCCAGGTGCTCTTTGGCCGGGACTATGACGGGGTGAGCTGTGCTGGCGTCCTGGACTACACCGCCACCGAGACGGGCCAGGTGGACATCGCCGACGTGGTGGGCCATCTGGATGGGGAGCCTCAGGAGCTGTGCTACGGCTTTGTCAACCGCACCTGCTACCTCTCCCAAGAGAGCGGCCAGACCCCGGTGTTTCACATCCACCCCCGCACCCAGTCCCCCCGGTTTCCCCAAAACACCGAGGGACATCGGCTGCACAACTACTACGGCACGTGGATGCTGGGTCCGGTACTGGTGAAAAACCCCGCCTTTGCCCGGCGGATGCTCACCCAGCTGCTGGGGGAGGAAATGGGGGACTACGACGATACCCTGGAGCGCACCGCCCTGGAGTACACCCTGGGCGACATTTTGAAGTGATGGGACTGTGACCCCACAGAGAGAGGAAGTGGACGTATGAGCCAGCAGTGGTTGGAAGTGACCCTCCCCGTCCCCGCATCCGCCATGGAGGAAGTGTGTGACACCCTCACCGGCAACGGCATGACCGGGCTGGTGGTGGAGGAAGAGGGAGAATTTCTCCGGTTTTTGGAGCAGAACAGACAATATTGGGACTATGTAGATGAGGATTTGGCAAAGCGCATGAAGGGGGCCAGCCGGGTGAAATTCTACGTCCCGGACTCTGAGGAGGGGGAGGCCCAGATGCGTGCCGCCCTCCGGGGCCTGGAGGCGTATGAGCCGCAGACCGTCTCCCTGCGGGAGGAGGACTGGGCCACCTCCTGGCAGAAGTACTATCAGCCCATCCCGGTGGGAAAGCGGGTGTACATCGTCCCCGAGTGGATGAAGGGCCAGCCCATCCCCGACGGACGGGTGCCCCTGTACTTAAATCCCGGCCTCACCTTCGGCACCGGCTCCCACCCCACCACCCAGCTGTGCCTGGAGCTGATGGAGCACCACATCCACGGCGGCGAGAAGCTGCTGGATCTGGGCTGCGGCTCCGGCATTCTGGCCATTGCCGCCCTGGGGCTGGGGGCGGAGCACGCCGTGGGGGTGGATATCGACCCCAAGGCGGTGGATGTGGCCTATGAAAACGCCGCCATGAACGGCATCGGCAAAGACCGGCTCACCGTGCTGGCAGGCAATGTTTTGGCCGACCAGAAGTTTGGCGACCAGCTGCGGCCTGGGCAAAACCAGGTGGTGCTGGCCAATATTGTGGCGGATGTCATCATCCCCCTGTCCGCTGTGGCCCACCGATTTTTGACTCCTGACGGGGTGTTCCTCTGTTCGGGCATCATCGACACCCGGGCGGAGGAAGTGGCCCAGGCTCTGGAGCAAAACGGCTGGAGAATTACCCGCAAGCTGGAACGCAAGGGCTGGTTTGCCTACGAGGCGAGACGATGAACGAGAAAATAGCCGATACCCGGGAGATCAAGCATCAGCCCGGGGCCATGGAATGCCTGGGCAGCCAATCCAGGCAGAGCCAGCGGGAACTGTGGATCGATGTGGCCAAGGGAATCTCCATGCTGGCTGTCATCCTGGGACACCAGGGCCAGGATCAGGTGAATCGTCTGGTATTCCCGTTTCACCTGATGATGTTCTTTTTGCTCAGCGGCTATACCCTGAAGGTAAAACCCCTCACGGGGGAATATGTGGCATCCAAATTTGGAAGGCTGATGAAGCCCTATTTCCTCACCTGTGTGGCTGTCATGGCCTTGGATGTGTTCAACCTGTTGCTGGACAACAGAAGTGTGGGTTCGGTCACTCAGCTGGTGGCCAATGACCTGATGCGAAGCTTTGCAGGGTCAGGGGACTTGTGTACCCTGGGTGTGATACAGCTGCCCTCCCGCATTGGTGCCATCTGGTTCTTTCCCGCCACGTTTTTTGCTATCATGGGCGCTCAGCTGATTTTGAACTATGCCGCCAAGTATCGGTACCCCATCGGTGCAGGCCTGGTGTTCCTGGCCCAGATGAGTGTGTCGTTGGGGTGGATGCCCTTTAGCATACAGTCTGGCATGATGGCCGTTTTATTTCTTTTGCTGGGCCATGACATCAAATCCTGTGACTTATTGTCCAAAATTCGCCCCATACACTATGTGGTTGCTGCGATACTATTCGCAGGTGGAGTTGCGGCCAGGGTCACCACCTACTTTGTTGGGGCATATATGACTGACCCGGTGCTCTCCACGGTGGTGGGGCTCAGTGGCTGTCTGCTGGTGTATGGACTGTCTCGCATCCTGTCCGGGAGCCGGATCCTGGCCTATACGGGTCGATACTCTGCCATCTTCCTCTCGGTGCACCTGGTGCAGATGGAGACGTGGGGCAGATATATCACACCGTTGATGGACAACATCATGGGGCGCATCCCGGAGCGGATCCTCCAGATGGATCACGGGTATGTCGTGGTGCATTTTTCCGTCCAAACGGCGCTGACTCTGATTGTGGTCTATGCTATGGCAGTGTGTGTGGTGGCCCTGTCCAACTGGTTGAAGCGGCGACCTATTACGCCCAAGCCAGAGGCAGCTGGCCACCGTATGGTCAGCGTGGACATGGCCAAGGGCATATTGATCGTGCTGATGATTGTGGGACAATATACCGTGGCAGAGGAGTTTCGTGTCATCGTCTATTCCTTCCATATGGTGGGGTTTGTGGTGCTGTCCGGCCTGTTCTACAAACCGTGTACGCCCCTTCAACGCCTGAAAAAGGATGTTCCCACGTTGATTTTGCCCTACCTCATCTTCTCGGTGGGCCATGTGATGCAAAACACCCTGGTTCAGGGCGCTCCTGTATGGGCCAGCATCCGGGATGCGGCCTTGTCCATGAGTTTTTCTAAAAGAGTGTTTGTGGATGTGGCATCCATTGGGCCGGTGTACTTTATCTTGATGTTGCTGCTGGTGCGTGTGGTGTATAGTGCCCTGCAAACGTATTTTCCCAAGCGGCTCACCATTCTGGTGGTGCTGGGTGCCGTGTGTGGAATCTGGCTGGGAGAGGCGGGATGGTGGCTGCCCTGGAGTCTGGATGTGGCGTTGTATCTTCTGGTGCCATACCATATGGGAAAGGTCATACGGGAACGAGGGCTGCTCTTGTGGCTGAAAAACCATCCCCAATGTTACTTCCTGTTGGTGCTTCCCTGGGCATACAGCGTCAGTTGCGGCGGCATCGAGATTGCCATCAGGAGATACCAGCCCTATACCTACGGCATATTGGGTGCGGTGTGCGCCACCCTGCTGCTGTATCTGCTGTGTGAGTATGTGGCCAATTCCGCCATTCCTCAGGTGTTTCAACAGATCGTGAAAACAGCGGGACGGCACAGCATTTGGATTCTCATTACCCATGTTCTGCTGGAGTCCTGGCTTTTGGCTCCTGTTCTGACCAAAGTGGTGACCGGAGAGAACATCTGTTACCTGGGTGTGGCCGTCATCTTTGATGTGGCAGTGGGCTGTCTGCTGGGCTGGCTGTACGACAAAGCCACAAAGAGTCTTTCACCCAAAGGAAGTGCGGGCTTGGCCAGTTGATTTGCCGCCATCGTCAGATTTTTGACCTGAAAACAGTTGACAAACCCCCGCCAACTGGATAAGATAAAGAGGTTAAATGCGTGGAACAGGACGAGTACCCAACTCACCCCCCACCAGAGAGCCGCTGGTATGGTGGAACAGCGGCAGGGCGGGCCTTGGGGAATATCACCTGGGAGCTGCAAACCCAACGGGTGCGGAAGTGCGCCTTAGTAGGCTTTGCCGGATTGGTCTCCGTTATTGTGACCCATCGAGGGGTCTGTGCGTGGCACAGGCAACGAGAGTGGTACCGCAGAGGTTATTGACACCTTTGTCTCTCAAACATCTTGAGGGACAAAGGTGTTTTTTTGTCCCCAAAAACTCAAACACAGGAGGAATCCCACCATGGATTACAACAAGACCGTACACCTCCCCCAGACCGACTTCCCCATGCGGGCGGGTCTTCCCAAGCGGGAGCCTGAGCTGCTCAACGGCAAGTGGGAGGTGGAGACCTACCACAAGCTGATGAAGAAGAACGAGGGCAAGCCCAAGTTTGTCCTCCACGACGGCCCTCCCTACGCCAACGGCCACATCCACATCGGCACTGCCCTGAACAAGATCCTCAAGGATATCATCATCCGCTATAAGAACATGACCGGCTTCCAGGCCCCCTACGTCCCCGGCTGGGACACCCATGGCCTGCCCATCGAGTCCGCCATTTTGAAGGACAAGAAGATCAAGCGGGACGAGCTCACCGACTCCGAGTTCCGGGACAAGTGCCGGGACTTCGCTCTCAACTTCGTGGACATCCAGCGCAGCGAGTTCCAGCGCCTGGGCGTCATCGGCGACTGGGAGAACCCCTACCTCACCCTCAAGCCCGAGTTTGAGGCCAAGCAGGTGGAGATCTTCGGCAAGATGGCCGAGAAGGGCTACATCTACAAGGGCATGAAGCCCGTGTACTGGTGCCCCCACGACCAGACCGCTCTGGCTGAGGCTGAAATTGAGTACGCCGACGACCCCTGCACCACCATCTTCGTCAAGTTCCCTGTGAAGGATGACCAGGGCAAGCTTTCCGGCGTCACCGACCTCAGCAAGACCTATTTCGTGATCTGGACCACCACCCCCTGGACCATCCCCGGCAACTACGCCATCTCCGTCAACCCTGACTTTGACTATGTGCTGCTGAAGGCCCCCAATGGTGAGGTGTATATCCTGGCCGAGGGCCTGGTGGAGTCCGTGTGCAAGGCCGCTGGCCTGGACAAGGATGCCTGCACCGTGCTGGCCACCTTCAAGGGCATCGACTTTGAGCTGATGACCGCCAAGCACCCCCTGTTCGACCGGGAGAGCGTCATCCTGTGCGGCGACCACGTCACCCTGGACGCCGGTACCGGCTGCGTCCACACCGCCCCCGGCTTCGGCGCTGACGACTTCAACATCTGCAAGGCTTACGACCAGGCGGGCAAGACCCACATCGGCACCCCCGTGCCGGTGAATGCCAAGGGCGTCATGACCGACGAGCGGTACAACGGCCAGTTCTACGCCAAGGGCAACGACCTGGTGGTGCAGGATCTGGAGGCGGAGGGCTTCCTGCTGGCCAAGGAGAACATCGTCCACTCCTACCCCCACTGCTGGCGGTGCAAGAACCCCATCATCTACCGTGCCACCGAGCAGTGGTTCTGCTCCGTGGACGCCATCAAGGACACCGCTGTGAAGAGCTGCGACGGCATTTCCTGGCACCCCTCCTGGGGCAAGGACCGCATGACCTCCATGATCAGCGAGCGCAACGACTGGTGCATTTCCCGTCAGCGCAAGTGGGGCGTGCCCATCCCCATCTTCTACTGCGACCAGTGCGGGGCGGACATCGTCACCCCCGAGACCATTCAGCGTGTCTCTGACCTGTTCCGGGAGCACGGGTCTAACATCTGGTTTGAGAAGACCGCCGACGAGCTGGTGGAGGGTCTGGGCCTGAAGTGCCCCCACTGCGGCGGTGTCCACTTCTCCAAGGAGTCCGACATCATGGACGTGTGGTTCGACTCCGGCTCCACCCACGCCGCCGTGCTGGACGAGCGGGATGAGCTGACCTTCCCCGCCGACGTGTACCTGGAGGGCGGCGACCAGTACCGTGGTTGGTTCCAGTCCTCCATGCTCACCTCCATTGCCGCCAAGGGCGTGGCCCCCTACAAGCAGATCATCACCCACGGCTGGACCGTGGACGGCGAGGGCAAGGCCATGCACAAGTCCCTGGGCAATGCCGTCTCCCCCGACGAGGTCATCAAGGACTACGGCGCCGATATGCTGCGCCTGTGGGTGGCCTCCGCTGACTACACCCAGGACATGCGCATCTCCCCCGAGATTTTGAAGCAGCTGTCCCAGGCCTACCTGAAGATTCGCAACACCGCCCGCTACATGCTGGGCAACCTGGCTGGCTTCGACCCCAACGCCCCTGTGGCCGTTTCTGACATGGTGGAGCTGGACCGCTGGGCCGTGCACCAGTTCAACAACCTGGCGGGTGCCTGCCGCTCTGCCTATGACCGCTACGAGTTCCACGCCGCCTACCGTGCCATTTACAACTTCTGCGTGGTGGAGATGTCCAACTTCTACCTGGATATCATCAAGGACCGCCTGTACTGTGGTGACGAGGCAGGCCGCCGCTCCGCTCAGACCGCCCTCTACATCATTGTGGACGGCATGACCCGGCTGCTGGCTCCCATCCTGGCCTTCACCAGCCAGGAGATCTGGGCTGCTATGCCCCACGCTTCCGCTGACGACACCGAGTGCGTGCTGTTCAACGACATCCCCTCTGTGAACCCCGCCTATGCCATGACCGAGGCCGAGGACGAGAAGTGGAATCACATCATTGCCCTGCGGGACGACGTGAACAAGGCTCTGGAGCTGGCCCGTGGCGAGCAGGGCATCAAGAAGAGCACCGATGCCGCCCTGTCCCTCTCCTTCACTGCCTCCGCCTGGGACCAGTTCCAGGCCATGAACCTCTCCGAGGCCGACCTGGCCACCCTGTGCATCGTCTCCCAGGTCACTGTGGCCCAGGGCGAGGGCCAGGGCTACCAGGGCGAGGAGTTTGAGGGCCTCACCGTGGCCGTCACCCCCGCCGCTGGCGAGAAGTGCCCCCGCTGCTGGAACCACGACACCAGCATCGGCACTGACCACGGCCATGCCGAGCTGTGCGCCCGCTGCGCCGCTGTGCTGGGAGAATAATCCGAAACAAATAAAAAAGTCCGGGAAATCGTAAGATTTCCCGGACTTTTTTACCTATGTGTCACTCCGGCAATGAGAGCGGCGGTGCGCACCGCCATGTCCTGGGGGGACTCAGGGCAGCCCCGGGACAGCCAGTCCTTGATTAAGCCCATGCCCCCTGCCACACAGAAGGTGTAGCGGTAGGCCACGTCCGGCTGGGTACGCTGCAAGGGGGTGAGAATGTAGTGGGAGAGCATCTCCTCAATGCGGTGGAGAAAGCCAATGTCTCCCCGGGGGCCCAGCAGGGCGGCGCAGATGTCCCGGTTGGCAAAGAGGATGGAGAACACATCCTCCAAAAAGGGCAGATTGCTCCCCTCATATCGGCCCGTCAAATTCTCCTCCATGGCGTGGAGCACCTGGTCGTACAGCTCCTGCTCCACACACTCCAGCATGTGGGGGATGTCCCGGTAGTGGAGATAGAAGGTAGAGCGGTTGATGTCCACCAAGTCCACCAGTTCTGTCACCGTCACCTCGTTGACGCTCTTGGCCCCCATCAGCTGGGCCAGCCCTTGGCGCAGCAGGGCCCGGGTGCGCCGCACCCGGCGGTCTGGTTTTCGCTCCATGTGGGTCCCTCCCATTCTGTAAAAGTTTTCTGAACAATGGACAATCTGTCGTCACAGTGTCTAGTACTCAACAGACCGACGACAGATTGTCGGTTGCGTTGCCTCATCCCCTCCAGTATAATGCTCCTCGTAAAAAAGCACAATACCAAGATGTTTAATAGACACAGCATCTATAAACTCCTGGAGAAAGAAGGGTTTCACGTTGAAACGAGAAGAATGGAAGCGCTTGCTGCACAATCCGCTGTTGTTGGTGGTGATGGTGGCCATTGTGGCCATTCCCACCATTTATACCACCCTGTTTTTGGGCTCCATGTGGGATCCCTACGGCAGTGTGGAGCATTTGCCGGTGGCGGTGGTAAATTTGGACCAGGCGGTGACGGTGGAGGACGAGACCTATGACATCGGCCAGTCTCTGGTGGATAACCTGAAGGAGGACGCCTCCCTGGACTTCCACTTTGTGGGCCAGGAGGAGGCAAAGGCGGGGCTGACCGACGGCGCCTATTACATGGTCATCACCATTCCACAGGACTTCTCCCAGCGGGCGGCGTCCATCACCGACGCACACCCCCAGGCCATGGAGCTGGGGTATGAGACCAACCCCGGCACCAACTACATCGCCTCCAAGCTGGGGGAGAGCGCCATGAAGGAGATGGAACTGGAGGTGCGAGAGGAAGTGACACGCACCTACGCCGCCACCATGCTGGAGCAGATCGGCGAGATTGGCGACGGCATGACCCAGGCTGCTGAGGGTGGCGGCGAGCTGAAAGACGGGGCCCACGCTCTCACCCAAGGTGCCCAGTCTCTCACTGATTACCTGGCACAGCTGTCCCAGAGCAGCCTCACCTTTGTGGACGGCTCCCGTCGGCTCTCCCAGGGGCTGGGGGACTATCTGGACGGCGTGAGTCAGGTGGCAGCGGGCAGCGGGCCTTTGAATGACGGAGCCGCCCAGCTGGAGGACGGTTTGGGGCAGCTCCAGCAGGCCACCCAGCCCCTCACCCAAGGGGTAGAGCAGCTCAGCCAAGGGGCTCAGAGTTTGGCCCAGGGGGCCGGACAGGCGGCAAAGAGCAGCGGCACCCTGGCGCAGGGAGCCGCTCAGGTGGATGAGAGCCTGGATGCCCTCTTGCAGGGCCTGGGCCAGCTGCAAAGCCAGACCGCTGCCCTGCCCCAAAACGCCCAGGCGTTGGCCGAAGGGGCCAAGCAGCTGGAGCAGGGGCTGCAAGGGCTGTCCCTGGCCATCCAGAGCGGCCAGGTGAGTGGGGAGCAGCTGCAAGCCCTGGTGGGCCAGCTCAATCAGGGTGCCACCCAGCTGTCCCAGGGGCTCAGTCAGCTCAGCCAGCAGGCCCCTGCTCTCACCCAGGGCATCACCCAGGCCGCCCAGGGTGCCGGGCAGCTGAAAGAACAGGGCACCGCTCCCCTGCGTTCTGGAGCTGCCCAGTTGCAGCAGGGGTTGAACACGTTGGCCCAGGGCAGCCAGACTTTGGCCCAGGGGGTCACCCAGATGCAGGGCCAACTTCCCGCCCTCACTCAAGGGGTGGATAGCTTGTACCAAGGGGCCCAGAAGCTGCACCAGGGCACCCAGGCTCTGGTGGAGGGTGCTGGTCAGCTCATGGCCAACCAGGCCCCGTTGACCCAGGGCATGGATGCCCTCACCCAGGGCTCCGTGCAGATCCAGGATGCCGCCGGGCAGCTGCACCAGGGGGCCCAGACCCTCACCGAGGGTGCCCAGGCCCTGGAGGACGGGGCGGCCACGCTCCAGGATAAGCTGGCGGAGGGTGCTCAGGAGATTGCGGACACCAACACGGGAGACGCTGTGGCCGACCAAATGGCCGCCCCGGTGGAGACCCAGGAGAGCCAGCTCACCCAGGTGCCCAACAACGGCCACGCCATGGCCCCCTACATGATGTCGGTGGCTTTGTGGGTGGGGTGCATCGCCTTTAGCCTGATGTATCCCCTCACCCAGTACAGCGGGGAGCTGAAAAGCGGCTTTGCCTGGTGGCGGAGCAAGGCTTCAGTGCTGTACACTGTGGCCATCCTGGAGGCCCTGGTGATGTTGGGCAGCCTGCATCTGTTCAATGGCTTCCAGCCGGTGGACTGGGGCCGCACGGTGCTGGTGGCCCTGGTGGCGGCGGTGACCTTCATGTCGGTGATGTACTTCTTCACCTGCCTGCTGGGTAAGGTGGGCAGCTTCCTGATGCTCATCTTCATGGTGCTCCAGCTCTCCGGCTCGGTGGGCACCTACCCCCTGGAGCTGTCCGGCTCCTTCGTCCCCGCCCTCCACGGCTGGGTGCCCTTCACCTACACGGTGCAGGCCTTCCGCAGCGCCATCTGCGGGGGTACGGACATCACCGGATGCCTGGCGTATCTGGCGGTGTGGCTGGTGGTGTTCACCATCCTCACTCTGGTACTGTTCCAGGTGCGCACCCGCCGCATTCGCAAGGGCCAGCCCACCTTGATGGTGTGGCTGGAGGAGCACAGTCTGGCATAATTTCATAAGAGAAGCCCCGAGACCACGGTCTCGGGGCTTTTTAGGTGCATTAGGTTCTGTTGTGTCTTTGCAAGAAGCGATATGAGGCTTGCCAACCTGGCAAGGGGGACGCTCCGCTGGGCCCCATTTCTCCACGTGGAGATGAGAAATGGGGGAAAGAATCGCCAAAGGAGGGGCCTTCCCCCTCCTTGTGGAATTCACCCCGCTGGTGCTGGGTGGCAGTGCGTCAAATCTCCCCCGGCCCGGGAAGTCTCCTGCTGTTCCTGAGAATGCCACCACATCGGGCCACCATGGCAGCTGGCCCTAGTGGCCAGGTAGTGTCCTTGTCCGGGCCTTTCCTTGGTGCAGCGACTGTTCCCAGCCGCCGAAACCCAGGCTTCCGGCAGCCGGGAACGGCTGCGACACTCCCAACTAAGGCCCTGGAGGGGAGGCAGCGCACGGCTTGCCTGGCTGTGCGCCTTGCAAGGAGCAACTGTTTTCCTGGATTGGCACGAAACCAGGGCCGACCATAGGCGTGACGCACCACCAACCCCGTACCCCAAGGGGGGTTCTTAGGGGGGAAAGCCCTAAGCGATTCTTTCCCCGATTTCTCATCGCTGAGAAATCGGGCCCAGCGGAGCGTCCTCACCAGGCTGGCAAGCCTGCGCAGGGAAACAGTCGAAGGACACGCCCCTATGCGTGTACCCCATACAAAAAAGCATAAAAAAGGGACTTGGCTTACGCCAAGTCCCTTTTGAAATGGTTTTCTTACTTGTGGTCCACGGAGTACATGTGCTTGATGAGCTCCAGAACCTTGTTGGAGTAACCCATCTCGTTGTCGTACCAGGACACGACCTTCACGAAGGTGTCGGTCAGAGCGATACCAGCCTTGGCATCGAAGATGGAGGTGCGGGAATCGCCCAGGAAGTCGCTGGACACCACGTCCTCGTCGGTGTAGCCCAGAACACCCTTCAGCTCGCCCTCAGAAGCGGCCTTCATGGCGTCGCAGATCTGAGCGTAGGTGGCGGGCTTCTCCAGGTTGACGGTCAGGTCGACCACGGACACGTCCAGGGTGGGAACACGCATGGACATACCAGTCAGCTTGCCGTTCAGAGCGGGGATAACCTTGCCCACAGCCTTAGCAGCGCCGGTGGAGGAGGGGATGATGTTGCCGGTAGCAGCACGGCCGCCGCGCCAATCCTTCAGAGAGGGACCGTCAACGGTCTTCTGGGTAGCGGTGACAGAGTGCACGGTGGTCATCAGGCCGTCCTTGATGCCGAAGTTGTCGTTCAGCACCTTGGCGATGGGGGCCAGGCAGTTGGTGGTGCAGGAAGCGTTGGAGACGAAGGTCATGTCGCTGGTGTAAGCATCCAGGTTGACGCCGCACACGAACATGGGGGTGTCATCCTTGGAGGGAGCGGACATGATGACCTTCTTGGCGCCGGCGTCGATGTGAGCCTGAGCCTTCTCCTTGGTCAGGAACAGGCCGGTGGACTCCACAACGTACTCAGCCTCCAGCTTGCCCCAGGGGATGTCAGCGGGGTTACGCTCGGCGAAGACAGGGATCTCCTTGCCGTTGACAACGATGCCGGTCTCGGTGGCGGAAACCTCGCCCTCGAAGTGGCCGTGCATGGTGTCATACTTCAGCATATAGGCCAGGTAATCAGCGGGACACAGATCGTTAATACCCACGATCTCGATCTCGGGATGATTGATGCTGGCGCGGAAAACCATTCGGCCGATGCGGCCAAAACCGTTAATACCTACTTTAATGCTCATTGGTATCACTCCTTATAAAATATGGAAGATTGCGTTCGCGCAATGTCATTATACATCACATCCCAGATAAATGGAAGGGGGTTGTGAAAAATTTTTCAAACTTTCTTTGATAAATTGGGCTGGATGGGACACCGAGACACAGGGTGGGAAAATTTTGGAGAAAAACAGAGGAAAATTAGCCCATTTGCTTGCAAAATTCCGGCAAACATGGTACGGTTGGGGTAAGGTGGTAACCCTGTCACCAGATATGAAAAAGGAGAGATGGACGATGAGACGAAAACTGTTTGCCCTTGGCCTGAGCGCCGCAATGGTTTTGTGCCTGGCCTCTTGCGCCGGAAAATCCGCCGGCGGATCCGAACCCAAAGATAAGCTGGTGGGCACCTGGGTGTGTGAGCATGATTTTCTGGCAGAGATGAAGGAGCAGGCGGTGAGCGGCTCCCCGGAGCTGGAGGAATATTTCCAGCTGGATGAATTTGTTATCCCCATTCAGCTGACCTTCTCTGAGGATGACGTGGTGACCCTGTCTGTCATTGAGGACAAGATGGAAACGCAGATGGATAACTTCAAGGATGCGGTGATGGAAGCCACCATGGGGTATCTCCAGGCCCAAATCGACCAACAGGGTCAGGATTCCATGGATCTGGACGGCCTGCTGAGCATGATGGGTACCAGTCGGGAGGATCTGGAGGCGTCCATGGAGGATGCCATGGATCCCATCATGGATGAGCTGTACGAGACCAGCAACGAGGAGGGCCAGTATAAGGCCACGGAGGACACCATTTTTACCTCCGATGACGTGGATACCAAGCCGGTGGAGTCGGGGGGCAATGCCTACACCCTGGATGGGGACAACCTCACCATTGACTTTACCCAGCAGGGTCTGGGTGAGCTGACCTTCACCCGGGCAGACTGAGACAGGTAGAGCCAAGGCGGCGGGCCCTAGTGTCCGCCGCCTTGCTGTCTCTGTATGGCCCTTGACAGGGGAAATGTGGGGGAATATAATTAAAATCTACCTAAGAATTACGGAGAAGAGGGAAAACGGTGACAATTAGCGGGAAGTTTTGGGGCAGAGCAGCCCCCACGTTGTTGGCCTGGATCCACTGGAGCATGCTGGCGGTGCTCACGGGTCTGGTGTGCGGGGTGGCGGGGTCTGCCTTTTATCACGCCATTGGGCTGGTGACCGACTGGCGGGGTGCGCACCCCTGGCTGCTGCTGGGCATGCCGGTGGCGGGCCTGGTGATCGTGTGGCTGTACCAGGTGTGCGGTATGGAAAATGACAGCGGCACCAATCAGATCATCGCCAGTGTGCGCTCCGGGCAGCGTCCGCCCCTGCGCCTGGCTCCCCTCATCTTTGTTGGCTCGGTGCTCACCCACCTCACCGGAGGCAGCGCAGGCCGGGAGGGCGCAGCGCTGCAAATCGGGGGCAGCCTGGCCTGTCAGGTGGGCCAGCGGCTGGGCCTGGGGGAGCGGGAGATGAATGTGGAGGTCATGTGCGGCATGAGCGGCCTGTTTGCCGCCCTGTTCGGCACGCCCCTCACCGCCTCGGTGTTTGCCATGGAGGTGGTGAGCGTGGGCATTCTCCACTACTCCGCCTTTTTCCCCTGCCTGCTCACCGCCCTGGTGTCCATGGGGGTCACGGTGCTGCTGGGGGTGGAGGGGGAGCACTATACCCTCTCCGCCATTCCTGCCCTGGAGGTGGCCTCCCTGGTACAGATCGGGGTGCTGGGGGTGGGGTGTGCCCTGCTGGCCATGGCGTTTTGCGTGGTGGTACACCAGACTGGGCACTGGTACACCCATTATCTGCCCAACCCCTACCTGCGGGCGGTGGTGGGCGGGGTGCTGGTGGTGGCCGTAAGCCTTTTGGAGGGCAGCGGCGACTACAACGGCGCCGGGGGCCATATCATTGCCCAGGCAGTGGAGGGCACGGTGCACGTGCCCTGGGCCTTTGCCCTCAAGCTGCTGCTCACCGCCCTCACCCTGGGGGCGGGGTACCGGGGCGGCGAAATTGTGCCCACCTTCTTTGTGGGGGCCACCTTCGGCTGTGCGGTGGCCCCCCTGCTGGGGATGGACCCGGGCTTCGGGGCGGCGGTGTGCATGATCGCCCTCTTCTGCGGGGTGGTGAACTGCCCCCTGGCCAGCATCTTTCTCAGTGTGGAGCTGTTTGGCAGCCAGGGGCTGCTGTTTTTTGCCCTGGCCTGTGCCCTCAGCTACCTGCTCAGCGGAAAGTTTTCCCTTTATAGCAGCCAGAAAATCGTCTATTCCAAGCTGGAACCCCGGTTTATCGATGAGAATGCCCGTTAAAAAATTCCCTGGAAGCGTGGCTTCCAGGGAATTTTATTACTTCTGATACTCAAATTCCAGGTTGTACAGGCAAACCAGGTCGCCGTCGGTGACGCCTTTGGCCTCCATCTGCTCGAAGACTCCCGCCTCACGCAGCCGCTTGTCGAACCAGTTGCGGCTCTCGTAGTCGGAGAAGTTGACGTTGGCCATGAGCTGGCGCAGCCAAGGCCCGTCCACCAGCCAGGTGCCGTCCTCGTCCCGGGAAATCTCCAGGGGGGCGGAGGTGTCCACCTCGGGGGGACGCTCCACATAGGTGGGCTCGAAGACCAGGATGGGGGGCAGATGGGAGAGCTCGTCGGCAGCGGCGTACATCAGCTCTTTCGTGCCCTGGTGGGTGGCCGCCGACATCTCGAAGAGACGGCAGCCACGGGCCTCCACATGGGCCCGCAGACGCTCCAGCAGCTCCGGGTCCTCCATCACGTCCACCTTGTTGGCGGCCACCAGCATTTTGCGGCTGGCCAGTTCGGGGGACCACTGCTCCAGCTCGGCGCAGATGGTGTCGAAGTCCTCCACCGGGTCCCGGCCCTCGCTGCCGGACACATCCACCACGTGGATGAGCAGGCGGCAGCGGTCAATGTGGCGCAAAAAGTCGTGGCCCAGGCCTGCCCCTTCCGAGGCGCCCTCAATGATGCCGGGGATGTCGGCCAGCACAAAGGAGCGGCCCTCCTCCATGGGTACCACGCCCAGGTTGGGGAACAGAGTGGTGAAATGGTAGTTGGCGATCTTGGGCTGGGCACGGGTGACCACGGAGAGCAGGGTGGATTTGCCCACGTTGGGGAAGCCCACCAGACCCACATCGGCCAGCAGCTTCAGTTCCAGGATCACATCCCGCTCCTGCCCCGGCAATCCCGCCTTGGCAAAGCGGGGCACCTGACGGGTGGGGGTGGCAAAGTGCTGGTTGCCCCAGCCGCCCTTGCCGCCACGGGCCAGCACAAAGGGCTTGTCGTCGGACATGTCGCAGATGATCTCACGGGTTTCGGCGTCCCGCACCACCGTGCCCCGAGGCACCTTGATGACCAAGTCTGCCCCGTCCTTGCCGGTGCAGCGCTTGCCGCTGCCGTTCATGCCGGTCTCCGCCACATACTTGCGCTTGTAGCGGAAGTCCATCAGGGTGGACATGTGGGGGTCTACGGTGAGCACGATGTTGCCGCCCCGTCCTCCGTCGCCGCCGTCCGGGCCGCCGGCAGCCACGTATTTCTCCCGGTGGAAGGACACGGCGCCGCCGCCCCCTGCCCCGGCCCGAACCAGGATCCGGGCGGTATCAATAAACTGATTGGCCATGGTTGGCACCTCCATTCGATATGGGCCGAAAAAGGCCAAAGGCCTTTTCCGACCGGATTTGCATGGGAGCTGAGCCTCGATTTCTGGCGAAAAAGTCGGCCCATCTCCCATGAGAAGAGTCATTTTCCCGGCACATGTCCGTGAAAATGACGAGATTTCAATTCATTCCGCCGCCATCAGCGGCGGAACTCTGCGAGGCTTTGTTGGTTGGCATTTCCATCGACTAAAAAACGTCCCGGACAAGGTATATGTCCGGGACGTTTTAACAGCATTACTGAGCGATTTCGTACACGGAGACCTTCTTGCGGTCCTTGCCCATGCGCTCGAACTTCACCTTGCCGTCCACCAGGGCGAACAGGGTATCGTCGGAGCCCTTGCCCACGTTGGTGCCGGGGTGAATGTGGCTGCCGCGCTGACGAACCAGAATGTTGCCGGCCAGAACGAACTGACCGTCGGCACGCTTCACGCCCAGGCGCTTGGACTCGGAGTCACGGCCGTTCTTGGTGGAGCCGCCGCCCTTCTTGTGAGCGAAGAGCTGGATGTTGATCTTCAGCATAAGTCGTTACCGTCCTTTCTAAAAGGTGATTGAGAACTTAGTCCTCGTCATCATCGTCCAGCAGGACGATGAGATTGTCGGGGTATTCCTGGGCCAGAGCCTGGAGATAGACCATCAGGCCAACCATCAAATTCTGGCTGGTATGCTCATTGCTCTCACTCAGACCCGTGGGAAGCCGCAGCGAAAGGTGGGCTTCCTCCTCCTTTACCTTGGTGGGTGCGCCCAGACCCAGCACCTCATTCAAGGTGCATTCCAGAAGACCCACAGTAGAGGAGATGGCGGCGCAGACGATGTCGGAACCGGCATCGGCGTAGCCGCTGTGTCCATCCACCACAACGCCATCCATGCGGCCATTGCTTTCGTGGAATGTGACGGTGGTCATGTTGCGCCTCCTGAATTAGGCGTTGACCTTGGTGATCTCCACCTTGGTGTAGGGCTGACGATGGCCCTGACGACGGCGGTAGTTCTTCTTGGGCTTGTACTTGAAGACCAGCACCTTCTTGCCCTTACCGTTCTTCACCACGTTGGCGGTGACGGAGGCACCCTCCACAACGGGAGCGCCGAAGGTAGCGCTGTCGCCATTGAGGACAGCCAGAACCTTATCGAAGGTGATGGAGCTGCCGGCCTCGGCATCCAGCTTCTCGATGTAGAGGACGTCGCCCTCGGTCACCTTGTACTGCTTGCCGCCGGTCTCGATGATTGCGTGCATACTTTGCACCTGCCTTTCCTTTATTACGGGCTCGCTGTCGGGGGAGGGAGTTTTCACGCTCCACTTATGTCCCATTCAAAGCGGCTTTGACATTATATCAACGCCTGGGAGCGTTGTCAATGGTTTTCTTCGGATTTTCTCAAGACAATGTGGGAGTTACAGTCTGGCCTGAAACTGTGCCGCCTGGGCCTTGTGCTGAGAGATCCGCTCCCAGCTGTCCAGGTACTCTTTGGGGTACTTGGGGTTGGACAGGCGGTGGATTTTCCCCGTGGCGGGGTTGACCAGCTTGGTGATGCCTCCGGCACCCAGAGAGAGCACCGACTGCAATTCCTCCATCATAATGATGTTGTAGGCGCACTCTGTCCCCGGCTTGGCCCAGCCCACATTTTCGAAGGAGCCGGACATGTACTTTTGCCGATAGAGATAGTAGGGTACATACCCCGCCCCCCGCAGGGTGGTTTCCGCAAAGGCCAGCATATCCGCCACCGCCTGGGGAGCGCACAGTCTCCCCTGCTCCTCCATGAGCTTGGCACCCTTTTTCAGGGCCAGGGTGTGGACGGTAATGTTGGCAGGGCCCATATCCACCACCTGTTTTAAGGTGCGGGCAAAGCCCTCCGGCGTGTCGGTGGGCAGGCCGGCGATCAAATCCATATTGACCATGCCGCCGTAGGCCTCCTGGGCCAGGGCCATGGCGGCGGTGATTTCTTCCGCCGTGTGGGCACGGCCCATGGCTTTCAGCACCGGGTCCTCCATGGTCTGGGGGTTGATGGAGATACGGTGGATGTGGTGGGCACGAAGTACCTCCAGCTTCTCCCGGGTAATGGTGTCCGGGCGGCCCGCCTCCACAGTGAACTCCACGCAGTCCTCCAGGGGCAGGTGCTGCTCCATGTGGGTGAGCACCCGATCCATCTGGGCAGCGGACAAGGTGGTGGGGGTGCCGCCCCCCATGTAGGCGGTCTTGATGGTCACGCCGTTTTGGCGCAGCTGCTCCCCCGCTTCCTCAATTTCCCGGCACAAAGCGTCCACATATGGCTCCACCAAGGCCAAGGCCCCTTTCACATCGGCGGAAATGAAGGAGCAGTAGGCGCACCGGGTGGGACAAAAGGGGATGCCCACATATAAGGATAGCTGACGCTGTCCCAGGCTGCGCAGGACCGACAAAGCGGCGTGGGCGCAATCCATAGCCAGGTCCGCCCTGCTGGGGCTGACCCGGTAGAGGTGGGTGAGGGTGTCCCGGGCCTGCTGGGGGGTGTCCCCGTTGGCCATCTGGCGGGTGGGCAGCTTCACCGGGCGCACCCCGGTGAGGGCGCCCCAGGGGGGCTCTTGCCCCAGAGCCTCCACCCCGGCGTCGTAAAAGGCCAGCCGGATCACCCGCTGGCGCACCCGGTCGTCCTCCAGCCCCCCGGTGAGGTGGGATTCCGGCTCCCTGCGCTCAGCCTCGTAGACTGCCCCATTCCACCACAGCTTGGCATGGGCCACCACCTCATGCCCCCGGGTGAACAGTTCCACCTGGGCCATGGACTGGTCCCAGGTGGGTGGTGTGGTGGGATATTCGGGTTTTTGGCCGGGAAACAGGGTCATCATCATCTGTTCCACGGCGTATTGGTACTGGTGGCCCACAAGATACAGCTTCATCCCCGTTTCACGGCCTCCAGCATACAGAAGTTGGTAGTGCGCTCTCGCTCCAGGGTGGAGGAGCCTTCGTGGCCGGGATAGACCTGGTAATCTCCCTCCAGCTGGGCCAGCCGCTTCAGGGAGCGCAGCAGCTGCTCTTCGCTGCCGCCCTCCAGGTCGGTGCGGCCCATGGAGCCCTCAAAGAGGGTGTCTCCGGTGAACAGCGCATCCTCCACCTGGAGCACCACCCCACCGGGGGTATGGCCGGGGGTGTGGAGCACGTGGACGGTGAGGCCGCCCACCTGCACCGTGTCCCCGTCCTGATAAGGAAGCACGTTGCCGAAGGAACTCACCGAGGGGAAGGTGGTGCCAAACAGAGACGTGGTGGTCTGGGCGGGGTCTGCGTCAGCGGGGTGACAGTACACGGGCAGCTGGGGCCACTGGGAGCGCAGACCGGGGATGCCCAGAATGTGGTCAAAGTGACCGTGGGTGAGGAGGATGGCCACGGGGTTCAGCCCCCGGCCCTGGATGAAGGCGGCCACCTTTTCCCCGTCGTCGCCGGGGTCCACCACAGCGCAGTCCAGGGTATTCTCATCCCAGAAGATGTAGCAGTTGGTCTGGATCATGCCCAACTGAATCCGTTTGAGTTCCATACATTCACCTCGAAAACTCTCCCATCAGGGCGGGAGAAGGTCATAAATTGTCGGTAACATCATACCTTGTTTGTTGCAAAATGTAAAGATAAAACCGCTCGACATCCTTTTCGGTCTTTCGACATGAGTCACATAGAAAAGAAAAAATGCCCATGAGGAACCTGGCGAAATGTACAAAAACGAGGTTTGGATTTGCCGGAAGTCACAAAAAAATCAGATAGGATAAATTTGGACGTGCACAGGGCTGGGAATGTGGTATGATGAACTACACTGGACATAGTCCCCATTTCTCCATGGGACACGGATGTTGTCAACAAGTGAGGGGAGAGGGACGCAAGGAAGGATAAAAGGAGGAACAAGAGATGAAGAAACTCGGATCGCTTCTGTTGTCGGCGGCGCTGGTGGCCAGTCTGGCCGTCTCCGCCTCGGCATTTGCCAGCGGGACCCAGAGAGCCGCTGATGCTGCTGACGGCACTTGGGATTACCCCTGGTATAAGACGACCGCTACGGCGCCCAGTGCACAGAGTGGGTACCTGGCCAGCAATGCTGTGGATGGGAGCAGCGACACACACTGGCACACCGACTGGAATACGAATCTCTCCGACAATGAGAAGAGCCGTTATATTCAGCTTGATCTGGGAGAAGTGACCGAGATCAAGGGTCTGCGCTACCTGCCCCGCCAGGGCACTAGTCAAGGCAACGAAAACGGCCGTATCATCGACTACCGTGTGGAGGTGAGCACCACCGTCACGGAAGATGAGGGTGCCTGGAAAGAAGTTGTCTCCGGCACATGGGCGAATAACGCAGACTGGAAGATTGCTGAGTTTACGCCTGTGGATGCCCGGTATGTGCGCTTGTATGGCATTTCCACCAGGGGAGATACTGGCAACAACAAGTTTGTCTCCGGCGCCGAGGTGCGGGTCCAGACCACTGAGACGGAGTACACCAACATCTTCCTGGGCAAGAGCGCCAGAGCCAGTACGGAAAATAGTGTTTCAAAAGAATATGCCAGCGGTGCCAACGACGGGAACACCAACACCAAGTGGTGTGCGGATTGGAATGAGGGCTCCAACCCTGACAAAACCTTGCAGGGAAACTGGTGGCAGGTGGATTTGGGCGCCAGATACACTGTGGATGAGATGAACATTGTCTTTGATGCTGCCAGCAACTGGCAGTACTATGTGGTAGTGTCTGACGATCCGTCCTTTGCCGATGTCACCGTGCCCACGGAAAATATCCCCACCTTGTCAAACGCTGATCGTGTGACAGTTTCGGTGGGTGAGACCGGACAACATGTGCGAGTATATCTGAAGTCTGGAGAAACCGGAGGGCCATGGCCCTGCCTGCGGGAGGTCAGCGGCACCGGTACATACACGGAGGCCACCTACCCCATCACGGTGATCAATCCCGACGAGGGCGGCACGGCTACTGCCAACCCCACCACGGCTGCTGCTGGGGACATGGTTACCCTGACTCCTGTTGCCAGCGAGGGCTACCACTTTGTGGAGTGGCAGGTTACAGAGGGTGATGTGACGATCAGCGAAGACAACACCTTCACCATGCCCGAGAATGCCGTCACCATCACCCCTGTGTTCGCAGAGCACACCTACGGGGAGCCTAGCTTTACCTGGACAAAGAGCGAGGACGGCTACACCGCCACGGCCACCTTCAGCTGTGAGCGAGAGGGCTGCAACCACACCGAGACTGTGGATGCAGAGGTGAGCAAGGTG
>NZ_JACSNZ010000170.1 GCF_016902575.1 Pseudoflavonifractor capillosus | reverse complement strand
CCGCCAGCGTTCATCCTGAGCCAGGATCAAACTCTCAATAAAATGGTATCTAAACGGCTTTCGCCGCTTAAATCAATTTATTGAAGTAAGTTTTCCTTAACTTCAAAGACAAGAATTGATGAGACCCTTCATGTCTCTGTGTTACCAGTTTCCATGAAGGACTCGTGTCCTTCTGGTGCTTTTCGTGTTTCTCATTGTTTAATTTACAAGGTACAAACC
>NZ_JACSNZ010000169.1 GCF_016902575.1 Pseudoflavonifractor capillosus | reverse complement strand
ATTTTTGTCCGGCCAAAAATAGACGAAAAAGCCGCCAAAGGCGGGGACTTCCCCCGCCTTGTGGAATCCACCCCGCTGGTGCTAAGGAGCAGTGCGTCTAGCAACCCACAGCCCGGAACGTCTCCTACTGCTCCTGGTGATGCCACCACACCAGGTTTTCATGGCAGCTGGCCCTACGGCTGGGCAGTTTCCATGTCCGGGCCTTCCCCTGGCATTGCGGCTGTTCCC
>NZ_JACSNZ010000168.1 GCF_016902575.1 Pseudoflavonifractor capillosus | reverse complement strand
CCTGCGAAGCGGCGGGCAGCGTGACCTACACCGCTACCGCAACCTTCGGTGAGCAGCCCTATGAGGACACCAAGACCGAGAGCGTCGGCGAGGCCCTGGGCCACACCTATGGTGATCCCACCTTTACCTGGACAAAGAGCGAGGACGGCTACACCGCCACGGCCACCTTCAGCTGTGAGCGAGAGGGCTGCAACCACACCGAGACTGTGGATGCAGAGGTGAGCAAGGTG
>NZ_JACSNZ010000167.1 GCF_016902575.1 Pseudoflavonifractor capillosus | reverse complement strand
AAGAAAGATGCCACCTGCACCCAGGAGGGCTACACCGGCGATCTGGTGTGTACCGAGTGTAAGGCCGTGGTAAAGAAAGGCAAGACCATTGCCAAGCTGCCTCACAACACTCAGCTGGTGGGCAAGAAAGATGCCACCTGCACCCAGGAGGGCTACACCGGCGATCTGGTGTGTACCGAGTGTAAGGCCGTGGTAAAGAAAGGCAAGACCATTGCCAAGCTGCCTCACAACA
>NZ_JACSNZ010000166.1 GCF_016902575.1 Pseudoflavonifractor capillosus | reverse complement strand
ACCTTTAGCTCAGTTGGTAGAGCACCTGACTCTTAATCAGGGTGTCCAGGGTTCGAGTCCCTGAAGGTGTACCACTCCCACTTGGGTGTGTGATGCACCCAAGTGGGAACCCCAAAAGTCTCTCAGGACTCCGATCAAAGCCCAGCAAAGCGGGTTTGATTGGAAGAGGAGGAGCAGCGTAATGACTGAGCTTTCGTCCGCCGACGGAAGCGAAGGATATGCAGCTTGTGAC
>NZ_JACSNZ010000165.1 GCF_016902575.1 Pseudoflavonifractor capillosus | reverse complement strand
ATGCTCTCCGACAAAAGCATCATCGACCTGAAAAAACTTGGCTACAAATACCCTCAGGCTGATCTGAAGGAATTTGTGGCACTGCTTGACAGCGGTTTTTATAAGCCTCTGCCGCTAAAGGATTTCAATGGAAAGAATCTGGTCTATCTGGATTCTGTTGCCCAGGTTCAGCTGTCGGCGGCCAAGGTGCTGCTGACACCCCAGAGCAGCAGCCAGGTCTATGGCAGAAAGGC
>NZ_JACSNZ010000164.1 GCF_016902575.1 Pseudoflavonifractor capillosus | reverse complement strand
GGTACTTAGGGGGGAACGCCCTAAGCGATTCTTTCCCCAATTTCTCATCGGGGAGAAATTGGGCCCAGCGGAGCGTCCCTGCAGGGGCGCAGGTCTGCGCCGGGGAAGGGAAAAGGGGCGGGCGCTTGTCCTGCCTTTCCCGTTCGGCGGGTGCTTGGTAAAGCCCTTTGGCTTGGGTTTGCTCCGCAGGGGTCTATTTTTGTCCGGCCAAAAATAGACGAAAAAGCCGCCAAA
>NZ_JACSNZ010000163.1 GCF_016902575.1 Pseudoflavonifractor capillosus | reverse complement strand
TGTCGGCACTACCTATTTTCCCAGGCCGTCGCCAGCCAAGTATCTTCGGCGCAAGTGAGCTTAACTGCCGTGTTCGGAATGGGAACGGGTGGACCCTCACTGCAATCAGCACCGACTATTCAATTCCCCAAAAGCACTTGGGCTCCATCGGCAAACCAACGAAGTGTTTGTCGATGGAAATGAGAAAGCAACGAAGGGAGTGAGCTTTCACGCTGGCGTGGAAGCGAATGATCCG
>NZ_JACSNZ010000162.1 GCF_016902575.1 Pseudoflavonifractor capillosus | reverse complement strand
CCTGCGCCCCTGCAGGGACGCTCCGCTGGGCCCAATTTCTCCCCGATGAGAAATTGGGGAAAGAATCGCTTAGGGCGTTCCCCCCTAAGTACCCCCCTTGGGGTACGGGGCTGGACATGCGTCAAGCCTATGGTCGGCTCCGGTTTCCTGCCGATCCAGGAAAGCGGCTGCTCCTGGCATAGTACACAGCTAGACAAGCCATGCACAGCTTCCCCTCCAGAGCCTGACCCCGGTGGGGTGCAGCC
>NZ_JACSNZ010000161.1 GCF_016902575.1 Pseudoflavonifractor capillosus | reverse complement strand
ACGAGGGCCAATAGCTCAGCTGGCTAGAGCACACGACTGATAATCGTGAGGTCGATGGTTCGAGTCCATTTTGGCCCACCAGAGTCCATTGAGAATGGATATCAACATTTAAGAAATTGAATGTTGATATCTGGTTTCAATCGAGGCCAGAATTCCGCACCTTGAAAACTGAACAATGTGATAATTCCAGATGGAAGAGCAAGCAACAGAGTAGATTTTTAATCAGAATGGCAAAAGTCATTTCTGTCAA
>NZ_JACSNZ010000017.1 GCF_016902575.1 Pseudoflavonifractor capillosus | reverse complement strand
GCAGTTGGCAGACCGCACCTTGATTGTATCAAAAGGAGTTTTTTCTTCATACGGAACGCTAAAGCTTTTTTTGAACTCCCCGGCACAGCCGGGGGTTTTCAATATACAAGAAGAACAGCCCCACACATCGTGTGGGGCTGTCTTGATAAAAGGAGGGTGTGTATGAACAGACGACACATGGCAGCACGGGTGGCATGTGTGAGTATGGCGGCTTTGTTGCTGGCGGGATGTACGGGGAAAGGTGAGGGGCCCCAGGCTATCCTGTTGCCCACTCCCATCCCGCAGCCGAAGATGACCCCAATTCCAGAACCGGGACTTCCGGCCAATGAGCCGGGGGAAGCGCCACTGAAATAACAAAACGGCGTACCCCCAGAATATCTGAGGGCACACCGTTTTTGTCTGCATAGGATTGTGGAAGATACCGTTGTACGGTTACGTGGTGTTGCCTTCCGCTTCGCTGGAGATGTCATAATAAAGTTGCCGCATGTCCTTTTCTGCGTTGAGATCCAGAGGGTGACTTCGTATTCCCTCCAGAGCCATCAGTAGTTGCTCCATATGGGCTTGGCAATGATCTGGAGCCACCAGGAGCATTTGGTTCATCTGCGAATAGGTGCGTAAGGGAGCCACCAAGGTGGAGTTATCATACAGGGTGCAGAGCCAGTCGTAGTTGGTGTAAAAATTACCGTAGGCATCGACACCAGCCCAATAATATCGAGCATCTTGGAATGTTTGCCATTTTTTAAATTCAGATTGGGCAGTCTCTAACTGTTGGATGCATCGTCCAGTCACCCACTCCTGAGTATTAGTCAAGGACTGCTTTTCACCCTGGTGCACGCCATAGAGAAAACCAAGGAAGGAGGCCGCTACCAGCAGTATCAGAACTATGATTGGAATGTAAATTCTTTTTTTCATCTATGTAGCCTCCTGCATGCGTTGTGTATACATAGATAATATTATATGTATCTCACAAACAAAAAATGTTTAGTAACCTTCAACTGTTACCCCTTGTGAGATGTCTCCTACAGATACGGTATAGGTACCTGAGTAGGCAACCCCATTTAATGCAGCGGATGCATAGCAGTGAAAAGTAATCTGTCCTTTGGCCCAGATGGTTGCAGTGCCTGTACCACCGGCTGGGACTTTTTTGCAGCACCCGTCTGCTCTTCCATAATAGCCCTTGGCAACAAATTCTCCTGACTGAGACCCAATATCTACATCAGTGGAATAGGCATGGTTCCATGTCATTACATTCAGATGTCCTGATGTTCCAGTAGAACTTCTTGTAATCTTTATACCAGAAAGTTCGATGGACGCTTCCAGTGGCAACCATTCACAAATACCAAACTTATCTTTTACAGGAATGGTTAGTGAAGCAATATTAACGTATGGTTCTGGAGTAGGATTTGATAGGTCAGCATCAGGAAAGTTTAGGCGCAGTTGAACACTTCCTCGCACTGGAGTGACTGCAACATGAGTAAGCCCATATTCTTCTAATGCGTACTTCTTTGCAACTTCCATGTTTGCGTTTATTTTCGCTGCATAGTCATACACACTGTTTGCTCGTACTTTTTTGGGCGAGAAAAGAGATAACGAGGCTATTTTATACTTTCTCCCGTTTTTTGATGTTGTTTCTGAGTTAAGGGTTTGCCTCCACACAGTGTTATATGCACTGTTTGTATTAGCATGTGGTGCGGGATTTTCGCTGATTTTTTCGATATCATAACTGCCTGAGTTTTCTGGAGCAAGAGAAGTGTTATTTTGCCACAAATATAAGCGTTCTACGAGAAGATTCATTTCATTAAAGGTATCTCCAAAGATTAAAACTTCTGAAGTGGAATTTTCTGAAACCGTGCCGACAGATACATAGGCAAAGAGCTCTTCGGTTTCTGGAATGCTGTGTAACGTAATTACAAGGAATTCTTCCTTATCTGTGGTACCGAAAAGATTGCCAATCAAGCCTTCAGTGTTGGAATTGATTGGAACATTTAACAAAGTTCCTTCAGCAGAGAAAGATACGTTATCTCCTTGCATTCGAATAGTTCCTGTGCTTGTGTATGACTCGGTGAGATGTGATTGGCCGTTCAACTGTATTTTTTGAGAGTCACCTTTGTATAAGTCTATGACAAGATTGCCTGTGGTAGTGTTTGTTAAGGAATTCCTTAACTTTGCATTGCTTTGGGGATGAATTTTTTGGGATGCTTCTTCATTATAGAAGCTGTTGAAAGAGTAATCAGGGAACTGAGTAGTTGGTGCCGCTACAGAGTTTCCAGAGGCAGCGCCCAACAGACACAACAATGAGAAGGTCAAGGAAACCACGGGACTCACCCTTTCTACTCTTGATAGGTACTTCTACTACACATATGTATTCATATGGTCAGAATGTTACGAAGAATTAAAAAATTGAGGGAGAGCAAGCAGGACCTGGAGAAAACTTCTCCAGGTCCTGCTTGCAATGGTTTAAAATATTCACTTAGGTGCTTGCACCACTGAGGTTTTCACCGTTCTGGTGTCATAATTGGTGGAAGGACCCGCACAGACGGTGACGACTGCGTAGTAAGAGACAGTGGGGATTCCTTTGTATGTGTAGCTGTGAGCGTAAAGTCTGCCACTTTTGGGAGAGAGCAAACCGTTTGAGGTTGTGCCGTAGATAGTGGCAGCACGATCTCCACTGGTTCGGTAGATATCAATTTTTAGAGCACCAATTTTGGGAACGGATTTTTCTGCCTGAACAACAAAATTAATGAGAATCTCACCGCTATTGGCCCCGCACTGTATAGATGCTCTATACCCACTTAGATATTCGCTGGCTCTAGTTTGAGCCTGAGTACTTACAGAACAGGCAAGCAAAAGAGACACAACCATTACCATAATGAGTGATATTTTTTTCATCTAGTTCACCCTACTTTTTATTGATTTAGGAGGATGTACTCTGTGAATCTAGGCCGATGGAAGCATAGAAATTTAGAGCGATGTCCTCTGTAACGTCTCCGGTCAGAGTATATACAAAATTTTTGTGCTGACATACAGCTTTAATAGCATCTAAATTATGAAACAAGTAAACGGTTTTTCCGTTGACTTGGTATTCCTTAACAGGACGACCGTCCTTTTCAAATACAAGACTCTGCATGTCTATGGGACTGGAGTAGGAAGAAATAAAACATTGAATTGTAGAATCGTTGGAATGATAGAAAGGAATGCAGATTTCGGTTGAATCTGGAAGTTCAAAAATTTCTATCTCCCCAACCGTATAGCCATCCGGTATCCAGGTGGGCATATATGCTGCATCCAATCCTGCGGCTTCATATTTTTCTTGATAGGGAACACGGGGCTGGGCTGCGGGATGGTCCTTCTGAGTTTCTAAATAGAAGGTATCGTCCGTCCACCGGGCCATGGCACCAAACACGTCCATACCCGAGGCCTGGGCCGCAACCAGGCAGCCAAACAGAAAGGCAGCGGCCAGAAACACCCGCAGCGTCATGCGCAGCACCCTGCCCCTACGCTTGGGGCGGGAAGGCAGAGCCCCGGTGAGCATGGACTGAAACTGCTGATAGGAGGTGTCCACGTCCGGCATCTCTGGCATGGGGGCCTTGGCATCCAGGGCATCCAGGTAGGCGTTTACCACCGCCTGGTCATAGGTGTCCTCGGTCATTTCGTCCAGAGCCTGCTCCATGGCCTGGGCCAGCTCCTCGGGGGAGAGCTGGGCCAACTGGTTGGCATCGGGCATCTGGGTTGTCCCAGTGACCCGTAGATCATGTTCAGCCATGGTTTCCTCCTTTCCCCGCACTCACCTTATCTATGTTCTGGGCGGACGGTTTTGTGACATCTTTGGACGAATCTTTTTTCGGTTGGGGCTCCATGAGGGCCCGGCATTTTTTCAGCAGTCGGGACAGCCGGGCCCGGCAGGCCTGGGGGGAGATGCCCAGCCGTCGGGCCATCTCGGAGTGGTCCAGCTCCAACTCATACTTCCAGCTCAGCAGCTGCCGGTCGTCCTGGGTAAGGCCCGGGGGCAGAGACTCCCAAAACGAGGCACTGGGCTGCTGGGCCGGGAGTTGGGCCATGTCCTCCAGGGAGAATTCCACCCGGTTGGACATGCGCCGACGTTCGTTTTTTACCAGGTTGCTCAGGGTCACCATGAGCCAGCCCCCGGGGTTGGGGTGGGAATGCAGTTCCTCCTGCTGTCCAATGGCCAGCAGAAAGGTTTTTTGAATCATGTCCTGTGCGTCTTCCTGACAGCCGGTCAGGCGGTAGGCCACCCGGTACAGGGTGAAGTATTCCTGTCGGTACAGGTCAGCCAGGAAGGAGGAAGGTTGTTCCACGGGGTTTTCCCTCCTTTTCTCTTTGGGATGGGTTGGGGCGATGTTTCTCGTATCAACTTACCATGTGTTGGGGGAACGGTTTTGTGACGGCGAGAGTAAAAAATTTTCAGGCGGGGAGGCAAAGATAACGCTCCTGGAATCCTTGGGATTCCAGGAGCGTGTGTGTTTTCATGTAAAATCCCGGTTTTCCCTTACAATCAGGGCTTGGGTGCGGGAGGCTTTTGGGTGGGTGCGGCGGGATTGGGGGTAACGGAGTCGAACACCGTCTTGGCAGAGGCGCACAGGCCGGCCAGACCCTGAATCTCGCTGGGAATGATGATCTTGGTGGCCCGGCCGTCAGCAGCCTTCTGGAAGGCTTCCAGAGCCTTGAGCTGGAGCACTTCCGTGTTGGGAGCGGCCTCATTCAAGAGCTTCAAAGCGTCGGCGGTGGCCTGCTGCACCTTCAAAATGGCCTCGCTCTCAGCTTCGGCTGCCAGGATGCGGGCGGTCTTTTCTGCCTCGGCCTGCATGATTTTGGCCTGCTTGGCGGCATCAGCCCGGAGAATGGCGGACTGCTTTTCGCCCTCAGCCACCAGGATCTGGGACTGCTTCTGGCCCTCGGCCTGGAGAATGGCTTCCCGGCGTTCCCGCTCGGCCCGCATCTGCTTCTCCATGGACTCCTGAATGTCCCGGGGAGGCATGATGTTCTTCAGCTCCACACGGTTGACCTTGATGCCCCAGGGGTCGGTGGCCTCGTCCAGGATGGAGCGCATCTGGGTGTTGATGTGGTCACGGCTGGTGAGGGACTGATCCAGCTCCAGGTCGCCGATGATGTTACGCAGGGTGGTGGCGGTGAGGTTTTCAATGGCGCTCAGAGGCTGTTCCACCCCGTAGGTGTACAGCTTGGGGTCGGTGATCTGGAAATAGAGCACGGTGTCGATCTGCATGGTCACGTTGTCCTTGGTGATAACGGGCTGGGGAGCGAAGTCCACCACCTGCTCCTTCAGGGACACGGTCTTGGCAATGCGCTCAATGAAGGGGATCTTGAAGTGGAGACCCACCCCCCACACGGCCCGGAACGCACCCAGCCGTTCCACCACAGTGGCCTTGGACTGGGGCACCACCTTGACGTTGGCGGCGATGATGAGCAGAATGATGATGATGATCGCCACAGGGATCATCAGTGACAGTATACCGTTCATTTGACTTCCTCCTTTACCTTCTCAACCATAACTTTGACTCCTTCTATGCGCAGCACCCGTACCATGGCCCCGGCGGGGATGGGGGTGTCATGCTCACTGCGGGCGGTCCAGGTGATACCTCCAATGGTGACGCTGCCAGTACCCTGGATGTTGTCAATGTCCTGGGTGACCTGAGCCTCTTGTCCAATGACCCGGTCAGCGTTGGTGGGCTCCACCCGGCTGTTCAAATACTTCTTGGCCAGGGGGCGCAGAGCCAGCAGACACACCAGGGAGAGGACAATGAAAATGCCCACTTGCAACCAGATGTTACCGCCTAGCAGAGCGCAGATCAATGCACCCAGAGAGCCGATGGCAAACCAGACGGACGTCAGGCCCACTGTGGCAGCCTCGGCAACGGCGAAGACAATCAGCAGCACCAGCCAGACAATCAGATAAATAGAGTCCATGATGGTTTCCTCCTTTGGGGGTAGTATAGCATATGTGACCAGGTGATACCACTACAATCTTGTAACCTTTACGAAATTTAGCAAAAAAATAATGGTTCTTGTCACAGTGTCCCGAATTGGATATAATAAAAAAGATTATGGGTATTTTGCGTCAACAGGGGGTAAACCCCGGAGAGGATGGAGTATGGACGGAAAACTGCAATTTGTCATTCCCACCCTGCTGGGGGTGGAGAGTTTGGTCAGCTACGAGGCGAAAAAGCTGGGACTGGGCGATGTGCGGGCGGAAAACGGCCGGGTTCTGTGTACGGGCACCAAAAAGGATATCCCCCGTTTGAATTTGAACCTGCGCTGTGGTGCCCGGGTGCTCATCCTGCTGGGGGAGTTCATGGCTCCTACCTTTGAGGCCCTCTTTGAGGGAACCCGTTCTCTGCCCTGGGAGGAGTTTATTCCCCGGGAGGGGAAGTTCCCCGTGAAGGGCTACTCCATCAACTCTGCCCTCCACGCCGTGCCCACCTGCCAGGCCATGGTGAAAAAGGCCATTGCCAAGCGGCTGGGAAAGGTGTACGGGCTGGAGACCCTGCCCGAGACCGGGATACTGTATCAGGTGCAGTTTGCCCTGTTCAAAGACCGGGCATCTCTGATGCTGGACACCTCCGGGGAGGGACTTTACAAGCGGGGCTACCGGGCTCAGGGGGTGGCGGCACCTTTGAAGGAGACTCTGGCCGCTGCCATGGTGGCTCTGTCTCGCTACAAGGGGAGAGATCCCTTCTGCGACCCCTTCTGCGGCTCGGGCACCATCGCCATTGAGGCCGCTCTGGTGGCTAAGAACCGTGCCCCCGGCCTCAATCGTTCCTTCTCCGCCCAGAAGTGGGCCCAGCTGCCCTCGGGGCTGTGGCTGGACGCTGCCGACGAGGCCATGGACGGGGAATTTGACGGAAATTACGAGATCTGGGGCGGAGACATCGACCCCCAGGCGGTGGAGCTGGCCCGGCACAATGCCCAGCTGGCCGAGGTGGACGACGTGGTGTCCTTTGAAGTGGCGGACGCCACCCGGTTCCACTTCGGCGGCCTGCGGGGGCGTGTGGTCACCAATCCCCCTTACGGCGAGCGGCTGATGGAAAAGCGAGAGGCGGAGGAGCTGTACCGGGCCTTCGGCCGTGCCATGGACAAGTTCCCCGACGGCTGGCAGGTGTCTGTGCTCTCCTCCCACACCGAGTTCGAACGCACCTACGGGAAGAAGGCGGACAAAAAAAGGAAGCTGTACAACGGAATGCTGAAATGCGACCTGTTCCAGTACGGCGTGAAGTGATGGAGAGAGGGACATGAAACATCTGTTTATCGTAAACCCCGCCGCCGGAAAGGCAGGCAACGAGGGGGCGCTGCTGGAGCAGATTGACCGCCTGGACTTGGATAGTGTGGTGGTACACACCCAGCGCCAGGAGGAGGCCTGTGAGATTGCCCGGGCTGCCGCCCAGACTGGGGAGCCCCTGCGGATTTACGCCTGCGGCGGGGACGGTACCTTAAATGAAGTCATCAACGGGGTGGCAGGTCTGGACCATGTGGCGGTGACCAACGTGCCCCTGGGCACGGGCAACGACTTTTTGAAGATGTTCGGGCCGGAGAATAAGGACAGATTCTCCCAGCTGGAGGCCCTGAGCCAGGGGCCCCAGGTGGCCATGGATCTCATGGAGTGCAACGGCAAGCTGGGGCTGGACATCTTCTGCGCCGGCGTGGATGCCCGCATTGCCGCCGATGTGCACAAGTACCGCCGCCTGCCCCTGGTGCGGGGCATCGGGGCCTACATCCTCTCTCTCATCGCCAATGTGCTCTTCAAGGGCATCAGCCGCCCCACCCGGGTGGAGGCAGGGGACTTTTCCTATGAGGGGGAGACCACCATTGTATGTGTGTGCAATGGCCGCTATTACGGCGGCGGCTTTATGCCCGTAGGAGACAACCTTCCCGACGACGGAAAGCTGGAGATGCTGGTGGTGCCCAAAGTCAGCCGGAGAACCTTCTTCCGCCTGGTGGGGGAGTACGCCAAAGGCCGCTACCGCCAGCACCCCGACCTTATCACCGCCGTGGAGGGCATCGAGTTTACCATCTCTGCACCTGATCCCATTGTGGCGGTGGTGGATGGGGAGACGCTGGAAAACACCCGCTACCACATCCGGCTCTCCGAGAAAAAGGTGAACTTCTTTTACCCCCAGGGCCTCAGTTATCAGCCCCGTGTGGAAGGTCGAATTAGCACTCGAGCTGTCACGTTGTGAACGAAAGATGAATTTTTTACCGTCAACCTCTATTTTTGAAAAATAGGGGTTGATTTTTTTGTGTGAAACGGTTATTATCTTATCTAGAGTTAGCACTCGGGCAAAATGAGTGCTAAACCCCGACCAAGTAAACCATTGGATTGTATATAAGGAGGAACCTGTTATGACTTTGAAACCTCTGGCAGATCGAGTGATCTTGAAGGCCATGGAGGCCCAGGAAACCACCAAGGGCGGCATCATTCTCACCGCCAGCGCCAAGGAGAAGCCCGAGATGGCCGAAGTGGTGGCCGTTGGCCCCGGCGGCGTGGTGGACGGCAAGGAAGTCGTCATGACCGTGAAGGTGGGCGACAAGGTGCTCACCAGCAAGTACTCCGGCACTGAGGTCAAGGTGGATGGAGAAGAGTACACCATCGTTCGTCAGAATGACATTCTGGCCATTGTCGAGGACTAATAGGAGGTAATTGAATTATGGCTAAGATTATTTGCTACGGCGAGGAAGCCCGTCACGCTCTGGAGCGGGGCGTCAATCAGCTGGCTGATACTGTGAAGATCACCATGGGTCCCAAGGGCCGCAACGTGGTGCTGGATAAGAAGTTTGGCACTCCCCTGATCACCAACGACGGCGTGAGCATCGCCAAGGAGATCGAGCTGGACGATCCCTTTGAGAACATGGGCGCCCAGATCGTCAAGGAAGTGTCCACCAAGACCAACGACGTGGCTGGCGACGGTACCACCACCGCCACCCTGCTGGCTCAGGCCATCATCCGTGAGGGTCTGAAGAACCTGGCTGCCGGCGCCAACCCCATGGTCATGAAGAAGGGCATTGCCAAGGCCACCACCGCTGCCATTGAGGAGATCAAGCGCAACTCCAAGCCCGTCTCCGGCACCTCTGACATCGCCCGTGTTGGCGCCATCTCTTCTGGCGACGACGCCATCGGCACCCTGATTGCCGAGGCCATGGAGAAGGTCTCCCACGACGGCGTCATCACCGTGGAGGAGTCCAAGACCGCCGAGACCTACTCCGAGGTGGTAGAGGGTATGCAGCTGGACCGTGGCTACATCACCCCCTACATGGTCACCGACACCGAGAAGATGGAGGCCGTTCTGGACGACCCCTATATCCTCATCACCGATAAGAAGATCTCCTCCATCCAGGAGCTGCTGCCCCTGCTGGAGCAGGTGGTGCAGAGCGGCAAGAAGCTGCTGATCATCGCCGAGGACGTGGAGGGCGACGCCCTGTCCACCCTGCTGGTGAACAAGCTGCGTGGCACCCTGAACGTGTGCTGCATCAAGGCTCCCGGCTTCGGCGATCGCCGCAAGGAGATGCTGGAGGATATCGCCATCCTCACCGGCGGCACTGTGGTGTCCACCGACATGGGTATGGACCTGAAGGAGGCCAACCTGACCATGCTGGGCACTGCCCGTCAGGTGAAGGTGTCCAAGGAGAACACCATCATTGTGGATGGCGCTGGCGCTGCTGACACCATCGCTGCCCGTGTCTCCCAGATCCGTCACATGATCGAGAACACCACCTCCGAGTACGACAAGGAGAAGCTCCAGGAGCGTCTGGCCAAGCTGGCTGGCGGCGTGGCCATCATCCGTGTGGGTGCTGCCACCGAGACCGAGATGAAGGAGAAGAAGCTGCGCATTGAGGATGCCCTCAACGCCACTCGTGCCGCCGTGGAGGAAGGCATTGTGGCTGGCGGCGGCACCGCCTACGTCAACGCCATTGCTGCGGTGGAGGCTCTGCTGAACACCGTGGAGGGTGACGAAAAGACCGGCGTGAAGATCATTGCCAAGGCTCTGGCTGAGCCCATGAAGCAGATCGCCACCAACGCCGGCATCGACGGCTCCGTGGTGCTGGAGAAGGTGAAGACCGCTGGCCAGGTGGGCTACGGCTTCGACGCCTACAAGGAGGAGTACTGCGACATGATCGCCAACGGCATCGTGGATCCCACCAAGGTGACCCGCTCTGCCCTGGAGAACGCCGCTTCTGTGTCCGCTACTCTGCTGACCACCGAGGCTCTGGTGGCCGACAAGCCCGAGCCTCCCGCTCCCGCTGCTCCCGCTCCCGACATGGGCGGCATGTACTAAAAAATAGCCGCTGACCCTTGAGGACAGCTGGATCTTCTGTGGCTGGTGTCCCCGATTTACACCAAATCTACACCAATTCAGCGCTTGATAGGCAGAATATCAGCCCGCCGGTTCCTTTCGGAACCGGCGGGCTGATCATGTTTATGTATCCACTTTTCAGTCGTGACCACAAGAACTCTGGTCGTAAATTCTTCAGACTGTAAGTATCTGAAAATCACTCAATGCCATTTTGGGGATAGCTGCTAACGGGTTTGGATCACCGACCCCTGTACGCGATCAGATGCCCATCGGCCGCTCTGGTTGAAGGCACTTCTTTCCCAACATATCTTATCCGCGCAGGATCTCTCTGACGATGGGAGCCAGCGCAGAGAGATCCGTGAAGTCCACCTGTTTTCCGTAAGTCTCCAGCAGCGCCTGGTCCTCAGCGGACCTCTGCCGCGCCGGCTTCCTGCGCAGGGAGAAGCACATTGCGGCCATCATGGCCCGGTGGCGTGGGGACAGAACGGCATAGTCAATACCGCCCCGGAGGTGGAAGAGAACGGCCCGCTCCGAAAGCTCCGGCGGCAGCTGCTTTTGAAGTGCCGCGCGAATATGCGCCCGGTTCTGCGGCTCCGCAGGGTCGGCCAGACCCACGGTGGCCACGATCAGCCGCTGGCCATCCCCGAGGGAAAGTCCTTTCATTGCCTGCTTGAGCCCCAGCACCCCGCCGGCATAGAGCGCCCCAAGATAGACAAGGATACTCCCCTCAGCCAGCCTGTGGAATTCCCCACAGGGGATGGCGGGCAGGCCAGTGAGCCGGGAGAGCTCCTCCGCATACCGGCGGGTCGTGCCGTATTTGCTGCCATAGACGATGAGCCCATCCATCTGTGAAAATACCTCCCTTTGCACAGCGCATTTATCCAGCCCTGCGGTAAAATTTACGTTTACGACAGATCGGCGATGATCTTCTCCATGGCGGCGTAGCTGGGCATGGCGGCCACCTGGGTGATCTCCGCGGCCAGGTAAGGGACGCCGAAGTGGTCTTCGTCGGCGTCCGTGCCGGATACCTCGGTGCGGAAGCCGTGATTTTCCCAGGCCAGGCGCTGGACCTCCTCGTCCAGCAGGGCGTCGATGCCCGCCTCTCCTGCCTCATCCAGGGCGATGTAGACATGGGAGGACCAGACGGTGGGGGTGGGATAGAGCAGCACGATGTCATCCTTCAGCTGCGCCCAGTCCTCCGGGTTCTCCACAGCGAACTCCAGCAGCTGGTTCTCATAGCCGGCGATCACAGGCTTGGCCCCCATGCCGGTCTTGAGGAACTGGTCGAACAGGTCAGAGGAGGACGCCTCCATATAGCCCAGCTTTTCGAAGATGGCCTTCAGGCGGGGCAGCACGGCCTCCACACTGTCCGCATCCGCCACCCCGCCGCACAGCACATTGGCCAGCAGCCCCGCAAACATATTGCCGGAGTTGGAGCGCACAGGGTCGGTGGTGTTGACCGCTACGGTGCCGTAGAGCTCCGGCAGCCCCAGATCCGCCCAGGTGGTGCCCGCCTCGATCTCCGCCACCAGAGCGGCCATGTCCATGTAGTAGACCCCGTCCCGCTCTGTCACCAGTCCCTCTTTCTGGAACGTCTCCAGGATGGGACGGTGGGTGTAGAGGACGATGGGGGTGTTGAACACGATCTGGCTCTTGTCCGGCGCGCCGCAGAGCTGCTGGTAGTACTCCAGGGCGGTCTGGCTGGAGGGAAAAAGGAAATCCCGGCCCTCGTGGTCCGCCGCCACCATGTCCAGGGAGCCAGCCTTGGCGTAATCCAGGGTGAGCCCGTACTCCCGCTCCAGAATGTCCTGTACCGCCTCGTTCTCCAGCAGGCCGATCTTTTCGCCCCCCACATAGCCCCGCAGGACGGTGGGCTCCGGCTGGGGGCCGCCGCCCAGTAGCAGATAGATCGCCGCCGCAGCGATGACGGCCAGCAGAATGATCAGACCGATCCATTTTGATTTGCTTCCCATTGGAATCCCTCCGTGTTCAGCAGGCCCTCCATGACCTTCATGTCCGCCTCCGCGTCAAACCGCTCCGAGGCCATCAGCTGGCTGAGCTGTTCCTCAAATCCGGTCTTCAGTTTTGGCAAAATGGCCCGCACCTTCCGCTGAAACTCCCGCACCTCGGAAGTCCCCAGCCCGGCATCCTGGAAGTTCACATACTGCCCCAGGATCCGGCCCACCGTGTCCAGATAGTAGATGAGGAAGCGGTTGGCCGACGAAATCTTCTCCGGATGCTCCCGAAGATAGCAGTAGAGGCGATCCCCCGTCTCCGTGAGGGCCAGGGCGTCCTCATGGGTCCGGACGTCCGTGATCCGGCCGGCGGCCGACCGGATGGCCTTCAGATCCCGCTCCGCCTCCTCCATCAGGGCCTGCATCTCGCCGCCGTCTGGCCGCTGGGCGAAATAGAGGGTGATGGGGTCCGCCTTTGGGGCCAGCAGGAACCACACTCCCAGATAGATTCCCACCCCCAGCGCGGCGCTGAACAGGAAATTCCAGCGCAGGCCCAGGGCCAGGATCAAAAAGGCCGCGCCCCCCACGCCCAGCGACAGTACCAGTTGCCGCAGTTGTCCTTTCTTCATCTCAGTTGTACCCCTTCACGCTGCGGAAGGCCCCGATCAGGTCCTCCCGGCCGTCGAAGACCCGGGCGTGGGTCAGTTCCGCCAGCTCCTCCAGCTGGGTGGGATCGGCGGAGCCGAACATGATAGAGAACACCGGCACATCCGCCCCGAAGACCTCGTAGCCGTCCCGGAAGTCGGAAAAACTCCCGTCGGATACCCCGTCCGTCAGCAGGATGATGGCGGGGGTATACTGGCTCAGGTCGTAGCCATCCAGTTGCCGCAGGCCCTCCATGGCGGCATAATAGATGTCGGTGCCACCCACGGCCTCCTCCGCCTCCACCTGGTCGTAGAGATCCTCCAGCTCCGCCCCGTTGCCCTCGGCGGTGTAGACGTCCCGGGGGTAGCCCTCAAAGGGGATGAGGATATTGACCTCGTGTTCCGAGGCCTGGAGCAGATTTTGCTCTGCGTTCTCCTGGATCAGGATCTGGCTCATGGCCTCCACCATCTGTTCCCGGCCGATCCCCTCCATGCTGCCGGAGTAGTCCAGACAGTAGACCGTGAGGGAGGGCTTGCGGAACTGCGTCTGGTACAGATCCAGACACTCCATGAGCACATCGGTGGAGGGCATCCGGATGGGGGAGAGCACCCGGTTCGGCTGGACGCCCCAGTCGGCGCGGAACACGTCGGCGTTCTCCGCCGACACCCCCTCGTAACCGGTGCGGCGGCCGGTGCGCTGGATCTCGTTTTGCACCTCGTCGGACAGGAGATACTCCTGTAAATCCAGAAAGGCCTGTTCCTTCTCGGCGTCCCCGTTGTCCACATAGCCTAAAGGGGAGTCGGCAATGGACAGACCGTCGTAGGGGTAGACGGCGTACAGCGTCTCCTCCCCCCGCGCCTCCAGCTCCTGGTTGGCGCTGATGACGAGGCACTCATAGTTCACCATGGCGTCGTAGCCACCGGTGAGGAACAGGTCCTTCAGCCAGTCAGAGCTTCCGGAGGATCGATCCACGCCGGAGAGCAGCTGGGTGATCTGCTCCGCCAGGCCCGGGGTCTGGAGGTTCTCCGACGTGATCACATCCGGATTGCCCAGCAGGGCGTAGAGGAAGCCGATGTAGGCACTGCACCCGGAGTTGGACTGGGTGGCGGAGGTCATGCAGAACTCCAGCTCCCCCGCCTGGATGGCGGAGAGCAGGTCGCCCACCGACACCTCCCGGCCCACAAAGCCCAGCTCCTCCGCCAGGCTCTGTCGGATGCCGAAGACCACCGGGGTGATGGAGATGGACTGGGCGTGCTTCACCCGGTACTGGGTGTCCCCGGCGGTGAGCCACAGGCTACTGGCCGGCCACACCGCGTCGTAGTCGATGGTCTCCCCCTGGAGGGCGCGCATGATGTCCAGGGAGCCCTGGTAGTCCATCTCGATGTTCACGCCCCGCTCCCGGACGAAGTCATCCAGGATACCCTCCAGCTCCTGGTTCTCCGAGCCGGAGAGAATGCGCAGCGTCACGTCACCGCCATAGTCGAAGGCGTGATCTCCGCTGGCGGAATCGCCGGTGGAGACTGCACTGTCAGACGGCGTCGGACCGCAGGCTGTCAGAATCAATGCCAATGCCAGGATACATACAGATAAAACCGCGCGTTTCATAGCAGCAGATCCTTCCTTTTCAGATGTGGTGCGCAGGCAGCGCAAGCCCATGCGCAGAATATATAAAACAATCCTAATCTACCATATCACAGCCGGCTTGCGCCCACTACCGCGGCGCAGTAAAATGTGTGTAAAATTTGTGCATCATCCTGGAAAATGAACGCATCCCCCATGTGCGGGCATGGGGGATGCGTTCATCCGTCTGGAAAATAGTCCTTTTTCATCCGGTGCAGCGACTGGAGACGCTGCGTACCTTCATCTCCCAACCGTTCCGCCACAGCGACTGCCAGAGCATCCAGCAGGGCGGCGGGAGCTGCCATAGAGTGATACTCCTTCTCTGTCCCCCGGTAGGCAAAGAGGCTGATGTCCGCCCGCTCCTCCGCGGGCAGGCAGGTGCGGCCCACAAAGGCCAAGGTCCGATAGCCGGCGGACCGGCTGTGCTCCAGGAGGATGCGGCCCTCCCGGGAGAGCTTGGAGAAGCTGAACAGCACCACCAGATCGTTCTCCGCCGCTTGCGCGAGTCCTTCCAGCAGTTCAGAACCGCCGGAGGGAAGGAGAGACACCTGTAAGCCCAGCCGCCGCAGGCGGAAATGGAGCAGTTGTGCCATGGAAGCGGAGGCGTTTTTTCCGTGAAGAAACACCCGCCGGGCAGAACAGAGAGCCTCCACCGCCCGGTCAAATTCCCCGGTGGAGAGCTGTTGTATGGTCTTCTCCAAGTATGCCCGCTGCCGCTCCAGCCAGGCTTGGGGGGAGAAATGATCCCCCTGACTGAGCGTGGCCGTCAGCTTTACCGCCGGGCCGGGAGACTGCTCCAGCACCAGAGATTTCAGCGCCTTGAAGTCCCGGCAACCCACATGGCGGGCGAAGCGGGAGACCGTGGCGTCGGAGAGCTCCAGCCGCTGGGCCAGTTGGCCGATGGAAGAAAACAGGAAAGCATCCGTGTTGGTGTTGATATAGTCCAGGATCTTCTGCTCCGCCCGGGTCAGTTCCCCGGCCGGGGTGGGAAGGTGCAGGTCCATGACAACCCCCTCATTCTTTCAAAATTGCTTGCAGCACGCTGTGGAGCCGCCCGTTAGAGGCCAGCAGAGGCCCGCCCTCCCGGAGGGATAGGGGGCTGCCGTCGGGGGCGGTGACTTTTCCTCCAGCCTCCGCCGCGATGCGCATTCCGGCGGCGTAGTCCCAGGGCTGGAGAGACAGTTCCACATAGCCGTCCAGCCGTCCGCAGGCCACCCAGCACAGGTCCAGGCTGGCGCAGCCGGTGCGGCGCACGTCCTGACACCGGTCATACAGCGCCCGCATCTGCTGGAAAGCCGCATCCGCCAGCTCCCGGCGGCCTGGGACGGTGCCCGTGGACAGGAGGCTGTCCTCCAGCCGGGAGACATCGCTGACGTGGATCGGGACTCCGTTTCGGAGCGCTCCGCCGCCCCGGCGGGCGGTGAAGCACTCCTCCGTATAAGGATTGTATACCACACCAAAGACAGCTTGTCCACCCTCCGCCAGAGCCAAGGAGATGGCGCTGTGCCGGAAGCTGTGGATCAGGTTGGTGGTGCCGTCCACCGGATCCAGGATCCAGCAGGGGCGGCTCCAGTCCAGCCCCGTATTGTCCTGCTCCTCTCCCATAAACTGGACATCCGGGGCCAGGGCGGCCAGACGCTTCCGCAGAAACGCCTGTACCGCCACGTCCACATTGGTCACATAGTCCGTTTCGCCCTTGGAGCGGATGCTCTGAACGGCGGCGGGATCGGTCAGCAGTTCCCCCGCCTCCAATACCGTCTGGACGGCCCCCTCCGCCAGGGAATCCGTCAGGGCGGTCATGCGGTGGCCTCCCGGGTCAGAATGGCCACGTAGTCGCCTCCCAGGGCATGGATCTCCTTCAAGGACCGCTTCAGCAGACAGGCGGTGCGCACCTGGAAGGCGGCGGTGTCGGAGAGATCAATGGCGTAGCGGCCGGCTGTCATCTCCCCATAGAGGGCGGGGACGGTGTCCACCTCCCGTTCAAAGACCGTGGTGACGCAGCCGTACTGCACCGCCTGATGGGTGTCGCTGCCGGACACCACAGGGATGCCCAGCTTTTTCCCCAGGTCATGGGTGAGCCGCTCCGTCCTCTCCCGGTCAAGAGCCAGGTCTTTCCCGTTCAGATCCAGAAATTTCAGGCGGCGGAGCTGCTCCTCCGGCAGTTCGGGCACATGGCCGCCGGCGCGGAAGGGGTGGCCGCAGCCCACCACCACTGGGTACTTCTCAAACAAATCCATGAGCCGGGAGAAGGGCAGAAAGTCCCTTTTCTCCTTGTGGGGCTCCAGCCGCCGGTTCAGCTCCAAAATGGCCTCCAGGGGCCCGATGGACAGGATATGACCGCCCTCCGCCACATCCGTCTCCATGCCGGGGAAGACGCGCAGGCCGTTCTCCAGCTCCAGGGTGTCCCCGATCCTTCGGCTCACCGAGGCGATGTAGCCGTACACATCGGCAAACTGGAGGGTGTTGAAGTGCTCCGTCAGGCACAGGGCGTCCAGTCCGGCCTGTCTGGCCTCGCCGAAGAGCCAGTCGGTGTAGGCGGTGGAAAATGGGAGCTTTTTGGCCAGCTTCCCGTGGGTGTGAAAATCCAGGCGCAAGATAAATGACCTTCTTTCTTACAGCAGTGTGGAGATCAGGACGGCCACCGCCACCACCAGGAAGGAGATGGCCAGGAACAGTCCATCGTTATAAGTGACCTTCAGGGCGGCCAGCTTGATCTTTTTCACGGACTTGTTCACCGCCGCGTACCGGTAGCCCCGCAGCTCCAGGGCCTCCACCGTGGTGCGGGAGCGCTTGGCGGTGTTGAGCATCAGGGGGTAGAAGGACTGCATGATGATCTTCACCTGATAGATCAGGTACCTGATCTTGCCCCCCAGGGTCTTGTGAGCCGGGGGATTGCCCCGCAGCCGGTAGGAGAGCAGCACATTCTGGAACTCCTCCATGAGCATGGGCAGCATCCGGTAGGCGTAGGAGATAGAGAAACTCAGCCGCTCTGGGCAGCCGTACCACATCAGGCCGTTGGACAGCTTGTCCGGGTCCAGTCCGGAGAACACGGTCACCGAGGCCAGGGAGATGGTGGCTACCTTCAACGTGAGGATGAGCAGCGGGGCAATGGCGGAGGCGTCGCCGCCAAAGAGCAGCGTCACCAGGAACAGATACCCCGTCTGAGAGAACACCCCCAGGGCGAAGAGGAACAGCACCAGACCAGCCACACGGGCCAGGACGGTGGTAGCCATCACCAGCAGGAAGCACCCCAGCAGGAAGGGAATGTCGCTGACAAACCAGGGCACCAGGCCGAAGAACAGATACCAGGCCAGCAGGATTCGGGGGTCCAGGCCGGCGATCACGGTGTCATCGTTGCCATAGGCGTTCTTCAGCACCTGATTGCGCAGGAAGTCCATGGAGAGCTTATCCAGGATGCTCTCCGAGAGTTTTGCGGTCAATTTTTCCACAGCGGTCACGCCTCCTGAAAAGACGATAGGAACTCGTCGATGGTATAGCACAGGGCTCGCCTGTCTAAAGCCTGCCCCATGGTGAAGATCTCCGGCGGGCGGATGCCTACCTGCTCCACCAGGTCGGCCCGGGCAAAGATCTCGTCCCGGGGCCCGTCCGCCACCACACGCCCGCCCCGCAGCACAATGATCCGCTCCGCCCACTGACACACCAGTTGCATGTCGTGGGTGGCGATGATGGCGGTCTGGATGATGTCCTTCATATCCGAGAGCACCGCCATGATCTCCCGCCGGGTGGCGATGTCCAGATTGGCGGTGGGCTCATCCAGCAGCAGGATGCCCGGGTTCAGGGCGATGCCGATGGCCAAACTGGCCCGGCGCATCTGGCCGCCGGACATGAGGCGGCCGTCCCGGTCCGCCAGCTCTGTCAGCCGGAACCGCTCCAGCAGCTCCGCGGTGCGCTTCTCCCACTCCGGGACCTTCCGCACCTCCATGGCATAGGCGATGTCGGCCCGGATGGAGTCCTTGATGAGCATCTCCTCCGGATTCTGGTAGACCAGGGAGATCTGCCGGGACAGATCCTCAGCCTTTTTGTCTCCGATGGCCTCCCCAAACAGGGACACCGTGCCGGCATTGGGCTTCAGCAGGCCCACCATCAGCTTCATCAGGGTGGACTTGCCCGCCCCGTTGGAGCCGATGAGGGCCACCTTCTCCCCCTTGCGGATGTCCAGATCCAGCCCGTCAAAGACGGTGTGGGGCTCCCCCTTCACCGAGCGGTAGGAGAGGGACACGTTCTGAACGGACACGGCGCTTTCACCGCCGGGAGCGGCGGGCGCCGGCTTTTCCCGGGGGATGTATCGCAGGCCGGCAAAAGCCTTCTCTCCGTCCGCCACCGTGGTGGGCAGAGGGACATTCGCCGGGAGAATACCGCCCTTCCGCAGGCTGTAGGCCGCCTGGGTCACCTGGGGCGGGAAGATATTGCAGGCCTCCAGCTCCTCCACCCGCTGGAGGGCCTCCTCCGTGGGTAGCATCCAGCGCACCCGGCCGTCCCTCATCAGCATCACGTGCTTGCAGAAGTCGGCGATGTACTCAGTGTGGTGCTCAATGACAACGATGGTTTTGCCGTGGTTCTCGTTTAAATCCCGGAGGACCGCATAGATCCGGTCGGCGTGCATGGGGTCCAGCTGGGCGATGGGCTCGTCCAGGATCAGGATGTCCGGCTGAAGAGACACCGCCCCGGCCAGGGCCAGCAGGTGGGTCTGACCGCCGGAGAGCTGCCAGACGTACTCCTCCTCCCGGCCCTCCAGACCGCACTGCTTCAACGCGGCCCTGCCCCGCTCCAGGTAGTCGGGGAAGGCGTAGTTCAGGCAGGAGTAAGAGGCGTCGTCCAGCACGGTGGGCCGGACGATCTGGTTTTCAAAGTCCTGATACACATAGCCCACCTTTTGGGCCAGGACGCCCACGTCGCTCTCCCGGGTATCAAGCCCCTCCACCCGCACGCTTCCCTCCATGCTCCCTGTGATGAAGTGGGGGATCAGGCCGTTGAGGGCCTTACACAAAGTGGACTTCCCGCAGCCGTTGTTGCCAACGACCGCCAGGAAGTCCCCTTTCTCGATCTGAAGGGAGATCTCTTTCAGGGTGGGCTGAGGGGCGCCTGGGTAGGTATAGGTCAGGCCGTCGATCTCAACCGCGTTCATCTCAGTTCACCGCAGCCTTTTTTCCCGCGTTCTTTTTGATGACCAGCAGGGCGATGATGGCCACCGCGGCGGCAGCGACCATTCCTACCGCCAGGGCGGTGCCGCTCTCGGCCCACTCGGCCTCCCAGTCAATAAGGGACATACCGGCAGTGGCGGCCAGCTCAGCCACGATGGCGCACACAAAGCCGACGGCGCACACGATCAACGCCTTGGGGCTGATGCCGCTGACGGCGCTCTCCGGGGTGCGGGGGGCCATGCCCAGCAGGGGCTCGATCTTGCCGTACAGCTTGGGTACCAGGTACAGGGTGGGCAGCAGGCAGAACAGGATGCCGGAGAACAGCAGGTCATTGAGGAAGGCAAAGCCCTCGGTGGCAAACACGCTCTCAGGCAGGCCGGCCACGGCCTCGAAGTCCTCTACCGCCAGCTGGACCTTCAGAATGTCCACCACAGTGCCCATCAGCAGCTGGGCGGCGGTTCCGGTGATGGCGGCCACGCCCACCATGGCGCGGTTCTTGGGATCCTTCACCAGCCGGCCGGCAATGTACACGCCGATGGTGACGGTGAGGAACTTCTCCAGCTCGCCCAGGCCGCCGAACTGGCCCAGCATGATCTCGCTGAACACCAGCTCGCCGGTGGCGGCGCCCAGGGCGGCGGACAGGGGGTCGAACAGCATGGCCAGGGTCAGGGGGATGAACAGGAAGTACTCCACGGAGAACTCCACGACCCCCACCTGGAACTTGGGGATCAGTTCGGTGAACAGGGTGGCCAGCCCGTACAGGGACATGGACAGGACAAAGATCATCAGCTTTTGCGACTGTGTGGCAGTCTGCTTCTGTGCGATACTCATAGCATATTTTCCTCCCTATGATGGTGTGTTTCTCGCTCACACAGGCACAGTGTACCACCGGGATGTAAATTCTTCTTCCAAAGTCCTGTAAAATGTAAATAAATTTTCTTTCATATCATGTTACGAAAGTTCTGCTATCATTTACATCCGCACCGCCGCGTCCAGGGCCAAAGGGGAACGCTCGCACTCGTCAGGGAGCATGGTCAGCTGGACGCACAGGGGGCTACCCTTCATGCGGGCGCTGGCATAGGTCAATCCGTTGCTCCGGGTGTCCAGCAGGGGGTGGTCGATCTGGGCCGGGTCCCCCAGCAGCACCACCTTGGTGCCCTTTCCCACCCGGGTGATGATGCCCTTGACCTGCCGGGGGGTGAGGTTCTGGGCCTCGTCGATGATGAGCCAGGTATCGGTGATGGACCGGCCCCGCATGAAGTTCATGGCCTCGGCAGCGATGACGCCGGTGTCAAAGAGGTAGTCAATGCGCCCCCGCAGCTCCTCCTCGCTGCGCCGCTCCTTTTTCTTCCCCTCCAGGTCCAGCAAGATCTCCAGGTTGTCCACAATGGGCCGCATGAGGGGGGAGATCTTTTCCTGCTCACTGCCCGGGAGAAAACCGATGTCCGCGTCAAACTGGGCATTGGGGCGGCACACCAGAATCTTCCGATAGGGCCGTTCCTCCGCCTCCAGCACCTGCTCCAGCCCTGCAGCCAGGGCGTAAAAGGTCTTGGCGGTGCCCGCCGGCCCCTGGATGATGGCCAGGGGCGCCTCCTCCGCCGGCAGCAGCAGGGCCTCCTGCAGGAACTGCTGCCCCACGCTCCGGGGCTTGACGCCGAATGGGCGGACGCCGCCAAAGCGCAGGGCGGTGACCTTCCCTTCCCGGAAACGGCCCAGCATGGTCTTTTTCGGCTCGGTATCCGAGTGCAGAAGGACAAACTGGTTCTCGGTCAAGGAAACCGGCTTCCGCTCCCCCGCGCCGTCCACGGTATAGAGTTCTTCCGCCGGAGCTCCCTTTTTCTTGAACGCTGTGAGCAGGCTGTCCGAGATGTAGACCTCCGCCCGGCCGGTGTAGGGCTGGGCTCCATCCGGCAGCCGGTCGGTGGTGAAGTCCTCCGCCGGCACCTCCATCATCTGGGCCCGGATGCGGGCGACCATGTCCCGGCTCACCAGCGTCACCGGCGCTCCCTCGTCCATGAGGCCCCGACACACCTTCAGCACCCTTCCCGCCCGGCTGCCGGGTTCTATCCCTTGGGGAAGGGCCGCGTCCACATGGTTGACCTCCAGGCGCACGGTGCCTCCACTGGGCAGGGTCACGCCTTTTACCAGGTCTCCTTGGAGCCGTAATCTCTCCAGGAAGCGGAGCACATGTCGGGCGTTGTTTCCCGCTTCACCGTCAGCCCCCTTCCGATCATCCAACTCCTCCAGCACCGCCAGTGGCAGCACGATGTGGTTGTCCTCGAAGGACTCCAGAGCGTAGGGGGCCTGGAGGAGGACATTGGCGTCCAGCACATAGGTCTTCTGCATACGTTGCGCCTGCCTTTCTTCTTTGTTGTCTTATGACCATTGGGCGCGGCATCCACAAAAACAGCGCCGGTCCGCCCTGTAAGGGCGCAAACCGGCGCTGATCATACTCTGTCGATTTTGATCGGACTGTCTGAAACCGTACTCCATACTGCCGCTCCCAACCGATGCCTACCGCATCTGTGTTCAGTATAGCAGACGCCTTTCCCAGCGTGCGACGGTATTTCAGTAAAGAAACCGTCAAATCCATGTGAAGCGCGTTTGCTATGAACCCGGTTTCGTTCCAGACCTCCTCTGCCTACAAGAAATTTACACATTCCCTCTTTCGGATTTTACAGTCGTGGGATTATACTAAATCAAATAGGGAGAACGTACCGCTGCCTTTCCAAAACAAAATCGCAGGAGGAAACAGCATGAGAAAAGCAAGAAGGCCGGCGGCCGCCGCCCTCCAGGCGGAGGGGTACAACGACGCCGGCCGGGTGGCCCTGTCCCAGATGGCGGGCTGACCGAGAACAGCAAAAGTTACCAATTATAAAACCGAGGCAGGAGTGGAACTTGCGTTCTTCCTGCCTCGGTTTTTGTGTTGCCGGTCAGTCCCGCAGATCGGCATTCCAGTCGATGATCCGCCCTGTCTGGGGATCGATTTCAAACTCATACTTCATACCGTCCAGGAACAGATCCCCCTCGTAGCGGCCCCGACCGTCGCCGGACTCCTCCCAGATGTCCACATCCGCCGCGCTGGCGCTGCCCGCCTGTCCGCCGCAGCCGGTCAGGCAGGCCAGCAAAAGCGCCGCTGTCAAACCGAAAGAAAAGATCTGTTTCATCCCGCGCGCTCCTCTGTGTGCGTGCCTCCATCCTACCACGAAGAACCCTGGCGCACAACCCATCCAAGGGAACGCAAAACCGCCCCATCCGTTTCTTTACATACATTTGACAAAGATTTGACATCCAGACGGTCGCGCCTCCGTTTCGCAGCCGCTAAACTTTACAATAGTGTTTTCTACCCTTTGAAATTTTCTGCTGTGACCCCGAAAATCCGGCGGCGTGTCCGTATCCTTCTGCCGGAGGGGGATGGAGGGATGGCAATGGTGCGCACAGAGCACGATATCGTTTCCCAGGTACAATCGGCCAAGACGGACTCGGAGGCGGCGGACGCCCTCATCCGTCAGTACATGGGCTTTATCCGCTCGGAGACGGTGAAGTTTCTTCACACCGCCCCGGAGAACGGCCATGAGGACGAACTGAGCATCGCCATGCTGGCCTTCTATGAGGCGGTGCTGGCCTATGAGAAGAGCCGGGGCGCTTTCCTGCCCTACGCCGCCCGGGCCATCAAAAACCGGCTCATCGACCACTACCGGACGGAGAAGCGCCACGGCAATGTGATCTCCCTCCACACCCCCCTGGGCGGGGAGGAGGACGGCGGCGAGCTGCTGGACACCATCCCCGACACCGTGGACCACGCCGAGGACTATGCGGTGCGCACCGCCAGCCGGCGGGAGATCCAGGAGTTTTCCGAGAAGCTGGCCCAGTTCGGCCTGACCTTTTCCGACGTGGCGGACAACTGCCCCCGGCAGGAGCGGACCTTCGCCGCCTGCCGCCGGGTACTGGACTTCGCCCGGACTCAGCCGGAGCTGCTGAAACGGGTGGAGGACACAGGCAAGCTGCCCATGGGGGAGCTGTCCGCCGGCTCCGGCACCGACAAGAAGACCATGGAGCGGCACCGGAAGTACCTGGTGGCCATCCTGCTGGCCTTCACCAACGGCTATGAGATCATCCGGGGCCACCTGTGCCAGGTGGGCCCCAAGAGAGGGGGCGACGAGGCGTGAGCTATCTGGTCATGGAGGTACATCCGGCCTACGCGGTGGTGCTGGACGAGGAGGGCCGCTTTTTGAAGGCCGCCAACCTGCGCTATCAGGTGGGGGACACGGTGCGGGACATCGTGGAGCTGCAGCGCCCCAAGGAAAAACGCCCCGCCCTGTGGAAGCCCCTGTCTGGCGTTGCCGGCCTGGCCGCTTGCCTGTGCATCGTGTTCTTTGGTTATTACCAGCCCAACTTCGTTCCCTACGGTGCCCTGCGCATCCAGATCAACCCGGATGTGGAGCTCACCCTCAGCCGCACCGACCGGGTGCTGGAGCTGGAGGGGCTCAATGAGGACGGCCAGATCCTGATCGAGGGCTACGACTACGGCGGCAAGGACCGGGAGGACGTGACCGGGGAGCTGGTGGGGCGGGCCATCGATATGGGCTACCTCTCCGATGGAGAGACAGTGTCCATCACGGTCACCAGCGCCGACGCCGACTGGCAGGCCCGGGAGGAACAGGCGGCCCGGGAGGATCTGGAGGAGCGGTATGGTGAGACCATCGTGATTCAAATCGGCCCCGCCCCGGAGGAGGAGCCGGCCACTGAGGTAGTCATCCCGGTGATGCCCCCTGAATCGGAACCTGCCCCAGAACCACTCCCGGAGCAGACCGATCCGCCCGTTGTCCCGGATGACACGGACGATCGACCCGGCAGCGGCGGAGTGACCGGCTACCAGGATACCGATTACGGCCCTTACAGCGACGGCGTCACCGATTATGCGGATACCGATTACGGCCCTTACAGCGACGGCGTCACCGACTATGAGTCTCCCAACGACAGCCCTTATGTGGACGGTGACACCGACTATGAGGATCGGGACGATGACCGGGATACCGACGATGACCGCTGGGAGGACAACGGTGATGATCGCTGGGAAGACGATGAAGACGACCGGGATGATGATGACGATGACGGAGATCGGGATGATGACGATTAAAGCAGAAAAATTTCCGCCGCGGCCCCGGTTTTGAGGGCCGGCCGCCGTATCCTTCCAGTGTAAGCCAAGGAAAATCAAAAACTCCCACTTCCCTTTTGTGTTCCTGAATTCAAAATTTTCCATAGCGTTCCCGCCCCCTGCGGGGGCGGGAACACATAAAAGAATTGGAACATAAAAAAGTTTTCCCAGACCCCGGTTTTTCGGCAACGGCTCCGTAATCTAAAATCAGAACACAAAACTGAAACACCATTTTCTAAGGAGATGAAAGACATGAAACAGAACATCCGCATCAAATTGTTTGGCCTGACTCTGACCGCCGCCCTGGCCCTGACCGCTCTGACTGCCTGCGGGAACGGCGCCGGCACGGCGTCCCTCCCCGAGGCCCCCGGCACCAGCGCCCCCCTTCTGGAAGAGAGCGGCGGTGTCGCCGGCACCGTCCTCCTGAGCGTGAACCCGGAGATCGAGATGGACTATGACGACGCTGGCAACGTGGTGGCCCTCACCGGCCGCAACCAGGAGGCCCAGACCCTGCTGGCCTCCTACACCGGCTACCAGGGCCGGCCCTGTACCCAGGTGGTGGGAGAGCTGGTGGACGAGATCAATGCCCTGGGCTACTTCGACGCCACCGTGGGCGGCCACGAGAAGAACATCATCCTGAAGCTGGAGCGGGGCTCCGCCTATCCCAGTGACCAGTTCCTGAACGAGCTGGCCGAGGCGGTCCGGCTGGTGGTGGAGACCGACCAGATCGGCTCTCAGCCCGTGACCCTGGACCAGGACGACTACGACGATGCCTACGGCGACAAGGGGTACATCAACGCCTCCGCCGCCCAGAGCATCCTCTCCACCCAGCTGGGCCGGGACGACCTGCAGTTTGTGGAGAAGGAGTACGACCTGGACGACGGGGAGTACGAGGTGGAATTCATCCTGGACGGCGTGGAGTACGAGTATGAGGTGAACGCCTACACCGGCAAGATCACCGAGATGGACGCGGAGTTCCAGGACTATGACGACACCGACTATGGTCCGGGCAACGACGGGATCACCGATTACGGTATCACCGACTACGATGACACGGACTACGGCCCCAACAATGATGGCGTTACCGATTACGACGATACCGACTACGGCCCCAACGCCGACGGGATCACCGATTACGACGACACGGATTACGGCCCCAACGCCGACGGCATCACCGACTACGACGATACCGACTACGGCCCCAACGCGGATGGCATCACCGACTACGACGATACCGACTACGGCCCCAATGCGGACGGGATCACCGACTACGACGACTGGGGCGATGACGACGACTGGTACGGCGACCCCACCGGCGAGGATCACTGGGACGACGATGACGACGGCTGGGACGACACGGACTACGACGACCGGGACGACGATGACGACCGGGACGACGATGACGACTGGGACGACGATTGGGACGACTGAGCCCTTCCGCCTGCGCCACGAGGTCAAGCACCAGCTCTCTCCCCAGGAGGATCTGGTGCTCGCCTCCCGGTTGCGGAAGCTCTTTCCCCGGGACGGCCACGCCGGACCGGACGGCTCCTACCGGGTGACCAGCCTGTATTTCGACACCCCCTACGATACCGCCCTCCGGGAGAAGCTGGACGGGGTGAACCGGCGGGAGAAGTTCCGCCTGCGATACTACGGGGAGCGCCCGGATTTTCTCAAGCTGGAGAAAAAATTTAAGGTGAATGGCCTGTGCGGCAAGCGATCCGCCCACCTGACCTGGTCGGAGGCGGAGCGGCTACTCTCCGGGGAGGACGCCTTCCTTCTGGAGCGGGGTGAGCCCCTGCTGTCGGAGCTGTACCACAAGCTCCATGGGACGCTGTTGCGGCCCAGGACGGTGGTGTGCTATGACCGGGAGGCCTTCCTGTACGCCCCCGGAAATGTCCGAGTGACCCTGGATCGGAACCTGCGCACCTGCGGGGACAGCGCCGGCTTCCTGTCCCCCGGTTTGTTCCCTCTGAAACCTCTGGACGCTTTGACGGTACTGGAGGTCAAGTACGACGCCTTTCTCCCCGACCTGGTGCGCCTGGCCGTCCAAACCCCGAATCGCCGGGCGGCGGCCTGTTCCAAATACGCCCTGTGCCGGCGGTTCGACTGAGAACGAAGAAAAGAGGAGTGGTTGCCATGCCCACGTTCACCTTTCAGGACATCTTCAAATCCAGCTTTCTGGAGCGGCTGGACGCGGTCTCCCTGCCGGACGCCGTCATCGCCCTGGCGCTGGCCTTTTGCCTGGGCCTGTTCATCTTCCTGGTCTATAAAAAATGCTACGCCGGCGTCATGTACGCCCCCAGCTTCGGGGTGACCCTCATCGCCCTCACCCTCATCACCACCCTGTTAATCCTGGCGGTGACCAGCAACATCGTCCTCTCCCTGGGCATGGTGGGCGCCCTGTCCATCGTCCGCTTCCGCACCGCCATCAAGGAGCCCATGGATATCGCCTTCCTGTTCTGGGCCATCGCGGCGGGCATCGTGCTGGCGGCGGGGCTCATCCCCCTGGCGGTGGTGGGCAGCCTCTTTGTGGGGGTGGTGCTGCTGGTGTTCTCCCGGCAGAAGAACGGGGAGTCCCCCTACATCCTGGTGATCCACTGCGCCGACCAGGATGTGGAGGGACAGGTGCGGGCCCTGGTGGAGGCCCGAGTGCGGCGGCTGAATCTCAAGAGCAAGAGCGTGGCCCCGGGCCAGATCGAGCTGAACTATGAGGTGCGCCTGCGGGACGCCGACACAGAGTTCGTCAATGAGCTGGGGGCCATGGAGGGTGTGGGGAACGTGGTTCTGGTCTCCTACAACGGGGACTACATGGGGTGAGGCCATGATCCGCCACCGGCATATCGACCGCATCTGCGCCGCGGCCATCCTGCTGGCCCTGATCCTCACCGGCCTGCTTTGCTTCGGGGAGGTTCTTGGCCTCCGGCCAGCCAGCGCCGCGCCCGGGTATGCCTCCCGCCTCTTTGACGACGACCGGGTTCACACGGTGGACCTGCGGGTGGAGGACTGGGCGGCCTTTCTGGAAAACGCCCCGGCGGAGGAATATATCCCCTGTACCGCGGTCATCGACGGGGAGGAATTTTACCAAGTGGGCCTGCGGGCCAAGGGGAACAACTCCCTCCGGCTGACGGAGGAGTACGGCCTGTCCCGGTACAGCCTGAAGCTGGAATTCGACCACTATGTGGACGGCGGGAATTACCACGGACTGGACAAGCTCTCCCTGGATGCCTCCTTCCAGGACAACAGCTACCTCAAGACCTACCTGGCCTACCACATGATGGCCTACATGGAGGCGCCGGCCCCTCTGTGCAGCTATGCCTGGGTGACGGTGAACGGCGCCCCCTGGGGGCTGTTCCTGGCCATCGAGGAACCGGAGGAGGCTTTTGCCCGGCGGAACTTCGGCCCGGATCACGGAGCGCTCTATAAGCCGGACTACCACTCCCTGAACGCGGAGAACGCCGACGTGGCCCTGTGGTACACAGGGGACGATCCCGCCCTCTACCCCAATATTTTCGACAACGCCAGGTTCTCCACCGACGGGGCGGACCGGGAGCGGCTGATCCAGGCCCTGCGGGTGCTGTCCACCGGGGAGGACCTGGAGACAGCAATCAACGTGGACGAGGTGCTACGGTATTTTACCGTCCAGGTGTTCGTCATGAACTGGGACAGCTACCTGGGCCACACCGGACACAACTACTTCCTCTATGAGGAGGACGGGGTGATCTCCATCCTGCCCTGGGACTACAACCTGGCCTTCGGCACCTACGCCCTGGGCATGACCGATCCCATCCGGGACCCCGACGTACTGATCAACTGGCCCATCAACACCCCCGCCCGGGGGGAGACCATGCTGAAACGCCCCCTCTATCACAATCTGATGAAAAACAACGACTATTTTGCTCGGTATCACGCCTATTTCGACCATCTGCTCACGGAGTATTTCGAGAGCGGCCGGTATGAGGCGGTCATCCGGCAGACCCAGGCCATGATCGCCCCCTATGTCCAGGCCGACCCCACCGCCTTCTGCTCCTATGAGGACCACCTGCTGGCGGTGGACACCCTGCTGGAGGTGTGCCACCTGCGCTCGGAGAGCGTCCGGGGACAGTTGGAAGGAGACTATCCCGCCACCCTGGCCCAGTGGGCGGAACGCCCGGTGTTCGGGGTGGACGCTTCCCATGTGGACCTGCGGGCCCTGGGGGATTTCGATGACCTGGAGGCGGCAAGGGAGCGGCAGGATGAGGCCGCGGCGGTGGTGGCACAAACAGGAACAGTAGGAGATGTTCCGGGCCGTAGATATGGGACGCAATGCCAGTCTGGTATTCAAGGGGGGTACCTAGGGGGGAACGCCCTAGGCGGCTTTTTCGTCTATTTTTGGCCGGGCAAAAATAGACCCCAGCGGAGCGCATACCCCCTTGCCAGACTGGCAAGTATGAAACAGTCTCTTGCAGAGGTACAATCTCCCTGTCCACTTTTACACAAGGGATGCTTTGGGCCTGGTGGAGAACGAAACAAGGAGGAAGCGGTCTCGCTTCCTCCTTGCAGACTGTCGAAAAAGCTCACGTCAATGCAAGAAGGGCAGATGATCTTGCATCGCCAAAAAGCCCTCGGCAGAGTTTTTCCATCCGAGGATGGAAAAATAAATCAAAATCTGTTTTTTTCGGGGACATGAGCATCGAAAAAAACACTTCTCAGCCCGCCAGTGTGGAATCGGGTCGTCCTTTGACCCGATTATGCGCGCAGCGGGCTGCATCCCCTCGAAAAAATGCTTGCATTTTTGAGAAGCGTGTCGAACTTTTTCGACACGCTCACAAGGAGGAAGCGGTCTCGCTTCCTCCTTGTTATATTGAGCAAAAAGAATTAGGCTCTGTCTCGCAGACCATCTATATATGCCTTTACCCGCTCTTTTTGATGGCTGTTCAACTGACGGTAGGCGTGCAGGTGAGTCATTTCCTCCAGGGTAAGGTCGCTCTGGGTCATCTGGTGTTTGGACTCCGTAAGTCCGGCCAGATAGTCCAGCGATACGTCAAAAAACTGAGCGATTGCCACCAGTGTTTCCAAATCTGGAGTCCTGTCTCCCACTTCATAGGCACTGACCGTGGATTGAGAAATGTTGAGATGTATTGCCAGTCCCGCCTGACTGAGACGACGTTCTTCCCGCAGTTGTTTTAATCGCAGCATATTACCACACTCCCGGATAAATTTTACCGCAGGGCGTTGTATTTAATACCTGTATATGATATATTATTTACCTGCAATACGGGTAAATGATGCGGGAGGGTAATAGCATGACATTGACAGACATTCCTTACAGCACCTTGCAGAAGAATGGGCAGGGCTATGAGATTTTACTGCTCCGGGATCAGCACGGCCTGGGGTTTGCTGCCATTGGCAGGGAGTTCTACATCACACCGGAAAAGGCCCGACACATCTATGAGATGGTGTACCACCGCAAAGTGCTGGCTTATGTGGAGCAGATGCAAGCCCAGGCTGGACATGAGGCAGGAGGGTGGAACGTCTGGCAGCGATATTTGGCAGGGAATGTGTCAGCAAAAACACGATATGAGAGATTGTTAGCGGAACAAGGTAAAATATAAGGAGGTGTGAGCCGCTGGCTCACACCTCCTTGTGGGTTTGGTTTGGATTATGCGTTCTCAATCTCCATCATCAGGTCCACCCGGCGCTGGTGACGGCCCCCCTCAAACTCGGTGGAGAGGAAGGTGTCCACAATGCGGTCGGCCATATTGCGGCCAATGAGGCCAGCGCCCATGGCCAGCATATTGGCATCGTTGTGGCGGCGGGTCATTTCGGCGGAGTAGGGCTCGCTGCACAGAGCGCACCGCACCCCCTTGACCTTGTTGGCAGAGATGGAGATGCCGATACCAGTGGTACACATGACAATGCCCCGCTCACACTCACCGCTGGCCACCTTCTCAGCAGCGGCCTTGGCAAAGACAGGGTAGTCGCAGCTGTCGGCAGAGTAGGTGCCGCAGTCCACCACTTCGTGGCCCAGCTGGGTGAGGTGGTCTTTCACGTGCTCCTTCAGATCGTAGGCACCGTGATCACAGCCAAGAGAAATTTTCATGGTCAAAACTCCTTTTTCTAGATTGTTAAAGTTTGTGGGGGACAGGGCGACGGCCCTGATAGGTGGTGACATAAGAGAACCCGGCCTCTCGCAGCAGTTCCAGGGCCTGGGGGATCCCCAGGGCCATGTGTTCCGGTTGGTGGGCATCCGAGCCAACGGTGACAAACTCCCCGCCGCAGGCTTTGAACCAGCGGAGAATGGGCAGCCAGTCCTCCAGGGCTTGGCCCCGGCAGGTGTTGACCTCCAGGGCATGGTGGGACTGGGCCACCTGACGGAAAATCTCCATCACCTGCGCCCGGAAAGGCTCCAGGGTCAGTTTCACCCCGTCCCGGGCGATGTAGCGCAGGGGGTAGGTGATGTGGGCCAGGGAGTCATAGCAGTCTGGCAGCTGTGTCACCAGTGTCCAGGTGTGGGTGAGGGCGTTTTCCATGGCTGCTTGAGCCAGGGCGGGATCTCCGGTGAATCGGGTGTAGTAGAAATCCCGGTTGTCTTGGGCTCCGATCCAGTTGTGGAGAGAGCCAAGCACAAAGTCCAGCGCTCCTCCTGCCTGGGCCAGGATATCCCGGGCGGCCTGAGGATGGTAGGGGGCACAGCTCAGCTCCAGACCCAGACGCACCGACACAGGGGATTCCCCCCGCTGCCTATATTGCTCCAGGGCCTGGGGCCAGGGAAAGGTGAGGGTGGGGGTGCCGTCTCCGTCCAGCAGGTCGCAGTGGTCGGTGACGCACAGCTCCTGAAGTCCAGACCGCTGGGCTGCCGCCATCATCTCCCACAGGGGAGCCTCGCTGTCAAAGGAGATCCGGGTGTGGGTGTGACAGTCACAGAGATACACAAGATAGCCCCCTTCCTAAGCCTCGCAGAGTTCCGCCTTTAGGCGGAAAATGTGTGATCCATTTTTTCCGGCGACATGTGCGGCGGAAAAATACTTCTCAGCCCCCAAACGTGCGAGCGGAGCGAGTGCGATGCAGAGGGCTGCAAAACCTCGAGAAAACGCTGGCGTTTTCGAGACACTTAAAGTGGCCAGGTGGGGAACCAGCGCAAAAAGATCTCACTGTACCACAAGGGCATATACAGCCCTGTGAGGGCAGGGTAGAAGATGGCATACAGAGCCACCGTACACCCGGTGAAGCCGTAGACGGCCAGAGAGGCCCCCTTGCGGTTGCGCTCCAGCATATCATTCATCAGATAGGCAATGGCGAAGACCAAAAACAGAATGGTGGGGAAGTAGTGGTAGGCAAACAGGGTGCGTCCAATGGGCAGCCAGGGCAGGAACTGGGAGAGAATGGCGATGAGGATGAACAATCCTCGTCCGCATCTGCGGCGGATGGTCTGAATGGCCACGGCAAAGAAGGCCAGCAGACCGGCCCAGGACACCAGGGGGTTGTTGAAGGAGGCAAACAGGCTCTTGACCCCTTCTGTATTGGCCAGCTCCAGATCCCGATAGTAGAGAATGGGTCGGGCATCGAAGATCCACTGGTACCAGCTGGACTGGTAGGGGTGGGTGGAGTGGACGCCCTGGTGGTAGGAGAGCATGAACTCCTGGTTGTTCCACATAATGTTGAGCAGGGAGTCCAGGGTCAAAGAGCCCTGGGCAGTGGCGTAGGGGATGTAGGACAGGGTGTAGATGGTGGCGGGGATGAGCACAAAGAAGATCACCGACAGAGAGGTGGTGCTCAGCACAAAGCTGACAAAGTCAAAGTTCCCAGGCGCCCGCTTCCACTCCCGGTACCGCAGCAGCAGACCCAGCAGCCACAGCACCGCCAGACCGGCTCCGGCGTAAATCACTGTCCACTTACTGGCACAGCCAATGCCCCAGAACAGCCCGCACAAGAACAGGGGCAGGGCTGTCTTTCGCAGAGAGCTGCCCAACGGGCAGCACAGCCAGCGGTACATAAAGTAGTAGGACACCAGGATGAAGAACACCCCGTAGGTGTCAATGGTTCCAATGCGGGTCTGCACCAGGTGCATGAAGTCAAAGGCGAACAGACAGGTGCCGCACAAGGCCACCACGGTCTTGCCAAAGAAGTTTTTCAAAAACACATAGAGAATGGGCAGCATCAGCACGCCAAAGAGCGTGCCCATAAACCGCCACCCAAAGGGCACCATGCCAAAAATGGCAATGCCAATGGACATGATGAGCTTGCCCAGAGGGGGATGGGACACCTCATAGGGATAGACGTTGTTGAGATGCTCCAGGGCAGTACGGGGGTGGTAGATCTCGTCGAAATAGGAGGAGTTCTGATAGGTCTGCTTGGTGGTCCACTCCTCCTCCTCGTCAAACAGGGCCTGTGCCCCCACATCCACATAGTCGGGGGTGAGGGGCTGACCATCGCTCCACAAAGCCAGCTCTGCCAGCCAGATTCCCTCTGTGCGATCCGTGGAGGTGGCCGAGATGCGGAAGGTGGTGCCCTCTACAACGCTGGGAGCCTCCTCCAACCCCTCAGGTACCTGGGTCAGATCTACCTTCTCCCACTTAAATAAGGTGGCGTAGTTCTGGTCCAGATCCACCCACTTCCAGTCAGAGCCGTTGTTGGTATACTCCAGACGGTAGGTGCCGGTGCCCAGAGAGGTGAAGAAGGAAATCTCATCCACCTGCACGGGCTGAGAAAAGGAGAACGTGTAGGAGTCCCCCTGCTGGAATTTCACATAGGTCTCCGGTGCGGAAAAGCTGCCCAGCTGGAAAAAGGCGGTGGCGGCATACACAATGGTCACCAGCAGCATGGGGATCCAGTCACACCGCTCCATGGGGGTGTGGGGCAGAGTGAGGCTCAGGGGCTTGGGACGAAACTGGGCCTCAGACATGGAAATCCACTCCAGAGAGTTGGGCTTGGGCTTCAAACAGTACCAGTAATAGACAAAAAAGGCCACCACAACGGCCATACCCACCAGAGCAAAGCCAAAGGCGGGGGAGAGATTGGCAAAAAACCAAGATATGCCGTACACGATGTCGTTCCAGCCCTGGCTGATTCGTTCTGAGAAACTCAGAGCCACAGTGGGAGAGGGGGTGGCAGTTAGAGATAGCTGCATAGGTGATGACCTCCAAAATGTGAACATAATCCAAAGATAGACATAACTATACACAGTTTACTACGAATGGCGTGGAAAGAAAAGCCTCAATTTACCGATTTCTTGGGGTTTCTCCATCTGATTAGCAATCTTATCAAATTACTGCAAAAATAAGGGCGTGTTTTGTGGTACACGTCCATTCACATTTAATTTACAACTGGACTATTGACAATTTACAGGGGCGGTGGTACAGTATCATTAGCACTCGGGGATAGTGAGTGCTAAAACGAGAGAACAGGAGGATGCCGCTTGGAACTGACCGAACGAAAAAAGAAAATTTTGCGGGCTGTGGTGGAAAGCTATATCCGCACCGCAGAGCCGGTGGGTTCCAAAGCTATTTTGGAGCTGGCGGAATTGAATGTGTCCTCCGCCACCATCCGAAACGAACTCTCAGACCTCACCGAGATGGGCTACTTAGAGCAGCCCCACACCTCTGCCGGACGGGTGCCGTCCCCCAAGGGATATCGGCTGTACGTCAACGAGCTGATGGAGGAGCAGCGGTTGAGCCTGGAGGAGACCCGGCAGATCAACGATGCCCTGCACCTGAAGATGCAGGAGCTGGACAAGGTCATTGACCAGGCCGGACGCATGGTGTCCCAGCTGACCAATTATCCCGCCTTTGCCTTAGCGGGGGAGCGGCGGCGCACCACCATCCGCCGCTACGACCTTATTATGGTGGATGTGAACTCCTTCATTGTGGTGGTGATGACGGACAGTAACGTGGTGAAAAACAAGCTCATTCGCCTGCCCACCGACCTGTCCCAGCCCCAGCTGCAGATGCTCACCACCTTGCTCAACACCTCCTTTGTGGGCAAGAGCCTGGAGGAGCTGACCCCGGAGCTGATGCGGGTGGCGGAACACGCCGCCGGCAGCGCCTATGGCCTTATCTCCCTGGTGGTGTCCTTTGCCATGGAGGTGTTGGATGCCTTGGAGCACGGGCCGGTGTATACCGCCGGTACCAGCCACATTCTGGACCACCCGGAGTACCGGGACGTGGACAAGGCCCAGAAACTGATGTGTTACCTCAGCGAGGAGCAGTCTCTGGCCAATGTGCTGGATCTGCCCGCCCTCAACGGCGACAATACGAAAATACTCATTGGCCCGGAAAATGTGGCCGACGAATTGAAAGATACCAGCGTGGTGTTGGCCAGCTATGACATCGGAGACGGCATGAAGGGCGTCATCGGTGTGGTGGGACCCACCCGCATGGATTACGCCAAGGTGGCCGCCAAGCTGTCCTACGTGGCAGATGGACTGTCCAAGCTCTTTGGACAGGGGGAGCTTCCCCCCGCCCTTGACCAAAAGGAGGAGTAGACCCCATGGATGAAAAGACTGTAAATACGGAAAACCTGGAGCAAGAGGTGGAAGAGACCACCGCAGAGCCTCAGCAGGAGGCACCCCAGGCAGAAGCTGCCCCCCAGGTGGATGAGAAGCTGGCCCAGGCCGAGGAGAAATACCTGCGCCTGGCCGCCGAGTACGACAACTATCGCAAGCGCACCGCCAAGGAAAAGGAGAGCGCCTGGACCAGTGCCAAGGCCCAGACCGTGGCCGCTTTCCTCCCGGTGTACGACAACCTGGAGCGGGCCTTGAAGCAGCAGACCAGCGACGAGGCCTACGCCAAGGGCGTGGAGATGACCATGAAAGGACTCCAGGATGCCCTCAGCGGGCTGGGCGTGGAACAGATCCCCGCCCTGGGCGAGACCTTTGACCCCAACCGCCACAACGCCGTGATGCACGTGGAGGACGACACCGCCGGGGAAAATACGGTGGTGGAGGTCTTTCAGCAGGGCTTTACCTGCGGCGATAAGGTGATCCGATTTGCCATGGTAAAAGTGGCAAACTGATCTATATATTTCCATTTGTAAACACATATTTGCCATATATTTAGGAGGAATTGTTATGTCTAAGATTATTGGTATCGACCTTGGTACGACCAACTCTTGTGTGTCCGTCATGGAGGGCGGCGAGGCCGTCGTCATCCCCAACGCCGAAGGCAACCGCACCACTCCTTCCGTGGTGGCGTTTTCCAAGGACGGCGAGCGCATGGTGGGCCAGGTGGCCAAGCGCCAGGCCATCACCAACCCCGACCGCACTGTGATCTCCATCAAGCGTGAGATGGGCACCGACTACAAGGTGGACATTGACGGCAAGAAGTACACCCCCCAGGAGATCAGCGCCATGATCCTGCAGAAGCTGAAGGCGGACGCAGAGGCCTACCTGGGCCAGACCGTCACCGAGGCCGTCATCACCGTGCCCGCCTACTTCACCGATGCTCAGCGTCAGGCTACCAAGGATGCCGGTAAGATCGCCGGCCTGGAGGTCAAGCGGATCATCAACGAGCCCACCGCCGCCGCTCTGGCCTACGGTGTGGACAAGGAGAGCGACCAGAAGATCATGGTCTACGACCTGGGCGGCGGCACCTTCGACGTGTCCGTGCTGGAGGTTGGCGACGGCGTCATCGAGGTGCTGGCCACCGCCGGTAACAACCGCCTGGGCGGCGACGACTTCGACAAGTGCATCATGGATTGGATGGCCGCTGAGTTCAAGAAGGCCGAGGGCATCGACCTCACCGGCGACAAGGTTGCCATGCAGCGCCTGAAGGAGGCTGCCGAGAAGGCCAAGATCGAGCTGTCCGGCGTCACTTCCACCTCCATCAACCTGCCCTATATCACCGCTGACGCCACCGGCCCCAAGCACCTGGAGCTGACCCTGACCCGGGCCAAGTTCAATGAGCTCACCGCTCACCTGGTGGAGGCCACCACCGGCCCCGTGCGCCAGGCCATGAGCGATGCCGGTCTGAAGTCCAGCGACCTGCACAAGGTGCTGCTGGTGGGCGGCTCCAGCCGTATCCCCGCCGTCCAGGAGGCCGTGAAGAAGATCACCGGCCTGGAAGGCTTCAAGGGCATCAACCCAGACGAGTGTGTGGCCATGGGCGCTGCCATTCAGGGCGGCGTGCTGGTGGGCGACGTCAAGGGCCTGCTGCTGCTGGACGTCACCCCCCTGTCCCTGGGCATTGAGACCATGGGCGGCGTGATGACCAAGCTCATCGAGCGCAACACCACCATCCCCGCCAAGAAGAGCCAGATCTTCACCACCGCCGCCGACAACCAGACCTCTGTGGAGGTCCACGTGCTCCAGGGCGAGCGTGAGATGGCTCAGTACAACAAGACCCTGGGCCGCTTCCACCTGGACGGCATTGCTCCCGCCCGCCGTGGCGTGCCTCAGATCGAGGTGACCTTCGACATCGACGCCAACGGCATCGTCAACGTCACCGCCAAGGATATGGGCACCGGCAAGGAGCAGAACATCACCATCACCTCCTCCACCAACATGTCCAAGGAGGACGTGGAGAAGGCTGTGCGGGAGGCCGAGCAGTTCGCCGCTGAGGATGCCCGCCGCAAGGAGGAAGTGGACACCCGCAACCAGGCCGACCAGATGGTCTATCAGACCGAGAAGACCCTGGAGGAGATGGGCGACAAGCTGGACGGTGCCGACAAGGCCAACATCGAGGGTGAGCTGAATAAGGTGAAGGAGGCCCTGAAGGGCACCGACACCCAGGCCATCAAGGACGCCACCGAGGCGTTGACCCGCGCATTCTACGCCGTCAGCGAGAAGCTGTACAGCCAGGCTGGCGCTCAGCCCGGCCCCGACATGGGCGGTGCTTCCGCCGGTGCCACCGGAGCCGACAACGGCGGCGACAATGTGGTGGACGCCGACTACGAAGTGGTGGACGACGACAACAAGTAAGCAATCGACCGGGTTTCACAAGCGGGGTGCATCATACCACCCCGCTTGTGGCAGGTTTATTATCCTGCCCAGTGAGGTGACATAGAATGGCAGAACAAAAACGTGATTATTATGAAGTCCTGGGCGTGTCCAAGGGAGCCTCGGACGATGAACTGAAAAAGGCCTACCGCAAGCTGGCCAAGCAGTATCACCCCGACCTGAACCCGGGCAACGCTGAGGCGGAGCAGAAGTTCAAGGAGGTCAATGAGGCCTACGAGGTGCTGTCCAACAAGGACAAGCGGGCCAAGTATGACCAGTTCGGTCACGCCGGAGTAGACCCCAACTTTGGGGCCGGTGGCTTCGGTGGCGGCGGCTTCGGCGGGTTTGACATGGGAGATGTGGACTTGGGCGACATCTTCGGCTCCTTCTTTGGCGGCGGCTTTGGCGGGTTTGGTGGCGGTCAGCGCCAGGCAAACCCCAACGCCCCCAAGCGGGGCGCTTCTCTGCGGGCCAACATGACCATTACCTTTGAGGAGGCCATGCGGGGTGTGGAGAGGGAGATCAACTTGAACCGCACCGAGAACTGCTCCACCTGCCACGGTACCGGCTGTGCCAGCGGCACCACCGCAGAGATCTGTCCTGACTGCCACGGCTCCGGCCAGGTGCGCATCCAGCGTGGGGCGGGCGGCTTCGCCTTCACCACCACCGCCCCCTGCTCCAAGTGCCACGGCACCGGTAAGATCATCCACCAGCCCTGCCCCGACTGTCATGGGGACGGCCAGGTGCGCCGCCAGCGCAAGATCAAGGTGAAGATCCCCGCCGGTATCGACGATGGCCAGTCCATCTCCATGCGTGGTCAGGGCAACGAGGGGCTCAACGGTGGCCCCGCCGGAGATCTGCTCATCAACATCTCCGTGATTCCAGACCCCAGATTCCAGCGGGACGGGTACGACCTGTACCTGGAGCAGAAGGTGAGCTTTACCCAGGCCGCTCTGGGCGCTGAGCTCCACATTGACACCATCGATGGCAAGGTCAAGTACAACCTGCCTGCCGGGACCCAGCCTGGCACCACTGTGCGCTTGCGGGGCAAGGGCGTGCCCAACGTCAACGGACGGGGCCGAGGTGACCAGTATGTGCTGATTAAGGTGCAGGTGCCTACAAACCTCACCAATGAGCAGCGGGATGCTCTGAAGGAGTACGCCCGCACCATGGGGGAAGGTACCCCCGCCCCGGCAACCCCGGTGCGGGACTTCTTTGAGAAGAAGCGGAAAAAGAAATAATAACAAGCGCAAAAAGGACGGGATGCAGCGTGTACGCTGCATCCCGTCCTTCAGACTGTCGAAGAACCCCTGTTTTCATTGAGCGAAAACAGGGGTTCTGGTCATAGTTTGGGGAATAACGGCAAATATGATGCGCAAATTGGAGTTCTCCCAACTCC
>NZ_JACSNZ010000160.1 GCF_016902575.1 Pseudoflavonifractor capillosus | reverse complement strand
GGGGTACAGGTTTGGTGGTGCGTCAAGCCTATGGTCGGCCCTGGTTTGGTGCCAATTCAGGAAAACAGTTGCTCCTTGCAAGGCGCACAGCCAGGCAAGCCGTGCGCTGCCTCCCCTCCAGGGCCTTAGTTGGGAGTGTTGCAGCCGTTCCAGGCTGCCGGAAGCCTGGGTTTCGGCGGCTGGGAACAGCCGCAATGCCAGGGGAAGGCCCGGACATGGAAACTGCCCAGCCGTAGGGCCAGCTGCCATG
>NZ_JACSNZ010000159.1 GCF_016902575.1 Pseudoflavonifractor capillosus | reverse complement strand
CGGCCTCTTTTCGTGAATCTTTTCTCCATTGCTCCATAAAGCACACCCCCACATCTGATACCATTTTACCAGATGCGGGGATGTTTTGGAAGTTTTTCGACAGTCTGAGCATCCCCCGGAAGCAATGGCTTCCGGGGGATGCTCAGACTGTGGAAAAACGTAAAAGTCATGCAAGAAGTCTTGACCATCTTGCATGGAGAAAAGCCCTCGGCAGAGTTTTCCCGCCCCCAGGCGGGAAAATAAATTGAAAT
>NZ_JACSNZ010000158.1 GCF_016902575.1 Pseudoflavonifractor capillosus | reverse complement strand
GACTCCAGCAACTCCACACAGCTGTCATACTGCTCTTTGGGGATGGGAAGGGGAATGGTAACAACACCAAATTCCGGGTGGTTGATATTGCTCAATTCTGCGCCTATCATCTCTTTCTATCACCTGTCTTTCGATTATTTTGGATGGTTGCCATGGTGTAAATCAGCACCACAGCGGTACAAATACTCAGTCCCAGTGCTACCAACTGCAAATGGCTTTCAAGCTCGATTTCAGATTGTGATGCTTTCACTG
>NZ_JACSNZ010000157.1 GCF_016902575.1 Pseudoflavonifractor capillosus | reverse complement strand
TCCACCCCGCTGGTGCTAAGGAGCAGTGCGTCTAGCAACCCACGGCCCGGAACGTCTCCTACTGCTCCTGGTGATGCCACCACACCAGGTTTTCATGGCAGCTGGCCCTGCGGCTGGGCAGTTTCCATGTCCGGGCCTTCCCCTGGCATTGCGGCTGTTCCCAGCCGCCGAAACCCAGGCTTCCGGCAGCCGGGAACGGCTGCAACACTCCCAACTAAGGCCCTGGAGGGGAGACAGCGCACGGCTTGCCTGGCTGTGC
>NZ_JACSNZ010000156.1 GCF_016902575.1 Pseudoflavonifractor capillosus | reverse complement strand
TCCACCCCGCTGGTGCTAAGGAGCAGTGCGTCTAGCAACCCACGGCCCGGAACGTCTCCTACTGCTCCTGGTGATGCCACCACACCAGGTTTTCATGGCAGCTGGCCCTACGGCTGGGCAGTTTCCATGTCCGGCCCTTTCCTTGGTGCAGCGGCTGTTCCCAGCCGCCGAAACCCAGGCTTCCGGCAGCCGGGAACGGCTGCAACACTCCCAACTAAGGCCCTGGAGGGGAGACAGCGCACGGCTTGCCTGGCTGTGC
>NZ_JACSNZ010000155.1 GCF_016902575.1 Pseudoflavonifractor capillosus | reverse complement strand
AGCAAGCTGCCTGCATTCATTCTTGTTGTCATGCTTTGCCTGTTCGCGACGCTCGCATTCCCTTCGTCTCGCTTCGCAAACAGAAATCTTACAATTTCTTGGTTTGCAAAGCTCGCTCCGGTCCATGCTCGCTGCTCACGACGGCTCCGCACTTCTTTGTAGGTCAAGCCCTCGGCTAATTAGTATCGGTCAGCTACACGCCTCACAGCGCTTCCACCTCCGACCTATCAACGACATAGTCTACGTCGAGCCTTACTCCA
>NZ_JACSNZ010000154.1 GCF_016902575.1 Pseudoflavonifractor capillosus | reverse complement strand
ACTAATCTTTCGCAAGTGGCAGACCGTACCAACGCCTTGAGGCGTGGCTAGTAACAAAGGGCTTTGCCCGCATATGAAGAACCCCCGGCTATGCCGGGGGGTTCCTATTGTTTCACTGTTGCAGTCTCGCCAGACTGGCAAGTACGCTCCGCTGGGCCCAATTTCTCCACGATGAGAAATTGGGGAAAGAATCGCTTAGGGCTTTCCCCCCTAAGAACCCCCCTTGGGGTACAGGTTTGGTGGTGCGTCAAGCCTATGGTCGG
>NZ_JACSNZ010000153.1 GCF_016902575.1 Pseudoflavonifractor capillosus | reverse complement strand
CAAGGGGGACGCGGCCGAAGGTGGGTTCGATAATTGGGGTGAAGTCGTAACAAGGTAGCCGTATCGGAAGGTGCGGCTGGATCACCTCCTTTCTAAGGAGACTTCAACGGAGCAAGTTCTTCGTTGTAACGTCCTGGTCAGACTTCTGAGTGCTGTTTCTCATTGTTTAATTTAGAGGGTGCAAACTGCGCATCCCCCGTCCAACCAATTCAAAAGCCCAACGAAGTGGGTTTTGAATTGAGAGGAGGAGCAACGGAGGGAAT
>NZ_JACSNZ010000152.1 GCF_016902575.1 Pseudoflavonifractor capillosus | reverse complement strand
AATGTTGATATCCATTCTCAATGGACTCTGGTGGGCCAAAATGGACTCGAACCATCGACCTCACGATTATCAGTCGTGTGCTCTAGCCAGCTGAGCTATTGGCCCTCGTCGTCGCAAACTTCGGATCCTTCGCTTCCATGCCAGCATGAAAGCTCATTCCCTCCGTTGCTCCTCCTCTCAATTCAAAACCCACTTCGTTGGGCTTTTGAATTGGTTGGACGGGGGATGCGCAGTTTGCACCCTCTAAATTAAACAATGAGAAAC
>NZ_JACSNZ010000151.1 GCF_016902575.1 Pseudoflavonifractor capillosus | reverse complement strand
AAGAGCAAGCAACAGAGTAGATTTTTAATCAGAATGGCAAAAGTCATTTCTGTCAAATGGGTAATAACAATTAGCCAAAAAAATAACTCTGAAGCCTGCATGATTCTTATAAGAGAACTAAGTGTTTTCTAGGACCAAACCGTTCAAAAGCCCAGTGAAGCGGGTTTTGAACGGAGAGGAGCCGCAACGGAATGATCGAGCTTTCGTGCTTGCACGGAAGCGAGAGATATGAAGTTTGCGGCGACGAGGTCAAGCTAATAAGAGC
>NZ_JACSNZ010000016.1 GCF_016902575.1 Pseudoflavonifractor capillosus | reverse complement strand
GCCGAAGGGAGCGCCGGGGGCGGGGGTACCTTCTACACTGTCAATGGACACCAGGCGGCACACGGCCTCCACCAGCATGTCCTGCTTATCCTGAAAATAGTCTTCTAATTGTTCACGATACATGATGTAGTCTCCTTCGTGTCACGGGTAAACAGCTATCCTCCACATTGTAGCGCAGCGGGACGTAAAAAACAAGGGAAGAAAGGTCGAAAAAGGGACCCCTTGTGGCAGGTAGGCTTACTCCTCCTCGTGGTGGCCTGCCAGCTCTCCCAGGTACTTGTACACCGTGTACCGGGACACGCCCAGGTGCTTGGCCACATAGGGCACGGATTTACGGAAGGAAAAGGCGTTTTTCTGCTCCAGCATGGCGATCATGCGCAGGCGGTCTTTCTTGTTCAGGGCATCCACCGGCTTGCCCAGGGCGGCCAGGCACCGCTCGAAGAGGTCAGCCAGCTGCTTGGAGTCCCCCTCCTGCCACAGGGCGGATTGCAGATCCGAGCTGGCGCTCATGAGATCCACCAGGATGCGGTTGGCAAACACCAGGGAGGTGTAGTCGAAGTTGATACCCAGGGCCAGGTTATAGTCCTCCCCAATCAGGTGAAAGGTGGAGGACTTGGTCTGCCGTCCGTCGGGGGTGGTGGCTGCCAAGTTGACAAAGTCGGTGACCGAGGAGTCCTCGTCCAGCTCCAGGCCGATGCCCAAAATATCCATGGTAGAACCCACCTCACGGCCGGAAACATGGCCGTTATAGATGGACAAAATGGGGTGGGAGGGGACTCCCATGTCATGCACCAGGGTTTCACAGGAGGAGCCGAACATCTCGGCAATGCCCCGGGCGGTGCGGTCTAAAAATTCAAAGGCCTCGTCTCGTGTCATGAAGAAGCCCTCCTTCTCTACAAAATGTCAACCTTTATTGTACTAAAATTGGAGTGGGTTGGCAAGGGGGAAGCCCTCAAGTCTCCACCTCTAATGAAAATTCGTGCCGCTATGCGGCACACCATAACGATTAACGATTCATTTTTCATGATTCATTAAAACCCGCCCCGGTGGGGTGCAACGTCTGCACGCCACCGGGGCGGGTTTCTCATTCTCCCATGAACCGGGATAAAAATTCCCGGGTTCTGGTCTCTCGGGGATTGGTAAACACGTCCTGGGGGTCGCCCTGTTCGCAGATGACCCCGTCGGCCATGAACACCACGTGGTTGGACACGTCCCGGGCAAAGGCCATCTCGTGGGTCACCACCAGCATGGTCATACCCTGCCGGGCCAGATCCCGCATGACGGAGAGCACCTCGCCCACCATCTCGGGGTCCAGGGCGGAGGTGGGCTCGTCAAAGAGCAGCACTTCCGGCTCCATGGCCAGGGCCCGGGCAATGGCCACACGCTGGCGCTGACCGCCGGAGATCTGCCGGGGCCGGGCGTTGATGTAGGGGGCCATGCCCACCTGCTCCAAATACTTCATGGCGTTTTCCTTGGCCTCAGCCTTGGACTTTTTCAGCACCTTCACCTGGCCCACCATGCAGTTTTCCAGCACCGTCATGTTGTTGAACAGGTTGAAGGACTGGAACACCATGCCCACCTTGGAGCGGTACTGGCAGGGGTTGAAGCCCCGGGCGGTGATGTTCTCCCCGTGGAAGAGGATGTCCCCGGCGGTGGGGGTCTCCAGGAGGTTGATGCACCGCAGAAGGGTGGACTTACCGGAGCCGGAGGCGCCGATGATGGAGGTCACGTCCCCGGGACGGACGGTGAAGTCAATGTCACGAAGCACCTCGTGCTTGCCAAAGGACTTGGACAGGTGCTGCACTTGTAAAATGGCGTCATTCATATGTACTGTCCTCCTCCTTATTTCTTATCAAAGGGATTACTGCGGTTGGGGTGGCTGTACGTCCCGGCGGTCATGGTGAGGGAGTCAGTCTGCACCAGCTCGTAGTTGTCCGACCCGTCCATGTACTTTTCGATGAGCCGCAGGGCAGCCGAGGCGATGAGGGTCATGGTGAGGTAGCCGATCATCTCGATGGCGGCGGAGGGGAAGTACATGTTGTTCACGCCCACGATGTAGCGGTGGAAGGCAAAGAACTCGGTGAAGCTGATGATGAACATCACGGAGGTGTCCTTGATGTTGATGATGAAGTTGTTGCCGATCTGGGGGATGATGTTGCGGATGGCCTGGGGCAGGATGACGCAGGTCATGGTCTGGAAGTGGTTCATACCGATGGCCTTGGCGCCCTCGGTCTGGCCGGGGTCAATGGAGATGATGCCGCCACGCACCGACTCGGCCATATAGGCGCCGGTGTTGATGGACACCACGATGATGGAGGCCAGCCAGATGCCCTCTGTACCCTTGAAGGACATGGCAGAGCCGAAGAAGTAGGGCAGGCCGTAGTAGATGAACACCGCTTGCAGCACCATGGGAGTGCCACGGAACACCTCTACATAGATGCGCACGATGACCCGAATGGCCTTGAGGATGATGCGCTTGGGCAGGGAGTCCTGCTTGGCGTAGGGGATGGTGTTCAAAATGCCGCACACCAGGCCGATGATACAGCCGATGATGGTGGCTACCACCGCCAGGATGATGGTGTTTCTGATGCCGTTGAGATACCCTGGGTAGTAATTTTGCCAGAGTAGGGCCATATCCTGGCCCAGCTTGAGAAAGCGATCCATAGAGGTTTGCTCCTTTCACGGATAACCCCCGTCACCCGGCAGGGGCCGGGTGGCGGGGGAAGGTCAATTAGACGGCGGGCTGGACGGCGATGGCCTGGTCCATGATGGCGTTGAAGTGCTCCTCGGTGAGCTCAGAGAGGACGGCGTCCATGGCGTCCTTCAAAGCGGTGTTGTCCTTCTGCACGGAGATGCCGATGTTCACGTTCTCGGCCCGCTCCTCCTCGCTTTGGAACTGGAAGTCCCCGTCGGTGCCGGAGAAGTTGAGGATCACCAGGTTGTCGTCCTTGGCCGCGGCAGCCATGGCGGTGGGCATGTCGGTGCAGATGAAGTCAGCCGTGCCGGTTTGCAGCTGCATGATCATGGCAGGGGCGTTGTCAGCGGGAGCCAGCAGGTTAGCGCCCTCGATCTGGGGCAGGCAGGAGTCGTACCAGATGGTGCCGGACTGGGCGGTGCAGGTGCCGCCAGCCAGGTCGGCAATGGAGGTGGCGGAGGCGTACTCGCTGTCCTTGGTGGTGACGCACACGATGGTGGCGTAGTAGTAGGGGCCAGCCATATCCACTTCCTTCATACGGTCAGCGGTCATGGACTGTCCGGCGATGTTGGCGTCCATGGTGCCAGCCTGGACGGCGGGGGTCAGGGAGTCCCAGGCGCTGGAGACGATCTCCAGCTCCCAGCCGTAGGCCTCGCAGATGCGCTTGGCGATCATCACGTCGTAGCCGTTGGCGTAGGAGCCGGGGACGTTGGAAATTTCCACAGCGCCGTTGGAGTCGTCCATCTGCATCCAGTTATAGGGGGCGTAGGCACACTCCATGCCCACGGTGAGCACGCCGTCCTCCACACCCAGGATGGTGGAGGTGTCCACGTCGGTGAAGTCAGGCACGGCGGGAATCTCCACACCGGGGGTGGCGCTGGCAGCGCCGTCGTCCGTCTTGGATCCGGTCTCGCCGCCGCAGGCAGCCAGGGACAGGCTCATCATTCCGGCCAGCATCAGGGCCAAAGCTCTCTTTTTCATGATTTCATTCCTCTTTCCTTTTTTGTTGATGGGGTAAAACAAAAGACCATGAACCGCGTGATGCGATCATGGCCAACAAACCCCCATCCAAAGCCGGACGGGAACGCTGTTTCCTCCATGATAGCGCTTCACACATGTTGTGTGACAGTCCGCAGGGTATTTCCCTGCGGCCCAGGCACAGACAGCCGGACCAGCTTATCTGCCCTTCGGCGGCGACGCCCTTCCCCCACGGCCTTTGTCCATGCCTTGGGTGGGGTACTCATCGTAACCGCGCCTCTATCAGTGGTTCATTTTGGCGTATTATATCTCCCCCGGACAAGTTTGTCAACGGGAAATGGGATTTTTGGCAAACCTGCCCGGGGAAGAGGAGGGGGGACGGGGAAACTATGGGGAATTTGTCATCTCTTTACCGCCTTGCCCCGGCGTTTGGCGATGGTCACCACGATGGAGGACAGGGCGAACAGGGCGATGGCGTTGGGGATGACCATGAGGTTGTTGAACAGGTCGGTGAGACCCCACACCAGGTCGTTGGACATGGTGGTGCCCAGGAAGATGAACACCAGAGCCAGCACACCGTACACGGGGGCGGCCTTCTTGCCGAACAGGTACATCACGTTGATCTTGCCGAACAGGTTCCAGCCCAGCACAGTGGAGAAGGCGAAGAAGAACAGGCAGATGGCCACGAAGATGGCGCCAAAGTGGGCGCCGAGCACGGTGCCAAAGGCGGTCTGGGCCAGGTTGGCACTGTTGAGGGTGGCGGTGATGTCCCCCACATAGCCCCCAGCCAAGGGGCCGTCGTGGGTGTACAGGGTGGAGATGACCACCAGGGCGTTGAGGGTGAGTACCACAAAGGTGTCGATGAACACGCCGATCATGGCCACCACACCCTGCTCGTGGGGGTCTTTCACGTTGGCCTGGGCGTGGGCGTGGGGGGTGGAGCCCATGCCTGCCTCGTTGGAGAACAGGCCACGCTTGGCGCCCTGGCTGATGGCGGTCTTGATGGCGTAGCCGAAGCCGCCGCCGATGATGGCCTGGGGCTGGAAGGCATAGCGGAAGATCATGGCGAAGGTCTCGGGCAGGTAGGTGATGCGGGCAATGAGCACCACCAGGGCACCCAGCAGGAACACTGCGGCCATGAGGGGCACCAGCTTCTCGGTGACGGCGGCCAGACGCTGCACCCCGCCCAGGAAGATGAAGGCACAGATGACCACCAGCACTACGCCCATCACCCAGGAGGGCACACCGAAAGCGGTCTGGAAGGTGGAGCCGATGGAGTTGGACTGCACCATACAGCCCATAAAGCCCAGGGCCAGAATGATGGCCACGGCAAAGAAGCCCGCCAGGAATTTACCAAAAGCACCCCGGAAGGCGGTGGTAATATAGTATACGGGGCCGCCGTGGACGTGGCCGTCCTTGTCAATGACACGGGTGTGGATGGCCAGGGTGGCCTCGGCATAGATGGTGGCCATGCCGAAGAAGGCGATGACCCACATCCAGAAGATGGCGCCGGGGCCGCCGGTGAGGATGGCCCCCGAGGCGCCGACGATGTTACCGGTACCCACCTGGGCGGCAATGGCGGTGGCCAGGGCCTGGAAGGAGCTCATGCCCTGCTCCTGGGCCCCGCCCCGCAGGGACAGGGAGCCAAAGACCTTTTTCATGCCCTCGCCAAAGCAGCGCACCTGGACAAACCGGGTACGGATGGAATAAAACAGGCCAACGCCAATGAGCAAAAACACCAGAATGTAGCTGGATAGATAGTCATTCAAGGCGTTGACCAGGGGTAAAAGTGCTGCTTCTGCTTGCTGTAACATAGAATATCCTCTCCTTTTCCTTACCACAAAACAAAAACAGGCTGCGGAGGAGAGTCCGCAACCTGAGGAAACGCTGTGCCAGCACCAGCTCCCAAAGGGGGAGCGGGCGTGCCGCATGTATGATTTCCTCTGTCCTTTTGCCTGAGAGATTGGCCAAAACCCGCGGTTTTGACGTTGCACCTTCGGCACCCATTGCTGAGCTTCTCCAGAGATACATCCACGCACAGTCCTCACCCCACTGTGGGGAACCTGAGAGTGTCACTCCTTCGGTAGGCCATCGCCGGCCTTTTCCTGCACGCTTCGTCTGTCCTTGTTTTGTTGTGATGGACATTATACCGCCACATGCGGACAGTGTCAAGGGAGATTTTGCACAGTAAAGTGACGGAGAGCGCGCCAGAATTTGGACGTACCCCCTAGGGGCCCTTGGGGACAGGCTTGCCGGCCGGGGCTTGCTCCGCAGGGTGGCTTTCTGATGGGCAGAAAGTCACCAAAGACCCACCAAAGGGAGATCCCTTTGGAAACCCCATGTTTTTATGTTTGTACCGGGTTGGGGCCCAAGTCGGCCCTGGGCCTGGTAGGCTGGTTGGATGGCCCGACGCACCTCTGGGCAGTTTCTACTCCGCTGGCAGTTCTCTCTCCTTCCACCAGGACCTCAAGTCTGGGTGGAGCGGCCTCGCCCGGCCGCCGTCGGCCGGGGTGCGCCACAGGTAGGGCCGAAACGGGGAGAACGGTGCACCAGCCCAGCAGCGACCGAGCAAAAGAGAGCTGTGTTCCCTCCTGGTATGGCAACTACCCTTCGGCCCGGCCGGGGAAGCAACTCCTGACAGCCCAGAACAGCGGGGTGGATTCCACAAGGAGGGGGAAGGCCCCTCCTTTGGCGGGTTTTCGTCCATTTTGCCCGGTCAAAATGGACCCCAGCGGAGCGAAAAACAGGCTGGCAGGGTCTAAACTCACCTCAGACAGAGGAACAAGCCCACCCACACGCCCCAGTCAGGGGGCTTTTGGGTGGGGCAACGCCCAAAACATACTGAAATTTCAATTTCCTCTTTTTTCTCTAAAAAGGATATGATATACTACATAAGTTAAAATGGGTTTTTCTACCCAAGCACTGAACCAGAAAGGAAGCGCACAACATGGGTTTGTTTACAAAAATATTTGGCACCCGTTCCCAGCGGGAGGTCAAGGCGCTCACCCCCATCGTGGATAAAATCGAGGCACTGGGCGAGGAGATGAAAGCCCTCTCCGATCAGCAGCTGCGGGCCAAAACCGACGAGTTCAAGGCCCGTCTGGCAGCGGGTGAGACCCTGGACGACATCCTGCCTGAGGCCTTTGCCGTGTGCCGGGAGGCAGATGACCGTGTGCTGGGCATGCGCCCCTACCGGGTGCAGCTCATCGGCGGCATCATCCTTCACCAGGGCCGCATCGCCGAGATGCGCACCGGCGAAGGTAAGACTCTGGTGGCCACCCTGCCCGCCTACTTGAACGGCCTGTCCGGCAAGGGCGTACACGTCATCACCGTCAACGACTATCTGGCCAAGCGTGACTCGGAGTGGATGGGCAAGGTCTATCGCTTCCTGGGCCTCACTGTGGGTCTGGTGGTGCACGGGGTGGATAAGGAGGCCAAGAAGAAGGCCTACCAGGCGGACATTACCTACGGCACCAACAACGAGTTCGGCTTTGACTACCTGCGGGACAACATGGCCATCTATGCCAAGGAGCTGGTGCAGCGGGGCCACAACTTCGCCATCGTGGACGAGGTGGACTCCATCCTCATCGACGAGGCCCGTACCCCTCTGATCATTTCCGGCCAGGGTGAGAAATCCACCCAGCTCTATCAGCTGGTGGACAACTTCGTGGCCCGGCTCAAGTGCCAGCGGATGACCTCCGTGGACGCCAAGGAGGAGGAGGCCGCCGATATCGACGCCGACTACATCGTGGACGAGAAGGCCCGCACCGCCACCCTCACCGCCCGGGGCATCGCCAAGGCCGAGCAGCAGTTCAATGTGGAAAACCTGGCTGACCCCGAGAACACCACCCTGTCCCACCACATCAACCAGGCCATCAAGGCCCGGGGCGTGATGCGCCGGGACATCGACTATGTGGTCAAAGACGGCGAGGTCATCATTGTGGACGAGTTCACCGGCCGCCTGATGTATGGCCGTCGCTACAACGAGGGTCTGCACCAGGCCATTGAGGCCAAGGAGCACGTCACCGTGGCCCACGAGTCCAAGACTCTGGCCACCATCACCTTCCAAAACTACTTCCGCCTCTACGACAAGCTCTCCGGCATGACGGGTACCGCCATGACCGAGGAGGAGGAGTTCGGCCAGATCTACTCTCTGGACATTGTGGAGATCCCCACCAACCGCCCCGTGGCCCGCGTGGACCGCCCCGACCAGGTGTACAAGACCCAGGCGGGCAAGTACCGGGCCGTGGTGGAGCAGATCAAGGCCTGCCACGAGAAGGGCCAGCCTGTGCTGGTGGGTACCGTGTCCATTGAGATTTCCGAGCTGGTGAGCAAGCTGCTGACCCGGGCGGGCATCCCCCACAACGTCTTGAACGCCAAGCACCACGACAAGGAAGCAGAGATCGTGGCCCAGGCCGGCAAGCTGGGGGCTGTCACCGTGGCCACCAACATGGCTGGCCGTGGTACCGACATCACCCTGGGCGGCAACGCCGAGTACATGGCCAAGGCCCTGCTCCGCCGCCAGGGCATGAGCGACGAGCTTTTAGCCGAGTGCGACGGCCACGCCGACACCGACAACGAGGAGATTCTCGCCGCCCGCCAGGCGTTTGCCGAGGCGGAGGCCCAGTTCAAGCCCGCCATCAAGGAAGAGGCGGAGAAGGTGCGGGCAGTGGGCGGCCTGTTCATTCTGGGCACCGAGCGCCACGAGTCCCGCCGCATTGACAACCAGCTGCGGGGCCGTGCCGGCCGTCAGGGCGACCCCGGCATGAGCTGCTTCTACCTGTCTTTGGAGGATGACATCCTGCGCCTGTTCGGCTCCGAGCGCATCCAGGCCATGATGGAGAAGCTGGGCGTGGACGAGGACACCCCCCTGGATCAGAAGATGCTCTCCGGCGCCATCGAGTCCGCCCAGAAGCGGGTGGAGTCCCAGAACTTCCAGATCCGTAAGACGGTGCTGGAGTACGACGACGTGATGAACACCCAGCGTGAGGTCATCTACAAGCAGCGCCGCCAGGTGCTGGACGGGGAGGATGTCCACGCTGCCATTGAGAACATGCTCACCAACACCGTCACCAACCTGGTCTCCGGCCACGCCGGGGAGCTGGGCAAGCTGGACCAGGAGGGCTTCCAGGTGGCCATGGCTCCCTGGGCCAATGTGATGTTCACCAAGGAGCAGCTGGATGAGGTGAAGGGGGAGCTGGACACCCTGTCCACCCAGGCCCTCACCGACAAGCTGCTGGAGCTGGCCCAGGCCAACTACCAGACCCAGGAGCAGGCCATTGCCCAGCAGCTGGCCGAGGCAGGCCAGACCAATATCCAAAACCCCATGCGGGAGCTGGAACGGGTGGTTTTGCTGCGTGTGGTGGACGAATACTGGATGGATCACATCGACGCCATGACCGAGCTGCGCCAGGGCATCGGCCTGCGGGCCTACGGCCAGTCCGACCCTGTGGTGGAGTACAAGCGGGAAGGCTACGACATGTTCGAGGAGATGATCGCCGCCATCCAGGAGGAGACGCTGCGGCGGCTGTTCCTGGCCCGCATCCGCACCAACCAGGGCATCCAGCGCCAGCGGGTGGCCAAGGTCACCGGCGAGTCCGGCGGCGCCACCGAGTCCGCCCCCAAACAGCCCACCAAGAAGGGTGAGCGCATTGGCCGCAATGACCCCTGTCCCTGCGGCTCTGGTCTGAAGTGGAAGAAGTGCACCTGCGCTGAGTACCACAGCCAGGAGCAGTGATCAAACAGCAGGGACTGACCAACAAATCGGGAGGAAACCCAACATGACGATTGTCCAGAAGCAGCAGGAAGGTGTGACCTTTTTTGCCTCAGAGGAGATGGAGCAGGCGGGCGGGGTCGCCCACGGCTTCTCCACCCGCCTGGGGGGTGTGTCCCAGGGGATGTGGGCCTCTTTGAACTTGGGCGTGAGCCGGGGGGACGACCCCGACCATGTGCGGGAGAATTACCGTCGGTTTCTCGCCGCTGTGGGGGCACAAGGCCACCGCATGGCCATGTCCAACCAAGTCCATGGCAGCCATGTGCGGGTCATTACCCAGGCGGATGTGAAGGAAGATCCCTATGAGAAGGTGTCCTATGAGGCCGACGGGCTGGTCACCGACCTGCCTGGGGTGACGCTGGTGATCTTCTCCGCCGACTGTCTGCCTATTTTGTACTATGATCCCGTGCGCCAGGTGGTGGGGGCTGCCCACGCCGGGTGGCGGGGCACTGCCGCCGACATGGCCGGGGCAGTGGTGCGTAAGATGGAGGAGGTCTACGGCTGCCAGCCCCAGGACATTCTGGCCGCCATTGGCCCCGGCATCGGCGCATGCTGTTTTGAGACCCATGAAGATGTGCCCAACGCCATGATGGCCGCCTTTTCTACCCCGGTGCTCCAGTATCTCCACATCCAGGAGAACGGCAAGTACTCGGTGGACTTAAAAGGGATCAACCGGATGCGGCTGGAGAAGGCGGGGCTGCTGCCGGAGCATATCGGGATCTGTGACCAGTGTACCAGCTGCCACCAGAAGCTTTTTTGGAGCCACCGCTGTGTGGGTACCAACCGAGGCTCCATGGCCGCTGCCATCCAGCTGCGATGAGCAAACAGCCCAGACTGCTGGCCCTGGCTCTGGCCGGGGCGGTGATGCTCAGCGGATGCGCAAGCTCCACCCAGGAGCAGGTGTCCGCCTCGCCGGTGGCTCCCACCGCCACCACACAGCCCATCCAGGCCGGAGTGTTTTCCCTGGCCTGGGACCCCAAGCAGTCCATCCACCCCATCACCGGCACCAACGGGGTGAATTTACAGCTGGGGGGGCTGGCGTACCAGGGCCTTTATGAGCTGGATGGCAGCTTTCAGCCCCAGCCCCGGCTGGCCACCGGAGCCACAGCCGGTGCCGACGGCCTGACCTGGACCATAGAGGTGGCCCAGGGGGTGCGCTTTTCCGACGGCACCCCCCTCACCGCCGCCCAGGTGGTGTCCTCTCTGGAGCTGGCCCGCACCAGCCCCCGGTACCAAAGCCGCCTGTCCGCCGTGCGGGGGGTGCGCCAGACCGGGGAATACACCGTAGAAGTGACTCTGTCCGCCCCCAACGCCTATTTTACGTCACGATTGGACATTCCGGTGGTGGCGGAGCGGGAGGGGCAAGACCCCCTGGGCACGGGGCCGTATATGCTGGGGGACGGGGCACTGACCCCCAATCCCAACAGCGATCAGGCGGACAGCCTGCCGGCGGATCACATTCCCCTGGTGGAGGTGAGCACCCCCGACGGGCGTATGGCCGCCTTTGACAGCGGGGAGGTGTGGATGGACAGCACCGAGTTCTTCTCCCCCGGCGCCCTGGGCTACTCCGGCACCTGTGAGGTGTGGGACTACCCCACCACCCAGCTGCTCTACCTGGGCTTCCACACCCAGGGGGGTGCTTGTGGAGATGAAGGGGTGCGCCGGGCCATTTCCGCTGCCCTGAACCGGGAGAGTTTGGTGGAGGTGCAGCTGTCCGGCCACGGAGACCCTGCCGCCTGGCCCATCTCCCCTGTGTGGGGGGAACTGCCCCAGGTGGAGGTGGAGGCGGGTACGTCCTCTGGGGCCACCCTGAAGCTGGTGGTGAACAACGATAACACCGCCCGGGTGCAGGTGGCACGGCAGATCGCCGTGCAGCTGGAGGGGGCGGGCTTCACCGTGACGGTGGAGGAGCTGGCCTGGGAGGACTATGTGTCCGCCCTGGAGCGGGGCCGCTTCGATTTGTACCTGGGCCAGGTGCAGCTGACCTCTGACTTCGACCTCACACCGCTGCTCACCGGGTCTTTGGCCTACGGGGGCGCCCAGGGGGAGGTGCAGACCCTGCTGGACGCCTGGCGAAAGACCGGGGGTCAGGTGGAGCTGGAGGCATACCTGACGGGCTTTGCCCAGAAGGCGCCGCTGGCGCCCATCTGTTTTTTGAAGGGCTCCCTGCTGGTGCGGTGGGGTCTGGTGACGGGGGTGTCGCCCACCCAGGCAAACCCCTATGCCAATGTGGCTGAATGGACGATTTGGTCGTCTGTGGAAGATAAACAATCAGCAGTTCAAGGGGACAGCTGATCTGCCCCCATAGAAAGACAAATAAGGGAGAGTGTGGCAATGAGCATGGTATTTCGCTGCTTTGTGGAAAAAAAGCCCGGCTTTGACGTGGAGGCAGGGCACCTGTTGGGAGAGCTGAAAGGCCCTCTGGGTGTGGATACCCTCACCGGGGTGCGGGTGATCCGCCGCTACGACGTGGAGGGTGTGGAGCGCAGCGTCTATGACGCAGCCCGCACCACCATCCTCTCCGAGCCTCAGGTGGACGGCATCTGGGACGAGGAGATGCCTCAGCTGCCCCAGGGGGCGCACACCATTGTGGCTGTGGAGGCCCTGCCCGGTCAGTATGACCAGCGGGCGGACTCCTGCGCCCAGTGCATCCAGATGATGACCGGCGGTGAGCGCCCCACAGTGCGCTGTGCCACCGTGTATGTGCTGGAGGGGGCGCTCACGGCAGAGCAGCTGGACAAGATCCGCCACCATCTCATCAACCCCGTGGAGAGCCGTGAGGCTTCTCTGGACAAGCCGGAGACCCTCCAGAGCCAGTACCCTGTGCCCGAGGCAGTGCCAGTGCTCCACGGCTTCACCCAGATGGACAAGGCTGGGCTGGAGGGGCTGCTGGCCCAGTATGGCCTGGCCATGGATCTGGCGGACCTCACCTTCCTCCAGGGCTACTTCCGGGACGAGGAGAAGCGGGACCCCACCCTCACCGAGGTGCGGGTGGTGGACACCTACTGGTCCGACCACTGCCGCCACACCACCTTCTCCACCCATCTGGACAGCATCAGCGTCCAGCGGGAGGACGTGAAGGCCGCCTATCAGCGGTATTTGGATGCCCGTGTGGAGGTGTACGGAGAGGAAAAGGCCGCCAAGCGGCCCCAGACCCTCATGGACCTGGCCACCATCGGTGCCAAGACCCTGAAAAAGCGTGGTCTGCTCCCCGAGCTGGACGAGAGCGAGGAGATCAACGCCTGCTCCATCCACGTCCCCGCCCAGGTGGACGGTAAGGAGCAGGACTGGCTGCTGATGTTCAAAAACGAGACCCACAACCACCCCACTGAGATCGAGCCCTTCGGCGGTGCCGCCACCTGCATCGGCGGGTGCATCCGTGACCCCTTGTCGGGGCGTGTATATGTCCACCAGGCCATGCGTGTCACCGGCGGCGGCGACCCCACTGTGCCCTTTGACCAGACCATCCCCGGCAAGCTGCCCCAGCGCAAAATCGCCCAGACCGCTGCCGCTGGCTACTCCTCCTACGGCAACCAGATCGGCCTGGCCACCGGCCACGTGGCGGAGGTCTACCACCCCGGCTACATCGCCAAGCGCATGGAGTGCGGGGCTGTGGTGGGCGCTGCCCCTGCCGACCATGTGCGGCGGGAGGTGCCCGCCCCCGGCGACGTGGTGATCCTGCTGGGTGGCCGCACCGGACGGGACGGCATCGGCGGCGCCACCGGCTCCTCCAAGAGCCACAACATGACCTCTCTGTCCACCATGGCCAGTGAGGTGCAGAAGGGCAACGCCCCAGAGGAGCGCAAGATTCAGCGTCTGTTCCGCCGGGGCGACGTGACCCGTCTCATCAAGCGGTGCAACGACTTCGGCGCCGGCGGCGTGTCCGTGGCCATTGGCGAGCTGGCCGACGGCTTGACCATCGACCTGGACGCTGTGCGCAAGAAGTATGACGGCCTGGACGGCACCGAGCTGGCCATCAGCGAGAGCCAGGAGCGTATGGCCGTGGTGGTGTCTCCCGAGGACGCCGAGGCCTTCATGGCCGCTGCTCACAGCGAAAACCTGGAGGCCTATCAGGTGGCTGTGGTCACCGAGAGCCCCCGCATGGTCATGACCTGGAAGGGCCAGACCATTGCCAACCTGAGCCGTGCCTTTTTGAACACCAACGGCGCTGTGAAGCATGCCCAGGTGGAGGTGCCCCAGGGCACTGTGAAGCCCGTGGGCGGCGTGTCCAACCTGCGGGACATGGCCGGGAGCCTGAAAAGCGCCTCCCGTCGTGGCCTCACCGAGCGGTTTGACGGCTCCATCGGGGCTGGCAGCGTACTTATGCCCTTCGGCGGCAGAAGTCAGCGCACCCCCGCCCAGGCTATGGCGGCCCTGTTCCCTGTGGAGCCGGGCCAGGAGACCGACCAGGCCAGCCTGATGGCCTGGGGCTTTGACCCCGACTGGATGAGCGCTGACCCCTACCGGGGCGCTCAGGCCAGCGTCATTACCTCTATGGCCAAGATCGTGGCCGCTGGTGCGGACTATAAAAAGGCTTATCTCACCTTCCAGGAGTTCTTTGAGAAGCTGCGGGACGAGGCCAAGCGCTGGGGCAAGCCTTTCCAGGCGCTGCTGGGTGCTCTGGATGCCCAGCTGGGTCTGGAGTGTGCCGCCATCGGCGGCAAGGACTCCATGTCCGGCTCCTTTATGGAGATGGACGTGCCCCCCACCCTCATTTCCTTCGCCATTGCCCCCGTGAAGGCAGGCGAGGTGGTCACCCAGGAGTTCAAGGCCGCAGGTCACCCCGTGTACCTCTTCGGCGGGGCGGAGCTTACCGACTATGAGGCACACCGCAATGCCTTCCAGCAGTTCCACGCCCTGTGCCAGTCCGGAAAGGTGGCCGCTGCTTGGGCGGTGGAGAACGGCGTGGCCGAGGGCGTGATGAAAATGGCCCTGGGCAACGGCGTGGGCTTTGCTGCTGAGAGCGGTGTCAACGCCCCCTGGTACGCTCCCTGCCCCGGCATGGTGATTGCCGAGTGCACCGAGGCAGTGGAGGGCGGGGTCCTGCTGGGCTACACCAACGACTCCGGTGCCATCACCATCGGGGATGACTCTGCCACCATTGACGAGCTGCTGAAGCTCAATGATCGTGTGCTGGAGCCTGTGTACCCCACCGACGCTGGCCTGTCCGGCGACGTGGAGGCTATCTCCTGCGAGAGACGTTCTCCCGCCGTGTTCTCTGGCTCCATTGCCAAGCCCCGGGTGGTGATCCCCGTGTTCCCCGGCACCAACTGCGAGTTTGACTCTGCCCGGGCCTGCCAGCGGGCGGGCATGGACACCGAGATCGTGGTGGTGCGCAACCTCACCGCCGAGGATCTTCAGCAGTCCGCCCTGGAGCTGGAGCAGGCCATTGCCAGAAGCCAGATCATCTTTGTCCCCGGCGGCTTCTCCGGCGGCGACGAGCCGGACGGCTCTGCCAAGTTCATCTGCTCCTTCTTCCGCAACCCCCGGCTCACCGATGCGGTGCATGACCTGCTGAAAAACCGGGACGGCCTGATGCTGGGCATCTGCAATGGCTTCCAGGCCCTCATCAAGCTGGGCCTGGTGCCTTACGGCGAGATTCGGGACATGGACGACACCTGCCCCACCCTGACCTACAACACCATCGGCCGTCACCAGAGCCGCTACGTCACCACCCGGGTGGCCTCGGTGCAGTCTCCTTGGATGCTCAAGTCCCAGGTGGGCGACCTGCATTCCATCGCCATCTCCCACGGCGAGGGCCGCTTTGTGGCTCCCGAGAACGTGGTGCGTGAGCTCATTGCCAACGGCCAGGTGGCAACCCAGTACGTCAATCCCATCACCGGAGCTCCCACCATGGATATGGTGGGCAACCCCAACGGCTCCGTGTGCGCCATTGAGGGTATTTTCTCCCCCGATGGCCGGGTGTTCGGCAAGATGGGCCACTCCGAGCGGCGGGGGCCCCATGTGGGTGTGAACATCGTGGGGGACAAGATGCAGCCCATCTTTGAGTCCGGCGCGCTGTACTTCAAATAAGCAGCACAACACAAGCCCCCCAGGCCAAAGGCCTGGGGGGCTTTCCTGTTCAGGCAACGATCCCCCGGACCTCGTGGTCCGGGGGATCCGTTATGCCTGTTTTTCTTTCTGCCGTTGGATCATCCGGTGCATGCCGCCGGTGCCAAAGGAGAAGATCCGGTTGACCCGGCTGATGGTGGCGGAGCTGGCCCCGGTCTTCTCCAAAATCTCGGTGTATACCAGCCCCTGGTCCAGCAGACGGGCCACATCATACCGCTGCTCCATGGCCCGCAGCTCTCCCACGGTACACAGATCGTCGAAGAAGGCACAGCACTCCTCCACACTCTCCAGCTGTAAAATGCTCTCGTACAGCGCCATACTGCGCTCCTTGCTCGCTACTTTGGGCATAGGCTCCTCCTTGCGTCTTGGTGAATGATTGTAAAATCATCCTAACACATTGAAGCGGTAAAGTAAACAGGATTTTCGCAAAATCCTCCCCCTTCGCTTTGCGCCCGCCCGGCGGACGTGGTATGATAGGGGAGAACAGCCAACAAACACGGAAGGGTGAGTCCCATGAGTTCCACAGCCAAAGTGATACGACCCCACATCGCCCCGGGCAGAAGGGTGCTGGCCATCAGTGACATCCACGGAAACCTGCCTTTTTTTCGGGGTGTGCTGGAAAAAGCCAAGTTTTCCACCCGGGATGTGCTGATTTTGGTGGGAGACCTTTTTGAAAAGGGGGAGGAGAGCCTGAACCTGCTGCGTCATTTGATGCACTTGAGCCAGACCCACACCGTATACCCCCTGTGCGGCAACTGTGACCACCTGGATGTGATTTTTTTGGAGGGACGGCCCGGCATTGACGAGGCTTTGTGGCCGGTATTTCGCACCTGGGACCGCCGCTCCCTCATTCTCCAGATGGGGGCGGAGCTGGGGCTGCATCCCAGGGGACCGGAGGATCTGCCCCAGCTGCGCCAGGCCATCCTGGAACAAATGCCCCGGGAGGTGGCATATTTGCGCTCCATGGCCCACATCCTACAAGCAGGGCGGTACATTTTCGTCCACGGCGGCATTGACCGGGAGGAGGACTTGGAGTCCCTGCCCGCCTACGGCTGCATGAAAAACGACAACTTCGTGGGCCAAAACCGCCGCTTCTCCCGCTGGGTGGTGGTGGGCCACTGGCCGGTGACCCTCTATCGTACCGATATGCCGGTGGCCCGCCCTTGGCGCAAGGAAGATCAGCACATTGTCTCCATTGACGGGGGATGTGTGCTCAAGGTGGATGGGCAGCTCAACGCCCTCATCATCCCGGATGTGAACCGGGATGACATGGACTATGTGGCCTATGACGGACTGCCGGTGGTCACTGCCTTGGAGGAGCAGTGGCCCTCCCAGGACTCCTTCAACATCCGCTGGAGCGACAGCGTGGTGGAGGTGCTGGAGGAACAGGAGGATGTGTGCCTGTGTCGTCACAGCTCCACCGGGCGGGAGATGTGGATTTTGCGGGACTATCTCTACACCCGCCAGAGTGACGGGCTCACCCACACCGAGGACGCCACCGACTATGAGCTGCCTGTCAAGCCCGGGGAGCGGCTGGCCCTGGTGGCCCAGTGCAGCTTGGGCTATCTGGTGAAAAAGGACGGAGTGACAGGCTGGTACCGGGGAGACATCCAGCGGCCGCCCGAGAGCGGAGTGAATTGACAAAAATCCCCCATTGCAACATTCCCCAACCTCTGATATACTGCATCGGGGCTTTGCCCCTACTATGATGGAAATGAGGAACTACCATGACCAATCGTTATGATATTATGGTGCTGGGTACTGGCGAGGCGGGCATTTTCGCCGCCTATGAGCTGGCCCTGCGCTGCCCCGAGGCCAAGGTGCTGGTGGTGGATCAGGGTGCTGACATCTACCACCGCAGCTGCCCCATTGTGGCGGGCAAGGTAAAGACCTGCATCAACTGCCCCGTGTGCGACACCATGTGCGGCTTCGGCGGCGCTGGCGCGTTCTCCGACGGCAAATTCAACTTCACCACCGACTTCGGCGGCTGGCTCACCGACTTCCTGCCCCAGGACGAGGTGATGGAGCTCATCGACTACGTGGATAGTATCAATGTGGAGCACGGTGCCACCACCCAGTGCTTCTCCACCACCACGCCCCAGGCCCGGGAACTGGAGAAGAAGGCCCTGGAGTTCGACCTGCACTTGCTCAAGGCCCGGTGCAAGCACTTGGGCACCGAGAACAACCTGCGCATTCTCACCAACATCTATGAGCACATGCAGGACAAGCACGACTTCCGCTTCCGCACTGCCATCCGCTCCATCACCGTGGAAGAGGACGGTACCTACACCCTGGAGAGTGAGAACGGGGAGAAATTCAATGCCCCCTACCTCATTGCCGCCCCCGGCCGTTCCGGGGCGGAATGGTTTGCCAACCAGTGCAAGGGGCTGGGGCTGGAGCTCATCAACAACCAGGTGGACATCGGCGTGCGGGTGGAGCTGCCCGCCACCGTCTTTGAGCACATCACCGATGCGGTGTACGAGTCCAAGCTGGTCTACCGCACCAAGCAGTACGGCGACCAGGTGCGTACCTTCTGCATGAACCCCTACGGCCATGTGGTGGCGGAGAATGTGGAGGGCATCAACACCGTCAACGGCCACTCCTATTCCGACCCCAAGCTGCAAAGCCGCAACACCAACTTCGCCCTGCTGGTGTCCAACCGCTTCACCCAGCCCTTCAATGAGCCTTACCGATACGGCAAGCACATTGCATCCCTGTCCAATATGCTGGCAGGGGGCGTGCTGGTGCAGCGGTTTGGGGATCTGGTGTCCGGCATCCGCACCAACGAGCACCGACTGAGTAAGTCCTTTGTGCGCCCCACCCTCACCGCCGCTGTCCCCGGCGACCTGTCCCTGGCTCTGCCCAAGCGGCAGCTGGACGACATCATCGAGATGATCTATGCCCTGGACAAGCTGGCTCCCGGCACCGCCAACTACGACACTCTGCTGTATGGAGCTGAGGTGAAGTTCTACTCCGCCCGCATCTCCCTCTCCAACCAGCTGGAGACCGCCCTGCCCGGCTTCTTCGCCATCGGCGACGGGGCCGGTGTCACCCGAGGCCTGGCCCAGGCTGGAGCCTCCGGCGTGAAGGCCGCCCGGGTCATTGCCCAGCGGGTCAATGAAAATGAATAATGAAAAATGAAGAATGATGGTGTGCCGCTTTGCGGCACGGATTCAAAAGCCCTCGGCAGAGTTTTCCCGCCAGTAGGCGGGAAAAGAAATTGAAATCCGTTTTTTCCGGGGACATGCGCATCGGAAAAAACACTTCTCAGCCCGCCAGTGTGGCCTCGGGTCGCCCGTTGACCCAAGGCTGCATGCAGCGGGCTGCATCCCCTCGAAAAAATGCTCGCATTTTTGAGAAGCGTGTCGAAGTTTTCGACACGCTCAAACACCCCGCTGTGCACGTGGCACGGCGGGGTGTTTTTTGGTGGAGGACAGGACTTGCACACACACTTCCACAGCTTCCACAAAGTTTTCCACATGGTGTGCGAGTTGTGGGCGGCTATCCATACATATGGTGTCAAGTGTTATTTTGTGACAAAAACTGTCATTTTCCAACGCAAAAGCGCTGGAAAATTTGGGAAGTTATGTCTTCTCGTACCACTCGGCCGGTGAGCTCGCCCAAATGGGTGAGGGCCTCTTCCACATCGGTGAGCACGGCGTCGGGGGAGAGCCCTGCCTGGAGGGCCTGCTGAGCCCGGGCCAGACAGTCCCGGGCCTGGGCGGCGGCCTGGGCCTGGCGGGCGTTGGTCAGGAGGGTGCCCGGGCGCAGGCCGGGGTCCTGGGGATAGAGGCGGGAGATGGCCAGCTCCAGCTGGTCGATGCCGTCCCCGGTGAGGGCGGACAGGGCCACCGTCTCCACTCCGGCAGGGGGCGCAGGCTGGGGAACGGCGGCGGGCAAGTCCTCCTTGTTGTACACCAAGATGGTGGGGCCGTGGGCGGCGGCCAGGGAGAGAAGCTCCTCTTCCTCGGCATCTCGGGGCCGGGAGGCATCCACTACCACCAGGGTCAGTTCAGAGCGGCGCAGGGCTTCCCGGCTGCGCTCCACCCCCAGCTGCTCCACCTGATCGTCGCTGTCCCGCAGTCCGGCGGTGTCAATGAGGCGCAGCAGGATGCCACCCAGGTTCAGCCGCTCCTCCACAGTGTCCCGGGTGGTGCCGGCAATGGGGGTGACGATGGCCCGGTCGTAGCCCAGAAGGGCGTTGAACAGGGTGGACTTTCCGGCGTTGGGCTTGCCCACAATGGCACAGGGGACGCCCTCTGCCAGGGCACGGCCCCGGCGGTAGGTGGCCGCCAGATTGTCCAGCTTTTCCTCCGCCTGATTCAGGGCCTGGGCGATCTCCTGGGCCTCGAAGGGGTCGATGTCCTGGTCGGGGTAGTCCAGCACGGCGTGGAAGTGGGCCATGAGGTAGGTCAGCTGCTGGTAGATGTCGTCGATGGTGCGGGCCAGAGCACCGCCCAGCTGTCCGGCGGCCTGGTACACCGCATCCTGGGACTCGGCGTGGATGAGGTCAGCCACCGCCTCGGTGCGGGTGAGATCCATTTTCCCGGCCAAAAAGGCCCGCTGGGTGAACTCGCCTGCCCGGGCCTGGCGCACCCCGCAGTGAAACAGGGCTTCCAAGACCATGGACAGCAGCACCGGGGAGCCGTGGCATTGCAGCTCGGCGGTGTCCTCTCCGGTGTAGCTGTGGGGGGCACGGGAGACGGTGGCCAGACAGTGGTCCAGTTCCAGCCCGTCAGGGCTGTGGAGGGTGCCGTAGACCAGCATCCGGTCGGGCTGCTGTGACATGGGGGTGCCTCCGGCGGGGGTGAACACCTGCTCCAGGGCGGAAATGGCCTGAGGCCCGGAGAGACGGACAATGCCAATGGCGGAGGCCTGGTGGCCGGTGGCGATGGCGGCAATGGTATCATTCATAAAAATTCACCTCGTCAATCTAGGGGTGTGTGTGCAAAATTTACACAGGGATGGTTGCACAGCCTGTCAGGTTATGGTACAATAACGGCAGTGTCGCCGTTGGCGGGGGCAAATCCCGTCCGCCATAGCATCTCTATGGTACAATGGAACACAGGAAAAATCAACAAGAAGGGCGGAGGTGCCAACCATGGCAGACTTGCAAATGGTATCCTACAAACTGGAGGATCTCCAGTTTTTCAACAAGCTGGAAAAGGCCGGACAGGTGCAGCTGGAGAACAATTCCAACTTCACTGTGAAGTACACCGCAGATTCCACCAAGTGCATGGCCAAGCTGTATCAGTGTGTGAAGGACAAGACAGACAACCCCGATCATCGCTTCTTTGTGTCCGTGGAGCTGGTGGGCCTGTTCCAGATCAACGGTGAGGTCACCGAGGAGGACAAGAAGGAGTTCCACGTCCGCTGCTATGAGCAGCTGTTTTGCTACGCCGAGACTCTGGTGGGTCAGGTGTGCGGGGCTGGTGGAATGCCCAACTTCCGCCTCATGCGCCGTGCGATGAGCAAGGACTCTGTCCAGATCAAGCAGAACAATCAGTAAAAATGGGAATTGGCCGGATGCGTTGTCATCCGGCCAATTTTTTAGCTTTTTTCCTCAAAGGTGGCGCCGCAGGTGCGGCAGTGCACGGTGATACGCCCCTTGCCCCGGGGCACCCGCATCTGCTGGCCGCAGTTGGGGCACTTGAAGTAGCGGTGTTCCCGGTCTTTCATGCGGTTGCGCATGGTGCGCAGCCGGTGGCACATGGGCCGCACCGCCTGGAGAAACCGGGTGTTCTCCCTCCGGCGGCGGTCAATATCCCGGGATAGCATACGAAATACCACCACAAACAGCAGCACCAGGACGATCCAGTCCAACACCCACAGCCTGGAGACCAAAAAAACCAGGTACAACACCAGGTAGGTGACCATGAGGAAAATATTGAGCTGATCCATGCCATAGCGGCCGATCATAAAACGGGTTAATTGCTGACGAATCACAGGCTCTTACCTCCTGAACGTATCGGACAGGGTTACTTTATTGTCATCCTTATGATAATCTTAAGAATTGCCAACGTCAATGGGGTAACGGTAAACAAAATGTGAATTTGGCGGTTGTATGCCGGGGAAAAGGCTGATATAATGGCTGGCAGTACAAAGATCGGAGGGATGGCCCTATGCCACGCATTGACAAGACGAACTATTATCTGGATATTGCCCAGACGGTATCTGAGCGCTCCACCTGCCTGCGCCGCCACTATGGGGCCATCATCGTCCAGAACGACGAGATCGTCTCCACCGGCTACAACGGAGCACCCCGGGGGAGAAAAAACTGCATTGATTTGGGCTACTGCACCCGGGAGGCTATGAATATCCCCTCCGGGGAGCGGTACGAGTTGTGTCGTTCAGTGCACGCCGAGGCCAACGCCATTATCTCCGCCTCCCGCCGGGAGGTGCTGGGTGCTACCTTATATATGGTATGTGTGGACCCCAAGAGTCGAGAACTGATTGCCGGGTCCACATCCTGCTCCATGTGCCGCCGTCTCATCATCAACGCCGGCATTTCTCAGCTGGTGATTCGGGACACGCCCGCGGAATACCGCATTGTGGACGTGGAGAAGGAGTGGATTGAAGAGGACGACTCCCTGCCTGCCCACCTGCGGGAAGGACAGGGGAGCGGCTGTGGCTGCGGTGGCTGCTGCTGTGGGTAATGAATAATGAAGAATTGTGGTGTGCCGCGAAGCGGCACGGGTTTCAAAGACAGGGGTGCGTGACGCTCCAAAGGCTCCCTTGTGTAAAGGGAGCTGTCAGCCGCAAGGCTGACTGAGGGATTGACCGTCTAACCGCCCAAGGTTCCGGTTTGCCAGCCTGGCAGGGACGCTACCCGCTGGGGGTGACTTTTGTCCGGGCAAAAGTCACCAAAACCCGCCTAGGGCTTTCCCCCCTAGGTACCCCCTGGGGTACGAGGCTGGGCGTGCGTCAAGTTGCTTTTCGGCCCGTTTTGTCTGGCTGTGGCTCCTGTTTGTGCCACCATACCAGGCCACCCTGGGCAGCTGGCCCTATGGCTGGGCGGTTTCCACCTCCGGGCCTACCTTGCAGCAGCGGCGTTCCCGCCGCGGTCAGCCAGACCACCGGCAGCTGGGAACAGCTGCACACCAGGGTAAGGCCCTGGCAGTAGAAGTACCAACTGCCAGAGAAGTATGCACCTCCCACAGATGTTTTGCACCATCCATGTGACCCCACCGGGACAAGGGCCGACAATAGATGGACGCAGGGACACCCAGTACCGCGGGGTGGATTCCACAAGGAGGGGGAAGGCCCCTCCTTTGGCGATTCTTTCCCCGATTTCTTATCGCTAAGAAATCGGGCCCAGCGGAGCGTAACCCCCTGGCTGGCAAGCCGGAAAAGAGAAGGTCAAACTGCACACAAAAACGCCCCAGGTTCCTCCGAAACTGGTGGAGTTTTCGCCGAAAAAGATTAAAATTTCCCTTGACTTTGCAAAATGGATATAGTACAATAATCAAGCGCGTGAAAAGCGCGCATATGCGATGATGCGGGAGATTGCTCGTGAAAACGAGGTAACTTCCGCGGAGTATGTCCGAGAATCGGGCGGCTGAGAGACTCATCCACGGCGTATATCGCCGGGAATGGGTGAAACCGGCCAGCTTTGTGCCGGTTTTATTCATGGCCTGGAGTGATACGCACGGAAACGTGGACGAAGTTTTTCACCGTACGAAGGGACGACCAATCATCACTTCGTATGTTATTAAGGAGGAAAACCCAAATGGCAGCTCAGAAAGAAATGATTCGCATTCGGCTCAAGGCTTACGATCACCAGCTGATCGACCAGGCCGCCGAGAAGATCGTGGAGACCGCCAAGCGCTCCGGCGCCACCGTCTCCGGCCCCATCCCCCTGCCCACCAAGAAGGAAGTGGTCACCATCCTGCGTGCTGTCCACAAGTACAAGGACAGCCGTGAGCAGTTTGAGCGTCGCACTCACAAGCGTCTGATCGACGTGGTGAAGCCCTCTGCCAAGACTGTGGAGGCTCTGATGAGCCTGGACCTGCCCGCCGGCGTGGACATTGAAATCAAACTCTAAGAAGTAAGACAGAGCCTGATTTCACACAACTTTGTTGTACCCGCAGCTCACCGCTGAAATTGAGGTGAGCGGGTCATGTTGGAAAACCAATGAGCGCCCAATGTCTCACGTTTTTCAACCAATAACCTTATTTAAGGAGGAATACACATGGAAAAGGCCATTATCGGCAAGAAGGTGGGCATGACCCAGATCTTCGATGAAGCCGGCAAGGTCATCCCGGTCACTGTCATCCAGGCAGGCCCCTGCACCGTGGTGCAGAAGAAGACCGAGGAGAAGGACGGCTACACCGCCGTTCAGCTGGGATTTGATGAAGTCCCCGAGCGCAAGCTCTCCAAGCCCGAGGTGGGCCACAGCAAGAAGTCCGGCAAGGTCCTGCGTGTCCTGAAGGAGTTCAAGCTGGATAACGCCGCCGAGCTCAATGTGGGCGATGAGATCAACGCCACCGTGTTTGCCGCCGGCGACCGCGTGGACGTGACCGGCATCAGCAAGGGTCACGGCTACCAGGGCGTCGTCAAGCGCTGGGGCGCTCACACCCTGAAGAACACCCACGGTACCGGCCCTGTGCACCGTCACGCTGGTTCCATGGGCTCCAGCACCGATCCCTCCCGCATCTTCAAGGGCAAGATCGGCGCCGGTCAGATGGGCAACGAGCAGGTCACTGTGATGAACCTGGACGTTGTCAAGGTTGACGAGGAGCTGGGTATCATCGCTGTGCGTGGCGCCATCCCCGGCCCCAAGGGCGGCGTGGTTGCTCTGCGCAGCTCCGTCAAGAAGGTCATGGAGAAGAAGATCACCGAGGCTGGCCGCGTCAATCCTCAGAAGGCTTCTGCCCGTGTCAATCCCCAGAAGGCCTCTGCGCGTAACAAGTAAGAAAGGAGAGAATGACAAATGCCTAAAGCTAACCTTTATGATATGGCCGGTAAGCAGATCGGCGAGGTCGAGCTCTCCGAGTCCATCTTCGGCATCGAGCCCAACCAGTACGTCGTTCATGATGTGGTCAAGAATCACCTGGCCAACTGCCGTCAGGGCACCCAGAGCGCTCTGACCCGTGCCGAGGTTTCCGGCGGTGGCCGTAAGCCCTGGCGTCAGAAGGGCACCGGTCACGCCCGTCAGGGTTCCACCCGTGCTCCCCAGTGGACTCACGGTGGTATCGTGTTCGCTCCCAAGCCCCGTGATTACAGCTACACCCTCAACAAGAAGGTGAAGCGCCTGGCTCTGAAGTCCGTTCTGTCCGCTAAGGCTGCCTCCGGCAACGTGCTGGTGGTGGACGGCCTGGGCATGAACGAGATCAAGACCAAGACCTTCCAGGGCTTCCTGAACACCGTGGAGGCCAACAAGGCTGTGGTTGTCACCAGCTGCGCCAACGTGGTCAAGTCCGCCCGCAACATCCCCGGCGTGGTCACCACCCCCGCCAACCTGATCAATGTCTATGACATTGTCAACGCCAACCAGCTGATCATCGACAAGGCTGCGCTGGCCACCATCGAGGAGGTGTTCGCCTAATGAAGACCGCTTACGATATCATTAAGCGCCCCATCGTCACCGAGAAGTCCATGATCCTGGCTGCCGACAAGAAGTACACCTTCGAGGTCGCCAAGTCCGCCAACAAGGTGGAGATCGCCAAGGCTGTGGAGGAGATCTTCGGTGTGAACGTGGCGAAGGTCAACACCCTGAACATGCAGGGCAAGGTCAAGCGCATGGGCCGTTATCCCCAGGGCCGTCGGGCCAGCTGGAAGAAGGCCGTTGTGACTCTGACCGAGGAGTCCAAGACCATCGAGTTCTTCGAGGGTATGGTGTAAGAGGAGGAAATTGAACTATGGCTATTAGAGTATACAAGCCCACAACGCCCTCCCGCCGTCACATGACTGTGTCCGCCTTCGAGGGCATTGACAAGAAGGCTAAGCCGGAGCGCAGCCTCACCGAGGTGCTCCAGAAGCATGCCGGCCGCAACAGCTACGGCCGCATCACCGTCCGCCATCGTGGCGGCGGCAACAAGCGCAAGTACCGTATCATCGACTTCAAGCGTGATAAGAACGGCAGCGCTACCGTCATCAACCTGCAGTATGACCCCAACCGCTCCGCCAACATCGCCCTCATCGAGTATGAGGACGGCGAGCGCCGCTATATCCTGGCTCCCGTGGGCATCAAGGCCGGCCACATCATCATGACCGGCGCCGAGGCTGACATCCTGCCCGGCAACTGCCTGCCCATCGCCAACATCCCCGTGGGTGAAATGATCCACTGCATCGAGCTGTATCCCGGCAAGGGTGCTCAGCTGGTTCGTTCCGCCGGCGTGGCTGCTCAGCTGATGGCCAAGGAGAACGGCATGGCTCAGGTGCGTCTGCCCTCCGGCGAGGTCCGCCTCATCCGTGAGGAGTGCAAGGCCACCATCGGCCAGGTGGGCAACACCGATTGGGCCAACATCCACATCGGTAAGGCCGGCCGTAAGCGTCACATGGGTTGGCGTCCCACCGTGCGTGGCTCCGTCATGAACCCCAATGACCACCCCCACGGCGGTGGTGAGGGCAAGAGCCCCGTGGGTCGTCCCGGCCCTGTCACTCCCTGGGGCAAGCCTGCTATGGGTTACAAGACCCGCAAGAAGAAGAACCCCACTGATAAGTTCATCGTCAAGCGTCGTAACGGTAAGTAAGGAGGCAGTAAAAGATGAGCAGAAGTATCAAGAAAGGCCCCTTTTGCGCTCCCGAGCTGCTGAAGCGGGTGGACGAAATGAACAAGGCCAACGAGAAGAAGGTTCTGAAGACCTGGAGCCGTGCCTCCACCATCTTCCCCTCCTTCGTGGGCCACACCTTTGCTGTGCATGATGGCCGCAAGCACGTGCCCGTCTATGTCACTGAGGACATGGTCGGTCACAAGCTGGGCGAGTTTGCTCCCACCCGCACCTTCAAGGGTCACGCGGGCAGCAAGACTGGTAAGTAAGGAGGAGAGATAGAATGGAAGCTAAAGCAACACTGAGATACATTCGTATCTCTCCCCGTAAGGTCGGCATCCTGTGCGACCTGATCCGTGGCAAGAGCATCGCTCAGGCCAACGCCATCCTGGCTCTGACCCCCAAGGCTGCTGCTGAGCCCCTGATGAAGCTGGTCAACAGCGCCGCTGCCAATGCCGAGAACAACCACGGCATGGACCCCGAGAAGCTGTACGTTGCTGTCACCTTCGCCACCCCCGGCCCCATCATCAAGCGCTTCATGCCCCGGGCCCGGGGTCGTGCCTATCGCATCAACAAGAGAACTTCTCACGTGACCGTTGTGGTCAAAGAGCGCTAAGTAAGGAGGTCAAAGAGTAATGGGACAGAAAGTTAACCCCCACGGCCTTCGCGTGGGCGTCATCAAAGACTGGGACTCCCGTTGGTATGCCCGCAATGAGAAAGTGGGCGACCTCCTGGTTGAGGACTACAATCTCCGCCGTGAGCTGAAGAAGCGTCTGTACTCCGCTGGCGTGCCCAAGATCGAGATCGAGCGTGACAACGCCAAGATCCGCATCTATGTGCACTGCGCCCGTCCCGGTGTGGTCATCGGCAAGGGCGGCGAGGAGATCGAGAAGCTGCGCGTGGAGCTGGAGAAGAAGCTGGGCAAGCCCGTTGCCCTCAACATCGTTGAGGTGAAGAACGTGGACACCAACGCTCAGCTGGTGGCTGAGAACATCGCTCAGCAGCTGGAGAAGCGTATTGCTTTCCGCCGTGCCATGAAGAACGCCATGGGCCGTGCTATGCGCATGGGCGCTCTGGGCATCAAGGTGCAGGCTTCCGGCCGTCTCAACGGCGCTGAGATCGCCCGCACCGAGCAGTACCACGACGGTACCATCCCCCTGCAGACCCTGCGTGCCGACATCGAGTACGGCTTTGCTGAGGCTGCCACCACCTACGGCCGCATCGGCATCAAGGTGTGGATCTACAAGGGCGAGGTTCTGACTCAGACCCTGCGCACCACTCCCCGCACCATCGACACCAAGAACTACAAAGAGCGTGAGCAGCGCCCCCGTCGTGACCGCCGCAATGGCGATCGCCGCAACGGTGGTGACCGTCGCCAGGGCGGCTTCAACCGCAATGGCGGCAACCGCCAGGGCCGTCCCGCTGCTAAGGAAGGAGGCGCCCAGTAATGCTGCTGCCTAAGAGAGTTAAGTATCGCCGCGTGCACCGTGGTCGTATGACCGGCGTCGCCACCCGTGGCAACACCATCGCCTACGGTGAGTTCGGCCTGGTGACCACCGAGCCCGCCTGGATCACCGGTAACCAGATCGAGGCCGCCCGTGTGGCCATGACCCGTTACACCAAGCGTGGCGGTAAGGTCTGGATCAAGATCTTCCCCGACAAGCCCGTGACCAAGAAGGCCCTGGGTACCCGAATGGGTTCCGGTAAGGGCGCTCCCGAGTACTGGGTTGCCGTTGTCAAGCCCGGCCGTGTCATGTTTGAGATCGCCGGCGTTTCCGAGGAGGTCGCCCGTGAGGCCCTCCGTCTGGCCAGCCACAAGCTGCCTGTCAAGTGCAAGATTATCAAGAAAGAGACGAATGGTGGTGAATGAAGATGAAAGCTAACGAAGTCCGTAAGATGAGCGCAACCGAGCTGGAGACCAAGCTGGTGGAGCTGAAGAAGGACCTGTTCAACCTCCGTCTTCAGCACGCCACCAATCAGTTGGAGAATCCCATCCGCATCGCAGAGGTTAAGAAAGACATTGCCCGAGTCAAGACCATCCTGCGTGAGCAGCAGGGCCGATAAGGAGGAGTAAACGATGAGCGAAGTGAGAACCTCTTCTCGTAAGACCAGAGTCGGCCTGGTGGTATCGGATAAGATGGATAAGACCGTGGTGGTCGCCATCGCCGACCGCGTGGCCCACCCTCTGTATAAGAAGATTGTCAAGCGCACCTACAAGCTGAAGGCTCACGACGAGCTGAACCAGTGCGGCGTAGGTGACCGTGTTCGTGTGATGGAGACCCGCCCCCTGTCCAAGGACAAGCGTTGGCGTGTGGTCGAGATCATCGAGAAGGCGAAGTAAGAAGGAGGTGCCAGTATGATTCAGGAAGAAAGCTATCTGAAGGTTGCCGACAACACCGGCGCCAAGGAGATCAAGACCATCCGCGTACTGGGCGGCTCCAAGCGCAAGTTTGGTAACATCGGCGACGTGATCGTCGCTTCCGTACGCAAGGCCGCTCCCGGCGGCACCGTGAAGAAGGGCGAAGTGGTCAAGGCCGTTATCGTCCGCTCCAAGCGCGGCGTGCGCCGTGCTGACGGCAGCTATGTGCGTTTCGACGACAACGCCGCCGTCATCATCCGTGACGACAAGAACCCCCGGGGCACCCGTATCTTTGGCCCAGTGGCCCGTGAGCTGCGTGACAAGGACTACATGAAGATCCTGTCCCTGGCTCCCGAAGTGCTGTAAGAGGGGGGTTACGAGGTATGAGTATGAACGTAAAGAAGAACGATACCGTGGTTGTCCTGTCCGGTAAGGACAAGGGCAAGCAGGGCAAGGTGCTCTCCGTCAACCCCGAGGCCGGCAAGGTCATCGTGGAGGGCGTGAGCGTGGCTGCCCGTCACCAGAAGGCTCGCCGTCAGGGCGAGGAGGGTGGCATCGTCAAGAAGGAGACCCCCATCTACGCCTGCAAGGTGATGACCGTGTGCCCCAAGTGCTCCAAGGCCACCCGTGTCGCCCACAAGATCGTGGACGGCAAGAAGGTGCGTGTGTGCAAGCACTGCGGCGCTGAAATCTGAGAAAGAGGAGGAGTATAGAAAATGGCTAACCCCAATTTGAAGGCTAAGTACAATGCCGAGATCGCTCCTGCTCTGATGCAGAAGTTCGGCTACAAGTCCACCATGGAGATCCCCCGCATCCACAAGATCGTGGTGAACGTGGGCTGTGGTGAGGCCCGTGACAACGCCAAGGTTCTGGAGTCCGTGGTGGCCGATCTGGCCGCCATCACCGGCCAGAAGCCCGTTGTGACCCGTGCTAAGAAGTCCGTGGCTAACTTTAAGCTCCGTGAGGGCATGCCCATCGGCGCTAAGGTGACCCTGCGCCAGGACAAGATGTGGGAGTTCATGGATCGTCTGTTCAACGTGGCCCTGCCCCGTGTGCGTGACTTCCGTGGCATCAACCCCAACGCCTTTGACGGCCGCGGCAACTACGCCCTGGGCCTGAAGGAGCAGCTGATCTTCCCCGAGATCGAGTACGATAAGATCGACAAGATCCGCGGCATGGACATCGTCATCTGCACCACTGCCAAGACCGACGAGGAGGCCAAGGAGCTGCTGACTCTCCTGGGTGCCCCCTTCACCACCAACGGTTAATAGAAGGAGGAACCAGCTATGGCTAAGAAGTCTATGATTCTCAAGCAGCAGGCTGAGCCCAAGTTCTCCAGCCGCCGCTACAACCGCTGCAAGATCTGCGGCCGTCCCCACGCCTACCTCCGTGACTACGGCATCTGCCGTATCTGCTTCCGTGAGCTGGCTTACAAGGGCCAGATCCCCGGCGTGAAGAAGGCCTCCTGGTAATTTGCCGCAATTAGGCAAAAAACCGGAGAAAAATTTGGATAACAAGTCCCAGGCGGGGGGTTGCACCCCCGCCTATGGGCATGTTATAATAAATCGTTGGCCACTGTGCCATCGGTAAAAGAGACCCCCAGCGTGGGAAAAGACGGACAAAAGGTCGAAGGAACCAACCTAGCCTTCGATACCTTTCCGCCTGTACGGGTGAGAGCCCGTAAATTTTATAGGAGGTAAGAAATCATGCAAATCACCGATCCCATTGCGGATATGCTCACTCGCATCCGCAACGCGAACAACGCAAAGCATGACACCGTGGATGTTCCTGCTTCTAACATGAAGAAGGCCATCGCTCAGATTCTGCTGGACGAGGGCTACATCAAGAACTTCCAGACCATCAATGATGGTACCCAGGGTGTCATCCGCATCACTCTGAAGTATGTGCAGCCCGGCAAGGAGAAGGCCATCAGCGGCCTGCGCCGGGTGTCCAAGCCCGGCCTGCGTGTGTACGCCGGCGCTGAGGAGCTGCCCCGTGTGCTCCGTGGCCTGGGCATCGCCATCGTGTCCACTTCCAAGGGCGTCATGACCGACAAGAAGGCCCGCGAGGCTCATGTCGGCGGCGAAGTCCTGGCTTTCGTTTGGTAAGGAGGGTATAGGAATGTCTAGAATTGGTAGAGCTCCTATCGCCGTCCCCGCCGGCGTGGAGGTTAGCATTGCTGACAACAACGTTGTCACTGTCAAGGGCCCCAAGGGCACCCTGGTGGAGCAGTTCCACCCCAACATGACCATCGCTCTGGCTGATGGCGTGGTGACTGTCACTCGTCCCAACGACCTGAAGGAGAACCGTGCTCTGCACGGCCTGACCCGCACCCTGGTGAGCAACATGATCGTGGGTGTCACCGAGGGTTACAAGAAGTCCCTGGATGTCAACGGCGTAGGTTACCGTGTGGCTCTGGAGGGCGGCAAGCTGGTGATGAACCTGGGCTTCTCTCACCAGGTCATCATGGAAGCTCCCGAGGGCATCACCATTGAGGTTCCCAACCAGAACCAGATCGTGATCGCAGGCTATGACAAGCAGCTGGTTGGCCAGTTCGCTGCCAAGGTCCGTGAGAAGCGTCCCCCCGAGCCTTACAAGGGCAAGGGTATCAAGTACTCTGACGAGGTCATCCGCCGCAAGGTTGGTAAGACCGGTGCTAAGAAGTAATTAAGGAGGTGTGCCGATTATGATTAACAGACCCAACACTAAGGCTCAGCGCCTGCATCGTCATAAGCGCGTTCGTGGTAAGGTGTCCGGCACCTCCGAGCGTCCCCGTCTGAATGTGTTCCGCAGCGAGACCAACATCTATGCTCAGATCATCGACGACACCAAGGGTGTGACCCTGGTTTCCGCTTCTTCCCTGGAGAAGGGCTTTGAAGGCTCCGGCAGCAACTGTGAAGCTGCCAAGAAGGTGGGCGAGGCCATTGCCGAGCGCGCCCGTGCCAAGGGCATTGAGACCGTTGTGTTCGACCGTGGTGGTTACCTGTACCACGGCCGCGTGAAGGCTCTGGCCGAGGGCGCCCGTGAGGGCGGCCTGCAGTTCTAAGGGAGGAGGAAGAAAATATGGCTCGTTTTGAGAAAGAACCCAAGGAGTTCGTGGAGAAGGTCGTCTACCTGAACCGTGTCTCCAAGACCGTCAAGGGCGGTCGTGTTGCCAAGTTCTCCGCCCTGGTTGTTGTGGGCGACGAGAAGGGCAAGGTCGGCTACGGCCTGGGCAAGGCCGCTGAGGTGGCCGAGGCCATCCGCAAGGGCATCGAGGATGCCAAGAAGAACATGGTGACCGTGACCCTGTCCGGCACCACCATCCCCCACGAGGTCATCGGTGAGTTCGGCGCCGGCCGTGTGCTCCTCAAGCCCGCTTCCAAGGGTACCGGCATCATCGCCGGCGGCCCCGTGCGTGCTGTGATGGAGGCCGCTGGTGTGTCCGACATCCGTGCCAAGTGCCTGCGCACCAACAACCCCCAGAACGTGGTGGCTGCCACCATGGCTGGTCTGAAGGCTCTGCGCAGCCCCGCTGAAGTCGCTCGTATCCGCGGCAAGAGCGTGGAAGAAATCATCGGTTAAGGAGGCTCACGACTATGGCTAACACTGTTGAGATTAAGCTCGTCAAGAGCCTGAACGGCCGTCTGGCCAAGCACAAGGCCACTGCCGAGGCTCTGGGCCTGCGTCACATCGGCGATGTGACCGTGCAGCCCGACAACGCTGCTACCCGCGGCAAGATTGCCGCCATCGGTTACCTGCTCCAGGTCACCGAGAACGCCTAAGGAGGTGCCCGATATGAATCTGCATACTCTCTCTCCCGCCGCTGGTTCCACCCAGGTGGGTAAGCGCAAGGGCCGCGGCCCCGGTTCCGGCAACGGCAAGACTGCCGGCCGTGGCCACAAGGGTCAGTGGGCTCGTTCCGGCGGCGGTGTCCGTCCCGGCTTCGAGGGCGGCCAGATGCCTCTGGCCCGCCGTCTGCCCAAGCGTGGTTTTAACAACATCTTTGCCAAGCGTCTGGAGACCATCAATGTCTCCGCTCTGAACAAGTTCGAGGATGGCGCCACCGTCAACGTCTGCGACCTGCTGGAGCAGGGCATCCTCTCCAAGTGCGAGTACGGCGTTAAGGTGCTGGGCAACGGCGAGATTACCAAGAAGCTCACCGTGCGTGCTTCCGCTTTTTCCGCCTCCGCCAAAGAGAAGATCGAAAAGGCAGGCGGTACAGCGGAGGTGATCTGAAATGATTCAGACCATCCGTAGTGCCTGGAAGGTGCAAGAGCTGCGCAACAAGCTGCTGTTTACCATCTTTGCTCTGCTGATTTTCCGGGTTGGCTCCGCCATTCCCGTCCCCTTCATTGATACCAAGACTCTGAGTGATTACATCACCTCTCAGTCTTCCAGTATCTTCAGTCTGCTCAACGTCATGAGCGGCGACGCCTTTGCACAGGCCACCGTCTTCGCTCTGTCCATCCAGCCCTACATCAACAGCTCCATTATCATTCAGCTGTTGACCATCGCCATCCCCGCTCTGGAGAAGATGGCCAAGGAAGAGGGCGAGGAGGGCAAGAAGAAGATCGCCGCCATCACCCGCTATGCCACTGTGGCCATCGCCCTGCTTCAGGCCTTTGGCTACTACACCCTCATCAACTCCTACGGTCTGGTGGAGGGTGGCCTGTGGCCCGCATTCGTCATCGTTGTCAGCTTCACCGCCGGTTCCGCCTTCCTGATGTGGCTGGGCGAGCAGATCACCGAGTTCGGCGTGGGCAACGGTATCTCCATCATCCTGTTCGGCGGCATCATTGCCCGTGGACCCCAGATGGTTTACAGCATGGTGATGGGCGTGCGGGTGTGGATGACCGGAGCTGACAGCTCCACCTATTCCTCTCTGCACCCCGCCTTCATCCCCCTGATCCTGGTGGGTATGCTGCTGCTGGTGGTGTTCATCGTGTTCATCACCAACTCCGAGCGTCGGGTGCCCGTGCAGTACGCCAAGCGTGTGGTGGGCCGCAAGATGTACGGCGGTCAGTCCAGCCATATTCCCATCAAGGTGAATATGTCCGGCGTGATGCCCATCATCTTCGCTCAGGCCATTGCCTCCATCCCCGCCACCATCGGCATGTTTGTGCCCTCCGCTCAGACCGAGGGCTCCGGCTGGAACACCTTCCTGAAGGTGTTTGACTCCAACGGCCTCATTTACTGCGTGGTGTACTTCCTGCTGATCGTGCTGTTCAGCTACTTCTACAACACCATCCAGTTCAACCCCGTGGAGATCTCCAACAACCTGAAGAAGAACGGCGGCTTCATCCCCGGCTTCCGTCCCGGCAAGCCCACCGCCGACTTCCTGGCTAAGGTCATTGCCCGCCTGACCATGTTTGGCGCCGTGTATCTGGCTGTGGTGGCTCTGCTGCCCGCCATCACCGGCAACATCATGCTGGCCTTCGGCAGCACGGCCGGTCGTGGTCTGGCCATCGGCGGTACCTCCATCATCATTGTGGTGGGCGTCGCCCTGGAGACCGTGAAGGCCCTGGAGGCCCAGCTGATGATGCGCCACTACAAGGGCTTCCTTGAGTAATTGGAGAAGGTGAAGAAGATGAAGCTGATTATGCTGGGCGCCCCCGGCGCCGGTAAGGGAACTCAGGCCGCTATCTTGAGCGAGAAGCTGGGTATTCCCACCATTTCCACTGGTAACATCCTCCGGGCTGCCGTGAAGAACGGCACCCCCGTGGGATTGCAGGCCAAGAGCTACATGGACGCTGGTAAGCTGGTCCCCGACCAGGTCATCATCGACATCGTAGCCGAGCGTTTGGCCCAAGACGATTGCTCCAAGGGTTATATCCTGGACGGCGTGCCCCGCACCATCGCCCAGGCCGAGGCTCTGGAGCAGGCCGGCGTGGTGTTCGACCACGTCCTGTCCATCGAGATCTCTGACGAGGAGATCAAGCAGCGTATGAGCGGCCGCCGCTTCTGCGCCTCCTGCGGCGCCACCTACCACATCGTCAACGCTCCTTCCCAGGTGGAGGGCGTGTGCGACAAGTGCGGCGGCGTGCTGGAGCTGCGGGACGACGACAAGCCCGAGACCGTCCAGCACCGCCTGGAGGTCTACCACGCTGAGACCGAGCCTCTCAAGGCCTTCTATGCTGAGCGCAATCTGCTGTGCTCTGTGGACAATCAGTCCAGCATCGAGGCCACCACGGAGGTCATCGAGAAAGCTCTGGGGATCTAACCATGGAGCTCATTACGCTCAAGTCGTCCAGAGAGCTGGACGCAATGCGCAAGGCAGGCCGCATCGCTGCCCAGGCCAGGGAACTGGCCGGGCGGATGGTGGCCCCTGGCGTGTCCACGTTAGACATTGATACCGCGGTGCGCAAGTTCATCGAGAGCCAGGGAGCGAAACCTTCCTTCCTGGGGTACGGCGGATTTTCCGGATCTGCCTGCATCTCGGTCAACGACGTGGTCATCCACGGCATCCCTTCCAAGAAGGTGGTGCTGCGTGAGGGTGACATCGTCAGCGTAGACGTGGGTGCCTGCATCGATGGTTTCCATGGCGACTGTGCCGCCACCTATCCCTGCGGGGAGATCTCCGACGAGGCCCGTCGCCTCATTGAGGTCACCCAGCAGAGCTTCTGGGAAGGCATGAAGCACGCCAAAGCGGGTCAGCGAGTGTCTGATATCTCCCATGCGGTTCAAAAGTATGTGGAGAGCTACGGGTATTCCGTGGTTCGGGACTTCGTTGGCCACGGTGTGGGCGCGAAACTCCACGAGGCCCCCGAGGTGCCCAACTACGGCCCCGCTGGCCACGGCCCCCGGCTCCAGCCCGGCATGACCATTGCCGTGGAGCCCATGGTGTGTGCCGGTGACTGGCAGGTAAAGGTGCTCAAAGACGGCTGGACCACCGTGACGGTGGACGGCTCTCTGGCGGCCCATTACGAGAATACCGTACTCATCACCGACGGCGAGGTTGAAATTCTCACCCAGTGCGGAGAGATGTGATATGAGTTTCAAACCAGCCCAAATCGTGCGCTCCCGCAGCGGCCATGACAAGGATCAACTGTTCTTGGTCCTGGCTGTGGATGGCAGCTTTGTGCTGCTTGCCGACGGGAAGCGGCGGCGGGTGGAGCGCCCCAAGCGCAAGAACGTCAAGCACGTTCAGCCGGTGGGGGAGTTTCACCACCATCCAACCATCGAAAAAGTCCGGGCCGGCGAGGCTGTGGGCAACCGAGAGCTGCGTGCAGCGCTGGCGGCCATCCGGGACGAAATGGAGGTATGAAGCTTTGGCGAAGGACGATATGATCGAGCTGGAGGGCGTCGTCACCGAGGCCCTGCCCAATACAACTTTTAATGTGGACATCGGGAATGGACACATCATCCTGGCCCACATTTCCGGCAAGCTGCGGATGAACTTCATCCGCATCCTGCCCGGCGACAAGGTCACCGTACAGATGTCGCCCTACGACCTGACCAGGGGTCGCATCACCTGGCGAAGCAAGTAAGACAAACACGACCGAGAAGGGCCGGGGCCTTGCCTCCGCCCGACTCGGGGCCATCAGGCATTCACAGGAGGTTAACCGATATGAAAGTAAGACCGTCTGTCAAGCCCATGTGCGAGAAGTGCAAGATCATTAAGCGCAAGGGCAAAGTTATGGTCATTTGTGAAAACCCCAAGCACAAGCAGAGACAAGGTTAAAGGAGGGGCAAGAAGAATATGGCACGTATTGCAGGTATTGATCTGCCTAAGGAGAAGCGAGTCGAGATCGGACTCACCTATATCTATGGCATTGGCCGCACCAGCGCTTCTAAGATTCTGGAGAAGGCCGGCATCAACCCCGACACCCGCGTGAAGGACCTCACCGACGCTGATGAGGCCAAGCTGCGTGAGATCATCGGCCACGAGTATGTGGTTGAGGGCGATCTGCGCCGTAACGTGGCAATGGACATCAAGCGTCTGACCGAGATCGGCTGCTACCGTGGTGTCCGTCACCGCAAGGGCTTGCCCGTCCGTGGCCAGCGCTCCAAGACCAACGCTCGTACCCGCAAGGGTCCCAAGCGCACCGTGGCTAACAAGAAGAAGTAAGGAGGGATTAGACACATGGCTACTGCTAAGAAAGTGATCAAGCGCCGTCGTGAGCGCAAGAACGTGGAGAAGGGTCAGGTGCACATCCGCTCCTCCTTCAACAACACCATGGTTACCGTGACCGATATGCAGGGCAACGCCCTGTCCTGGGCTTCCTCCGGCGAGATGGGCTTCCGTGGCTCTCGTAAGTCCACCCCCTTCGCCGCCCAGACCGCTGCTGAGACTGCCGCCAACGCTGCCATCGAGCAGTGCGGCCTCAAGAGCGTCGAGGTGTACGTGAAGGGTCCCGGCCAGGGCCGTGAGGCCGCCATCCGGGCTCTGCAGGCCGTGGGCCTGGAGGTCACCCTGATCAAGGACGTGACTCCCGTCCCCCACAACGGCTGCCGTCCCCCCAAGCGCCGCCGCGTGTAATCTGGAAGGAGGAAAAGCAATATGGCTAAGAATATGCAGCCCTATCTGAAGCGTTGCAGAACCCTGGGCATTTCTCCCGCTGTCATGGGCGTGAACAAGGAGTCCAACCGGAATCCCGGCCCCCAGCGGAGAAGCAAGAAGAGCGAGTACGCTCTGCAGCTGACCGAGAAGCAGAAGGTGAAGTTCATCTACGGCGTGCTGGAGAAGCAGTTCCGCTCCTACTATGAGAAGGCCGCTCGCATGAAGGGTAACACCGGCGATGAGCTGATGACCCTGCTGGAGCGCCGTCTGGACAACGTGGTGTACCGTCTGGGCCTGGCCAGCACCCGCCGTGAGGCTCGTCAGCTGGTCAACCACGGTCACTTTACCGTGGGCGGCAAGCGGGTGAACATCCCCTCCTACCTGGTGAAGGTGGGCGAGGAGATCGCCGTTTGTGAGAAGAGCCGTTCCTCCGCCAAGTTCAAGAAGCTGGTGGAGGAGGACAAGTTCGTGGCCGCTCCCGCCTGGCTGGAGAAGACCAAGAACGCTCCTCTCCAGGGCAAGGTCGTGGCCATGCCCACCCGTGAGGACATCGACTTCGACGTCGCCGTCAACCTGATCGTGGAGTTGTACTCCAAGTAATCGTCACCCTCAAGCAGTTCGCAACCGTTTTTGGAAGCTACGCCACAGTAAAAGGAGGGTATTCACGATATGGTAGAAATTCAGAAGCCGCGCATTGAGTGCATCGAGAACGTGGGTGAGGAGACTTACGGCAAGTATGTCGTAGAGCCTCTGGAGCGGGGCTACGGCACCACCATTGGCAACTCCCTGCGCCGCATTCTTCTGTCCTCTCTGCCCGGCACCGCAGTGACCACGGTGAAAATCGCCGGCGTCCAGCACGAGTTCTCCACCATCCCCGGGGTGAAGGAGGACGTGACCCAGATCGTTCTGAACATCAAGGGCATCATCGCCAAGCTGTATAGCGAAGGGATCAAGACCGTCTATATCGAGGCCTCCGGTGAGGGGGTCGTAACCGCCGGTGACATCAAGGCCGACAGCGATGTGGAGATTCTCAACCCCGAGCACCACATCGCCACCCTGGGCCCCGACGCCACCCTGAACATGGAGCTGACCTTGTCTCAGGGCCGTGGCTACGTCACCGCCGACCGGAACAAGAACGCTCAGACTGTCATCGGTGTCATTCCCGTGGACTCTGTGTACACCCCTGTGCGCAAGGTCAACTACACCGTGGAGAACACCCGTGTGGGTGATGCCACCGACTATGACAAGCTGACCCTGGAGGTTTGGACCAACGGCACCATCTCCGCCCGGGACGCTGTTTCCCTGGGCGCCCGCATCCTGCTGGACCACTTCACCCTCTTCACCGATCTCTCTGAGACCATGGGCTCCAAGTCCACCGTGGTGGAGAAGGCTGAGACCCAGCGTGATAAGGTGCTGGAGCTGACCATCGAGGAGCTGGATCTGTCCGTCCGTTCCTTCAACTGCCTCAAGCGTGCCAACATCAACACCGTGGAGGACTTGATCTCCAAGACCGAGGACGAGATGATGAAGGTGCGCAACCTGGGCCGCAAGTCCCTGGAAGAGGTCATCAACAAGCTGGCTATGATGGGTCTGTCCCTGGCCAGCGAAGAGGTTTAATTAGCACGGTGCGTGGTACGGGGAGTTCTCCCCGTACCGCCCCGGCTCAACGGCAGGGCGAGGGTATGTAACGTTCCGCCTCACCCACACCCAACGGTGTCCCCTTTGGGGTGTCAGAACGAATTTATGTAAGATCTCGCAACGCGAGGTCGGAGGAGTGTTAAAAATGGCACAGAACCGTAAACTGGGTAAGACCAGCGACCAGCGCCGCGCCATGCTGCGCGCCATGACCACCTACCTGTTGGAGAATGGTCAGATTAAGACCACCTACGCCCGCGCCAAGGAGGTCGCCCCCATTGCCGAGAAGATGATCACCCTGGCTAAGAAGAACAACCTGGCTTCTTACCGTCAGGCTCTCAGCTACATCACCAAGGAAGATGTGGCTAAGAAGCTCTTCGACGAGATCGGCCCCAAGTATGCTGACCGCAATGGCGGCTATACCCGAGTGCTGAAGATGGGCCCCCGTCGCGGCGACGCCGCCGAGATGGCTATCATCCAGCTGGTGTAATGCAAAAAAGAAGTGCCTCAGAAGTTTTGCTTCTGAGGCACTTCTTTTTTGCAATGAATAATGAGAGATGAAGAATGATGGTGTGCCGCTATGCGGCACGGATTTTCAAGACATGCCAGGCCCCAGGGCCTGTCATTTTTCATAATTTCAATAAAAACATTTGGAGAAGCATATACAAGTTATACCAAGTGTGGTATACTCACCCCACAGGGGTGCGTCTGAAACAGAGCGCACACGAAAACCCAAGGACAAAGGGGGAAAGACCATGAAAAAGCGGAGTGTGTTGGCCACAGGACTGGCTGCGGGTCTGTTGGCCGGTGCCCTATGCGGCTGCGGCAGTCTCAGTTTGAATCTGGGAGGCCAAGAGGATCGCATGGAGAACTATGTGCAAGGGTACCTGGATCTCACCTATTTGGGGCAGTTCAATGACGATTACATGGAAGAGATGGAGCTGACCCAGGAGGAGGCTCAGGAGCGGTATGAGCAGGGCTTGCAGGTGGAGGTGGAGTTCTTTGAGCAGGGTGTGGGGCTTTTTGACTACCCCAATGAGGAGACCGAAGCCCGCCTGACCCAGCTGTACCAGGAGATTTACAGCCACAGCGACTACACCGTGGTGTCCTCCAACAAGCTGGAGAGCGGCAACTACGCCGTGGAGGTCACGGTGCGCCCCATTGATATCATGACCAAATTCACCCCGGAGGACTTCCAGGAGGTGTTTACCCAGGTGCTCAGTGAGCAGGGGATCACCACCCAGGAGCAGCTGGAGGCCATGAGCGAAGCAGACTACCAGGAGCTGGACAACGTTTACGCCCAGAGAGTCATGGACATGGTGGAAGCAGAGCTGCCCAATGTGGGACACGGGGAAGAGGAGTCCTTTGTGGTACAGATCCAGGACGACGGAGATATGTGGACTCCGGTACAGGAGGACTTTGATGCCATTGACATGGCCATGATCGATTACAGCAACTTTGGATATTGAGATACCCATGAACGGGGCCTGATGCAAAATATGCACATAGCAAACGGGGCCGGAGAACGCTGACACGTTCTCCGGCCCCGTCAGACTGTCGAAAAACATAAACATCATGCAGGAAGTCCTGACCATCTTATATGGGGAAAAGCCCTCGGCAGAGTTTTCCCGCCCCCAGGCGGGAAAATAAATTGAAATCCTGTTTTTTCCGGGGACATGCGCATCGGAAAAAACACTTCTCAGCCCGCCAGTGT